>JAJFHG010000048.1 GCA_021775735.1 Hyphomicrobiaceae bacterium
AACTAACGGTGGGCGCACAGCTTCACCTCTTGCCAAATCTGATACTGGCAGCATCAAAGAACGCATCTCAGAGCGTCAGTAATCTGCAAATCTAGTTACGCAAAACAATGACAAGTCTACCGCGCGGCGCAATTTCATCTTTCCCCTGATTGCGTCGCGCACTTCAGAGTGCTGCAATGTCCGCTTCTGGCCCTAAGCGGACTTCAATGGATAGTCGTGGGATATGCTGGCTTTGGCTGCCTCCACGGCCTGACCCAAGTCAAAGACCGAACGGGGCGGCTCTTACAGAATGCGTTCTTGATAAGTTGTTACTTCGACACCATATGTAAGATACTAAGGTGAATATCATTTGGATTGAGCCGCTAAGGGCGACTCAGCCAACTGTCTCCAGAAATTGTGAGCATTTCGCCGCGAAAGCCTCAAGCAGTGGTTTCGTTCAGGTGCCGCTGCGGAAGCTCATGGCAAAGCGAGCCTGAAGAAATTTTATGCGACGTGAGTAGCGTGAATGAATGAAGGCATCAATGGAACGTAATGATAAATTTGAGGAACAGAGCACAAGTGTGAACCAGCAGTACGAAGGACGAGATCCGTCACACATCATTGAAGAGAAAATCCGCAAATGTCTGAATTGCCGTGCGCCGTTTCCGAGTGCGTGGTCAGGCGAACGCATTTGCAAGCGGTGCAAGTCAACTTCCGCATGGCGAAGCGGTGCGTTGGGATGATGGCCGCAGGACTACTCCTAGAGTTCGGAGTGTGCGCTCCTGCGCCGCTCGTGCGCTGGTCAGGTCAGACGTGCAACAGCACATAAAACGTGAGTACATCTTGAATGGATGAAAAATCGATCGACCGCGTAGCGATGGGGCGTCTGGCAAAAGCCCTCATCTTCATATGCGGAGCGGACCACCCGACCACGATGGCCCTGAGGGCCGCAGCTGATAGCGGAACGGTGCGTGACATTAAGAATGCCCGCACACAGTTTCTCCGATTGAAACCTGGCGACCGACGCGCTGCACTGACTATGATCGATGACTGATTTCCACGCATAAAAAAGCGCTACTCGAACTCAATTAAAATGCGCGCGACAAACGATGCCCAAATCAGAGATATGTTGCTACCGAATCTCCCAGTCACGCCTCGTTTTCAATCTAAGTGTCCGCTAATGGGGCGTAGATGACCAAACAGGGGCAAAGCTTGAGAAACTTCATGTAGCTAATGACCCAAAGCGGACTTCGATCATATGTACAGCCTAGCCGATTGAATTGCGCAATCTGCTATTTCTTGGTGCCCAATCCGCTGAACCGATCCGATGCATATCGGCTATGGCACTGCACACACGCATCAAGCATGCGCGCATAGTAGAATCCCTGCAATTCGCTATCACCACCACGACCTGCACCAGAAAGTTTTCCGGCTAGCCCATGAAACTGCTTATCCATAGCTATGAACGCGGGGGGAACTGCGGCGATCAGGTCTTTCTTGTCTTCAGGCGTAAGAGACTGTTTCAGGATGAAACTATCGCGCACTTTCTCGCCAAGGTCCGACACAGTCCCGTGATCGCCACAAGCAATAGCGACAGCCAATTCTGCGGTTGCCTTGGAAACCTGCTGCATCTCAGTGGCCAGCAATTTCTTCAACCTTGGCGTCAAATTTGGCCCAACTGGATCAGCAGCAAATACCATTGTGCAAGCGCCAATCGTCAACAAGAGAAAAGCAGCTATCATCTGATTGGGTTTGCTTAGGCTGTATCTCATCTGTATCTCGACCTTTTCAATCACCGCTTTAAGTTAAACTACAATAGATCAAGGAAGCACGTTTGGTGTCGTTGCATCAAGATCGGCCATAAAAGGGATTTATAGAGGCGGGCGGACGTCATGTCCCCTCCTGGTCCTGAGGAAACCTCAAAAAACGCTGACGGTAGCATCATCAATACGTGAAAAATCGGCCATAGGATTGGCGTTGCCAGCGAGTCTGCAAATGACCCAAAGCGGACAATCCAAAATCGTTTGATGCAGGCGGATGGAAAATGGGTAATATGACGTGGTTAGTTCTCTCAGTCGCCGTTTTCAATCTCATCTCGACCACTCTTCAGGACTTCTAGAATTTGTGAGCTGATGTCGTCAGGTTGTGCCTCAACAGCGCGCAGAACGGCGCGGAGTTCGCGGCGCAGACCGTAGACTTGGTCTAGCAATGCCAGGAGCACCGGCACCGTCTCGTCGTCGAATTCCAGATCATCCCTCATCTGCCGAATAAGAGCACATCGTGCGATGTCGAGATCGGAAAACGCATGACCAGTATCGGTCTGCGCCGGGGACAACCAGCCACGTTCAACCCATGTCTGAAGCCTCATCCTGGTCACGCCTGAAACACGAAGCAGTACGTCTTTTTCAGTCAACATTACGGTTTGAACTCCCGTCTGTTACGCGGATTATAATCGTGCGTTTCAGCCCATGAACTCATGAAAGTATTCAAATCATCATCGATTGTATCAGGCATGATGATCTTGAGGTGGACCAGTTGATCGCCCTTGCTTTTGTTAGTCTTTATGCCCAGCCCCCGCAGCCGAAGCACTTGTCCGGACGAGGCTCCTTTCGGCACCGTCATACTGACTGATCCCGAAATTGTGGGCACTTCCACCTTTCTGCCAAGAACGGCTTCGTGCAACCCTATCGGTAGCTTGATAACGATATTGTCGCCGTCACGTTCAAAGAGCTTGTGTGGTTGCACTTCGATGGACACGTGTGCATCGCCTGGTGGGGCACCGTGGCTCCCCGGTTCGCCTTTGCCGTTCAGCCGCAACGTCTGGCCATCCTTGATGCCGGCTGGAATGGATACGTCGAGCGTTCCGCCGTCCGGCATTGTGACCCGCTTTTTTGTTCCAGTTACTGCTTCCAGAAACGAAATCGTCATGTGATATCGGACGTCAGCACCCGGGAACGGCATAGACGAGCCGCCGGGGCGGTATTGAGTCCCACCGCGTCTCGCGAATGCTTCCGAGAACAGATCCCCGAGATCGCCTAAATCGTCAAAACCAGCGGTCGAGTTGTAATGGTGGTGAGCGTCCGTATCAGCATATTGGCGATAATATTGATGCTGCGGCGCCTCCGCACCCGCCTCATCGATTTTCCCGACGTCGTAAAGCTTTCTCTTCTCCTCGTCACCCAGAATAGCGAACGCAGAAGACACTTCTTTGAACTCTTCCTCGGCATTCTTGTTGCCAGGATTGAGATCAGGATGGAGCTTTTTAGCAAGCTTCCGGTATGCACTCCGAATGTCCTTGTGTGAAGCGTCCTCGCTTACGCCAAGAACATCGTAGAGTTTCTTGCTCACAATCGTCTCCTGCAATCTTCGTCGTGCTCAAGGTCGAATCTGATCATCTAACCGCTTCTTGAAGTTTTCGGGCCGGTCATTTGGGCAAGGTCATCAGCTAATTAGGCACCAGTTTGATTGCTGTCTATTTAGGTGTCTAGGCAATTGGGGTTTGAGTTGGGGTTATTACAGGTGAGTTTTTTGGAAATGGCCCTATTTGCCGCCACATGCGGAAGCAAAATTAGCTGAATTGAAATGGCCGCCCAAGGTCCATAGCGGACTTTTGGACTAACAGTTCAGCACTACCCTAACCTGTTCTGCATCGTTATTGAAGCACTGCTGCCTGCATATATTTATGCTAAAGAGTGGCGATGGAAACCTATGTTGTTTTTCTTGTTTTGGGCGGATTGCTTCTTCTTGGCCTCCTCGCAGATGAGATTGGCCGACGCACCAGGATGCCTCGCGTAACACTTTTGATTTTGTTTGGTGTTGCTGCTGGTCCATCCGGATTTGATATGCTGCCAAAGGCCTTTCAAGGCTGGTATGACTTCATGGCAACCATAGCATTAGCAATGGTTGCCTTTTTATTGGGCGGTCGACTTTCCCTCAATACCATGCGCAAGCACGGTAGGGAGATACTCACGATTTCCCTAACCGTAGTCATGGTAACGACGCTCATTGTAACTATTGGTCTAACAATGGTGGGAACACCCTTTCCCCTAGCACT
The DNA here is from genome assembly GCA_021775735.1 of Hyphomicrobiaceae bacterium. GTDB lineage: Bacteria > Pseudomonadota > Alphaproteobacteria > Rhizobiales > Hyphomicrobiaceae > JAHZKN01. The sequence continues at coordinate 4,034 of JAJFHG010000048.1, forward strand.
GGTCCTCGCAGGAATGGCAACCGCGACCGCCCCAGCAGCAACACAAGACGTTGTGCGACAAACTGGGGCAAAGGGCCCCTTCACCGATACGCTGTTAGGCATCGTTGCGATAGACGACGCTTGGGGACTGATAGCGTTCAGTTTTCTCCTTGTGTTTGCAAAAGTTGTAATAGGGGATGGCGGTCTTGCTATTTTGAACGACGGACTATGGCAGGTCGGAGGAGCCGTCGCTATCGGTATCGCACTGGGATTACCCGCCGCGTATTTAACCGGTCGACTTGACCCTGGCGAACCGTCACAAGTCGAGGCTCTCGGAATTGTTTTTCTCTGTGCAGGATTTGCTGGCTGGTTTGAGGTGTCTTTCCTACTAGTAGGAATTGTTGTGGGCGCGATTGTTATCAATTGTGCAAAACATCACAACAGGCCATTTCATGAGATCGAACATGTCGAGTGGCCTTTTATGGTGTTTTTCTTTGTGCTTGCTGGAGCCACTCTGCATGTTGCAAGTCTTGCCACGATTGGGGTCGTAGGAACCGCCTTCATTCTGCTGCGGTCGTTTTCTCGAATTCTTGGTGGATGGCTTGGGGGCACACTTGCAGAGGCAAAAAAGTTGCACCGAGTATGGATCGGGCCAGCACTTATGCCGCAAGCTGGAGTGGCATTGGGAATGGCGCTTGTTGCGAGCAACGAGCTCCCCCAGTATTCGGAATCCCTTCTGGCTTTGGCCATCGGGACAACAGTGGTGTTTGAATTGGCTGGTCCACTCATGACCTGGATCGCATTGCGCAAAGTGGGCGAAGCGAGTTAAAGCGCACGTAAGAAAGCTATCTAGTTTTGGGTCGGAGCCCAAGTTGATGTCTCTTTCTGGCCCTTAGCTGACGTCCAGATGCACCACGCAATTGGTCCGCTAATGACCCTAAGGAGACGACCGTGTATTCCGGAAATTGGTTTGGAAGCTACTGGTCCCAAAGATTTCCGCTTCTCGCAAACAACAGCAAGGACAAGATGTTTGCGATCATTCGGTCGCGTTAATGGCAACCTGCCTTTGCCCGTTGCAGTATGTCAAAATGCTGATATGCAGACGCGCTCGTTATGCGAGTCAAGCAGCCTGTTCGCGCCGTTCGCGCGCCAGTGTTGAAAGTCCGAAATCATCCAAAATGGCGTAGATGGACGGGACGACAAACAGCACGAGTAAGGTTGATGCAACCAGACCGAAGGCGAGACTGGTTACGAGCGGCACCAAAATCTGGGCTTGCAGGCTGGTCTCCGAAATGATCGGCAGAAGTCCGGCAATGGTTGTGACTGATGTCAGCAGGATCGCACGAAATCGAGCCCGGGCCGCCAGAGGTGCTGCTTGAGCTACAGTCGTGCCGGGGCCATGGCGATCCTTTATGAAATTGACTAGTAAAATGCTGTCGTTGACCACCACGCCAGCCAGAGCAACGAATCCAAGCATACTTGGCATAGTGAAATCGAGGCCCATCACGAGATGACCGAAAATGGCGCCGATAAAAGCGAAAGGGATTACTATCATCACTACAACAGGTTCCACATAGCTGCGGAACAGGAAACTTAGCAGCAAGAACACACCGATCAGGCCAAGAGCGAATCCCGATAGCATCGAGCGCTGAGTAGTTGCCGCGTTCTTGTCCTGGCCCTCGATAGCCAGCCTGACACCAGGGTGCTGTTTCAGGAACTCCGGGACGAAACGCCGCCTAGTATCTGAGATAACTTCGTTAGCGTTTGCAAATCGCACATCGACGTCGCCCTGGACGGTCACGGTGCGCACACCGTCAACACGATTGATCCGGGCAAACCCGCGATCTTCTACGAGGGTCGCTACAGCTGTTATGGGGACTAGAGCACCTTCAGGACTCGTGATTGTGAAATAGTCGAGATCGGCCAGATTGTCCCGGTCGCCTGGGTCCAGCCTAACGTCAATCTCAAACGATTCTGCTCCGACCTGAATTTCACTGACCGTCGCGCCAAAAAATGCAGTGCGCAACTGATCGGCGACCAGTCGAGCGTCAATGCCTAGGCTTTTGGCCCCTTCCTTCAGTCGCACACGGATTTCCGGTTTGCCGCTACGTAAGTCATCGATAATACTGTGAACGCCTTCGTAACGGCGTAACCAATCCTGAAGTTTGATCGAGGCCTTTTTTAAGGCACCGAGATCCGCGCCCTGAAGACGCAGGTCAATGGCGATACCGGCAGGACCGGCGCGTGGCTGCGTGAATTTCAGGGCTATGACATCCGGAAGTTTGCCGACCTGCTTGCGCCACCGCGCGAGAAACTCATCGTTCGTGGTCCGGCGCAAATCTCCACCAATCAGATCGACACCAATCGTTGCCACGTGCGCGCCCTGCTCGTGGGAATCCACATTCTGATTGAACTTTACGGTGGTGTGGGTGATCAGCCCCTGCCCCTCAGGCTGTTTCTTATCCAATTCAACGGCAACCTTGAGCAATGCAGCGTTGACTGTATCGACCACCGCCTGGGTACGGCTCAAAGGTGTACCTTGGGGTAAAAGAATTCGTGCTTCCAGAACATCGCCATCCAGATCTGGAAAGGCTGAGAACTTGAGCCAGCCGCCAGCCATGGCGCTCACACTAAGCAGCAGCAGACCAATCGCACAGCCAGTGGTTAGATAGCGCCACTTCACGCACGTATCTACGGCACGGCCGACCATGTTTTCACGCATCCATTCGACGAAACCCTCGATCCTGTCCTGCATGGCTGAGCGTTTGTGGGCCCCGTGTTCCAACGAGTGGCTCAGATGCCGGGGTAGGATCAGAAAGGCTTCAACAATGGAAACAACCAGAACCGACAGCATAACCACGGGCACGACTTTCAACACTGCACCGATATCGCCCTTTAGGAATGCGAGCGATCCAAAGATACAGATGGTGGTTGCGAACGACGCCATCACGCCGGGAAGTACTTGCCGCGTGCCGTCAACTGCGGAATCAAGTGGAGATTTGCCCTGGCTCCGCTGGGTCGCAATGTTTTCGGCAATGACGATGGCGTCGTCCATCAACAGGCCGATGACGATCAACATCCCAACCATGGTCAGCATGTTAATGGAATAGCCCAGCAGAACCATGATGGCGGTGGCACCGGCAAATGATACCGGCAGGCCCATAGTAATCCAGAAGGAGTAGCGGAAACCAAAAAATATCCACATGACCAGGAACACCAGAAACAGTCCCTGCGCACCGTTTTTTAGCAGAAGATCGAGCCGGTCTTGGACGATTGAGGACACGTCGTTGGTTACGCTCATCGACACACCAGGCGGTGCTACCGCTGTTTCCCTCGCGATAAAACTTCGGACAGTGGCGATGACCTCAAGTGTATCGTCATTCTCGGTCTTGATGATATCGAGCATCGCGGCAGGCTTGCCGTCGAACAGAATCTTTTCCTCATCAAGATCGAAGCGATCGGTTGTTTCGGCAATGTCTCCAAGCCGGATTTGTCCGCCGCCCGCGCCTGAGACCACAACCAAGTCTAGAAACTCATGTACTTTCTTGCGTTCATCGGCAAACCGGACCAGAATCTCACGCTCGCGGGCCTTGATGCTGCCTGCAGGCAGATCCAGGCTTTGCCGCGAGATCGCAGATGCGATATCGACGATACTTAGACCGAACTGGCGCAGCACAGAGTCTTTCAGCTCGATCCGGATCTGATGTTCTGAAAATCCCTTGATTTCCACCTTGGGGACACCACTGGCCAGCATTCGCCGCTTGACCTGCTCGGCATAGGCTTTGAGTTCGCTGCGTTGACTTGGGCCGGTGAGCGCAACCGATGCAACAAAATCTGTCCTCCCGAGCTGCCGAATAATGGGTTCTTCGGTTATCGTTGGAAAGTCCGTGATTGCGTCGATCTCGGTTTTCACATCGGCCGTGAAGCGATCGAGATTCATACCCTCGCGCATTTCGACAACGGCGACCCCGCGGCCTTCAAGGGCTTCACATGTCACTTCCACAACGTTCGTTACGCCATCGACAGCATCTTCGATACGCCTGCAGATTGCCTCTTCAATATCCTCCGGCCGGGCGCCGGGATAGGCCACTGTGATTTGAATTTTGCGTGGTTCCACGCGCGGAAAGGTTTCGCGCAACAAAGTTGGGGCGGCAAACAATCCCACGGCTAGGAATCCCGCCATGAGCAGATTGGCAAGCGTTGGATGATCGGCAAAGAAGCGTATCATTTCAGCGCCTCTTCGCCAGCCGCGGTGCGCTTCAGCCGCGTCGCAAGGTGCTGGTCCGGTAACGGTTTCAGCAACATCCCCTTGATGGCAGGGCTCAAGTCGCTGACAACCACCCGTTCGCCGGCTGTCACACCTTTGGTGATGGTTAGGATATCGCCTTGAATCAGCCCCGTTTCGACGGGCCTGATGTCAAGGCGGCTTTCGCCATTCACCACATAGATATTCCCGCCATGCACAACAGAGCGAGGCACGACAATACCTTTGTTAACCGGATTGGCGCGCACTTCCACTTCCACAAACATACCCTTAAACAGCGGAGGGCGCTGGCCGGCGATTGCTTGTTCGTAGACATCATCTACCGCAACGATGACACCGATGGTGCGTGTTTTCGGGTCAACCGTATCGCTGATCTGGGCAATTCGGCCTGTCCAAAGCGCGTCCCTATCATCGAAACGCAGGCGCACGCGCGCGTGCAGGCCGAGTTTTTCTGCAAATTGTTGAAGCGTATTGCGCGTAACTCCCCGGCCGGCATTCGGTCCGACGATCGCGGCAATGAGCGCGCGAAACCGTGACTGCGAAACTTGCGCCTCGATCTCGGCAGTTTTCATTCCGTCGGCAGATCCAAGCTGCTGGCCGACCCCTACAAACTGTGTGATTTCTACGTTCTTTTCGGCAATCCGTGCGGCAAATGGCAGACGTATGCTTGTGCGCTCCAAATTGAGTTTTGCTGTTTCAAGCTGGCTGAGATAAACGGCGATTTGTTCCTTCTGGGCAGAAATCTGAGCTGGCAACAATCGCAATGCATTGTTGAGGTCATGCAATTTTTTTTGCTGTACTAAAAAGTTGTGCTCTTCCTTGTCGACCGTTGCCTGAGCCGTGATCCCCCGTTTCAAAAGTTTCTGGACTCGTGCCAACTCGCGGCGCGATATCGTCATGGCATTTGTTTCGATGTCGATTAAGCTCCGCGTATTTTGCTCGGAGATCTGGAGTTCCTTGAGTCTTGCTTCCGAAGAACGGATGTTGGCCTTCGCCTGCATTATCGCCAGTTTATAGTCTTTGGGCGAAATCCGTAAAAGCTCAGTTTCGGCCGGAACAATTGCGCCTTTTTTGAAATCCGGATGAATGTGCTCAATCTTGCCGCTTACCTGGGCGACTGCATTCCAAACACGGCTGGGCCTGACCGACCCGTAACCAAGTACCCTCGGGACCACCTCTGTTGCAACCGCCTCGATCACCCGCACATGATGAGCTTGCTCGACTGGTGGAGCGTGCACGGGCGGTGTTTTGAAAACCACGAGATAGGCGAGCACGCCGCCGCCAAAAAGCAACGGCGGAAAAATCAGGGCCTTGCGCGTCCAATGGGCCTGCATATGGTCCTCGTATCGATTCTTATGGTCAGATAATTACAGAAGGTATTCTAGATCGAAATACCTACTATTGACATTGGCAGTGCCCAAATCTCTCGGCATCATGCTTCGAACCACGCCAGCCTATTAATGACGTGCCAAAAAGCACATTGCTCCACTGTCAACGGGTCTCAAAAGGGTCCGCACCTGGCCCTTAGCAGACACGGCGCTATGTTTACCTTGATGTCCGCTCTGCCTCCCAAAGCGGACATAAAGTTCCTGACAGTTCCTCCTAGTCGAACAGTCTTTTGAACCACGCGATCCAACCGTCGTGCAAGCACGATTTCCCGGGGGCATCGACGACGCAACCAGTCTCTGCAACATGGCAACCGAGGATGGCGTTCGAACCCGGTTTGCCTGCATGGTAATGATACCCCAACTTGCTGTCTTTGTGGCCGCCGCAGCGATCCAGACCATCCGGCTCTTCACCAGTTTTGTTCGCTCTGGCAAAGATTGCGTGACCGTCCATTGCCAATCCGATTACGTCAGTATGTTTGGCTTCGATTGAAATTGTCTTGAGACAATCCGTTGTCGTTTTGGCTGTTACAGCGTGAATGTGGTAGCCAACGTGAACGTTCACGTGTCCACCGCAATCGTCAAACGGGGCCAACGTATGCGCACCGAGTATAGCGTCGACGGGGGCGGGTCCATCCAGTCTTGCACCGTTGAATGTCACGCCGACACCACCTCGGCCAACACGTTGAGCCGGCTGTTTCACTAAGATCGGTTTAAGAGGGATAAGATATGTTAGCGTGGTGCCGGTCGTCACGTAGGACACCTGGCATTCGACGCAGTGGTTCTGGTACTTGGGATCAACGTCCGGCCGCGCGGCCGCGCGACATGCAACCTCACTATCAGTCACGTTGATCCGACCCGTTGCGGGATCGAACAACTGCCATGTCTTGTCGTTGAAAAACGTAGCCGCATCTTTGACGAACGCTCCGTCGACGTCGTGGACACGGTTATTGTGCAACCAGATGCCGCCTTTGTCCGGTCCGTCCGTAACCAGGCGGGGACACCATGGACCGATTGTCATGTTCTTAGGTGCCGGTTTGACTGTAAGTGAGATGCATTTCGTCTCCGTCCCGCCGGAAAGCGTGCAATCAACAACCTTCGCAGGCACCACAAGTGCGCCGTCTACGAAGTGCGCGCTCAAGTCTTTGACCGTCGAAGTGTGTGAACCGTCATGCGCTAAAGATATGACGGACGCCAATGGTCCGACGGCGGCAAGAGGCAGCGAAACCGCAATCCAACGCAGTAATTTTGACATTGATCGTATCCCTTCCAAACTCGCGCTACAGTGGTCAGATAACTGTGCGATGCTTCCCATCAATAACCAACGTGCCGCAACAAACGGTGCTTGACTATCACGATAGTTAGTATATTAACTGTTTATATGCCAAGTGTCGAATGCAACTTTCACTTTCTCCTTCATTCTGCCCACCTGCTCGAACAGAAATTGCGGGCGCGACTGGCTCCACTTGGCGTGCAACCGCGTCAGGCTCGCGTAATGGACGCCTTGTGTCGTATGGGTGAAGCATCTCAAATCAGATTGGCGGACGAGTTCGGATTGACGGCTGCGAGCATGAGCACAATGACGACACGCCTGGTAAAGGCCGGGCTAATCGAAAAGCGTGTGGATAAACTGGAACTGCGCAGCAACGTCCTCACGTTGACGCCGCGCGGAAAAAAACTGTTGAAGGCAATCTATCGGGAGTGGAACGCTCTAGACGGTGAGATATCCAATGCTATTGGGTCGAACAATTCAGAACGTCTTGGCTATCTAACCCACAATCTGCGTGATGCTCTTGGTGGAAAGACTCCGGGTCGCAAGAGTGCGGATGTGAGAGTGTAGTGTTCTCAGCCATACGTTGCGGCTTTGATCTAGCGAATTAGTCGGCTTGTGGCCGATAGTGTTGATGTCGGCTCTGCCCCTCCAAAAAGCGGACATGCAAACAGGCGCCGGAAGCTAAGGTAAGACTTCTAAACCAAACGGCTACGCTCGACAGCGGCTGCAACAAAACTTTTAAACAGCGGATGGGGATCAAACGGGCGTGACTTCAGTTCGGGGTGATATTGCACGCCGATAAACCAGGGGTGGTCAGGATACTCAACCGTTTCTGGCAACAGACCATCCGGTGACAGACCTGCAAACTTAAGACCCGCCGCCTCCAAACGTTCACGATAACGCATATTGACTTCGAACCGATGGCGATGGCGCTCAGAAATATCCCGGGTGCCGTAAATCTCTGCAATGCGGCTACCTGCAACCAACGTCGCTGGAAACGCACCAAGGCGCATCGTGCCGCCCAAGTCACCATCTACTTCGCGTTGCTTGAGTTCCTCACCCTGCATCCATTCCGTCATCAAACCGACAATGGCTTCACCACTTTCGCCGAACTCTGTTGAACTGGCGTTTTCAATACCGGCGAGATTGCGCGCTGCTTCCACGCAAGCCATCTGCATACCAAAGCAAATGCCGAAATAAGGGACGCCACGTTCACGCGCAAACTTGGCGGCTAAAATTTTGCCTTCCGCACCGCGTTCGCCAAACCCACCCGGCACCAGAATGCCGTTGACGTCTTCCAGATAGGGCGCGGGGTCTTCGCGCTCAAAGACTTCGCTTTCAATCCATTCGAGCCGCACTTTCACAGCGTTTGCAATTCCGCCATGCACCAGCGCTTCCATCAGTGACTTGTAAGCATCTTTGAGACCGGTGTACTTACCGATAATCGCAATCACCACTTCGCCTTCAGGATTGGCAATGGTTTTGGAGATCGACTCCCAGCGCGTGTGGTCGGGCTCTGGTGCATCGTCAATATCAAACGCTGCCAACACTTGCCCGTCCAGGCCTTCGTTATGGTAGGCCAATGGCACATCGTAAATCGAGGCGACATCAAGCGCTTGTATTACCGCCTCTTCGCGCACGTTACAGAACAACGCAATCTTGCGCCGTTCCGAGGCGGGCACTTCACGATCCGAGCGGCACATCAGAATGTCTGGCTGAATACCAATCGAGCGCAACTCTTTCACCGAGTGCTGTGTTGGTTTCGTTTTCAGCTCACCTGCCGAGGGGATGTATGGCATCAATGTCAGATGCACATAGATCGCTGAGCCACGTGGCAAATCATTGCCAACCTGACGGATGGCTTCAAAGAACGGCAGCGCTTCGATATCGCCAACCGTGCCGCCAATTTCTACAAGCACAAAGTCAATGTCTTCATTGCCTGCAACAACAAACGTCTTAATCGCATCAGTGACGTGCGGGATCACCTGCACCGTGCCACCGAGATAATCACCGCGCCGTTCCTTGGTGATGATATCTTGGTAAATGCGCCCGGTGGTGATGTTGTCTTGTTGACTGGCGGGAACACCGGTAAAGCGCTCGTAGTGACCAAGGTCAAGATCGGTCTCTGCGCCGTCATCCGTGACAAACACTTCGCCGTGTTGATAGGGGCTCATCGTTCCCGGATCGACATTGAGATAGGGGTCGAGTTTTCTGAGCCGCACGGAATACCCGCGCGATTGCAGAAGCGCGCCGAGCGCGGCGGAAGCAAGGCCTTTACCTAAAGAGGAGACCACGCCACCGGTAATGAAGATGTACCGTTGCATGGGCGTGTAGATTACACAGAGATCGCTTGATTCGAAGCATCAAATTTAGCGCACCCACAAACTGTGGCCGCCAAGCCATAAAACGACACAGCATCCGCAACAGTTTGAGGCTTTGAAGGTCTTACGACGCCTTTATTTTAGCTTGTCGAGGATGCCGCCCGAGGGTTCTTCTGTTGGGCTGGCAGGTGCAGCTTTATCAGGCGTCACCGCTTTTTCAGTTGCAGCGGGTTTTGCCGACTTATCAAAAATTGATTCGTCAGATTGGGTGCGTTGACCCAAAACCGTCAGCGCTATGCTGGTGGCGAAAAAGGCAGCCGCTAAACCTGCGGTAACACGAGTGAGAAGATTAGCCTGGCCACGACCGGTGAGAAAACCGCCACCACCGCCACCGCCGCTGCCGCCGATACCGAGTGCGCCACCTTCTGACTTCTGCATCAGCACAACGCCGACCATGGCCGCTGCGACCATAAGGTGGATGACAAGAATTACCGTCGCCATGAGGGATCAGCCCTTTTTGAAGCCCGTGTTCTGGGACCCGTGTTCTGGAAAATGAATGGCGCGTTCTACACCACAATTGGGGGCATTTGCAAAGGGCTGGGGTGAAAGAGGACAAATGGCCCTAGACACCCACAATCAGACCGGCTGCAAACCTTTAGGCGATGACCGTATCAGGCCTACGGCGAGTTCAGAGAGGGTTGGTATCCAGGGCTCGCAGGCGGCGGCACATAAGCATCTGTGCGCTGACGCCGTTGGCGCGCTTTGCGAGCCCTGATCCGTCGGGCTTTGGCCTGGCGCGCTTTAATGCGCCGGGCCTTATTTGAACCTGCGGCGTTGGCCGGACTGGTTTTCGACGTTTGCAGACGAATGACCTTGGGAAGTTTGGCTGGATCGCCTTTAGCGGCCCCAACTTTGGCTTTGACCTTCTCCGTTGGGGGTGTTGTCGCGATCTTCTGAGGCGCATTTTGAACGGGCGCTAGGGTTGGTCGCCGAACCGGCCCTGGAATGCGTGACCGCTTGATCCCTCGACGGCGCAACTCTTTTGCAGATTTTCGCGCCAAGGCTTTCTTTTTGGGCGGCTTGACGGAGCGCAATGACGGAATGACGACAGCGGTGGTAAGGGCCACACCTTTGCAGCGAAATGCGATTTGTTCTTCAATTTCAAACAAGCGGCCAATCTGATCCATTCTCAGTTGACCCAAATGCTCTTTGGCCCATTCGTGTCCGCGCCCGATATCGTCCTTGATGCCAGTTTCTAAAAGCGTTTGATGCTCATTTTTCAGAGCCTCACAGGCCGGCTTGTCTAACGATTTTGAATGCGTCGGATGCGCAGACATCACGACAATCGCCAACACCACAACACCGGTGCAAACCATCCGTGAGTCAGTCAACAGAGTTTTGACCTGATGCAGCACAGTACGCCACCTTCCCAACAACGAGCCCCAGATCCTTGAGATATATGATTATGCCCGAAAGCTACGCCTCTGTGTGCAATTCATGCGATGAAAGCCCGGCAATTCTGAGACGGTGGTGCGCGTTAGCTATAGGCCGCAACAATACCTAGAAAATCAGAGGCTTTTAAACTGGCGCCGCCAACCAGTGCGCCATTGACATTGGCAATGGCAAGCAAGGTCTTGGCATTATCAGGCTTCACGGAACCACCATAAAGAATGCGCATCGCTTGGCCTTCTGCTTGAAAACGATCAACCAAGGTCTTGCGGATTTCAGTATGGACCTCTGCCACATCATCCGGGGTCGGCGTTAATCCGGTGCCAATCGCCCATACTGGTTCATACGCAATGACGGTGTTGGCCGCTGTCGCACCATCGGGCACGGAACCTGAAAGTTGACGCTTGATGACATCAAGCGTCATACCAACCCCGCGCTCGCCAGCCGTTTCACCAATACAGATAATCGCCGTCAAACCCGCCCGACGGGCGGCCTCGGCCTTGGCCCGGACATGGCGATCCAATTCGCCATGATCACTGCGCCGTTCTGAATGTCCGACGATAACTGCAGTTGCACCAGCATCCTTTAGCATTTCTGGTGACACATCACCTGTATGCGCTCCGCTCTCGGCCGTATGGCAATCCTGACCGCCAAGCAAGAGCTTGTGGTCGTGGGTCACTTCTGTGAGCACCATCAGCATTGTTGCAGGAGGGCAAATCATCACATCTGCCGGTGCTGCATCAGGCTTAGAAATGGCCTCTGCAACCGCAATCGCCTCTGAAAAGGCCGTCTTGAGGCCATTCATCTTCCAGTTTCCGGCCACGAGCGGGCGAATTTGCACTGGGTTATCTGTCATTCCAGGTCCTTATAGTCTGCCTTTGCGAGGCGGGCTCCATTAACGCAGTCCACGCTATCGAGCATTCCGATTGCCCATTGACTTGCTTTCAGGCTCAGCCTGGGCTTGATACCATGACAAAATCATCTGGTCAGGCCTCCCTGACCTGACGGACATACCAACGCTGCCCTGACGTGCCAACCTGACAGGCCGGGCATTTGGCCAAATCCTGTGGCCAAGTCTCCTGTTGTCAGAGCCAATGCCTGGGTCATCAGCCATCTCGTGGTGAAGACCTAAGCCAGGGCGGACATTAAGTGGAAACGACAGACGATGCTTGAAGCCCTAAGACGCAGCACCAGCGGCTGGATCGCAAAAATACTACTCTTTTTATTGATGTTCAGCTTTGCCATCTGGGGCGTTGGAGACATGTTCGTGAACTTTGGCCGCGGCGATGTCGCAACGGTTGGCGATCAAAAAATTTCTGTCGAAGAATATCAACGCGCCGAACAAAATGCGCTTGCCAATATTTCACAACAAGCGGGCAAACGTATCACCAGCGAACAAGCTCGCGCTGCTGGTGTTCCAGCCCAAGTCTTACGCGGCATCATTGGTCAAACAGCTCTTAGATCGCAAGCGGCAGATCTTGGCCTTGACTTGTCCCCTCAAGACGTTGTCGGCTTGATAAAAACTGATCCTGATTTTGAAGGTCCTAACGGCAAGTTTTCCAAAATCGGCTTTGACAGCTTCCTGCAACAAAACGGTCTGTCTGAAGCTGGTTACGTTGCCATTCGGCGCAATGATGAGCTACGCCAGCAAATTACAGGTGCGCTGCAATCGTCTGTTGCTGTTCCAGATGCGCAAATTGAAGCCGAGCATGCCTTCCGCAAAGAAAAGCGCACGGTTGAGCACGTTAAAATTGACGCCAACAAAATGATCACCGTACCAGAGCCGGAAGAAGCCAAGATCAAGGAATACTACGAGGCCAACAAAGCGAGCTTTATGACGCCGGAGTATCGCAAGTTCGAAGCGCTTACACTATCCTTGGACGATATCAAAAAAGGCATCACCATTGCAGATGCAGACCTCAAGCGCAGCTATGAAGACACCAAGGATCAATACGACAAACCAGAACAGCGCAACGTTCAACAGATCGTTTTTAAAACCAAAGAAGAAGCCGAAAAAACCAGAAAAGATATTGCCGACAAGGGATTTTTGAAAGTCGCTGAAGAGCGTGGGCTGAAGGAAAGCGATGTCTCTCTTGGTATGGTGTCAAAAAAGCAGATCTTTGACCCGACCGTCGCCGACGCTGCGTTCAAATTAGAGCGTGACGCCCTGTCCCAGGTGGTCGAGGGAAGGTTTGGTCCCATCTTGCTGCGCGTCATTGAAATTCAAAAAGGCGAAGAAAGCACGTTTGATGGCGTCAAGGACAAGATCAAAGATAGCCTGGCCACCGAACAGGCGCGCAATGAAATTCAAGAGCGTTTTGATCTCGTCGAAGAAGCCCGCAATGCTGGTAAGACTTTGAAAGAAGCCGCGGATGAGCTGAATCTTACATTGCACAGCTCTGAAGCAGGCGACGTCAATAACAAGACACCAGACGATAACACTGCAATTGATCATCCTGATGCAGCCGAAATTCTGACTGCGGTGTTTGCAGCTGACCCTGGCTATGACAATGAAGCCACCGAGCTCACGACATCCGAAGGCTATGCTTGGTACAACGTGCTTGAAGTCACCAAGCCTAAGCAAAAAAACTTTGACCAAGTGAAGGATGAAGCCAAAACGGCGTTTATGGAAAAAGAAAAAACGCGTCTCCTAAAAGAGTTTGCTGACGGATTGGTCGAACGCCTCAAAAAGGGCGAAGATTTTGCTGCCGTTGCGAAAGCGGCTGGAAACGAGCCGGAAAAAACCGACCCACCGATTGCGCGGGCGATTCAACCGATGGGTCTCACAAAAGAAGCTGTGGCCCTCGCCTTCACCCTTGCCAATGGTGGTGCCGCATCATCTGAATCCTCTGACCGCGGATCGCGCACGGTTTTCAAAGTTGTCGATGTCACTCCGGCCGAGCCGATTGAAGACAAGGAAAAAGAAGCCCTGAAGCTGGAACTGCAAAAAGCGCTCAAAGAAGACTACCTGACGACGTATGTCGCCGCTTTGCAAGAAAAGATCGGCGTCCAAATCAACCAGGCAGAATTTGATCGAGTCACCGGCGCAACGCCTCAATAGCGGAAAATTGACCCCGTGAGCGCGCACAAATCTCAGCCCTACGCCGTTGACGTCTTCCCAGACTTCAATCGCTTTCAAGCCACTTATGAGGCGGGCACGCCACAAGCGGTTTGGACGCGCTGTGTTGCTGATCTTGAAACACCCGTCTCCGCCTACCTGAAAGTGGCTGCCGAAAAGGCAATGAGTTTCTTGCTTGAATCGGTTGAGGGCGGGGCAACACGTGGACGCTATTCGGTCATTGGATTGGAACCCGATATCATTTGGCGCGCCAATGGCAACGAAGCCGAAATCAACCGCACGCCACAAGACGATGCGAACGTGTTCGTTAAAGAACCGGAGCCAACGCTGTTATCGCTTCGAACACTGCTCGCTGAATCTCGGCTCGACCTACCCGACACACTGCCCCCGATGGGTGCAGGTGTGTTTGGCTACATGGGCTATGACACGGTCCGTTTGATCGAAGACTTACCGGATATTCCAGGCGATGCATTGGACGTGCCTGATGCCATTCTAATGCGCCCTGAGGTGATGATTATCTTCGACTCGGTCAAAGATGAAATGAGCATCGTGACACCGGTACGCCCGAACGATAATACATCAGCTAAGCAGGCCTATAAGACCGCCCGCAACCGTCTGATCGCTATTGTTGCCCGCCTCGAAGGACCGCGCCCACACGATAAAGCAGATACACAAGCCGCAGCCAAACCAAAGAAAAGAAAAACGCAATCCAATACCACGCCCAGCGCCTATAAACGCATGGTCGAAAAGGCCAAAGACTACATCCGCGCTGGTGACATTTTCCAGGTTGTCCTGTCACAGCGCTTTTCAACACCGTTTGCATTGCCACCATTTGATCTTTACCGCGCATTGCGCCGTCTCAATCCATCTCCATTCCTATTCTACCTCGACTTCGGAGACTTTTCCCTCGTCGGCTCTTCACCTGAGATCCTGGTTCGCGTGCGTAATGGCGAGGTTACGATCAGACCTATTGCGGGCACAGCACCACGCGGTGAGACCACGCAAGAAGACCAACACCTTGCCGACCAGCTGCTCGCCGACCCCAAAGAGCGCTCGGAGCATTTGATGCTGCTTGACCTCGGTCGCAATGATGTTGGCCGTGTTGCAGAACTTGATACCGTGACGGTCACAGACCAATTCACGATTGAGCGTTACAGCCATGTCATGCACATTGTCTCCAACGTGGTCGGCAAGCTCGCAAGCGCCCACGACAGCGTCAGCGCGTTGATGGCAGGCTTTCCAGCAGGCACTGTTTCTGGCGCACCAAAAGTGCGGGCAATGGAAATCATTGACGAACTTGAAAGCGCTAAACGCGGACCCTATGCAGGCTGCGTTGGCTACTTCACTGCCGACGGTGAAATGGACACCTGCATTGTGCTACGCACCGGTGTCGTCAAAGACAATGTCCTTTACGTTCAAGCAGGCGCCGGCATCGTGTATGATTCCGTGCCTGACAAGGAACAGCAGGAATGCATCAACAAATCGCAAGCAATTTTACGCGCCGCTGAAGAAGCTTTACGATGCGCCGACCGCAGCTAGTCCATCACACGCGTTCCAGAACGGGTGGATCAATCCGAGTTGAGTGCCCTCAATGTTGACACTGACCCTATTGCGCCATGCCAAGTCAGACTGGGATGATGAGTCCCTTGATGATTTTGATCGCCCATTGGCGCCACGGGGCAAAAAAGCGGCACCCGTGATAGGCCAAGCCCTCAAACAACTTGGCAGTGCTGTTGAGTTGGTTCTGTGTTCACCGGCCCTGCGCGCGCGTCAGACACTTGATCTCGTTCTCAAAGAGCTGAACCCGGGCACCCCGGACGTCGTTTATGTGGACGGCCTCTATCACGGGCTTCCCGATCACCTTTTAGAACAGGTCATCAAACACGCTGACACCGCCGGACATGTTCTTCTGGTGGGACATAACCCCGGCCTTGAAATCCTAGCAGCACACTTGGCGCGCGGCGGCAGTCGAGACGACATTGCAGCATTGAACACCAAGTTCCCCACGGCCGCTTTGGCGCAATTTACGTTCTCGTGTACCGCCTGGACCGACATCCCGGACGTCTCAGGTCAGTTGATCCACTTCCTCACCCCGCGCAGCTTGGCTTAGCTGGCACCCAACTTGACGTCGGGCCTGCCACTTCCTACACCAAAGCCCATGCTCGTCCTGATCGATAATTACGACAGCTTCACCTATAACCTGGTTCACTATATCGGTGAGCTCGGCGCGGAATGCTTTGTTGTGCGCAATGACAAAATATCTACCGATGAAGTTCTCGAGAAAAAGCCACAGGCCATCGTCCTGTCGCCCGGCCCGTGCACGCCAAACGAAGCCGGTGTCTGCCTCGATTTGGTGAAAGCCGTCGATGGCCACATTCCAATTTTGGGTGTGTGCCTGGGCCACCAGGCAATTGGCCAATCCTATGGCGGCACGATTATACGCGCTGATGAGCCGATGCATGGCAAACTCTCGACCATCACGCACAGCGACAAAGGCGTCTTTGCCGGGATTGAGACAGCATTTGAAGTCACCCGCTACCACTCACTGATAATTGAGCCCGCGACACTGCCAGACTGCCTTGAAATTACGGCCGAAACAGAAGACGGCATTATCATGGGCGTGCAACATAAAAATGCACCCGTCCACGGTGTGCAATTCCATCCTGAAAGTATCGCCTCTGAAAACGGCCACCGCATTTTGGCGAACTTCTTAAAAATTGCTGGCTTCAAACCCAAGCCAGTTGACAAAAAACGCCCCTTAAAAGCAGCGTGATAGAAAAAATGGCTGATGCCTTGATTGGTTCCATTCTCAAAAAGGTTGCCGCAGGCCACAGCCTCGATGAAGACGAGATGTGCGCTGCAATTGCCACCATGACGGAGGGCGGCGCGACACCGCCACAAATGGCTGCATTTTTAATGGCGCTTGCTGTGCGCGGCGAAACCGTATCTGAAATTTCAGGTGCCGCACGTTTGTTGCGCGAGAAAATGACGCCACTGCCGTCTAACACTGGTCTTGATGCGATTGACATTGTTGGCACCGGCGGCGATGGTCACGCAACCTACAACGTTTCAACGTGTTCTGCTTTTGTCGCCGCCGGTGCCGGCCTCAAAGTTGCCAAGCATGGCAACCGATCCGTTTCATCACGCTCGGGCGCGTCTGACGTTTTGACAGCACTCGGTGTCAACGTTGACGCGCCACTGGATGTTGTCGCGCGCGCACTAGACGACGTTGGCATCGCCTTTCTGTGGGCACCAAAACATCACGCTGCGATGAAAACCTGGGCGCCGATACGGGCAGAACTTGGTGTGCGAACCGTCTTCAATCTGCTTGGTCCACTGTGCAATCCTGCCGGTGTAAAACGTCATGTCATCGGGGTTTTTGACCGCAGGTGGGTTGAACCGATTGCGGATGTGCTCAAAACGCTTGGTTCAACGCACGCCTGGGTCGTGCATGGCCATGACGGCATGGATGAGCTAACAACGACCGGACCGACGTTCGTTGCAGAACTACGCAATGGTGACATATCCGCATTTGAGGTTAGCCCGAACGATGCGGGCCTGAAGACTGCGTCTCTTGCAGATCTCAAAGGTGGTGATGCGCAAGAAAATGCAGCCGCCTTACGCGACGTCCTATCAGGAAAACCAAGTGCCTATCGCGACATCGTCTGCCTGAATGCCGCCGCAGCACTCGTCGTGCATGATCGTGCCGCTAATCTTTCAGACGGCGTTAAGCGTGCAGAGTTATCGATTGATAGTGGGCGTGCTGAAAAGACCCTTGAAGACTTGATTGCCATAACAAACGCCAAAAGCACTTAAGAAATTGATCTGGCGCTTAAGGTCGGCGCGCCTACCACGTATTATAGGGCCAACCTTTTGAAATACCGTTGGACTTCTTCTTCGGCGCTTTTTTCTTCACCACTTTCTTCGTAACTTTCCGGCGCACACGCTTTTTGGCTTTCTTTGTCTCGACCTTAGGCTTGGTCTCTTGTTTTGGCGTCGTTGAAACTTTTGGTTGCGCCGTCGCCTTGGACTTGCTTGGCGGCTCAATGGCCGTCACTTTTTTGGCAGGAACGTCCACCTTATCTGCAGCAGGCTTAACCGGCAGTTTGGCAGGCTCCGCCTTAACCTGGGCCGGGGCTTTTGTTACAGGCGCTGTAACGCGCGGTTTTGTGCCGGCAGTCTTGTCGTTGCTTGACCCCAACGCAACATTGGCTTCCCGCTCGGCCTGTTGACGCAATTGGCGTTCACGAACCAGCTCGTACTTGATCGCCTCAATGGCTTTTAAGGCCTCATTCTTGGCTCGGCGCTCATCGTCAATTAACTTTTGCAACTCGGTCTCTGAAGTCGTCGCTACGCGCATCTCACCGACGCGCTGTGCTCTGAGACGTTCGACAGCCGCAAGTGCCGCTTGTTCAGCTCCGCGTGCTGCTGCCAACTCTTCTGTGACACGCCGCGTTGTAGAAACGGCCTCCTGCGACTTGGATTGTTGTTCTGCCAGTTCACGACGGGTCGTCGCCAGACGTTGCTCTGCTTCGCGACGCGCTGCGCGCTCCTGTTGCAGTTGTTTGCGCAATGCTGATACGACGCGGACAGGGGCTGACGGGGGCGCAACACCAACGTCTTTGTCCGCCTCATCAGGGTCCACAACACGGATATTCGCAATGTGATCCTCAGGCACTTGATGGTGGGTATAAACACCAATTGCAACGCCTGCGATGGCAAGACCCGCAAACACAGCAGCGGCTGATCGTGCCATTGAAATGGGGCCAGCCTGAATGCGCGAGGTCACGGGGGTGAGCGCAGTTGACCCCCCAGGTGCACTTTGCCACGGATCAAATGTGCCGAAATTCCACAGGTGACCTTCGCAGTCACGACACGAATAGGCACGACCACCAGTGTCATCACGCTGCACATCAAGCGCAATTTCTGCACCGGCTTCCTTGGCGCGCTCGAAATGGCCTTCAATATCTTGAACGACGAGATAACAGCTTTGGGTTTCGGTTCCGCCTATTTCATCTGGCTGCGAAAGCAAGTCATCAAAATCAGAGTCACGCACAGGGCCCAGCATCACCATACCGTGGCCATACGTCATTTGAGCATAAATCAGCGCGTCATCATCATCTGTTGCAGTGTAATGGACTTCAAATCCGAATGCCTCGGATAGCCACGCAATGGCGTTCGGCAAATCGCGATACCGCATCAGAGGTACGACCCGCGTCGCTTGAACTGCGCCAGACTCAGCCATTCTCGAAATTGCCCCGCCCTTTTTCACTCAACTGATTACAGCGCCTAGACGGCGCCTGTATTGCCCAAAATTCTGCCCGCGCCCGCGCACAACACCAGACTTGCACAGCAGATGGCTATTAAACATCGCGCCATGAACCACGCAACAACTTGTGCTCTCCGCGCTCGAATCAATAAAAAACACTGTAGCCGAATTCTTAAAACAGTACTGTCTCAGACCTCGTGACGTTGAAACTTATCCCGCTTGCCGTTACCTTAAACCAATTCTCACTACTTTGAGCATTTTGACCCGCGCGCAAAGGCCCATAATGTGGCCTTCATCACCTGAGAGCGGTAGGCTTTAGAACGCGCAACGCTCCAAAAAACCGTACCATAGCAATGAGATGGTGGTTAATAATGCTATTCACCGCCGTTTGGTTGTAGATTTTTCAAGGAGCCGCACGCCCATCGGCCAGCCAAGCACAACCAATTTGTGAGATTCTTCCGCTAGACAGGCTGAAAATCGTGTTATTTCAACGCAATCCTTACAAAGCGAAAGCCCTTTCCCGATCCATGAGCGATATCCTCGAAAAAATCACCCGCTACAAGAAAGAAGAAGTGGCAAACGCCAAACAAGCTCTACCGCTGCAAGTTTTGGCTGAATATGCCCGCAGCGCCAGTCCTGTCCGCTCGTTTTGTGGCGCCCTTCAAGCACGCATCTCAAAGGGCCAACCCGCGCTCATTGCTGAGATTAAAAAGGCCTCACCATCGAAAGGCCTGATCCGAGAAGATTTTGACCCGCCCACGCTTGCCAAGGCCTATCAAGCAGGCGGAGCCGCGTGTCTGTCGATTTTGACAGACAAACCCTCCTTTCAGGGCGCACCGGAGTATCTGAAACATGCCCGCGACGCGGTTGATCTACCTGTATTGCGCAAGGACTTTATGATCGACACCTATCAGGTGGTCCAGGCGCGCGCCTGGGGGGCCGATTGCATTTTGATCATTATGGCTGAAGTTGATGACGGGATTGCCGGTGACCTCGCCGCGGCCGCTAATGACTGGGGCATGGATGCCATCGTGGAAGTCCATGACAGTGAAGAACTTGATCGTGCCCTGAAACTCGACTGCAAACTGATCGGCATCAACAATCGCAACTTAAAGACTTTTGAGACAGCATTGGAAACCACCGAACGGCTGTCCCCACGCGTTCCAAAAGATCGTATTGTGATTGCTGAAAGTGGAATTTCGACGCCCGCTGACATCGCACGCCTCCAAAAAGCCGGGGTCAATGCATTCCTCGTCGGCGAAAGCTTGATGCGCCAGGAAGACGTCGAAGCTGCAACACGCCTCCTGCTTGGAGGGACACAAGCATGAGCGCGCAGAAACTATCTCACCTCAATGCCAAGGGCGAAGCACGAATGGTGGATGTCTCAGATAAGGACGTCACCCACCGCACGGCATCTGCGGAAGGCTTTGTAGCCATGACAGCAGAAACGCTTGCTGTCGTTGAAAAAGGTGAGGCCAAAAAAGGTGATGTCCTCGCCACAGCGCGCATCGCCGGCATCATGGCAGCAAAACAAACGCACGACCTCATCCCACTATGTCATCCCCTACCAATCACGAAGGCTGAAGTCAGCTTTACGCCAAACCAAAACCCGCCGGGCATCACCATTACCTCTGTCGTAAAGGTCGCGGGCCAAACGGGTGTGGAGATGGAAGCATTGACCGCCGTTTCTGTAGCTGCCCTCACCATCTACGACATGCTGAAAGCAATTGATAAATCCATGCACTTTGATGGCATCCGATTGATTGAAAAAACCGGTGGACGCTCGGGTGACTATAAAGCGCCAGCGCGCAGCCCAAGCCCGAAGGTCTGAAGCATGGATGCACTTTCCGTCTCTGAAGCGCTAGAGCGCATCTTATCGGACGTAACAGTCATGCCTGTCGAACAGGTTGAACTCACGAAAGCATGTGGTCGCGTACTCGCGAAAGATGTTACTGCCACACTAACCCAACCACCATTTGATGCCTCAGCCATGGATGGCTACGCAGTACGCATGGACGACGTTGCAAACCTTCCCGTCACACTGGACGTGATTGGCGAAGCTGCCGCGGGTCATCGTTTCCAAGAACCGCTCTTGGCAGGCCAAGCTGTGCGCATTTTTACAGGCGCACCGGTCCCCGACGGGGCCAACGCGATCATCATTCAGGAAAACACAACACGTGAGGGCGATCAGGTCACGGTGAACGATGGCACACCAAATCCAGCCCACATCCGACGGCGTGGTCTCGACTTCACCGAAGGCGACGTATTGCTGAACGCAGGCGACAAACTCAATGCCCGCACCCTCACCCTGGCCGCCGCCATGGGATACGGGCAGCTACCGCTTCGCCGTCAACCACGTGTTGCCATCATCGCAACGGGCGATGAACTGGTCTTACCGGGCGAAGCCGTCGGCCCGGATCAAATCGTCTGCTCAAATCCCTTTGGCTTGTTGGAAATGGTGACGGCAGCCGGTGGTGTTGGCACATTTCTCGGCATCGCCCGCGACACCGAACAGGATTTGCGCGTCGCCATTCAAAGGGCGCACGATGCCGACGTTCTGGTCACCATTGGCGGGGCATCGGTCGGTGATCATGACCTTGTCGCCCCTGCCCTTGAAGCCGAAGGCATGTCACTTGATTTCTGGCGCGTCAAAATGCGTCCCGGCAAACCATTATTGTTTGGTCGCTTAAAACACGGGCTAAGAACACAGCGCGTGTTGGGCCTACCCGGCAATCCAACCTCGACGCTCATCTGTGGACGCATTTACTTGGTCGCTTTGATTGCGACCTTGCTCGGTCAAGATGGAGACAGCGTCACGCGCGGCGAACACGCGCAATTGGCTGAACCTTTACCGGCAAACGGGCCACGCGCGCACTATATGCGTGGCGTTATTTGCGACGCGACCACAGCACCGCCAACAGTTGCAGCACTGGACGCACAAGATAGCTCCATGTTGACACCACTAGCAGGTGCTGACTGTTTGATTGTCCGCGATGCGCACGCGCCCAAAGCTGACGCTAACGCACACGTTGTTATGCTCAAATTAGACTTTTAAATTCAACATTTGTTGTTATTTTTTATAATGGGTGTGACGCATTTCCGACGCATTGCCACCTTCTAAGGGGGACAGTTCGCCCCGCTTCACGCCGGGTCGGACATGTAGCCCCGGATGCGACCCACCCCGCTCGTTTGCATCCGGGGCTGTTAGTTTTTTTGGTGCATCATTCTTAGTCATCAGCAGTGTTGCGTACTTAAACTCAAAACTTTGAGAAGGCGATAATCTCGGTAGGTCCACGAACGCCATTGACTGATGCGTTTGGCGTCCCAATCCAGAAGTTTTTGGTTTTGCACGTCCTCACAAACCGCGCCTGAATGAACCCCCAGACCACACTAAGGCCAGCACTCCAAAACAGTAGCTCTGCGTAGCAAACGCACCAAGCCCCCTCTTTTTGGGGCTTGAGTGATGTTGGTGAAAGCGGTGCTCAAGTTATTGAGAATTTTTGCGCTGGTCGGCTCTACCGCTGGCATCGTTACCATCTTCACATACGAGAAGACGACCTTTCGGGTCCCCGATGCAGGTATCAGTAAATGCACATCTAAATGTCAGCCACTGGTGTTTTCCAAAAGCATCTTCGTAATCTATCCGTCCCACAACGAACAACGTCAACAAACCACTGCGAATTTGATCGCGCAGTTTCTGACTAGGT
This sequence comes from Hyphomicrobiaceae bacterium, assembly GCA_021775735.1. GTDB lineage: Bacteria > Pseudomonadota > Alphaproteobacteria > Rhizobiales > Hyphomicrobiaceae > JAHZKN01. Next base: position 26,760 of record JAJFHG010000048.1, read on the forward strand.
TCAGGGTCTTCCAATGTCCTGGAAACGCTGAAACTCTGTTGAGGGCCCGTAGGTCCAAAATTGAACGTAGCACCTCCATCTCCGAACTCAGTGCTGTCTGGAGGGAGCGGGTAAACGCCAACTCGGGTAGTCACGTTGTAGGCAGGCGTTTGCCCGCAGTTTTTAAAGGAAAGGTTTATTTTTGGCGCATCTTCAGCAAAGTTGGGCATTGTTGCGCTGACAGCATGCAGATATGCGCGAAGCTGTTGCCTAGCGGAGCGATCTGTAACCACAACAATTCGATGGGCCTCACGAGCGGCAATTGCTGCCGCAATCAAAGTAAGTCCCAAAAGGACAACGCTAATCAGAGTGTAGTCAGATTGACTCTCGGCAGCATCCGCCATGCGTCTTTGAGCGCAAAAGTCAGCATCTTTCTCGCTCTTGCAGTCGGCTTGATATTTTTCGGTTCTGACTGGTTTGTTAACGGGCGGGATAGAAGAGAGAGAACTATCGGAGTTCTGATGCTGTCCAGCGCCATTGGAGCTTTGTTGCTGGCTTTGGCCAATGGTCCATAACAGGTAGAGACATCCAAGAAGTGCAAGGACTAGGACTCCGTGACCCGCAAATCGTTGCAACCAATCGCTTCTAAACATGCCACCATAAACGCTGCTGAAAATTTCCCACGTGCCAACTTACTATGGGTGTTGACCTCTTTTTCTTCAACTCCAATTTCAGCCAGCTTATCGGTATGCCCGAAGTGCGACCACGACCAAGCCTACAAAATCACCACGCGGAAAAATTAAACTTCAACAAACTTGCTCAAATAGAGTCTTGACAGCGCGTTTGTCTGGTTCGGCTTATGCAATGGCGTGTTTTGCACATCGGGCAACGATTGAAGGGCGTTCCAGTTCCCCATCGGGGGATTGCAGATCCGGTAGGCCGCCAAACCGCCGGTTTCGTTTGTCAAACTCGGCAATTGCTGCCGCAAAAGCGCACCCATCAAAATCAGGCCAAAGCCTGTCACTGAAAAAGAGCTCTGCGTAGGCTGCTTCCCACAATAGAAAATCAGACAGGCGCTGCTCGCCGCCGGTGCGAATAAGAAAATCAATATTGGCTGGTCCATTGTCCGGACACAGCGCCTTAGCAAGCGACGTTTCAGAGGTCGCTCCTGCAGCGCCAGTCTGATCAGCTGCCTGTGCAATGGCGTGACGGGCGGAATAATCAAACGCAATCCTGAGATGGAGCCGACGTCCGGTTTTGGTGACAGACTCAGCATGCGCAATATGCGCGACGATGTCATCGGGCAGGCGATCGCGACGGCCAATGACCGTCAAGCGCACATCGTTTTCGACAAGCGTTGCCAACTCGCGCGCGAGATAATAGCGCAACAAACCGAACAATGCGCTGATCTCACGCGCCGGTCGTTTCCAGTTGTCTGCTGAGAACGCATAAACCGTGAGCGACCTGACCGGAAGCAACCGGGCAGCCTCCACCACGCTGCGCAGGGCAGAGATCCCAACGCGATGACCTGCACGACGCGGCAGACCACGTCGTGTCGCCCACCGCCCGTTACCATCCATAATAATGGCAACATCGATATCTTTGTGCCAAGCACTTTGCATTACAAAGCTTCCTTATAAAAAAATGCGCGTCTTACGCTTAGGTTGGTTTGAGTTTCAAATTGGCCAGTCCATGCGCTTTGACCTCTTCAGCGTCGCGCACAATCTGCTCAAGCAGATCAATGTATTTGAGAAACTGCTTGCGCCCGCTCGCTGTCAACTTGCATGTCGTATGCGGTCGGTTGCCTTGGTAGCCTTTTTGCACGACCACCAGGTCAGCCTCCTGCAAAACTTGAATATGACGACTGAGATTGCCATCCGTCAGACCGCACAACCGCTTGAGATCACCGAACGCCAAGCCCTTTGGGTGTCCGATCAGTGACGTCATGATGCCAAGGCGCGCCTTTTCGTGGATCACGCGATCAAGTCCGTCATACGCAAACGGCGCTTCGCTTTTCTTAGTGCTCATCATCACCCTCATCATGTGCAGCTTTGAGGAACGCCGCCATCAGCAATTGACCAACGCCAAAGGGCAACCCCATCGCCCAGGGCATCAAGACTTGGCCCTGCGCTGACAAAATCAACACAGTCACACCTGCCAAAAAATACCACGCCGCAACAATATTGATGGTTCGAGGCAAAATGCGCGTTGCAGCGAACAACCCGACAGCAACAAGAATTTGCCAAAGACCGGGCAAGGACCAAAGGGCTTCGGGCGCAAATTGGTAGAGAACAGCTGCAATGGCGGTGCCTGCAAGTCCGGCTGGAAAGAAATATTCAACCGCATTAAACAGCATGGCATCTGCCATGCCGCCGTGCAGGCGACGGGTGCGGGCAATCATCTCGGTGCCAACAAGCCCAATCGAGACGATGGCAACGATGATCCAGCACAGCAAAAATGTTTTGTCATCCGGAGCAAATACGTGCGGCAGTGAGGCCTGCGCCAACGCTGTGACAATAGCCAAGCCACCCGTCATCGCGATCACCGCAGGCCCGAAACCACAAAACATATCGCCCGCAGCCAGCCGCGACCGAATATCTCCAAGGTCAGCTAATGCCTTATCCAGATCACCCATATAGACCCCATTGTAACTTTGTATTGCAAAGTACATGAAATCACAGAGGATGCAAGGGGACAGGTCTCAACTTGGTTGATAAGCCCTCAGCACAAAGCGAACCGTCGATAACTCAATTGCGGCTATTGGGCTAAATTTCGCATTTGTTCTAGGATCTTTGAGTCATCTGCACGCGAACTTAGGACACTGTAAAAATGCCTTTGAACGATCGACTGCGTTGGTGTTGGTTGGGCGCCCTCCTTTTAGGCGCCGCAAGCTTCGTTGCTGGATTGAGTTGGGCCAGCACATCCCAAGGACCGGGGTTGGATTGGATTTGGGGCGTTGCGATCTTTGGCGCTGCAGCCATTGTCTACAATCTTGCGTTCTTTCTTCTGTGTTCGGTTTTTGCACCGACACTCGCTTCATTCGTCAAAGATGACACCGAAGTACAGGGCGACGATGTCACCCACGTTGTTCACTATGCCGAGTCTGGCAATGACATCTTAGACTCCTACATTCGTGCCTATGCCAGCGCGCGCGGGGTCAGTGCCGTTGCCATTGTTTCAGGCATTATGGCCACGATTGCGCTGACGTTCTTCTAAAGATCACCTCACCAACAGCGCCGGACATGGATCACGTCAACAGGTCGCTGAAAAATGGATTTGCTTGGCGCGCTTTGTGGCTCGGGCTTGCGGACACACGCGTAGTCGTCAATTCAAGATCCGCCTTTGACGCATAACGGACAAAAGCACTATTGGGACTAAGGTGATTGATTTGCTGTTCTGCGCACATATGACGTCCGCATACTGAGGTTACCAACCATGAAAAACATGATCCGTAGACGATGGCCGCTTTTTGGTGCAAATTCCATGCTAACGACTGGACGCTTCAATTTGGAAATAGATTGGGTCTTCGTATGAAAAACGTACATGTGTTTTTTTTAGCGATATTAGTCATCCTAATATCGACAGTAAAATATGCAGCGGTCGCACAAAATGCAAAATTAAAAGCCGGCACATTGACCTGCCAAGGCAAAGGATCGGTTGGATTAATTTTGGGATCGAAAGAGAAACTCATCTGCGACTTTACATCTCTAAGCGGCGCGAGTGTGCAGAGATATGACGGAACGATAACTCGTGTCGGCCTCGATATTGGTGTGCGTGGCAAGAGTGTGATGATTTGGACCGTGCTTGGATCAACCACCGAGCTTCCAGGAGCGGCATTGGGCGGATCATTTGCAGGTGTTTCTGCAGACGTTGCTGCAGGAATAGGTGTTGGAGCAAATGCCCTGCTCGGAGGAAATGACCAATCCATCGCGCTGCAACCGCTGAGCGTAAGCGGGGGAACTGGGATCAACATCGCAGTCGGTGTAAGTGGTTTGACACTCAGACCGAATTGAGCGCACGTGATTGTCAGCATCTGACCCAAAGCTGGCCTTCAACGGTCTCACCCCAGGCCGACAAAGCCACCTGCTCATGCCGCTATCGCATTTGATCACTTTGGTCGTCTTCTTTTTTCTCTTATTCTTCTTTCTCTTAAATTAAAATCGCCCAACCGGACGCAACGCCCCGTAGATGGCAAACGCATGTAGCCAGGGATGCAGGATGTGCATTCTTTGTTGAGGCAGCCCGCGCGTACTGGAACTGCGCGCGCTGGCTCGGTTGATTTGGCCCCGACGTGCGACCGCTTCTTTTTCGGCTTGCCGACAGTTGGCGCAAAATCAGACTTTTTCCGAACGGTAGTACCGCTTGCGTTACCATCGTGCAGCGGAGGCAGGGCTACAAAAAGAAATGCGATTCCGAGAAATAAGGGCTTGGGCAAGCGCAGTGCATAACGCGTGGGAAGGTTCGGAAAAGACCCGCGCTGAAGATCTGATGACATGAGCGGTCTGCCTTACGTCTTTGGCTGCCAAAAACTGTAGAGCGTTGCAGGTCTTTACCAATGGGACTGATGAGCTTATCACGGTTTCCGCTGACATAGGCCGTCTTATCCCATTGCACTTTTACAGCGCATGCAGGAGATACGGTTAGATTGTGCTGCCTTTTTCTTCATCCCTGCATTTGATCTCTGTTGACTATTACGGTGACCCGGTTCCATTGTTTGGATCACCAACCCAGCTTTTCGTCATGGCTCATGGAGCGCATCAGATGTTTTCGAATTTCGTTCGCACACTTTGTACCGCGGGTTTTATTATTTCGTGCGTTTCCATTGCAAAAGCGCATGAGCGGGATCAGATCCCCAACCTCGTGTCGACCGTGATTGACGGCGTAGTATCGATTTCAACCATTTCTCCTGCAAAAAAACAAAAAGGCGACAAAACCAAAACGGATGCACCGGCCAATCTTCCAAAAGACCACCCTCTTCAGGACTTTTTCAAAGATTTCCCGGAAAGCTCCAAAAAGAGCGATGGGACGCGTAAATCGAGCACCAGCATGGGCTCTGGATTTGTCATCTCATCCGACGGCTATGTCGTGACGACAAATCATACGATTACGGGGGCCACCAAAATTTTTGTTACGCTCGGTAAATCTCAGACGAAAACACCTGCTGTACTTGTTGGAACCGACGCTCGAACAGACCTAGCGCTTCTTAAAGTCGAGACTGACCAAAAACTGACAGCATTGAGTTTTGGAGATTCCAGTAAGCTTCAGATCGGTGAACAGATATTGGCCATTGGCAATCCTTTTGGGCTTGGTAACACTGTGACACAGGGTATTGTGTCAGGACTTGCGCGCTATATTGGTAGCGGGCCGCACAATTTCATTCAAACAGATGCAGCAATAAATAAAGGAAACACAGGCGGACCGCTGCTCACGCTTGACGGCAAAGTTGTCGCCGTCACCACGAGTATATATTCACCAAGCGGTGGCAATGTCGGCATTGGCTTTGCGCTGCCATCAAACGTTGCTGAACCGGTCATAGCGGCACTGAAATCTGAGGGCTCGGTTCGTCGCGGGTGGCTAGGTGTCAAAATTCAAAACGTAACCGACGATATCGCTTCCTCTCTGGGATTAGAGGAGGTTTCTGGCGCGCTTGTTACTAGTGTCACACCGGGCGGACCAGCCGAAAAATCTGGCATCAAGACCGGGGATGCAATCGTCGAAGTAAATGGCCAAGACGTTGCAAATTCGCGAGATTTAGCGCGCAAAATTGCCGAGCTGGCGCCCAACGAGACAACCTCTTTGATCATTATCCGCAACGCCAAACGACAAAAAATCAACGTCGCGCTCGGCGCCTTTCCAACAGGTGAAGCACTAAGTCGTCGTCAGAAAAAAACCTCTAAGGCAAGCGGAAGTCGCGGAACTGAGAGTGGAGGCAGTGCCTCGCTTCTGGGAATGACCGTCAAGACCCTCACCGACGCCGTTCGAAGCAAATACAAAATCAAAAAGACAATCACCTCCGGCGTGGTCGTCACTGCAGTTGATGCCAACAGCGAGGCTGCAACAAAAGGAATAAAACAGGGCGACGTTATTCAAGAGGCCAATTCAACCAAAGTTTCAAATGTCGCAAAACTGCGCTCAAAAGTCAGTGAAGTAAAAAAATCGGGTCGGGCAGCCGTGTTACTTTTGGTCCAATCATCATCCGGGGACACGAGGTTTTTAGCCCTCAAATTCGGCAATACAATCGATAGCGCTGAAGATCTAAAGAACTTGGAAAAGTTAGATTAATATTCTGAGATTTGACCAACCTGGTCACTGATTGTCGAATTAGGAGACAGGCAGATGAACAGGATACCGGTGGCGATCTGACGATGATGGAAAAACACACCGCTGCATTACAGTGACGGAAGCAGATAAACTGGCGAAAGGCGGCTTCGCGCCGGGCGCGTTCGTCGGCTAGAGGTGGTAGGCGATCATCTCGTCGCCGCACAGTAAGACGCCAATCGAACAACGATGCACAAGCCGCCGTGGTGGCGGCGGATGTTCAAATCCACGAGCTCCGGGAGGTTAGCGCATGTCAGGTGATCAGAAAGAAATTCGCGAGCAGCTTGAATGGCTCAAGCGTGAAACCAAAGCCGCTGCGGATTGCGCCCATAAGGCGATGTGGTATTCGCTCATAGCTGCGATATGTGGCTTCGTACTAATTTTGAAAGCGGGCGGGCTTTTTTAAAAGTTTTGTAAATCGGGTCACACACGTACGTAGTCACCAAAATTCTTTTTAAGCCAGGCCATGACGGGGGATAAAAGTGTCGCCCCACCCCTGAGTTCTCCGACATTCAAGTCGCACACGTTGATGAAATTGATTGAGATCAATTCAGACACACGCGTCATCTCCTACGCTGAGGCCATATCAGCTTCAACCAAGAAGGGGGGATGTTATGCGCATAGCCTTAACGCTCGTTTTGTTTGTGATATTGGGTGTAACCTTGACCGGAAGCGCCGTGATTGCACTTCTTTCAGCGCCTATCTTAAGCGCAGATGCTTGGGTGTTTTTTCCTTGGATTGCAGCGGGTGGTTTTGCTGTTGCAATTCTCGTCAGCTACTTCCTTGCAGGCAGCCTTCTAAAAAGTGCTGGCAACACTATGGGGTGACGTGCTGAGCCCCAGCTTTCCTCGACCCACCACCCGTGCTGACACTCACACACCCGCTACTGCAAAAATGGATTGCTCTGGCGTTCGTTACCAAGTGTGCTTGCCGGGCCATGGCCGGGAATAAAGGCATAGGCATCGCCGAGCGGCAGCACTTTTGTTTTGATGGCGTTGATCAGCGCGTCATGATCGCCATAGGGGAAATCCGTGCGCCCGATTGAGCCCTGAAACAAAACATCGCCCATTAAAATAAGTTTGTGTTGATCATTCACGAACACCACTGAGCCTGGTGAGTGCCCTGGACAATGCAGGACTGAAAACGAATGTCCGGCGATCGTCGCTGTATCACCTTCATCAAACCATGAATCTGGCGTAACGTTCTTTGCTGCAATGCCATATTCCTTGCCCTGCTTTTCCAAATTCTCAAGCAAGAATTTATCGGCAACGTGCGGGCCTTCAATTTTTACACCAAGGATGGCGCGCAACTCATCGGCACCGCCTGCATGATCAATGTGACCATGCGTCAGCACAATTTTTTCAGGCGTCATGCCCACTTCTTTGATCGCAGACTGGATAGCATCAAGATCGCCACCTGGATCAATCACCGCGCCCGCCTTTGTGACGTCATCCCAAAGCAATGAGCAATTTTGCTGGAAGGGTGTAACGGGAATGATTGCGGCTTTCAGGCCAGGCTTGTCTTTTGTTTCGCTCATTGGTGAAGGTGTCCCGGCTAACCGTTTAAACGCAACTCTGCTTAGCTCTTACCCTGTCGCGACGCACAGCTCTACCCCTTGTGAAGGACGGTGCTGGATTTTTTGAATTGTTTTTTTTTAAGCACGCTTAGCGCTTCTTGGCCGTATTGCCTTTTTTGGCGGTGGCCTTGGCGGACTTCGATAAACGATTGAGATCGCGGTCACTTGGTGTTTTGGGGAACACCCGGCGCACCGGCGCGACAACCACATCACGTGTTATCGACCCGGTTTCAATGGCTTTGGTACCATCCTCGCCCTCAGCCCTGAGCGCCATGGCACCGATCACACTGAGTGTCAGTCCCATCATTATCGCAAAACGCAAAATACGTTCTGGCAACACCCGTGCTTTCGCAGCAGCTTTCATACTCACCCGTCATTTTTTTGGCCCGGGGTTTGCCCGGCCTACGAGCCCAGTCAGCCATCCAGACGCTGCTTGGTCAAGGTTGCAGCACTAACAGCGTAACCACGGGCGGCACTGGTGGCCGAAAAGACAAAAAAAAAGAAGAGCCGGGGAAGCAGCCCCCGGCTCTTCAAACGCAAATCACGGGGTGCTCGAGGGCCATTGCTCAGACAGCCCGGAACATCCCGTTTGTTAAGCACAATCCCAATTCCTGGTTGGGCGAACTGGCACCATCCAAGTTTCAGAATCACAAAAGTCGTGCCTCATTGGGCACGTACGCGCCTGTCCCGCGCGTATGCCTCCTTCGTGAAAGGGATCAGGTACGCTGCACATAACCCCGTTCTACGCTGCGTCGCGGCCCCTGCCAAACCGATAACAGGCTGATTTGCACCTTGCAGCCGGGATAGACGCCACTTAAGAGATGATGTGAGGTTTTCGGGCAGCACCAAGTTGCACAGACACTAAAGCGGGACCGATGACAGGCGCCGTCCTTGATTGGACGCAAAAAATCTGATCCGGCAACACGAATCGCAGGCGACCATGTCACACAACAGTTTTGGCCATCTCTTTCGAATGACAACCTGGGGCGAGAGCCACGGGCCCGCTATTGGTTGTGTTGTTGATGGCTGCCCTCCTGGCATCGCCATCACAGCTGATGAGATTCAGGACTTTCTCAACAAGCGTCGTCCTGGCCAATCGCGATTTACAACCCAGCGCAAAGAACCCGACACCGTTGAAATCCTGTCCGGCGTGTTCACCAACGAAGACGGTACACAGGTGACAACCGGCACGCCAATCTCATTACTTATTCACAATGTCGATCAGCGATCCAAAGACTACGGCGACATCTCCGAAAAGTTTCGCCCCGGCCATGCCGATATTACCTATTGGCAAAAATACGGCATTCGCGACTATCGCGGCGGTGGACGCTCCTCGGCGCGGGAAACAGCGATGCGGGTTGCAGCTGGCGCCATCGCACGCAGAGTGCTGGACGGTGTCACGATCCGCGGTGGACTGGTCCAAATGGGCGCCCACAAAATTGATCGCGCACGCCTCGATTGGGATGAAGTCAACAACAACCCATTCTTTTGCCCTGATGCCACAACCGCCAAGGCCTGGGAGGGTGAACTTGATAAAATCCGCAAGGCCGGATCCTCCATAGGCGCTGTGATTGAAATTGTTGCGGAAGGCGTACCAGCAGGGCTTGGTGCTCCGGTCTATGGAAAGCTTGATCAAGATATTGCATCGGCGATGATGAGCATCAATGCTGTCAAAGGTGTTGAGATTGGCGCCGGTATGGGTGCAGCCGAACTCACCGGCGAAGACAACGCAGACCAAATTCGTGCTGGCAACAATGGTGAACCCATCTTCCAATCCAATCATGCCGGTGGCGTGCTGGGGGGGATCTCATCGGGCCAACCGATTGTCGCCCGGTTTGCTGTCAAACCCACGTCATCAATTTTGACCCCGCGTGACACCATCACCAAGGCTGGTAAAAACACGGACATTCAGACCAAAGGTCGCCATGACCCGTGTGTCGGCATCCGTGCCGTCCCTGTTGGTGAAGCGATGATGGCGCTTGTGTTAGCCGATCACCTGCTGCGCCACCGAGGCCAATGTGGTTCAGAGCAAGGCTAACTGCCGAGACGGTCGGGTCTGTTACAAGACCGCGTTCAACTCGGAGTCCTTATATTTTCGCGAGCTAAAGAAATGTCCCTTCCCCAATCTCTCGGTCGTTATCTTGTGGCGCTGATTTTATGCGCGATGTGGGCTGGCACCGTTTCAGCGCAACCTGCTCCAGACGCGCCGACCGCGAACCCATTCGTGGTTGGCACCAAGGTGGCTGCACCGTTTTCGATGGAAGATGAGACCGGCGCGTGGACAGGTCTCAGCATCGAGCTCTGGCAAGCAATCGCTGCCAAACTTGGCAGACCCACCGCCTTCAAGTCATTCAAAACTGCCGATGATGTGGTCAATGCCGCCGCTGAGGGCGCCATTGATGCCGGCGTTGCCGCCACGTCAATTACCGCTGAGCGCGAGAAGATCGTCGACTTTAGCCATCCATTTTATAAGTCCGGCCTTGCAATTGCCGTCTCCAGCCGCAACAGCTCAGGCCTGTTTGAAATTTTTAAAGCCCTGATCTCGCCTGCCTTCCTAACAACAGTTGGCGCCCTGTTAGGCTTGCTGCTGATCACTGGCGCGATCATGTGGTTTGTTGAGCGCAAACGAAATTGGGATCAATTTGAACAAGATCCTGCTGCTGGCATTGGCGATGGTTTTTGGTGGGCCGCCGTCACAATGACCACGGTTGGCTATGGTGACAAAGCACCCGTGACGTTTCTCGGACGGTTCATTGCCGTAATCTGGATGTTCGCAGCCCTTATTTTGACAGCCGTCTTCACCGCACAGCTCGCAAGCTCGTTGACTGTTAACAAAATTTCAGGCCCCGTTACAGGCATCAAGGACTTGCCCGGTGCGCGCGTTGGCGTTGTAAACAAAGCAGCATCAAACGACTACTTCAAACGCCGCTACATTCAAACCATCGCGATGGACGATATTGATCAAGGCCTCAGAGCGCTTGATGAAGGCACCATTGATGCCTTTGTTCATGACGAACCGATTTTGAAGTTTCAAATCCTGAAAGGGTATCAGGGGCGGCTCAACATTTTACCCAATGTGTTTGAGGTGCAGGACTACGGCATTGTTCTTCCCCCCAACTCGCCGGATCGCGAGGCCATCAATCAAGCAGTGCTTGACGTGATGGCCGCACCAACGTGGCGTGTTGCGCGCGAAAAATACTTCGGAACGGAAGATTAGCCCAACACAACTTTAGGACGTGTTGGCAAAAAGAGATTAGCCCAACACCATCTAGTTCCAACACTCGGCAGGCTGGTGTTGGTCTCGTAAGTCTTGCCAACACTTCCAAACCAACACAGCGCAAGCACGTGTTGGGTCTAAAGTCGTGTTGGGTTTACTCGCCTAAAAACCTCATGTTGGTCCAACCAACAACGCCGCGCCAACTGATCCGGCACCACTTACCCTTGCACGGACCCAAACAGTGAATGCCCGAACCTGTAGCTGGAATAGATCCAACAATGCGGCCACGCGCACTTGCACGCGAACGAATATTCAGTTGATCCCAGTCCTCAACACCACGCACACGATACGTGTCTGGACCATGCGCGCAATCATACCCATAGGCACCAGCCTGAGCACCCGAAACCCCGGCGCCAAACGATACGGTTGCAACCGAAAGACCCAAGACAAGAAAGCGGCGTACACTCATAATTAAGCTCCAATTGGTTGAACCCGGCGAAGGTGTCCATCTTCCCATAGGTCGCCCGTTGGGCCAAATGGTTCACCACACCTTCAGTTAAAAATAGGGCTTTGCAAAACAAAAAACCTGGTTGCAGGAGAGCAACCAGGTCTTTGGCCTTGGGAGAAGCGGTGCCTCTTGAGAAAGAGGACTTGGGGGAAGGTAACTAGTGGCGGCGTGCTGCGCGGCGAGAAACTTCAGCTTTTGAAACCATGC
>JAJFHG010000049.1 GCA_021775735.1 Hyphomicrobiaceae bacterium
TCCGCCTAAAAGTTTCCTATAATTCACAAAACTCACCAGGTTTTGAGTCGTAATAGCCCATATCTCGTCCGATACTTCGTCGACCACGGATGAGCCCCATGCTGACTGCAAATGGCGCTAGAAAAGATGAAGGACCTCATGAGAGCACGATTATTCCTAGGTTTTGCAATCTTGGCATTGCCATTCGGTTTTGCTGTTGCAGCCCCTGACGGTGCCCAAGAGCAGCTGATTACCCAACAGCGCCCGGTCCGTGCGGTGCTTGAGTTGTTCACCAGTCAAGGCTGTTCATCGTGCCCGCCCGCCGATCGTGTTCTGGAAGACTATGCGGCGAGCAAAGACGTCATGGCCTTGTCGTTGCCGGTGGATTATTGGGATTACATCGGTTGGAAAGATACGTTGGCATCGCCTAAAAATGCACAACGCCAACGCAGCTATATTGCGAGCTTTCGGGACGGGCCGATCTACACGCCACAAACTGTCGTCAACGGTCGGGCTGAAGCGCTCGGATCGAGCAAGCGTCAAATTGAAAATGCCATTCTTGACACCACCGAGCGTTTTGAAAAACAGCGTATCCCGGTGCACTCATGGCACAACAATAATACCATTGTCATTCGCATTGGCGCAGCGCCTGCCGATCAAGCTGTGAAAGAAGCCACCATCTGGCTGACGCAAATTCAAAAGTCCGCAAACGTTGAGATTAAAGCAGGCGAAAACCGCGGCAAATCTCTGACCTATAAAAACGTCGTCCGTGAAATGACACCTGTTGGCACCTGGAACGGCAAAGCCATGACCATCCGCTTGTCACGCCAGGCGGTCTTATTTCCAGAAACCAATGAGGGTGCCATTCTCGTGCAGGAAGCAACGCATGGACCGATCATCGGCGCGGCTTGGCTCGGTCGCTAGCACCAACAAACCATCGCGTATGGAAGCCGGCGCTTAACGCGCAAAGCCGCGCTTTTTTAGCAAGCCATCAATCGTCGGTTTGCGACCGCGAAAGGCAATGTACGCGGCCTCTGGGTCTTGGCGATCGCCCGCCGCATAGATGTGCTGCTTCAAACGCCCTGCCGTTTCAGCGTCAAAGATATCACCTTGGTCGACAAAGGCTTGAAACGCATCAGCGTCCATCACCTCAGACCACAAATAACTGTAATAGCCCGCTGCATAGCCACCAACAATATGCCCGAAGTGCGTCAGTCGATGGCGCATGCCAACTTCTACCGGCATTTTGATCGCGTCGAGCAAGCCCTTTTCAAAGCGCACCACATCCAAATCATCTGAGGGTGTCTGCTGGTGGAGTTCAAGGTCAGCAAATGCGGATGCGAGATACTCGACTGATCCAAAGCCTTGGTTGAAGGTATCCGCTGCTTTAATCCGTTGGATCAATTCATCGGGCATGGCCTCGCCTGTTTCAGCATGAACGGCAAATGTTTTGAGAATTTCCGGCTGTAACAGCCAATGCTCAAATAGCTGCGACGGCAGTTCTACAAAATCACGCGAAACGTTGGTGCCGGATAACGACGGATAGGTAACGTTTGACAATAGCCCGTGCAAACCATGACCAAACTCATGAAACAAGGTGCGCGCATCATCAAATGACAACAACGTCGGTGCGCCCTCACCGCCTCGGGCAAAATTCATCGTGTTGACGATGATCGGCCGCACCTGACCATCCAAGTTGTGCTGAACGCGAAAACTGCTCATCCAGGCACCAGAATGCTTGGAGGATCGCGCAAAATAATCTCCGAGGAAGACACCGACATGCCCACCCTCCGCGTCGCGCACGTCAAAGGCCCGGACATCCTGGTGGTGGATCGGCACGTTTTGTAACGGCGTAAACGTCAAACCAAACAGACGCCCTGCAACATAAAATGCAGCTTCGATCATTTTATCGAGTTGCAGATAGGGCCGAATGTCTGCGTCGTTGAGTTGGTATTTCTGTGCGCGCACTTTTTCTGTCACATGGCGCCAGTCCCAGGCAGCAATTTGGTAATTGCCGCCTTCGGCACCGACAAGAGACTGCAAGTCCTTGCACTCTTCATGCGCGCGCGCGACCGCCGGTGCCCAAACTGCATCAAGGAGCGTTCGCACCGCGTCCGGTGTCTTGGCCATTTGATCGTCAACGGCGAAAGCCGCATAATTTTCAAAACCCAGTAACTGCGCCAGCTCATGTCGTAACGCGACAATCTCGTTCAGGACCGCCCGGTTGTCTGTTTCCCCGCCGTTAGCCCCGCGATTGATCCAGGCATTGTAGGCGGTTTCACGCAAATCCCGGCGTTCTGAAAATTGCAGAAAAGTCTCGATGCTCGAACGCGCCAGGGTAATTGCGTATCCGTCTGGTTTACCGAGATCATCCGCTGCGCGGCGTGCTGCGTCACGCGCACCGTTAGGCAAACCGGCAAGTTCTGTTTCGTCACTGAGCAGCAAGTACCAATCTTGTTCGTCCTTTAGAACATTTTGAGAAAACACAGTGGCTAATGTCGCTAATCGTGCTGTGATCTGGGCGACACGGGCTTTATCACCCTCATTCAGCTCAGCACCGGAGCGCACAAAACTTTTGTGCGTTTGTTGCAAAAGACGTGCGTCTTCCGGCTCAAGGCCTAACGCATCCGCATTTTTGAACACCGCATCGACACGGTCAAACACTGCGTTGTTGAGATAAATTTTGGATTGATGATCGGCAAGCTTTGGCGCTATTGCTCGTTCGATTTCCTGCAATGCGGGATTGGTATGTGCATTGGCAAGATTAAAGAAAATACGACAGACATCCTGCAGCAGCGAACCCGTTTTTTCCAAAGCCACAATTGTATTGGCAAACGTTGCAGGCTCAGAATGTCGAGCGATCGCATCTATTTCGGCCAAGTGCGCGGCGATGGCGTGCTCCAACGCTGGCATAAAATGATCCGGCGTGATGTCAGCAAAAGGTGGCAAACCAAACGGCGCCTCGAAAGGAGCCAATAGCGGGTTATCGGATTGCGCGTCGGAAGAGTTCATAAGGTGAAACCATGGTGTTGTTGCTCAGACTTTGATGCCCTTGGTCTTAGACCAAGCCGGCCATGGGTGCCAATTGAAAGCTCAGAACCTGAAAAAATGGACAAACAAAAAAGGGTCGGTGAAAACCGACCCTTTTGCAGATGTTGCCAACCGAGGGAGAGAGGGCGCGTTAGGCCCGATCCTTGTTGCAGTTCCAAGTGTAGCTGGGGGGCTTTAACCCAGAACCGCGTCAAAGACCGGACCGTGAGGCAACGATCAGATCATGCTTAAACTTTGCGGCGCTCAATAGGCTGGGGCGCGACCGCATCTTGGCTGGTCTAAGGTGATTTGTTGTTCTTGAGATCATCACAGTCCACGTCCCCTCCCGGCCCCTGTAAACCGCAGTCAACATTGTCCGATAACAAAAATGCCCACCGCAAATTGCTGGTGGGCATTTTGTATCGAGCTCGGGAGAGAGCGATTAAGAAGGTCCGGTCCACGGAGAGAAGGCTCGGAGGGGATTGGGGGGCTGAATTCCGAGACAGTGTCATGGACCGGACCAAGTCGGGGTAGGCTTAATCTGGCCTGCCATTGCGGCCCACAAAGGGAGGCTTTGTGGCCTATATGTGATAATTGTTACCAGTTATTTCAAGGCCTCGAGCCGATAGAATCTGGGCTTCCTTGCTTGAAATCGGACCAAATTCGGCACAACATAGAAATCTAACAAGGAGGCGCCGTTGAGTGAGTTCGAACCCATAGCCTTTCGCCCGCGCAGCGCGGGCGCACCATCAGGCTATGGATCAGGGAAGACTACGAACACAAGCGGTACAACCGTCGTTGCCTTCAATCGCACCGAACTATCTGACATATTGTCCGTCTACGGCCGCCAGGTCGCCCAAGGTGAATGGCGTGACTATGCGCTCGACATGACGCGCGACAAGGCCGTATTTTCTATCTTTCGAAAATCGAGCGAAGTTCCACTGTATCGCATCGAGAAAGCGCCCAAACTGATGCGACGTCAGGGTGCTTATTCCGTGATTGCCGCCACCGGTTTGATCTTGAAGCGTGGCCAGGACCTGCGCCGCGTCCTTGATGTCTTGGACAAGAAACTCAAAGTCGTGTGACACTCACGCTCTAAAACGCATCGCGCAAAACAGAAACCCCGCTCGCAGATCTGCAAGCGGGGTTTTTTATTCGGTGGATTTCTATTTCAAACTAGTCACGGCTACCAAACAGCTGGAGCAGCGCTATGAACATGTTGATGAAGTCCAGATAGAGGCTCAAAGCACCCATAACTGAGGCTTTAGCAACCATCGCTGCATCATTACGAATAACCATGTAAGTGTCTTTGATGCGCTGAGTGTCATACGCCGTCAGACCAGCAAAGACCAAAACGGTGATGCTGGAAATCGCAAATTGAAGGGCACCGGATTGCAGCCAGATATTCACGATGGCCGCAATAATAATACCAACCACACCCATGATGAGGAATGAACCCCAACCTGAGATGTCTTTCTTCGTGGTGTAACCCCAGAGACTAAGACCTGCGAACGCAGCCGCAGTTACAAAAAAGATCTGAGTAATCGATGCGCCGGTGTAGATCAAAAAGATCGACGAAATCGATACACCCATAGTTGCCGCAAAAGCCCAAAAGGCCATGTGCGTTGCCGCGATACTCAGTTTGTGCAGACCAAATGAAAGAAGCAGCACAAATGCCAGCGGTGCAAACATCAAGATGTAGCTCAAGGGTGGCGAATAAAGCGTTTTGCCAAAAGACGTCAGAAGTTTACCGTTGCCCAATGTCGCGACCGCAAGGGCTGGGTCTGTTGTCACAGCCATATTTGAAATCAGATAAGCAACGATACCTGTAAATGCGACACCAGCCGCCATGTAGTTATAAACACCGAGCATGTGTGAGCGCAGGCCCTCATCGACGCGGGCGGCGGCCCGGCCAACAGCACCAGTGTTCGTGTGATGGTTTTCAGCCATAGGGAATTGTCCTCTCAAAGATCAGCGAAAACGCAGAGTTCTATAGGAATATGGCGATCAAATAGAAGGGTTTCAAGGCATTCTGTGCATAAATTTCAGGTTATTTTCGGTTTCGGTCGCCCTACTCAGACCTTAAATAAGGCACTGTTTTTGCTCGTAAAATGCTCCACGTGCCAAGGCCGCCGAAAAGTAGGACGAGGGCTGAGGCGAGGCTCAGGGCCAGGATCACGGGTCCCCAAGAAAATGAAAAGTCGACCTTCATCACATAGGTTAACGCAAGCCAGGCGGTCAGACTTCCCAATGCAACTGCCACAACCGCAGTAACAGCGGCTAGCAAGAGATATTCTGTGACGTGGATCGTCAAAATGCGTCGCCGCGTGGCGCCAAGTGTTTTTAAGATAACCGCTTCCAAATTGCGCCGACGTTGAGCCGTCGCAAACGCACCGGCGAGAACCAATGCGCCGGCCAAAAGCGTGACAGACCCCGCGACGCGGATCGCCATCATTACTTTTGAAAATACATCATTGAACGCATTAATCGCGTCTTTGACGCGAATAACGGTTTGATTGGGATAGGCCTTGCCAATCGCGCGCGAAATATCCGCTTCTTGTTTGAGCGAGCTGGACGCGGGCAATGTGATGGTTGCCAACATCGCATGTGGCGCAGCAGCCAGTGAATTGGGTGAAAATACCATGACAAAGTTAAGCTCAAGACTTTCCCATTGCACTTCCCGCAAGTTAGAAATTGTTGCAGAGAGATTGCGCCCCAATATGTTAACGGTCACGGTATCACCGACCTTCAAACCAAGTCCGCGTGCCAGCTCGACTTCAAACGAAACTTGAGGTGGGCCGTCATAGTTTTTTGGCCACCACGCACCTGTCATAACCTTCGAACCCGCCGGAACGGTCTCAGAAAAACTAAGGCCACGGTCGCCGCGCAGCACCCACTCCGCTTCTGGTGCCGCCTTCATGTCTTCAACGGCAATACCCTTCAGTTTAACCACACGTCCGCGTAACATTGGTGCTGACCGAATATTTGCTTTGGGGTTTTGCGCCAATACAAGTTTTTGAAATGGCGCCATATCATCTTTAACAATATCGAGCACAAAATAATTTGGGGCTTCATCCGGTAAGCGCCCCGTCATTTCTTTCACCAACGAAGAATCTACCAACGCAACCGCTACCAACAATGATAACCCGAGACCAAGGGACAGTACGACGGCACGTGTCATCCCGCCAGGTGCACCGAGGTTACCAATCGCGAGCGCTATTTCTGGTCTCCTGACCCGCGGCACCTGACGTGCCAATCGCGTCACCAAACTGCCAAGGCCGAGGAAGATTAAGAACACCACTGCAACACTGAGACAGAAGTAGAGAACGATGTAACGTGCATCAGACATCAGCACCGCAAATGCCAGCAAAACTGCACCCAACAGAACTGTCAGGACGATTGCAATCATCGGTGGCTTGGTTTTGTCGTCAGTGACGAGATCGCGAAACAGGACACTTGGCCGTATGTCACCTGCCCGAGCCAACGGCCAAACCGCAAACAACATCGCGACCAACAAACCATAGGCTGTAGCTGTGAGTGCCGTAGCAATCGTTGGCACTAACCGCGCCGCAATCGGCAAATCATCGGCCAGAAGATCAACAAGAACAATGGGAATCAAATAACCAATAACCAATCCACATGCGATGCCGACAACCGCGATCAATAGAATCTGGAAAACGAAAACTGCAAAAACCTGAGCGCTCGTCGCACCCACACTTTTCATGGTTGCAATCACTTTGCGACGCCGATCAATAAACGTCGCAACGGCATTGGCGACACCTACACCTCCAACCATCAGAGCGGTGAGACCAAGAAGCGTTAGAAACTGCCGTAAGCGGTCTAAGGTCTGAGTGATCCGCGGCGAGGGATCGCGCCGGTCAATGATCGCAAAACCCGCTTCTGGCAAAGCCACACTAAGCGCTTCTCTAAATAATTTGAGTTCATCTGGATCGTGACCTGCCTCACCAGGTAGCTGAACAGCATAGCGCCAGCGCGCCAATGTACCTGGCTGCACAAGTTTGGTTTTTTTCAATGCGCTGAGAGATAACAATACGCGCGGTCCATACGTTAATCGATCAGTCAGCCCATCCGGTTCTTTAGTGATCGTCGCAAGGATCGGCAATTGTGCTTCGCCGAGTTGTATCGGATCTCCAATTTTAAGATTGAGCCGTTCGAGCAACATCGGATCAATTGCCAAACCATCTTTCGAATAAACATCTTTGGAAAAATCTTTGCCGTCGGCCAGCTCCACGCGACCGACCATTGGGTAGATGCTATCAACCGCTTTCAGTTCAACCAGAGTTTGGTCTTCGCCGTTCGGTTGACGTGCCATCGTACGCATCGTTGCACGCTCACTGATACGCCCCTGACTGGCAAGAAAGGCACGCTCGTCTTTGGTGGCCCGCGCATGCGGCCTCGACAACGCAATATCGCCACCAAGAATTTCCGCGCTTTGATCTGCCAGGCCGGCTCGCAACCCATCACTCAGCGCACCAACCGCCGTAATGACCGCAACTCCGAGTGCGACACAGGCGATAAAAATCCAAAAACCACCTAAGCCATTGCGAAATTCTCGAACCGCCATGCGAAATAGATCCGACCACACCGTTCTGGCATGTGTCATCGACTTTGAGCTTGATGTCATATCGGTCATGCCGCTGCAGCATCTCGGGTTTCAACAATGTTGCCATCAGCCATGCGCACCACGCGATCACATCGCGCGGCAAGCTCATCGTCGTGTGTCACCAAAACCAGCGTTGCCTGGCGCTTGGTTTGAAGGTCAAAAAGTAAATCAATGATCTGCTTTCCTGTGTTGCTATCAAGATTGCCTGTTGGTTCATCGGCGAGCAGCAGTTTTGGCCCAACGACCAAGGCGCGAGCTAAGGCGACACGCTGTTGTTCACCACCGGAAAGCTGCGCTGGATAATGATCCTTGCGATGCGACAACCCAACATCGTCGAGAAACGCCTTAGCGCGTTCAAACGCATCTGCGTGACCTGAAAATTCCAACGGTAAAGCAACATTTTCTTGCGCCGTCATGGTCGGCACAAGATGAAACGATTGAAACACAATGCCAATGTCACCACCGCGCGCTAAAGCCAGTTCATCTTCATTGAGATGCACAAAATCGTGCCCAGCAACTTGAACCGAGCCAGCAGTTGGTTTTTCTAGCCCGGCCATAATCATCAATAATGAAGTTTTGCCGGAGCCTGACGGTCCGACAATGGCCAGAGAACGACCGTCCCTAACATCCAGCGACACTGATTTTAGAATTTCCACAGGACCGGCGCGATTGTTGAGCGTTAGATCAACATCTCGCAACGTGACACTGTTTTGGCTCACGATTTCTTCGCTCACTGGAAATTGAACTCCTTAGGGGCTCAGGGCCTTTGCGGCTTATTTTTGCCGCTGGATTAAACTAGTTTCTACCGTTGTAGTACAAAACCTGGGTGTGACCTCAGCATAAGGCAGAATAATGAAGGTACGTAATGACGGGGCTGGTTGGTTTGAATTCATCCAAGTGGTAGCGCTATGCGCCATCTTCAACCTTGCACTTGGTTTTCACGCCCAATCCGTCTTTGCCCGTAACGCTGGGGCTTCGCTCAAAATCGTCGCTTTTGGCGATAGTCTGACCGCGGGCTATGGCCTTAAACCATCCGACGCTTTCCCGGTTCAACTCGCGCGTAGCTTAAGTACCAAAGGTTATGCTGTGGAGGTCGTCAATGCCGGCGTATCTGGCGATACCACCGGCGCCGGGCTTGCCCGATTTGATTGGGCGATACCAGACGATACACATGCCGTGATCTTGGAACTCGGTGCCAATGACGCGCTACGCGGTCAAAACCCAAAGCTTACGGCGAAAAATCTTGATACGATCTTGTCGAAACTACGCGCCAGAAACATAGAGGTCTTGGTCGCTGGTATGGCTGCGCCGCGCGGGCTTGGCAAAAAGTATGCGCAGGAGTTTGATCCCATATTCAAAGAACTGGCTAAAAAATATGGTCAACTGCACTATCCATTTTTTCTAGACGGCGTAGCGTTCAACCCAAAACTCAATCTGCCGGACGGGTTACATCCCACAGCGGAAGGTATTGCCGTTATTGTGAAACGCATATTACCATATGTCGAACAGCTCATAGATCGTGCTAAAGCGCGTATTGCCAAAACTGATTAAGTTCTCCGCTGCTTCAGGGGGTGGACACGATGCCACGTCTCTTTACAGGTTTAGAATTACCTCTGGGTGTACGCCAACAACTCGCACTTCTTAAATCTCCTTTACCGGGTGCCAAATGGATCGAGGCTGACAACCTCCATCTGACTTTGCGGTTCGCTGGCGATATCGATAATGATCAAGCAGCAGATTTCGCCGATGCCTTAAATCAAATTGAATGTTCACCGTTTGAAATGCGCCTTGTCGGAACTGGCGTTTTTGGCGGCAAAACGCCGACGTCCCTGTGGGCAGGCGTGGCACCCAATCCAAGCCTGGCAGCTCTTGCTCAGAGGCATGAACGTGCGGCCCGCCAGGCAGGTCTTGATCCACTCCGCCGTAAATTTACAGCCCATGTCACGTTGGCTCGCCTAAAGCATAGCAAAGCATCTGTGGTTGCGCGCTTCCTGCACCACACCGGCGGTTTTGAAACGCCATCGTTTCAGGTTGAAGATTTTGTTCTATTTTCTGCGCGCCCGCGCACCGGCGGTGGCCCTTATGTCGTTGAGCGCACCTTTCCACTGTATCACGCAGCCCCAGACCAGACGTTTGAAACAGCTTCACAACCAAACTAGTGTGATGTCAGACCAAAGCTTGGGATTTTCTAGCGGCGACGGGGTCGGTAACCAGACCGAACTTTTCTGGACTTACCTCCACGAAATCCTGAATTCCAATTGGGTTCTAGTTTGCGTCGACGGCGTCTAACCGTACTGTATCTGCGTGGACGCCATTTGCGAATTACTCGCCGTTTCCGTCGCCGCTTTACAACTACGGCGCCGATTGCGTTTTTAACAGAGTCCTTATCCTCACCAACACGTGAGCCATCTTCCGTCGCAAGTTGAACCCCATCTTCCGCGACCATCCCTGATGGTACCGTCTCGTCCAAACTTTCAATAATCGTTCGCCCTGACTTAGGCGCGTCCACGCGATGAGACCGATCACCTTGAAGGTGTTGATTTTGGCGCTGCAACTCAGCCTCGCGACGGCGTTCCTGCTGTTCGAGACGCATACGCTTTTCAGTTTCTCGTGCTGCATACTGCATATGCTTGGCTCTGGCGCTGTAACTCCATGGCATCGGTTTGCACGTGCACGATTTGACGAGTTTTTTCCGATAAAGAAAAGCCGTGTCGATATATTCGTAAGCACGGCCGGAAAGATCCGTCATGCGTTTAACATCGCCACTTCGAGATGGCATGTAAAATAATTTGGCGTCACCGTTGCAGCTATTTTCACAGCGCCGTGCAAGATCGTAAAATTTGCCACGCGTCGCCCGGTTACTTAATGGCCAATAATATCCATCGCACATGCGAACGCACATCGCCGTGTAATGTCGATGTCGTGGCCTTTGACTCTGCTGGCCCTGCTGCCACCAGGGCACACCTTGACCATGGGGCATGTAGTAACTGCGCCGTGGCGGCATCATGCGTGGCCGCGACGGCTGACCGCTGCCGAACAAACTCTGAAAGAATCCTTGTGCCCTCACAGGTGTCGTCGCTGGCCAAAGAAGTGCCAGAGCAAGAGGCAATGCCACAGCACTACGCAAAACTGTTTTACTCAACTGCAACACTGGGTACTTCACACAACAACCGACGATACCTCAAAAAGCCCGGGACAAGCTCTTGGCACCTCTAACAACAGTTTGAAACAAGTCGACCCAGCACAATCTTGCCTAAAGATGGCAAACAATCTTTGAACGCAGCGGTCAAAAGCAACTTTTTTTGATGATTTTTTGCGACCAAGGGGCCTCAAGAGTTAACTGTTGTTAACCCTTGCACAGTGTTGAGGACATCTCAGCGCCGTCGAACTGCAAATCACCATAACTTAAGCCACCTTAATGATGACCTTGCCAGTGGCTTCACGCCGATCCAAAACGCGGATTGCTTCTGCTGTTTCTTCGAGCGGATAGGTTGCATGAATACGGGGCTTTAAACTGCCGTCTGAAACCCAATTCAAAACTGTTTCCATATTGGAGCGATGACCCTTGGGGTCACGTTTGACGGCTTCGCCCCAGAAAACGCCGCGCGCATCACCACCACGCAGCAACAACAAGTTTATGGGTACTTTAGGGATATCGCCGCTGGCAAAGCCAACCACAAGGAAACGGCCTTTCCAAGCCAGCGCACGAATGGCGGCTTCGGAAAAAGTTCCGCCAACGCAGTCATAGACCACATCAACACCCTGACCATCAGTTACCCGACGCAACTCAGCTTTTAGGTCTGCATCTTTGTAGTTGATGCTGAGATCGGCACCGTGATCTGTACAAATTTTGAGTTTTTCTTCTGACGATGCTGCAGCAATCACACGTGCACCCATCAGTTTAGCAATCTCAACAGCCGCAAGACCCGCACCACCTGACGCACCAAGCACAGCAACCGTTTCGCCCGGCTCGAGATCAGCTCGATCTTTCAGTCCGTGAATTGCGGTGCCAAAGGTAATTGCCAAACCGGCCGCAATATCATCAGAAACAATCGGCGGGATTTTCACCACGGCTGATGCGGCCACAGCCACATATTCGCGAGCGCCACCCCAACCAATATAAGCCGTAACACGATCACCAGGCTCAAAACTCGAAACCTCTTGACCAACCTCGGCAATTGTACCTGCGATCTCACCAGCAGGAGAAAAGGGCAATTCCGGCTTGTGTTGGTATTTGCCACGCGTCACCAACGTATCGAAAAAGTTGAGCGCTGCCGCATTTACGCGTATCACAACCTCGCCCGGCCCAGGCTTGGGTGCGTCTATGTCTTCTATCGTAATTGCATCGGGACCTTTGAGGCTGGTGCACAGTGCAGCTTTCACTTAAGCGTCCTTTCCAGCGTGCCGTTTTAGGCCCCGCGTGTTTTCAATCTCAGGTTTTGTCATAAAGCGGTCTGGCGTTAAGATCAAAATCAAGTTCATCCAGCAGGTAGAGAAGCAATTTTATGCGTGAACGCTCCGTTCCCGAAAACTGGCCACCCGAACCACGCGGTTACTTTGCCATTGGCGCAGAACGCATGTCGAAGGCGCTTAACCTTGGCAACCTCATGCGGTCTGCACATGGGTTTGGTGCCAGCTTCACCTTCACGGTTGGCGCCACCTACCAAGCGCTTGAAGCACGCGCTGACACTTCTAAAGGCCAATTTCATCTCCCGCACTACAATTGGGACAGTTTACCGGAGATGACCCTGCCTCAAGGCTGCCAATTGGTCGGTATCGAACTGATTGACGCTGCGATTGACCTGCCCAGTTTCCGCCACCCTATGCGTGCTGCCTACGTGCTTGGACCAGAAGCTGGCTCACTATCGCCCGATCTGGTGGCCAAATGTGATTATGTGGTCAAGATACCGACGCGTTTTTGCGTCAATGTTGCCATGGCCGGTGCAATCGTGATGTATGATCGCCTCACAACGCTGGCGAAATTTGCAGAGCGTCCACTTAGTATTGGCGCACAGTCGCGCCTCAATGACACAGTCAAAAACTGACCCGATCAACGCTTTCAATTTTTTGGATCCCAACCTGTCCCAAGCTGAATGATGATTTGCCAACCTTCACGATCTAAAATTTTGGCCGTTGCACTTGCCTGTGCTGCACTCTCCTCGCCTGCAGTGGCTCAGAATGCAGCTATGGTTATGAAAGAATTTGGTACCTGGTCTTTGCATCAGAGCCGCAATGCTTCGCACAACATTTGCTACGCGGTCTCGACACCTGTCAGCAAAAAACCAAAAAAAGCTAATCGTGCGGCAATTGTTTTTTATGTCTCTGCTTGGCCAAAAGATGGTGTCCGCAATCAGGTCAGTGTAAAATTTGGTTATCCAATAAACACCGAAAAAGACGTGACCGTGCAAATCGAGAATGACACCTTCAATCTGAAAGCACGCGATGAACGTGCCTATGTTTATGACGCGACCCAAGAGCTTAAACTGCTTGAAGCGATGAAAACTGGCACACAAATGGTGGTTAAAGCGACCTCAAAGCGGGGCACGCAAACAATCGACACGTATTCACTTAAAGGTGTCACCTCTGCCCTCAAATCTCTGGCAGAAAGTTGCTCTTAGAATTTGAACCGTCACACGCGGGCCATGTGCGTAAATCACATGCGAAACTCATTTCAAACTATTTGACCCGATCGCGGCGACGCAAATTGATATAGAGCGCACCCTCGCCACCATGTTGCGGAGCTGCGGTCTGGAAACCGATCACAATGGCCCGTAGATCTGGCTCTTGTAGCCAATGTGGCACATTGCGGCGTAACACGCCGGATTCTGCATGGCGCCCAAGCCCATCAAAATGATTATCGCTATCCTCAGATCTTGCTGAGCGTCCGCCCTTGCCCGTGATAACAATGACCCAGCGCAGTCCACGTTGTTGAGACGAAAACAAAAAATGCCGCAACGCGCCGTGCGCTTCGCCTTGGCGCATGCCGTGCAAATCAAGCCGCGCTTCAATACTAATGCGGCCCGAGCGTAGTTTTCGCACATCGGTTTGACCAAGACCTTTTGGCTCGGGCGCTTGGATGGGTTGTGAGGACGGTGCCACCGGCGCTGGTCTGGATTTTGATAGATCACCACCCTTTGGCTTGGTCGAAGATTGGGACGCGCACGTGTGTGTATGTTTCGTATCTTCCGGCGCGGACGTATCGACACCTTTCACACGCACCCGGCTAACGTCACGATCTAAGGCGTCCATTGGTGTAATCGAGTCTGCGACACGCTGCCAAAGCGCTGTTTCATCATCGGATAAAACACTTTTTTTTGATGTGTCTTTCGGTTTCTTGCTCATGTCAAAGTCATACCCGCCTTTGGCTTCAGCGCAAAAAATGACCCCTGATGAACGGTCAGTCCGGCGTTATCACCAGCATCCGGCCCTGAGCCAAAAAAAATATCGCCACGCTCTGGTCCGCGAATCGCTGAGCCGACGTCATGGGCAATCATAAGTTGTGAAAAACCATTTTTGGCATTGTCGAAATGACTCAACGTTGGAGCTGAGACAAAAATCGGCGCGCCAATCTCATGATATGTCGTGTCAACAGCGAGGCTTCTCAACGGCATCAAGGGAATCTGCATGACACCGAGCGCACTGTCTGGCTCACCGTCCGTCAAGAGGCGAAAGAAAATATAGGATTCATTTTTCCAGAGCACTGTGCGCGCACGATCTAGATCAGCGAGCAACCACGCCTTTAAAATTTGGAAGGTCAATTCGCCTTTCTGAAACACGCCTTGTTCAATCAATTGGCTGCCAACAGAGGTGTAGGGATGGCCGTTTTTGCCATCATAGGTGACGCGCTTGGTGCTGCCATCTTCAAATTCAAGGACACCGGAACCTTCAACGTGCAGGAAGAAGGCATCAATAGGACACCTTAACCAAGCAATCACCAGGTCGTTGTCATCCTCATTCAGTGCACCCTGTTCAATCTCGGCGCGCGTTGGACAGGTGACTGTCCCACTTGGTGTTTGAAACGCATGTGTGTGTTGATCGCCAAATTGGCCACGATCAGCTTCAGACACCAGATTGATCAACTGTGGTGGACGCCTCAGCAGCGGTACATCGTACCCTTCACACCGCACATATGACGCTTTTAGCTTTGGCTCATAGTAACCCGTGAGAAGCCCACGACCCGACGTTTGCACGACACGATGCGGCACAAAATGGTGCTCAAAAAAATGGCGTGCGCTGTCAACGCAACTCACATCGCTTTTCCCGTTAACAGACTGCTTCGCAATAGCCAGCAAGTCTGGCGAGGTTGCTTGTCCGAGATAGCCTGATCCCTGTGCTGCAATAGCAAGGAGCCGTTGGCTTGAGGCGTGAAAAGCGCTGAAAGTTTTGTCGTGCGCATCGTTTTGCCAGCCGTCAAGGTCAGCAAAGTGAAGGGGTTCAAAGCTGACATCAGTCTGAGGCATGGCACGAATACAGTTTTAAGGCGTGATGAAATGGTCGCTGCGAAGCGTTGCCACTAGTTCGGCGCTTGTGTCGCGACCAATTTCCAGTTTGGGTTGGCGCGCGCGCGCGCGGTGGAAACATCACGGCTAAAGGTCCAAATATCAGTGATATCTTCCACGTCATTTGGATCGCCTGATATAACCTCACCGGACTTATCACGTATCGCAGTGATCATTTCACTGCCGAAACGCACGACAACATTCGCTGCGCCATTACTGACTTCAGCTTCCAAAACACTAGATTTCGTGATTCCGATAAACGTTTGATCCAGAATCGATCCGTCTTTTTCACGACTTTTGACCGCGTCTTCGAATGAACGGTAGACATCTTCGCTCAAGAATTCGCGCAGCACTTTAAGATTGCCCTCAGCATATGCTGTGACGATCATCTCGTAGGCCTGCTTTGCACCATCAATGAAGTGATCAGGGTCAAAATTTGAATCCGCACTGCGAATACTTTCCAAACCTTCGATAAGCCGAGCATCATTATTGGCAAACTTTTCGATGCCGGCCCGAATTTCTTCTTCTGTGGGTTCGGGAGCTTCTGGGTGCGTTTCATCATGGTCCACGCGCGCGGTCGGCAGCGTGACGACGTTATCTGACTGAGACTGTTCCTCCTCGCCAAATTCGCGCTCGCGCGTATGACGTTCAATACGTGCGTCATCGTCATCTGTGCGCTGACCGAGCACACTCCGCAATTTGAGTACGACCACGATTGCCGCGATCAAAGCGATCAGCGTGAATACATCGATTGTACCATCGTTCATAAGGGCGACTTTCCAAGCAATGCCTGTGTGGCGGGCTTATCGAGGGGCGTGCATCAGAATCTATAAGCTCTGGTCCAGACACCATCAATGTGGCAGGCTGACAGGCATTGGTCCCGAAAAAAGGTTGAGATTGGTTATAAGACTATATTAGGCCACGCGGCTGCTAGTTCAACCACCATACCCGAGTCACAACGCAGAATGTCGCCCCTTCTTGGGCTAATTCGAAAGAATAAGATGCCAATCGCCCTGCTTCTGGTTTTTATTGCCGTTCCACTGCTCGAAATCGCACTTTTAATCAAAGCCGGCGACAGCTTCGGATTCTGGCCAACCCTATCGATTGTCATTTTCACCGCCATTTTAGGTACTGTTATGCTCAGATGGCAGGGCATGTCGGTGATGATGCGGGCGCAACAGACACTGCGCGAGGGTCGTATGCCGGTCGAATCCGTCGCTGACGGTGTTTTTCTGTTGCTCGCAGGCGCATTTCTGCTGACCCCCGGGTTGCTCACAGATGGCATCGGCTTTGCATTTTTGGTCCCCCAGATCCGCAGATGGCTGGGTGCGAAAATCCTCCGCGCGCTGTCCCAACGCATGGGATTTGGAGGATTGCACGAAACAGGGGAAGAAAATTCCAGCACGGCACGACAATCCCCACCCCGACGGGACCAATCGGGCAACGTGATCATTGACGCCGAATACAAAGACCTTGATGCGCCTTAGGTGAGGCACCCGCCATTTTTACCAACGATACCACCAGAGCAATCCGTCCCATTGCTGGCTTTCCACGGCCGTGATAGCCAGCAGGCCACGTACCTAACTTTTTACCCCAAATGACAGAGCGTGAAGCCATGGCAGATAATGAACATTCGACAAATGGTGGAAACACGACGCCAGCTGGTGATGCGCCTGGCGTTCAGGCTCAAATCATAGGTCAATACATCAAGGATTTGTCATTCGAAAACCCAGGTGTTGGCAAACCAATCAAAGACAAAGAAGAA
This sequence comes from Hyphomicrobiaceae bacterium, assembly GCA_021775735.1. GTDB lineage: Bacteria > Pseudomonadota > Alphaproteobacteria > Rhizobiales > Hyphomicrobiaceae > JAHZKN01. The sequence continues at coordinate 16,898 of JAJFHG010000049.1, forward strand.
CAGCCAAACCTTGAAGTTCAAATCAACGTCAATGCCAAGCGCTTGAAAGAAGACCACTATGAAAGCGCCATTGAGTTTAAAGCACTAGCGGCAAATTCATCAGGCACGATTTATGACATGGAACTGATTTACGCAGGTCTCTTCAAATTAAAAAATATACCTCAAGAATCGTTGGATGTGTTTTTGCTCATTCATTGCCCAACGCTTGTGTTCCCATTTTTGCGCCGCCTTGTCGCCGATATCACACGTGAAGGTGGTTTCCCGCCTCTGTTTTTAGATCCGGTCGATTTTGGAGCGCTTTATGCCCACAACAAACAGCAAGCTGGTGCACCTGATCCAAAGATGACCAACTAGAGCACGCTGTTTTTGGTGGCGCCATTGCAGCGGCTAGTCTTTCGTTGCGTCACGATCGAGGTAACGCAGCCAAAGCGCATCTTGGCCAAGTGTCTTAACGAACGCCAGATGAGCGCGGACTTCTTCCTCAGTTAGCCGTGGTTTAAGGGGCTTTGAGCGCTGTTGCGCTGTTTTTTGCTTACCAGATTTTCTTGCACCAGATGGGCCACCACTATCAACCGCAAGTGACAAAGCCGCCTGGCGCTCACCTAGCAATTCAACATACACATCTGCCAACAACAGCGAATCCATCAGCGCACCGTGCTTTATGCGCTTGGAATTATCGATCCCGTAACGCTTACACAATGCGTCGAGATTATTTGGGCCCGATGGGTGCTTACGTCGCGCCAACTGCAACGTGTCAATGACACGATCCATTTCAAGTACAGGTTTGGTAAGCCGACCAAGTTCCGCGTTCAGAAATCCAATGTCAAATGGTGCGTTGTGGATGACAAGAACATCGTCCTTGATGAAATCAAGAAACGCATCGGCTACTGCATCAAATGACGGCTTGTCCATCAAAAATGCTGTAGACAGGCCGTGCACGGCTTCGGCTTCAGCTGGAACATCCCGCTTAGGATTTATATAGCAGTGGTACTCTTCCCCCGTTGGAATGCGATTGTAAATCTCAATACAACCAATTTCGATGACGCGGTCATCGCCACGCGCATCAAGACCTGTTGTTTCGGTATCGAGAACGATTTCGCGCAACGGGTTTGTCCTTAGTTAGCGAGATGAAAATTTAGGTTATGAATTTAACCGACCAGGCGGAAATTGATTTGACCTAGCGCCAAAACTGCTCAAAAGCCTCGCCCTTACGGTCGGTCACTTGCGCCAAAATATCTGTGATTTGCTCGGCAGATTCTTGTGGCGAAAGGTCCGTATCCACAACGAAATCAGCACGCGCGCGCTTTTCATCATCTGGCACTTGCCGAGCCAGAAGCTGTTCCAGCTTCTCTATTGTCATGCCCGGACGCTCTAATACACGCTTTTCCTGGGTGTCAGGTGATGCTGAAACGACAATTACAACATCGACACGGGCTTCACCCCCGGTCTCAAACAACAATGGTATTTCAAGCACAGCCATGCGTGCGCCGTTGGCTTTTTGCTGATGCAGAAATTCAGACTGCGCTGCCCGCACCAAAGGATGAACGATGGATTCCAGTCTTTGAAATCCAGATGGGTCTTGCGCTAACGCAGCACTTAATTTTTGACGATCAATTTTGCCGTCCACAGATGTGCCAGAAAATACAGCGTTAATTTCATCCACCGCCGTCCCTTCATAAAGACTGTGAACAACTTCGTCCGCATCCAAAACGTCAATACCTTTTTTACGGAAGACATCAGCCGTCGTCGATTTTCCCATTCCTATAGAACCGGTTAGTCCGAGGATGAGCACTGGCTCCTCCTGACGTCATCGGCAATGGCTTGATAAAGATCGTCCGTCACGGTTGGGCGAACACCAAACCACTTTTCAAAACCCGGAACGGCCTGATGCAACAACATCCCAAGCCCATCGACTGTTGTTAGACCACGGTCATGGGCAGCTTTGAGAAAGGCTGTTTCAAGTGGCGTATAAACGATATCTGATACGACACACGCATCATCCACGCGTGTTAAATCCACGTCGGGACAATCTTCACTATTCATACCGACGCTGGTGGCGTTGATAACCAATCCGGCACCCGTCATCGCATCATTACATTGCGACCAAGACATAAGTTTGATCTTCTCACCGAAATGAGCTCGCACCTGCTCGGCCCGCGCTTCAGTTCGGTTGAGGACGATGACTTCATCGCAACCTCCGTTGATCAGACCATAAATAATTGCTCGGGCCGCACCACCTGCGCCAATCACAACAACGCGCGGGTCAGCTTGCTGCCAATTCGGCGCCTTTTGTTTGAGATAGGCCATGAAGCCATAGGTATCCGTGTTCGTTGCGTGAAGCTTGCCGTCTTCAATCCAAAGCGTGTTGGCGGCACCAACGGCTCTAGCAGCGTCATGTTTCACATCTGCAGCTTTGTAGGCGGCTTCTTTGTGCGGTACTGTTACATTGCAGCCGACAAAACCATGCCTACTGAGATGAGCAAGAAAGTCCATAACATCATCGGGTTGTACGGCTTCACGAGTATAAGCGCCATCGATGCCATACTGTTTCAGCCAGGTGCCATGAATCATTGGCGATCTAGAATGTTCAATCGGCCAACCAATGACACAAGCTCTCTTTTTGACACTGGCAGGCGTCATGTCAGCAGCACCTTCTGTTGGCGAAGTTCGTTGATCAACTGCAGAAGCGGCAAACCCAGCACCGTGAAATAATCACCCTCTATCTTGTCAAACAATTGAATGCCCTGACCCTCAAGGTGATAACAACCCACCGACTCTAATGCACCCTGACCAAGTCGCGCTAAGTAGTCGTCGACAAAGGTTTCGGAGAAATCACGCATCGTCAAATCCGCATGTGTAACGGTCGACCAAATGAGATTGCCTTCGTCGATCAAGGCGACGGCTGTGTACAATCGATGCGTATTGTTGCGCAGGCTCAATAGCGTGGCGCGCGCAGAGGCAAGGTCCTTTACTTTTTCAAAGATTTTTCCATCAAAATAAAGCGTTTGATCACATCCAATGACAATTGCATTTTTATGTTCCGTTGAAATCAATTCGGCTTTTGCCGTTGCCAATGCCAAGGCAACTGCATCAGGTCCAGCGCCGCCTGGTTGCGTCTTCAGACTATCGCGAATTTTGCCTTCATCTAGATCAGCGGGTTCAACGGTGAAGGAGATGCCTGCAGATTGTAGCAATTGGCGCCGAATACGGCTGCCGGATGCTAAGACGATGCCTTTGGCGTTTTCTGAAGCCAACTCAACTCTCACTTTGCGGTCCTTGCACTGATTTCTCCGTTTCACGATCATGCTTCAACTGAAGAATTGTAGCGGCTGTTTCTTCCACAGAGCGTCGCGTTACGTCGATCACTGGCCAGCCATTACGGGCACAGATGCGGCGTGAATAGGATATTTCCTCCGCAATTTGCGAACGATCAATATAATCATCGAGATCTTTATCTGACAGCATCTGTGATCGATGCTGGCGCACCTCTGCAATCCGATCCGGGCTTGCAATTAAACACACGACGAATGCGTCATGTGGATCCAAAAGCGCTTTTGGAAAAGGCAATGACGGCACCAACGGTACATTGGTCGTTTTATAGCCGCGTTGCGCCAGATAAATGCCTGTTGGTGTTTTGGTTGTCCGCGAAATGCCAAGCAGAATTATATCCGCGTCATTGATATTTGCGGGTAGTCGCCCGTCATCATGTTCCATGGTAAAATTCAGCGCGTCGATGCGCCGAAAATAGCTGGCATCCATGGTATGTTGACCAGAGATCAATGGCTTGTGATCTGCACCTAAGTACTGATCAAAGATTTTAGTAATACCATCGAGAACTGGGATCGACGGAATCTTAAGTTCAGCACAGCGTTTCTCCAACTCTTCGACGAGCCTTATATTAAGTACTGTATGCAGCACGATACCGGGTTGCATCTCAATCTTTTGAAGCGTGCGCTTCATCTGCCGGCTAGAGCGCACCAACATGTGCATGTGCTCTTGCGCAGAGATTCCCTCATACTGAGCCATCACCGCTTTTGAAATTGAAATCAGCGTTTCGCCGGTTGCATCTGAAACGAGATGCAGATGAATTGAGCGCGGTTGGCTGTTGGACATTGGTGGATAAAATCCAGGTTATTAACGTTGCTGATCTCACCTGAAGAGACCTTTGAGGACAATACCAGGGTTATCCCAAACCTTAGCAACAAAGAACGCAGATCACAGCCTTCAGGTCTGACAAGTGGTATAGCAAAAGAAGGCCAAATCTATCTTCCCCTTACACAAGGTTTTCGACAGCCCTCCCACATCAGTTGGTGATGCACGCAGCTCTATAACACATTGACAGCGGCTTAAATTATTCTCCCTAGTGGCTTGTCTTTCTAACCTGCGCTAGATCTAGCTTCCTGGTCTTTACACAGCCATACCAACTCTGGATAACAACTGCAGAACACAGATATTCCCATACTCCCCAGCCCTAACAACAACAGTAATAATCTATATAAACTCAATTTAAGAGTTTAAAGGCGCAAGCGGAATTGGGGAAAAACCCGCTCAAGTGCGTAGGAATTTGCAATGTCTCGATTTCTCTCTCCGCTTCTTGGCAAGTGCGAAACACCACCTCCGATTTGGTTAATGCGCCAAGCAGGTCGCTATTTGCCTGAGTATCGAGAACTGCGCAAAACCGCGGGAAGTTTTCTCAATTTGTGTTATTCGCCTGAAATGGCTGCAGAAGTGACTTTGCAACCGATCCGGCGTTATGGCTTCGATGCGTCTATTTTGTTTTCAGATATTCTTGTGGTTCCCGATGCGCTTGGCCAAGAGGTCCGTTTTGTTGAAGGCGAAGGGCCGCGGCTCGATCCCATTACGGAGGCGGCGGGCTTAAAAAAGCTTGATCGATCAGCCACGACAGAAAAGTTTGGTCGTGTTTGTGAAACAGTCGCCCGTCTCAAACAGGATTTACCCAAAGGAACCGCATTGATTGGTTTTTGCGGTGCGCCGTGGACAGTTGCGACCTATATGGTTGGCGGTCGCGGCTCGCCTGATCAAGCGGCAGCCCGCCTGTTCGCCTACAAAGATCCAGTCGGTTTTCAGAGACTGATGGATATTCTGGTTTCTGTTTCGATTGATTATTTAAGCCAACAAGTTCAAGCCGGTGCCGATGCGTTGCAGATTTTTGACAGTTGGGCAGGCTCTCTCCCCGAATCTGAATTCGACCGCTGGGTGATCGCACCGACCGCAAAAATACGCCAAGCCTTGGCCAAACAGCATCCCGACATTCCCGTCATTGGATTTCCGCGTGGGGCTGGTATGACCACGTTGAAATTTGTGCAACAGACGGGTGTTGACGGCGTGAGTTGTGACACTGCGATGCCGCTGGCGTTCATGTCCGATCAACTGAGCGCAGCAGGTGTTGCGGTGCAGGGGAATCTGGATCCGCTGTTATTGGTGAGCGGTGGCAAGGCTTTGGACCACGCTGTTGACGCTATTTTGGACGCGATGCGGGGTAAGCGATTTATTTTCAACCTGGGCCATGGAATCGTGCCACAAACACCGCCAGAACATGTGGCGCGGTTGGTTGAGCGGGTCCGCCAAAACGGGGTTTAGACGTATGGATTGGCTGTTGCCTTGGGTAAAGGCGGTTCACATCATGGCCGTGATTTCCTGGTTGGCGGCCTTATTTTATCTCCCCCGCTTATTGGCTTATCACGCGAACGCCACAGTTGGTTCTGAGACCTCTGAAACCTTCAAAATCATGGAACACCGGTTGATCCGGATCATCATGACGCCAGCAATGGTGATGGCATGGCTGACGGGTGTACTGCTGGCCTGGGGTCAGAGTTTCTACTTGGAAGGCTGGTTTCTCGTTAAATTCGTTCTGGTGCTCGCTATGAGCGCTTTTCACGGGTTGTGCGTATCCTGGCACAAGACATTTGAGCAAGATGCCAACACGAAAACCAATGCTTTCTTTCGGATGATCAATGAAGTGCCGACATTGCTCATGGTGATCATCGTTATCCTGGTTGTCCTCAAACCGTTTTAGGGGCTGGGCCAGTTTTTGTCCCGGACCTGCGGCAGCCCGGCGCAGGCCAGCAAGCGACTTTGAAATTTGCCACCAATCTGTTATACGACGTTTATTCCTGAGGCTGTGCCGCACGTTGACTTGGCCGCCACCCCATCACAACCAGAACCTGATTTTCTGATCCGCAGTGATGGGTATGCAGGAATTCCCACCTTAAAATTACCGGCTTGGCCATCTGTCGACCTTTTTAAACAACGCCACGCCGCTCGCGGAGACATTTAATGGAAGACATGAAGCTTGAGGATTTAAAACTCAAGACCCCGCCAGAGCTGTTGAGTTTTGCGGAAGAAGTTGGTGTTGAGAACGCCAGCACGTTGCGCAAACAAGAATTGATGTTTGCCACACTTAAGCAATTGGCATCGCAAGATATTGATATTACCGCTGATGGTGTTGTGGAAGTTTTGCAGGACGGCTTTGGCTTCTTGCGCTCACCCGACGCCAATTATCTTCCAGGCCCGGATGATATTTATATTTCACCGTCACAGATTCGACGCTTCGCGTTGCGCACCGGTGATACCGTTGAAGGGGAAATTCGCAGCCCCAAAGATGGTGAGCGTTACTTTGCCCTCCTCAAAGTGAACAAGATCAACTTTGAAGAGCCAGACGCAGCCAAACATAAAATCCATTTCGATAACCTGACACCACTCTATCCAACAGAGTGGTTAAAAATGGAAATCGAAGACCCAACGATCAAAGATTTCTCAGCCCGTGTGATTGATATCGTAGCGCCACTTGGTAAAGGCCAACGTGGTCTGATTGTGGCTCCACCCCGCACAGGTAAAACCGTACTGTTGCAAAACATTGCCCATTCGATCACGGCCAACCATCCTGAGTGTTATTTGATCGTGCTGCTAATTGATGAGCGACCTGAAGAAGTGACCGACATGCAGCGATCGGTTAATGGCGAAGTGATTTCTTCGACCTTTGATGAACCGCCATCACGCCACGTGCAGGTTTCAGAAATGGTCATCGAAAAGGCTAAGCGTCTCGTCGAACACAAACGCGACGTTGTGATTCTGCTTGATTCCATCACCCGCCTTGGACGCGCGTACAACACGGTTGTGCCATCTTCGGGTAAAGTTCTGACAGGTGGTGTCGATTCCAATGCATTGCAGCGGCCAAAACGGTTCTTTGGTGCTGCCCGCAACATTGAAGAAGGTGGTTCGTTGACCATCATTGCAACGGCCCTTGTTGATACCGGTTCGCGCATGGATGAAGTGATCTTTGAAGAATTTAAGGGTACCGGTAACTCGGAACTTATTCTGGATCGCAAAGCTTCTGATAAGCGCGTCTTCCCAGCCATTGATGTTGCCCGCTCTGGGACCCGGAAAGAAGACCTTCTGGTACCGAAAGACCAACTTAAAAAGGTCTATGTGCTGCGCAGGATCCTCAATCCAATGGGCACGATGGATGGCATCGAGTTCCTTATCGACAAACTCAAATCAACCAAGACGAACGGTGAGTTCTTCGATTCGATGAATACGTAACTCGTGCAATTACGATTGCAAAAAAAGGGCGCCGTGCATATCAGCCGGCGCCCTTTTTGTAAAAGCGATTACGCTTGCGAAACGATCTATTCTGCAGCACCAGGTACTTTCGATTGTGTGTCCTGCGCCTCGTGTGCTTGGCGTGCTATGTTTGCTGCTGTTGTCTTCGGCTGATAGCGCTCTGGTTCACCTTGGCCGGGTTTGTAAATAAACGGAAAGATGAGTTGCTCAAGATAGCTTTTCGGGAAGTGGGGGACTTCATCAATACCCATATCGGATGCTGTGATCGGTCGCGGTGGTTGCGGGTGGAATGTACCGAAGATGCGATCCCACAGCGTTAGAAAGAGTCCGAAATTGCAGTCACCTTCCTTACCCCAGTTGACGTGATGCAAGTGATGGATTTGACCAATCGACATGACATTGCGGAACGGGCCTAAGGCTGCAGCAACGTTAGAGTGCTGAACGATTAATTGAATCGAGACAGCAAAACCAAGCAACACTGCGACTTGCACTGGCATACCTAGCAGTACCAATGGCAACGTCGCTACCACCATATCAAGCGTTTGATGCAACGGGTGTCGTACGAGGCCATTAAAACCATACAGACGATCAACGCCATGATGGACAGCATGCAGCCGCCACAACACGGGATATTTATGGCTCATCCAATGGACAAACATGAAGGCGAAGTCTGCGATGAGAATGGCCATCAACAGTTGTCCGATGAGCGGCCATTGTGTTGGCCAAATGCCATTGACGGGAAACATCCAGACAATGAGCGGGATCATCAACACGCCGGTGATGTTAGATGCTTCATAGACAATGGCATGAGCTATATTAGCCGGATCATCATGATGAGGATCATTCCAGTCATCAAACCACGGCGCGATTTGTTCTGCTGCAAATGCCAAGGCAAACGCCACAAGAAGTAGCAAGGCTAACCAGCCGTAATGATAGCCCTGAGATACGATCCAATATGCTGCACCGTTAAGTCCCAACAGCATGAACGGAACGTAACCGTAACGCACGACCCTGTTCAAAACCGACATGTGGCACTCCATACGTCAAATAAGACGTCAAATAAGGTTGATCATCGCGGCGATTGCACTGGTGTCGGAGTGCATGCACGAATTGCCCTAAGCAAGGGGCTACGAGATCATCCTAAAACCAATTGCAACATCTGACCTTAGATTCTTCTGCAAATGGTTTCTGTTCCATGAGGAACATCTGAAGCATTGCACCGCAATGTTACGTTATGCTGATCGCGTTTGTTTTAAGAGCTGACGGAAATCGTCTGGCTCTTGTGTTGGCGGTGAGCATTGCGGACCAACGCAGCAGTAGGCGGTGGCCTCATCTCCAACCGTTGATTTGTCAGAAATACCAGCAGCCAAATCGTCTGGTCTATGACTTTGATCAACAACATATTCGAAAGCACCTGGTAATGAAACAGTGTTCAATTGTCGCGTAAGCGGTTGGCGAGACGCATTATCTTGTGCCGAAATCACGATGAGCTGGGGCGCCATGACATCAAGGCTTGCAGCTACAAATCCACTATGAGCGACGAGATTTGCTGCAATATCAGCGGCAAACGCAGCTCTGAGGTCTTCAGCCCGGGTTTGATACGCCGTGTTGCCTGTCACCACGAAGAGCTGCGCCAGGTTGGACAGCATCACGCCATTGGCGTTGGGCGTGGCATCATCGGCAGCGGACCGCATACGGAGGATGACATCATCTGTGTCGTTGGCCGTCATCGCATAGCCGCCTGCGTCGGTGATCCAATATTTGTCATTGAGGCGTTTGGTCCAAGCCTCAGCTTGCACCAGATACGCGCTTTTTAACGTCACCTCATGCAAGCGAAGCGCCGCCCATATCATGTTGGCGTAATCGCTAGCGGTGGCAGGCGCGTTCGTCTTTCCGGAGCGATAAGCATGCGCGAGGCGTCCATCGTGGACCATGTTTTCGCACACGAATTGGAACGCTTTTTCCGCTGCCTCAAGCCAGGTTGGTTGATCAAAGACACGTGCCGCACGCGCCAGTGCAGCGATCATCAAGCCATTCCAATCGGCGAGCACTTTATCATCCCATCCAGGACGCACACGTGCAGTACGTGCAGCTAAAAGTTTATCGCGCAATGATGCGAGGCGGGCTTCATCATCTTCCGGACCTAGGCGTGATTTCTTGAGGCGATTGAGAATGGATGTTCCTTCCCAATTGCCATTGTCTGACACGTCATACCATTCGGCAAAAAACGTAGCGTCGTCATCTCCTAAGGAGGTGCGAATTTCATCTAATGACCAGACATAAAATTTGCCTTCCGCACCTTCAGAATCTGCATCGAGTGAGGCTGCAAAACCGCCACCGTCTGCCACCATTTCACTGAGCACCCAAGAGACGGTTTCAGTCACGCGTTGTTTCAGCAGTACCGACTTGTTTTCGCGCCAGACATCCGTCATCAAATCAAGCAGTAAGGCATTGTCATACAACATTTTTTCGAAATGAGGTACGAGCCATTTTTCATCCACGGCATAGCGCGCAAAACCACCGGCAAGGTGATCATAAATACCACCCTGGCAGATCCAATGCAGCGTTGATTCAACGGCCTTTTGCGCTTCAGGATTTCGGTAGCGCATGGCACCGCGCCACAGCAGCCAGAAGAAACTCCATTGTGGGAATTTTGGCGCGCCATTGATGCCGCCATAGTCGGGATCAACTGCCCGCACCATGCGTGCTGTCAGGTCCTCAATCATCTCGTCTGAAATGTTTGAACCTGGTTCGGTGCTATAAAGTTTAAGTGCATCTGTGATGGCTTTGGCGTTGTGTGCAACTTTGTCTTTTTGGTTTGCGTAAATATCTGAAACCTGACGCAACACATCCTGAAAGGCGGGCTGTCCGTGCATCGGCGTCTTTGGAAAATATGTGCCACCCCAAAATGGTTGTCCGTCGCTGTCTAAAAACATTGTCAACGGCCAGCCACCGCGCTGTCCCAATTGATGCAAAGCACCCATATAAATGGCGTCAATGTCGGGGCGCTCTTCGCGGTCGACTTTGATGTTCACGAACAGATCGTTCATGACATCGGCGGTCTCTTGATCCTCAAAGCTCTCATGCGCCATGACATGGCACCAGTGACAGGCGGCGTAGCCGACAGAGAGCAATATGGGCTTGCCTGTCGCTTTTGCCTCGTCAAGGGCGGCCTTATTCCAGGCCCGCCAATGGACCGGATTATCCTTGTGTTGCAATAGGTAAGGGCTTGTCTCAAGGTGCAGGCGATTTTCGCTCATGTGGGCGTTCCGTATTTCTCGAGCTTCAGTGTTGGCGCCGTGCTAGATCAAACTGCCTAAAATCACAGTCGTTTTACGGCAGATAACTTGATCTACTTCAAAGAGTTAGAGCAACTTATCTGCGTTTAAGAAAACGCAGGTTGCTCTAGCACAGGTTTCCTGACCCGTCTCATCGTATAAGTTTGATGCCCAACTCAAATATGCAAACCATATGTGCACTATCAACGGCTCCAGGCCGGGCTGGTGTTGCAGTGGTGCGCGTCACGGGCCCGCATTCAGGCATGGTGATCACGGCATTGGCTGGCGCATTACCAAGTCCAAGACGCGCCGCCCTGCGCACGCTGCGTGATCCCAAAACCTCTGAGATCATTGATCGCGGGTTGATCTTATGGATGCCTGCACCGACAAGTTTTACCGGTGAAGATTGTGCTGAATTTCATGTCCATGGTGGACCTGCAGTCATTTCAGCAGTGCTGTCGGCACTGATCGCCCAACCGGACTGTCGCTTGGCGGAGCCTGGTGAATTTTCTCGCCGCGCGTTCGCCAATGGCAAGATGGATTTGGCAGAAGCTGAAGGCATTGCTGATCTCATTGAAGCTGAAACCAGTGCACAACGTAGCCAAGCTTTGCGCCAAGCGGGCGGGGCGTTATCGGCTCTCTACGAAGCCTGGCGTGCACGGTTGGTTGAAGCTGCAGCGCTCACCGAAGCCGCCATTGATTTTTCAGATGAAAGCGATGTGGCGTCAAATGCGCTGACGACAGCTCGCACAACAATTGGCGAAGTTTTACCTGAAATACAGGCACATCTTGATGATGGTCACCGTGGTGAAATCCTCCGCGATGGGTTTCGTGTTGTATTGGCAGGCGCGCCAAATGTCGGCAAATCAAGCCTCCTGAATGCGCTCGCCCGACGTGATGTTGCGATTGTTTCTGCCGAAGCCGGCACCACGCGTGATGTCGTCGAAGTGCGTTTGGATTTAAACGGTTATCCGGTCATCATCTCTGATACTGCTGGACTGCGCGCCAACGCAGGTGCCATCGAACAGGAGGGCATCCGCCGAGCCAAGGACGCAGCGAGCGCAGCAAATCTGGTGCTGTGGCTGACCGATGATTGGGCCAATCATGATGTGGCCCCGGACGCATTGCCGACGCTTGATGGCGAGGTCATCAAGGTGTTGACCAAGGCGGATCTGAATTCGGCCAACCCGACACCAACACCCAAACCTCAGGTCACGGTTTCCGCTCAAACAGGCGCAGGACTGGACGCTCTGATTGCATTGATCGCAGACCAAGCAGACCACCGTCTAAAAACAGCAGTTACAGCACCCGCCTTGACCCAAGTCCGCCATCGCCAGGCTGTTTCTCAGTGCGTCAACCATCTTCAGGCCTTTGTGGCCGGGCGCATCGAGGACGCCGAATTACGTGCAGAAGACTTACGAGCCGCGATCGCGTCTCTTGGCCGGATTACGGGACGGGTTGACGTTGAAGATATTCTCGATCAGGTCTTTGGTAGGTTTTGCATTGGCAAGTGAACGCATAGCCTCATAAACCCTAAGGCATGGCGACCTAACAGACCAAATTGTTTCACGTGAAACATTTCAGGGCCATGTCTTGTCGGTGGCTGAGATCAAGACCATTTGAGAACGCATGTCGAAAACAACCTTTGACGTCATTGTTGTTGGCGGCGGTCACGCCGGAACCGAGGCAGCCAGCGCTGCAGCGCGGATGGGCGCGTGCACAGGCCTCTTCACCCACCGCTTTGCTACCATCGGCGAAATGTCGTGCAATCCGGCGATTGGCGGGTTGGGTAAGGGCCACCTGGTGCGCGAAGTCGATGCCATGGATGGCCTGATGGGTCGGGTGGCGGATCAGGCGGGCATCCAATTCCGTCTTCTCAATCGCTCGAAAGGCCCAGCGGTCCATGGCCCGAGGACCCAAGCTGATCGCAAACTTTACCGCCAAGCTATGCAAGCTGAGATCAGCAGCCACGACAATCTAACCGTTGTCGAAGCTGCGGTTGAAGACCTGTTGGTGAGCGATGGCGTCGTTGTTGGCATCATCACAGGTGACGGGGAAGAGATCCATGCCGGCGCTGTGGTGTTGACCACCGGCACCTTCCTCAATGGCCTGATCCATATCGGGGAGCAACGTATTCCGGCTGGCCGCGTTGGTGATCAACCGGCCTTGAAGTTATCAGAACGGCTCTACGCCCTGGGCTTGCGGCTCGGTCGTCTCAAGACGGGAACGCCACCACGGTTGGCAAAATCGAGCATTGATTGGGCTGGCCTTGAACACCAGGAGGCAGACCAGGACCCTGTTCCGTTTTCATTTTTGACAGAGCGAATTACGACGCCGCAGATCTCGTGTGCTCTCACCACGACGACGCCTGAGACGCACGCCATTATTGAATCCAACCTGGCGCGATCGCCGATGTATTCCGGTCAAATCGAAAGCGTTGGCCCCCGGTATTGCCCATCCATTGAAGACAAAGTTGTGCGCTTCAAGGACCGTGCGGGACACCAGATCTTTCTGGAACCAGAGGGTTTGGACGATGACACCGTCTATCCCAACGGTATCTCCACCTCGCTTCCTCAAGACGTGCAGGAAGCAATGCTCAAGACCATCCCAGGACTCAAAAACGCGGACATCCTGCGCCCCGGATATGCCATTGAATATGACTATGTCGATCCGCGCGAATTGAAGCCAACCCTTGAAACAAAGGCCCTAAATAGGCTGTTTCTGGCTGGTCAGATCAACGGGACAACAGGATATGAGGAGGCCGCAGCGCAAGGTTTGGCGGCTGGTCTCAATGCTGCGCTGTGTGCATCAGGACGTCTCCAGGAGGATGGCTTTGTTGCCTCCAGGGCGGACGCGTATCTAGGTGTGATGATCGATGATCTTACCGCGCGTGGGGTTAGTGAGCCCTATCGCATGTTTACGTCGCGCGCTGAGTTTCGTCTGGCGTTGCGTGCCGACAATGCCGATCAACGGTTGACGCCACTCGGTATCGCGCTCGGTTGCGTGGGCGCACACCGTTGCGCCGCGTTTGAGGAAAAATCACACGCCTTAGAGATGGCGCGCCAGACGCTTTCTGAAAAATCACTGACACCAAACGAGGCCAAGCGCCACGGCCTGACCATCAATCAAGATGGCCGCCGCCGCAACGGATTGGATTTGCTGTCGTTGCCGGATGTGTCCATAGACCGGTTGGCAAAGATATGGCCTGAGTTGGGGAAGATCTCTGCAAAGCTCGCGTCTCAGATCGAGGTCGATGCCCACTATTCAGCTTACGTGCAACGGCAGAAGGAAGACGTGGCGGCTTTGAAGCGAGATGAAGCGCTCGCGATACCGGCGGACTTTAATTACACAGGCATCCCGGGTCTCTCCAATGAAGCACGCCAGAAACTGGAGCAGCATCGCCCGGTGTCTCTAGCGCACGCCGGGCGTATTGATGGTCTGACGCCAGCTGCTTTGTTGTTGGTATTGGCGCGCTTGAAAAAAGCACCAAAGCGATCTTCAGCGTGACGGCGAATACTTCTCCCCTTGGCGATATTTCAGGTCCTGACTCGTTTCAGGCGGCCTTCAATGTTTCACGTGAAACAATGGCGCGGCTTAAGATCTATGCGGGCCTGGTTCGCGATTGGCAGAAAACCATCAATCTGGTGGCACCCAGCACACTGGATCATCTGTGGCAGCGCCATTTCGCTGATTCCGCGCAAATCCTGGCCCAAATCCCAGAAACAGCAGAAACGTATCTGGATCTCGGGTCAGGGGGCGGCTTTCCAGGCCTTGTCCTGGCGATTTTATTGGCGGATCCCGACCACTCATCATCGCCAAAAGCGTTCCGCCTTATAGAAAGTGATGCCAGAAAAGCTGCATTCTTACGCGAAGTGGTCCGACAGACCGACGTGCCTGTGGACATCCTGTGCGGAAGAATCGAAAAAATTGCGATTCAGGATAGATTTGATTCGGACGTGATTACCGCCAGGGCGCTTGCCCCTTTGGATCGTCTTCTACCATTAATCAGTCCATTTTTCTCAGTAAAATCAAAGGCTTTGCTATTGAAAGGCCGAAATGCAGCCGCAGAAATTGAGGCTGCGGAGAAAAATTGGCGGTTGGTCTGTGATTTGGTTCCTAGTCTCACAGATCGTGATGCGCGTTTAATTGTGATATCGGATTTGCAAGCCAAGTCGGAGGGTTAGCCTGTGACAGGCACTCTAATGGGAGCGCATCAGCTCCGGGTGATTGGGATCACCAACCAAAAAGGCGGCGTCGGTAAAACGACGACGGCAATAAATCTCGGCACAGCGCTGGCGGCTATTGGCGAGCGGGTATTGGTCATTGACCTTGATCCGCAGGGGAATGCGTCAACGGGCCTTGGCGTTGAAGCTGACGCGCGCAAGTTCACCTCGTGCAGCGTTTTAGCCGGCGAGGCTGATATTCGTACCGCATCGGTCCAGACGGCTGTGCCAGGTCTCTCCGTGGTGCCGGCTAATTCCGATCTGGTCGGATTAGAGGCCGAACTCATGGGCGATTCCAATCGACCCTATAAATTGCGTGATGCTCTGGCCAAGGTGGCAGGTGAAGCTGCAGCTGGCCAATCTAGCTATGACTATGTGCTGATTGATTGCCCGCCGTCTCTAAATTTGCTGACAGTCAATGCGCTTGTTGCGGCCAATGCTGTTTTAGTGCCCGTGCAATGCGAGTTCTTTGCTCTTGAAGGCATTTCGCAGCTCAAAGATTCCATTGATCAAATTCGCTCAACGCTCAATCCGAACCTTGAGATCCAAGGTGTTGTGCTGACGATGCATGATGCGCGCACGACCCTGTCGCGCGAAGTTGCAGACAATGTGCGTAGCTTCTTTGGCCCCAAGGTTTATGAATCTGTCATTCCACGCAACACAAGGGTTGCAGAAGCACCCTCACATGGAAAGCCCATCCTGCTCTACGATTATGACTGCCCAGGTGCTCAGGCGTACATCCGGTTGGCGACAGAGATCATTGAACGCGAAAAGCAGAATAAAGCAGCCTAAGTGCGAAAAAGCGCTTGTTTATAGACAAAACTGATTCACCACGTTGGTGAGAGGAAGAAAAATAAGATGAATGCACCTTTGGAAAAAGGACGTTTGGGACGTGGTTTGGCGTCACTCATTGGCGATGCGCCTCATACGGCAGGAGATGGGGCGGCTATTGTTGGTCAGCGCGAAATCGCGATTGATCTTTTGCGAGGAAGTTCCTTCAATCCACGGCGGACTTTTGAAGAACGCGAATTGTTGGAACTCGCGGAGTCGATCAGAGCAAAAGGTTTGGTGCAGCCGATCATTGTGCGGCCCGATGCAAAGCGGGCAGATGGATTTGAAATTGTTGCAGGTGAGCGCCGCTGGCGTGCGTCTCAAAAAGCTGGGTTGCACGCGGTTCCAGTTGTGGTGCGTGAGCTTGATGACAAAGAAGCGCTAGAACTGGCGATCATTGAGAATGTTCAGCGCAGTGATTTGAACGCGATTGAAGAAGCTAATGGCTATCGCGAACTGATTGAGCGGTTCCGTTACAGTCAGGAGCAACTATCTGATATCATTGGTAAAAGTAGAAGTCACGTTGCCAACACCTTGCGTCTCTTGAAGTTGCCAGCACCGGTTCAGGCGTTCTTGAAAAAAGGCAAACTATCTGCTGGTCATGCGCGCGCATTGGTGGGTCGCAAGGATGCTGAAGCTCTTGCCAAGCTGATCATTGATCAAGAACTCAATGTTCGTGCGGCTGAAGCGTTGGTTACGAAAGCGGATGAAAAAGGGTCTACGACCACAAGCAAAGTGCGCGCCAAGGATGCCGATACGTTGGCGTTTGAAAAAGAGCTGTCAGATGCTCTGGGTCTGAAGATTGAGATTAAGCGCGGCTCTGGTGAAAGTGGCAACCTGATCATCAAATACGGAAACTACGATCAGCTTGATTACATTCGCATGCGCCTAACGGCTGAACCCCAATCTGATTAAACTCCCTCCCCTTGAAGGGCTGTTTTGAGGAGCAAACGAAGGCCTGAGTGGTGCTATGGATCCAGCATCGCTGGACTTTTTGTTCGCGCTGTTCAATCTTGGGCCTGAAATTGAGGCTTCTCCGATTGAGGACACTATGACAAGCGATACGCTGCAACGGCTGGCTGCCACCGTGCGCGCCAGGCGGACGGAGGCAGCGGGCAAATCCTACACCCGACAGTTGTTGGACGCGGGGCCGGAGCGCTGCGCGCGCAAATTTGGCGAAGAAGCAATTGAAACAGTCATCGCGGGCCTGGGCCAGGACGATGAGGCTTTGACCAAAGAGGCAGCAGACCTTCTGTTTCATCTCATTGTACTTCTAGAATCTCGAAATATTGATTTCGAGAGTGTTGTTCGGGTGTTAGAGTCCCGCGAAGGTGTCTCTGGCTTGGCTGAAAAGGCGGCCCGTGGCAGCTAACAAGTGCTGACCCTGGTTGATCGCGCGTAATGAGCCCAAAAACTCCACCACATGTCCGCTTAGTGACAGCCTATGAGGCGTCGCAAAATCAGCAGCCTGACTCAGATAAAGATCTGCGTTTCAATCCGTATCGGACCTTTGGCAGGCAGGAATGGGCTGATCTGCGCGCAGGAACGCCTATGACTTTGGCGCCCAGTGAACTCGATGAACTCTCAGGCATCGTTGATCCTTTGTCTGTTGAAGAAGTGGAACAGATTTATCTGCCACTGTCCCGGCTTCTCAATCTGCACGTAGCGGCCGCCCAGAAACTTGATACCGTAACGTCAAAATTTCTCGGCAAGCGCATCTTGAAAGTGCCGTTTGTTGTTGGTGTTTCAGGGTCAGTCGCGGTTGGGAAAAGTACCACTGCACGTGTTTTGCAAGCTCTTTTAGCGCGCTGGCCAAACCATCCGCGTGTGGATCTCATCACCACAGATGGTTTTTTACACGCCAACGAAGAGTTAAAAAAACGCGGCTTTATGGATCGAAAAGGTTTTCCAGAAAGTTTTGACCGCACACGACTATTGAACTTTTTGATCGACCTCAAGTCTGGTCTTGAAAAAGTGGAAGTACCTGTCTACTCGCACTTCCACTATGACATTATCGAAGACCAAACCATTGCGGTCGAACAACCAGATATTGTGATTTTGGAGGGACTGAATGTGCTTCAGTCACCACCGCAAAAAGCACTTGCGATGCACAGCCCGCAGGTGTCGGATTTTTTGGATTTTTCAATATATATTGATGCTCATGAAGACCACATACGTGATTGGTATCTGGAGCGGTTTTTAACGCTTCGAACAACCGGATTTCGTGACCCAGCAGCTTATTTTCACCGTTACGCAAAATTTTCGAAGGAAGAAGCGCGCAGGAAAGCATTGGAAATTTGGGAATCAATCAATCTGGTCAATCTGCGCGATAATATTCTGCCAACGCGTGAACGCGCGCGTCTTATTTTGCAGAAAAAGGAAGACCACCAAGTTCATTCCGTTGCACTGCGTAAACTTTAAGCGCGACTGCAGAAACCAAAATGTTGCCTTTTCCCCGGCTGACTTGTCAGCGCAACTTTAGCGTGTTTGCGAACATAAAAAAAGAGCCGCACGTATTGGCGGCTCTTGTATGAGGTGTTGGGGAAGTGACGCGTTTGCTAAAACGCAGCCACAGGGGTTTTTTGCTTGTTATAGAGTGAAATCGCCATGTCGTTCAGAGCCGACTGTTGCTTGATCGCAAAAGCGACAGGCGGCAACGACATAATATTTTGACAGGCTGCAATCTGGACTTCAATCGTTGTTGCGAACGTTTGTAGTCCAAGGGCTGTCCAGCTGTTGAGCCAACTGGAAGGCTCTCCAAGTGAATTTTCAGAACCGCCAGCTTGCATTGGTTTTGGTGATCTCGGTTGTCGGGCAGTATGTGCCTTGGGCGCCGATGTCGTGGTTTTAGACAAAGCCCGAACGCGTTCGGTTGATTTTGCAGATTTCTTAGGTTGGTGATCCAACTCAGTTCTTGGTTCAGACGACGCGATTTCAGCTGAACTTTGGAATTTGCGATATTTGTCGCGCAGACGGCGGATCGTTGAGGGATCGGAAATGCCAAGCGACTTGATTGCTGTTGTTGGTTTTAGTTCTGGGTCTTTGGCAATAAGGGCGGCAATAGCCACAAGCTGTCCGTTGTCATCAAGTCCGCTCCCTTTAGGGCGTCCTCGACGGGTATTCTTAGCGGGCATGGGGCGACCTCAATGCAAAAAAAGCGATTCGTTTTTTACACTGTGGAAAAGGTCGAGAACAATTACCAGGAGAATTAATCGGAATTGATCAAATTATTGAGAGAGACCGCTCTTATGTGTCCCTATTACACCCGTATTTGCCCCTAATTCGGAATTAAACGGAATAGCCAATTCCTATATAATGAGAATTATATATTGAATTGGAGATTGCCTAATTGACAGGTTATTACCCTAAAACGCCTGTTTTCTTGGCTAATTCGGCCAGTGAGGCTTCTGGTCTGGCGCCAATATGAGAAATGATTTCAGCGGCTGCGAGACTTCCTAAAGCGCCGCTTTTTGCCGGGTCAAGTCCCTTTGCAATTCCATATAGAACACCAGCGGCATAAAGGTCGCCAGCGCCTGTCGTGTCAACGAGGTCAGAAACAGGGGCGGCTGCAATTTTGGTTGCGCTATGATTTGAATATATAATTGAACCCTCCGCGCTGCGGGTGAGGGCCGCGATGTCCACCTCTTGGCCGGCCTGTTTGGCAGCGTCGTCAAAAGAGTCTGTTTGGTAGAGTGCTGTAATCTCGCTGTCGTTGGCAAACAGGATGTCGATGCCATCTTTGATCAGTGTGCGAAACTCGTCTCGGTGGCGGTCGACACAGAATGAGTCTGAGAGCGTTAGTGCAACGCGGCGGCCTTTGGCCTTTGCAATCGAAACCGCTTGTCGAAAAGCAGCTTTTGCTTCTGGCTGATCAAATAGATAGCCTTCGAGATATGTGATTTCTGCTTTTTCAATCAGAGTTGGATCAATTTCTCCATCGTCAAGATCGGTACTGATGCCGAGAAATGTATTCATGGTGCGCTCGCCGTCTGGTGTCACAGCAATTAACGAGCGCGATGTTGGTGCGCCGCCTGAAACGGGCTTGCTATCAAATTGCACCTTAGCGGCGCGAACATCATGACCAAAAATGTTGCCAAACTCATCGTCGGCAACTTTGCCGATAAATGCAGCTTTACCGCCGAATGAAGACAACCCAACCATTGAGTTCGCAGCTGACCCGCCCGAAATCTCTATAGCCTGCCCGACATCGCTGTAGAGCGCTGAGATACGATCGGCATCAACGAGATGCATATGTCCTTTTTCAATGCCATTGCGAGACAGAAATGACTCGTCGCAGCGCGCGATAATATCAACGATAGCGTTTCCGATGGCGACAACGTCGAAGTCAGCTGATGGCATGGTGGTATTTCCCTATTGTGTGAGCCCGGCGCACTATAGGGAACCTTAAGGGGGCGGCAAGACAGGCGTGCCATTCAACCACAGGCAGCTTTTAGGCGGGAGATTTTGCAGCACGTTTACTCAACTGTGCGAGCTGAGCGATGCGAATGAGTAGGCGCTCAATCAAGATTGCGTCCAAGGCACCGGTGGTGCGGGCTGCTTTGGTGGCACTGGAGATCAGGTCAAGTGCGGTCAGCAAATGATCATGACGCCAAGCATGGAGTTGCGACACAAAAGCAGTCTTCTGTTTAAAGTGAAGTGGTGGCCTGAGTTGTTTGAGGCTGTCGGCTTCGCTACGTCCGTTTTCAAGATGGGCGCGAGTGGCTGCCAAACGATGAAAATGGCGACCAGCCGCAGCCAAAATCCCGTGCACAGATTCGCCAGACGCAATAGAGCGAGCACACTCGTGAACAGCCGTTTTAGCGTGTCCCAATGCGGCTGCATTGATGATGTTATCAAGTGCCATTTCAGAGGCATCACCAACAATGGCCTCAACATCATCAATGGTGATTTGTCGTTTGCCCTCGGTGAAAAGCACAAGTTTATCTAACTCACCGACAGAAAGCGCACGATCCGCGCCAAGACGTGTGACAAGAAATTCGCGCGCGTCCATTGAAATCGTTTGTTGGCTTTCACCCAGCGTGCGGTTAATGACGCCCTCGAGATCGCGTGCGCTGTCGGCGTAGCAGGCAACAGCAGCAGCCGTTTTAGACTTTTCAAAAAGGCTGCGGATTTTGTCCGTTGGTTTGAGATTACCCGCTTCAACAATCAAGTGGCATTCAGGATTGGGTTTATCAAGCAAAGGCTTGAGGTCATTTGCAGAAAGACGTCGGGAATGGGCAACGCGTAACACCTTGCCGCCGCCAAACATCGGCAGGGTCTGCATTTCAACCGCAATACGATCTGGTTCAGCCTCGACGTCTCGTTCATCAAGGCGCAGAATTTCGCTTTCCGGTTTTGATGATTGGGCAAGCTGGGCTGCGAGTTTGGCGCCCCGTTCACGAACCAAACCTGGGTCAGAGCCGAAAAATAAATAACCGGAAATTTTAGTATCAGGTTTTGTAAGAAAGGCGTTCGCTTGATGGGCTTTAACGGCAACCATGAGGAGTGAGCCCCAATGCAGTTTAGGTAGGTGCGTTTCTGAGGCTACTAAGCTGCGCTAGCGAGATGGGCTGAAATACGTGACTTCAGATCTTCGCTCACAGTTGTTGCTGCACGATCTTCTGCATTGCGGCGGGCGCGAACGTTGGAATAGATCGATGTGAATCGGTTGAAGACAGCTTTAGAATAACTGGTGCCTTGCAGAGCAACGCTGTTGTCTGACAGTCGTGTCAGCTTGAAGTTGGCGGTCAGATTGTAAACCTGGCTGGCCGCGTCACCATCCTGGCGAACGAGCGTTGAGGTGACAGATTCTTGCACGGCGATATCAAGACGATAATTCGGCGGCAAACGATCGCCACCGCCGGTTGTTTGGAAAATCAATTCATTGCGAATTTTTTGTCCAACGCGTCCCGGAATTTTGCCGACGTCAACCTGCGCCAGTTTTTCTGAAACGTTGGCGCCACCAACCGCAGCAGAACCATGCAGCGGACGAAAGCCGCTATTGCCACAGGCTGCCAACAGCGGAGCCGCAACAGCAACAATCGCACACGCTTTCACAGCCCGGCGCCAGGTTGGCACGGCTCTCATCGGATCAACTGACTTTTGGCGTTTAGCCAACAACATTGACGATCCTCTGCGGTACGACGATCACTTTCTTCGGTTGTCGCCCGTCAAGCGACCGAACGACCGATGGCAAGGCCAGGGCCGCACGCTCAATCTCATCTTTTCCAGCGTCACGGGCAATCGTCAGCTCGTCGCGGCGCTTGCCATTCACCTGTACGGCAATGGTGATCTGATCGTCAACGAGCAAGGCCGGATCGACCGCCGGCCAGGGCTGATTGGCGATCAAAGTGTTGTATCCAAGCCGCGCCCAGCATTCTTCAGCCAGATGCGGCATCATTGGGGCGATAGACTGGACCAAGAACTCAGCAGCTTCCCGTAAAACCCAGTCTAAACCTTCACTAGACTTGTTTTGAGCAGAAGAAAGACTGTTGGTGAACTCATAGATCTGCGCGACAGCGACATTAAACCTTAGGCCTTCAATACTCTTGGCGACGCCATCGAGCGTCTTGTGGGCCGTTTTGTGCAGCTCAGTGGCCTCATCGCCTAAGGATTTCGGCTGTTTAGTGCCTTGGGCTGTGGCTTTATCAGCCACCTCACTGATGAGGCGCCAGACTTTCTGCACAAATCGGCCTGCTGCAGTGATGCCGGAATCGGTCCAGATCACGTCGCGTTCCGGTGGGCTATCGGAGAGCATAAACCAGCGCGCGCAATCAGCCCCCCAGTGCTCCATGATGTCATCAGGATCGACAAGGTTCTTTTTCGACTTCGACATCTTCTCGATCGAGCCAATGATGACAGGTGCGCCAGACTTGAGCTCCGCGGCGGTACGCGCCTCACCTTCGCCCTCAAACTTAATATCCGTCGGCAGCAGCCATTTGCCATCACAAGACTTGTAAGTCTCGTGGTTCACCATGCCTTGGGTAAACAGCGCCTTGAACGGTTCCCGCAGCGTGGTGGTGAGTTGACCCGCATCTGAGATGGCGCGGAAGAAAAATCGCGAATAGAGCAAATGTAAAATCGCGTGCTCAATGCCGCCGATATATTGATCAACAGGCAACCAATAGTCCGCCGCACTTTGATCGATCGGTGTTTTGGCATCGGGTGCGGTGAAGCGTGCGTAATACCACGAGCTATCGACAAAGGTGTCCATGGTATCGGTTTCACGGCTCGCAGATTTACCACACGTCGGGCAGTTTACGTTTTTCCACGTGGGATGACGATCGAGCGGATTGCCAGGTTTATCAAACGTGACATCATCGGGGAGTTTAACCGGTAGATCTTTTTCAGGCACGGGGATGTGTCCGCAGTCATCACAATGGATAAACGGGATCGGGCAGCCCCAATAGCGCTGGCGTGATACGCCCCAATCTCTGAGACGATAATTGGTTTGGCGTTCGCCAACAGGTTTGCCGGAAAGCGTTTCAGCGGAGAGTTTATCTGCAACTTTTTCAAATGCATCTTTCGGTGTCAGCCCATCCAAAAAGCGTGAGTTGATCATCGTGCCATCGCCATCAACGGCTGTTTCCCCGATGGCAAATGTTTTGGCGTCTTCACCTTGTGGCAGGATGACAGGCACAACAGGCAGTTTGTATTTGCGGGCAAAATCCAGATCGCGTTGATCCCCTGATGGACAGGCGAAAATAGCGCCTGTGCCATAGTCCATCAGCACAAAGTTGGCGACCCACACTGGTAACGTCCAATCTTTATCCAGCGGATGAACCGCGCGGATGCCGGTATCAAAGCCTTGTTTTTCAGCGGTTTCTAACTCGGCAGCCGTGCTTCCGGCTTTGCGGCATGCATCACAGAACTTGGCCAATTTCGGATTGGTTTTGGCAGCGGCTTGCGCCAAGGGATGGTCAGCTGCAACCGCAAGGAACGAGGCCCCAAACAACGTATCCGGTCGCGTGGTGTAGACGTCCACTTCGTCTTGTCCGTCAGGTGCGGTATCCTGAGCAAGCGCCCACCTGATTGACATCCCTTCAGAGCGACCAATCCAGTTGGTCTGCATCAGGCGGACTTTTTCCGGCCAGTTCTCAAGCGTTTTCAGGTCATCAATCAACTCATCAGAGTAGTCGGTGATCTTGAAGAACCATTGTGTCAGTTCACGCTGCTCAACGTCCGCGCCAGAGCGCCAACCCTTGCCGTCAATCACCTGCTCATTGGCAAGCACGGTGTGATCGACCGGGTCCCAATTGACGCGCGAAGATTTTCGATAGGCCAAGCCCTTGGCATACAAATCTAAGAACAGTTTTTGTTGATGCTGATAGTAAGCAACATCGCAGGTTGCAAATTCGCGCGACCAATCCAGTGACAAGCCCATTGATTTGAGCTGACCTTTCATGGTGTCGATATTGGCATAGGTCCATGTGCCTGGATGGGAGTTGTTTTCCATCGCTGCGTTTTCTGCCGGCATGCCAAAGGCGTCCCAGCCCATTGGGTGGAGGACATTAAAACCCTTGGCGTGCTTGTAGCGCGCAAACACATCGCCCATTGAATAATTGCGGACATGGCCCATGTGGATGCGTCCCGACGGGTACGGGAACATCTCCAACACGTAGCACTTTGGCTTGGATTGATCGGTGTTGCTGGCCCGATTGAGATCGGCGTCAGCCCATACGGTCTGCCAATGTTGTTCGCGATCTGGGGCGTTGTAACGTTCACTTGCCATGGGGGCCTATGTCTCTAAAACGTCTCTTGAACGAGGCGGCGTCATTGGGCGCTTTATGAGCCCGGAATGGGTGGATGGGTCAAGGTGGGGCGCGGACGCAGATGGGCAAGCCAGACGAAATGACTGCGGTGGCGCGGCTCGAGGCCGTGCAAGGCCAAGTCGCTGCGGCAGCCAAGGCGGCAAACCGCTCTGAAGATGCGACGACGCTGATTGCGGTCTCCAAGACGTTTGACGCGGACCACATTGAACCTGTGCTGGCGGCCGGGCATCGTGACTTTGGTGAAAACCGGGTTCAGGAAGCCCACGGCAAATGGCCAGACCTCAAGGTGAAATACCCGGCCACCAAGCTGCATCTGATTGGCCCTTTGCAATCCAATAAAACCAAAGAGGCGGTGGAGCTGTTTGATGCCATCCACTCGATTGACCGACCCAAGATCGCGCGTACGGTGGGGCAAGAAATGGCGCGCCAAGGGCGAACCTTAGAGTTGTTTGTCCAAGTCAACACTGGCGAAGAACCGCAAAAGGCGGGCGTGATGCCAGCGGACGTTAAATCCTTTGTCGATCAGTGCCGCACAGAGTTTGGTCTCACCATCCAAGGTTTGATGTGCATCCCACCGGCTGATGAAGAGCCCGCGATTCATTTTGCGTTCCTTGCCAAACTCGCAGGCGACTGCGGCGTTCAAGGTTTGAGCATGGGGATGAGTGGAGACTTTGAAACCGCGATCCGCTTCGGCGCCAGCCACGTCCGTGTTGGCTCAGCTATTTTTGGGGCGCGGGGGTGAGCTACTCTTGCGCCTATTTTTCTCCCCACCGTTCAGTCCCAACCTTATCCAAAGCCTTTTTAGACGGTGTCGTTTTTGGCCCGTGCCAAGCTGGTAGTGTCTAGGCAACCAAGCGATTCGTATCGTGTTCGCCTGAACCTTTTCTGCATGCTGAAAACCATGCCGCTCGGAGCATAAAGCCGAGCCCACCAGGAGGCACATCCGATGAACGTAGCTGCCCGCAATATTGAAGCTGACAACGCTGCCGCAGAAGCCGCCCGCGAAGCACGTGAAGAAGCGATGGCGCGCACGAAAAAGAAGTCCAAATCAAAATCAAAATCGAAGTCTAAAAAGTCGGCTAAACCAGCAGCCAAAGCAAAACCGGAATGGCACAATTTTCTGGTTGATGTCTGGATCACCGATCTCAACGCTACTGAGTTTGGTATTTTCCGTCGCCAACGCAACCGCGCCAAGTCTCGCCAGTTTACCCAGGACATGGACATTTTCGCCGAAGTGCAGGACGAAGGCGAACGCACCGGTCTGTTGGGCTATCGCGAAGACGTTTGGAAAAATTCTGAAGGCATGGACAAGCGCCTCGTTTTCAAGCTTTTCAGCGACAAGCTTGGTTGGAAAGCAACCATGGATCTGATGCTTGGTCGCTCACTGCAGCAGACACTCGGTGCACGTGGTCTGCCGGTGATGACGTTCTCGATTAATACCGATGACGATCAGTACATCATCTATTTGGAACGCTCGGCCAATAAATGGCCGTTCATGCCGGAGCATTATTCGTTCTTCCTGGTGGATGACAATGGCGACCCTGAATTTTATCGCTTGCGCCGCCGTTTTATTGATCTTGGCGGAGACTATATTCTCTACAATCATAAGGGAGACAAAGTCGGTGAGATTGATGGCAAGATGCTGTCCATCGGTGGCAAGTGGAGCGGCAAAGTGATGAAGGGTCATCACGCCACCAAACGCTTGCTGACCGTGCTCAAATTGTTCACCGGCGTCATCTTCTTCGACAATGAAGCCAAGTGGCATATGAAGCAGCTTTATAAGGCGGCCAGGCGTGGCACGCTGGAGCCTAAACTTGAGCGCCAGGAAAACGATCTCTATCTCAATCCACGCCGGGTGCGTTAGCAGCACACCAAAAAGCGTGCGAGTCTGCGGGCTGCACAATTGAGTGGCAACCCAGAGTGAAATGTTGCCTAAAATCTCATCATTCGCTGAGTCCGTGGATATTATGTCTATGGCTAAGCCATTGATATTACAGAGTATAGCGACACGTTAACCCCCTGGCACGGTTCTTGACTGCTTCAGCCTAACGACGGGTTGGCAGGCTCGGGCCAGAGCCGCTTGCCCAAAATAATTGCATTTAATAACTGGGGGTGTCGGCTATGGAAGACCTGTCTCAAGGCTCGGATGTCTTTTTTCTCCTCATGGGCGCGATTCTTGTTTTCGCGATGCATGGGGGTTTTGCATTTCTGGAGGTCGGCACGGTCCGGCACAAGAACCAGGTCAATGCGCTTGTCAAAATTCTCGTCGATTTTGCGATCTCAACCGTGACCTACTTTTTCATTGGTTACATGATTGCCTATGGCGTCCACTTCCTGCTCAGCGCTGGTGATATTGCAGGCGCGGCTGAAGGCTTCGGGCCGAAGGGTGTCAGCCTCGTTAAATTCTTCTTCCTGTGTACATTTGCGGCTGCGATCCCGGCGATCGTGTCGGGCGGCATTGCGGAGCGCGCCAAATTTCTTCCGCAGTGCTTAGCCACGGCGATGCTGGTTGGGATTGCCTATCCGTTGATTGAGGGCACGGTCTGGAATTCGAATTTTGGTTTGCAGTCAGGTCTGTTTGAGTCTGTGCTTGGTGCACAATTTCATGACTTTGCAGGCTCGATTGTTGTTCATGCGTTTGGCGGTTGGGCGGCACTTGCAGCTGTGATGCTGCTTGGCGCACGCATCGGTCGATATGAAAAAGGCCGCTCCATTGGCATTCCACCCTCATCCATTCCATGGCTTGCGATGGGCTCATGGCTGCTGTGCATCGGCTGGTTTGGCTTTAACGTGATGAGCGCCCAATCTGTTGCAGGTGTTTCAGGCCTCGTTGCCATGAATTCACTACTTGCGATGGCGGGCGGCATTATTGTTGCGATTATCGTCGGTCGCGGCGATCCAGGCTTTGTGCATAACGGGGCTTTGGCCGGGCTTGTCGCCGTCTGCGCTGGCTCCGATGTGATGCACCCAATTGGTTCGCTGATCACAGGCGGTATTGCCGGTGGCTTGTTCGTTCACATGTTCCAACTCGCATCCAACAAATGGCAAATCGATGATGTGCTGGGTGTTTGGCCATTGCACGGACTGTGTGGTCTGTGGGGTGGTATTGCGTGCGGTATTTTTGGTCTTGAAGCGCTAGGCGGTCTTGGCGGTGTCACGTTTGGTGCGCAGCTCGTCGGTAGCGTGCTCGGGGCTGGCTACGGCTTTGCGGCCGGGTATGCAATCTACAGCATCTTGAAGTCGATGATGGGAATTCGACTGACGGCTGAAGAAGAACGTATGGGCGCGGATCTTGCCATTCATAAAATTGGTGCCAATCCCGAATCTGAATTACGTTCCGGCAATATCTAAGTCGAGCACGGATTAAGAGACGAAATTAGAAACGGGTCGGTGCCGAGGCAGCACGGACCCGTTTTCTTTTTTACCTCGTGCGGTCGTGCAGCTTGCCTGCCCGGCGGGCCTGCGCCACAGTAGACGGTGTTTGGGTGGGTAAAACTTTAAAAAAGGGCGATCTCTATGTCAGTGCTAAACCGCGTTTTATTGGTCGCGATGGCGCTTGCCTTTGCCACGACGATCTTATTTCTCGACACTGCAGCGCACGCAGCAGGTGATAGCAAGGTTTGGCAGTATCGCGAAGCACAAGGCACGGCAGGCGTTGGTCGTAAAAGTGCCGGCCTCATCTTGGGCATTCCCGAAACCGACGATGTGCAAGTCCAGGCCGGTTGTGAATCAGGGTTTGTACGCGGTGGCAAAACCATATCGCTGGTGTTGGCCGCTGACATTGGCACCATGAAGGACGGCGATAAGATCAAAGTCCGATTTACCGGTGGGCGCTTCAAGCGCACGGTAAATGGCATTGTCCACGGCACGGAGATTGAAGAGGGTGTAACCGGCGCTCACGTTCAATTGGCACACGACGATAAGTTGTGGCAGGCGATGCAGGACCGCGATGCACTTGACTACCAGGTGCCAGGCTACCAGATCGCAAATCTAAAATTGCGAGGTGGATCAAGTACCATTCAGCGCTTTGTTAACACCTGCGGTCGATATGCTGGGAGCAGCACAAATAAGCGTACAACCTCTCAAACATCTTCATCAGCAAACAACAAAAATGTCATTCGTGTCGCGGATAATACGCGCGGTGGTAACGATGGCATCAACGAAAAAGAAGCCTTTGAAAGTGCGAAAGAGCTTGGCACCATTGAAGGATGGGAGGCCTTTCTCAATGCGTTTCCAACCGGCTTTCGCGCAGATTTAGCACGCGCGTATGTCAAACGCTTGGGAGGTACGGCTGGAGCACCCGCAGCGCAGAAATCCAAGCCGACGCAGTCTTCCTCTTCACGCGGCGGAAAAATGCCGATCCTGGATACGTTTGAGGCGCGTGCTGGCCGTGCACCTTGGCGCACTACGCGTTATGAAATGGATGAGGGCAATGCCAGCGCTAAAGCAGCGGCTGTTAAGGGCAATGGCGTTGAACTCCTATTTCACTGCGATGGAAAGCGTTTAGCAGGCATTCTTCGCGAAAGCGGCCGCAACCTTTATCCCAATTTTGATCGCCGGATGAAACAGGGATTAGCTGCAAAACGGAGTGGCCGGGCAGATGGCCAAGCTGTGCCTATACCGTTTGAGTTTTCCAACGGCCGAACCTACTCGGTTGGCGCGCAGGTGATGGAGATGAACGGTGAAGTGAGTCTCACTCGGCGTGGTGACGGTGGTGGCTTTAAGGCCGATGGCAGTATGTTGTCTGATCTGATGAGCGAAGAATTTGTCACGATTTCCGCGCCGCCGTTTGTTGCAAACCTTCAATTGAAGAAAAGTCGGCCTGCGCTGTGTTCGCTCATTCGGAGCTGCGGCGCCAAGGCTGAGGGGTGCGGCAGCGTCACAAAAAAATACACACCTAAAAAGATATATAAAAAGAAGAAGAAAAAGAAAAAACGTAGTTGCAGACGAAATGGAGCATCATGCTCGTCGCATAGACAATGTTGCGGTGGGAAGTGCTGCCTCAATGACTTTGAAGAGTGTGAAGGTATTGGCGGAAGGTGTGATGGCTAGCTGGCATCGTGTGCGACCGTGTGCCGGGAGCTAAGCTACAGGTGCTGCACTAGCTCTTGGTGTGCGTGTGCCTTCGAGAAGGGTGGCTAAGGTATAGCCATCTAAGCACTCAAGAAATGCGTCGGTTGCAGCCTGCATTGCGGGCCTTAGCGCGCAGCGCGGTAGATACACACAACTGCACGGCCCTTCGTTCAGGCAATCCACGACTGCCAAATCATTTTCAATCATCCGCACCACCGAACCAACGCGGATATTCATCGTGGGCTGACCAAGCACCACGCCGCCATTAGGTCCACGCCGGGTTGTCACAAGACCTGCCGCGCTTAGTTTGGCGACAATTTTCATAACGTTGGATTTGGACAGTTGTAGTGTCGTGGCGATTGAGTCGACTGAGATTGGATCTTCTAACTTGCCAAGCAGCAACAAGATTCTAAGGGCAAAATCACTGGCTCGGTTTAAGCGCATTGTACCTGCCCTTCCAAAGTGTCTCAGGTGGTGGATTTTGAGTTGAATTTAACATGCACGTGATGGTATGAAAAGATACATATAGAATGAATGATCAAAAAATCAAGCCAAGGAATGTGCCTCTATGGACGGGTCTGAGGATCGCCAAAGGGTAGAGAGAACGCCTGAAATTGGTGTCTCAGGCAGGGCCAAACCAGAAGTTGCAGACATCGCAATAACCCGCGATGAAATTGCAGCATTGGTCGATAAATTTTACGATCGTGTTTGGGCACATCCGCGACTTGGACCCATTTTCTCATCACGCTTAGAGAGCGATCGCGCCAATCATCTCGTGCGTATGAAACAGTTCTGGGCGTCAGTATTGTTACGCTCGGGTGAATATCATGGGCGCCCCGTGCCAAAACACAAAGCTATTACCGAAGCTCAAGATGTCGACTTTGCCCATTGGCTGGAATTGTTTCATGCCACGGCTCATGACGTGTTGCAGTTCGAAACAGCAAGTCAGGTGATCGCTAAAGCTGAGCAAATTGCTCAGAGCTTATGGCTCGCCATGTTTGGTGGCGTCGGTGAGAGTCCACCGTCGTGGCTGAAGGGGCCGGATTATCTTGCAAAGCATCTCCAAGGTGAAGTGAGGGAAATCTCATAATGACGAAGGCAACCATTGGCCATAATAGTGAAGCAGCGGAAATCTCAATTGAGACACGCTTGTTCAACAGTCTGTCACAATACGCAGAAGCTGGTGGTTGGCGTCAGTCGCTGAAACTGCCACCTGGAAGCCGCATTGGTGATATCGTGCGCTTACTTGGTCTGCCGCACCCAGAGATTTTTTTGGTGATGCGCAACGGGCGCGACGTAACGCCAGGTCTGGTTGGTGATCAGGTCAGCCTTGATGTTGAATTGAGCGATGGAGATGTCATCGCCTTTTCAGGGCCAGTTCCCTACAGTTACGGTTTTGGGGCTCCCGTTGTTTAAAGCGGCTTGATCTTGGTTCGCCATTGCTACCAATCGTTTACGCGTTTATTGCTGCTGCTCGGATGAGCAACACGTGCACACGGCCAAATGGCGAGCAAAATGTTTTCCATACACGCGATGATTAACGGTGACGTTGGTTCACCGTTTGCGAAATTGCGCGCGCTGTTGGCAGATGTCCCGCCTGGCATGACGCCAACGATTGATCTCAGCCTTGGCGAACCGCGTGAACAGATGCCTGATTTTATATCTGAGGCGTTGGCCGAAGCGACACCTAGCCTTGCCAAATATCCAACAATGCGCGGCACAAGCGCATTGCGCCTCGCGATTGCCAATTGGGCAAGCCGGCGTTATGGGGCTGAATTTAAGTTAGAGCCTGACCGTGAGATTTTACCCTGTAATGGATCGCGCGAAGGTTTGTTTTACGCCTGCTTTGCAGCGGTTGCGCGCAAGCCTGTTTCAGGTCGTCCAGCCGTATTGATGTGCAATCCGTTTTATCAGGTCTATTTGGGTGGTGCGTTGGCGGCGGGTGCGGAACCCATATTTCTAAATGCGACTCAAGCAACAGGTCATTTGCCTAACCTTGATGAGATTGAGCGTCACCCTCAACTCTTAGAACGTACGGTTGCATTTTATCTTTGCTCCCCGGCCAATCCACAAGGCGCAATTGCAAGCGCAGCCTATCTGGAACGGGCTCTCGAGTTGGCGCGACGCTATGACTTCATGCTGTTTGTTGATGAGTGCTACGCGGAGATCTATGCCGATCAACCACCACCAGGTGCTTTGGCCGTCGCTCAGAACACAACCGACAGCTTTCGCAATGTCGTCGTTTTTCATTCATTGTCAAAGCGATCGAATTTGCCAGGTCTGAGGTCTGGCTTTTCTGCGGGCGATGGCGCGTTTCATGATCAACTTTTTCAGATCAGAAATTTAGCAGGTCCACAAATGCCGGGGCTGATACAACACGCCTCTGCGCAAGTTTGGGCTGATGATGATCACGTCAGAGCTAACCGATTGGCTTATCGACAAAAATTTGATCTTTGCGACGAGCTCCTGACAGGTAAATTTGGCTATCAGCGACCTGAAGGTGGGTTTTTTCTGTGGCTCGATATGCACCAATTTGGCAGTTCTGGTGAGGCTACAGTAACCATATGGAAACGCTTCGGCGTCAAGGTCATTCCTGGTGCCGAATTGGCTCAACATGGACTGGATGGCAGTAACCCAGGGGCAGGATATGTCCGGGTTGCGCTGGTTCATGACAGAGCGACACTCAAAGAGGCACTGGAACGTATAGTATCAGTTGCTGCGTAAGAGTTTCGTTCGCCCCCCATGGCCATTGACACCACTGACTATCATTATCAGCGCTTTTTTCCGTCCACAGTTGAAGACAAACTGGTTGGTTTGATCAGCCGTTTTGCGGGCGCTGTCACGCTTGTGTTCATTGCATTTGTATGGCTGAGCCTTGCAACGTGGACAACACGTGACCCAAGCCTGACACTGGCAACGAGTGGCCCGGTTCATAATCTTGGTGGTGCGCCGGGTGCAATTATCGCAGACCTGTTATTGCAAATGCTTGGTTTTGCATCTGTTGTAGCGCTCTTGGCGCCAATGTTCTGGTGTGTCGAGCTGATTTCGGTACGACAAGTGATGAGCTTTCGTTCCAAGGTCGCGTTCTACCCGCTATCTGTTTTGGTCATTTCCGGTGCTTTGTCAGCGCTGCCGGCGTCCGCTACGTGGCCTATTGAACATGGCTACGGCGGGATTTTAGGTGATTTTGTTTTCGGGCTGGTTGCAGGCTTTTTCTCAGCCATCAATCCTGCGCGTGCTGGCGCTGCAACAGGCGTGTTACTGGCTGCCATTGGCACCTCAACGATGATGCATTCCATCGGACTTGAGATTAAAGATCTCTATCGCATCTTGTTCCAACCCATTCGAGGCCTGAATTGGCGCGAGACAGCAGGCTCATGGCAGCATTCGCTGTTAAGTGAAGCAAAGCGTTTGCGGGAAGGTGTTCGCGACACCTTGGAAACGGAATGGCCAACCGTTGATGATGAGACACCGGACGGGGATGCAAAGGCGCGCGCCAACGATGACTTAGCGCCAAACGACAATCGTGCACGGAAAACAAATAAATCAGATACTGAAACATCAGAGGTTACACCAGCGCCGAAGATCATCGTGGCCGGAGCAGTGCAAACTCAAACAGTGCCTAGGTCTCAAAACCCCGTACTCCAGCAGATGGTTCCTCAGGGCGCACCTCAGCACACGGTCGCTTCACCAATGCCAGCAGGCCACCACAATCAACATGCGCCTGCGATGACATCAGGCCAACCAAGACCCCATCCAGGTCAAATGATGCGCAGCGCATGGCTTAACCTGGTGCGACCAAATCCTGTGTTGCAGCGTATGCCGCAGATGGCACCGGTGCGCCAACAACAGGGTCCGCCTGCGTCTGTTGCAGTAGGCCAAGCAAATCAGCAGCCTGTCCTGCCGCCTACAACCCCTCATCCCGTGTCTAGCCTGTTTGATGATCAACAAAGGGTTCAGTCATCAACGCCTGTAAACGCAGCTCAGACGACACCAAACTTCGCACCCCCAAGGCCGCCAGCAGGCGCTCAGTCGCAGCTAAACCGTGCAAGTGACGTGGAGTCGCGGTCAACGATTGCCGAGAAGTTTGCAGCCCACATTACAAATGGCTCAGACTTCGATGCCGATGACGACCCTGATGATGTTGACGAAACCAGCCGTGCAATTGCGCGTCGATTTGCGCCTGCGTCAGCAAATATATCTCGAGATACACCACCATCTGTCGCGCCAGTCACACCTGCCGATCCTCAAAGTTCTGGGATGCAATCTGGTACTGTGCTGCCGTCTTTGATGAAAACGAAAGTTTCTGGTGCCCGCAAAGGTCGCCATATCCTTCCGTCGACAAAACTGTTGGCACGGGCTGAAGTACCGCAAACTATGCCCGATCTGAGCCCAGAAGTTTTGCGCCGGAAAGCGGAAGATTTGCAAACGGTTCTGGCTGATTTCGGTGTTAAAGGTGCGGTTAAAAATATTCGCCCCGGCCCTGTTGTTACACTGTATGAATTTGAACCCGCGCGCGGCATAAAATCATCACGCGTCATCGGCCTTGCAGATGATATCGCGCGTTCAATGAGTGCAATATCTGCGCGTGTTGCAGTTGTCCCTGGTCGCAATGTGATCGGCATTGAGCTGCCGAATGCAGAACGACGTCCCGTACTTTTACGAGAGCTGTTGGATGCCAATGCCTATCGCAGTTCAGGCGCTGCCTTGCCGTTGACGCTGGGTAAATCCATTGGTGGTGAACCTGTGATTGCGGACTTGGCACGCATGCCGCATCTGCTGGTCGCTGGCACAACCGGGTCGGGTAAGTCGGTTGGCGTCAATGCAATGGTCTTGTCGATCCTGTTCAAGCACACACCTGATACCTGTCGGTTACTCATGATCGATCCGAAGATGCTCGAGCTTTCAGTTTACAATGACATCCCGCATCTTCTATCGCCCGTGATTACAGATCCGCAAAAAGCCGTTGTTGCGCTTAATTGGGCCGTGCGCGAGATGGAAGAACGTTACAAGCGGATGAGTAAATTGTCGGTGCGCAACATCGGTGTTTACAATAATCGTGTGCGCAACGCTAAGACGCGCGGCGAGAGCTTATCGCGGACAGTGCACACGGGGTTTGATGCTTCAGGTCAAGCGACGTATGAAGACCAAACCATGGAGCTTGATGAGCTGCCGCACATCATCATTGTGGTCGATGAGTTTGCTGACTTGATGCTGGTGGCAGGTAAAGACATTGAAGCGGCTATTCAACGCTTGGCACAAATGGCTCGCGCGGCTGGCATTCATTTGATCATGGCCACGCAGCGCCCTTCAGTTGATGTTATCACCGGGACCATCAAAGCAAATTTCCCAACGCGGATTAGCTTTAAAGTTACCTCCAAAGTGGACAGTCGTACGATCCTCAATGAACAAGGTGCAGAACAACTCTTAGGTCAGGGTGACATGCTCTATGCCTCAGGGTCAGGCCAGACTTTGCGCGTTCACGGACCGTTTGTTTCCGATGATGAAGTTGAGGCTGTTGCCGGCCATCTCAAAGAGCAGGGTACTCCATCGTATGTTGCTGAAGTGACAGAAGCACCTGAACCGGCAGAAGACCAAGGTGCAAACAAAGCGTCAGCGAGCGATGACATCTATGACCAGGCACTGGCCATCGTATTGCGCGACCGCAAAGCCTCGACAAGCTATATCCAACGCAGATTATCGATCGGCTACAACCGTGCGGCTGATCTGATCGAGCGGATGGAAGATGAGGGTGTGATCGGTCCTGCTGGCAGTGGCGGCAAACGAGAAATTCTGTTGTCTGCCTCGACAACGGGATCATCAGAAAACGTGGCCTAAAGCGGGTGCGAAACGTCACAGCCTGGACACAACCCACAAAGACGCTCTTAATTGACGTTCTAAAGCCGCAAAAACGCTGGCATGGTGCGGATTGGCAATGTTGAGTCGCCTAGATCTGGACGTAATGATAGGAAAAGACGACAGTTCAGCACAAACCGGGTGTTTGGTGCCGTTGGCTTTGAAGGGTTCAAGGGAATGACGTGGAAATGTGCGCTTGTCGTGGCGATGTGTGGTTTGGTGGGCTTGGCCTCACCAGCGAGCTCCAAAGATAAACCAGCCAACGGAGCAGCTGGTTCGGGCTGGAGCGCAGAAGTTGCGCGACGCGGCACGGCAGGCCTGGTTCTCAACGAGCGTCAAACCGCGCTGATCAACGAAGTGACCGGTTATTTCAATGGTCTTGGTGATCTAAAAGGTAAGTTCATTCAATACGTGCAAGGCAAACGTCCCATGCGCGGCAAATTCATGATGCAGCGCCCCGGCAAATTTCGCTTTGACTACAATAAGCCTAGCCGGCAAGTGATTATTTCAGATGGAAATTATCTGGCCATTCAAGACTATGATCTCAACAACGAAGATCGCGTTGAGCTTGACCAAACGCCGTTTAGGTTATTGCTGCGTAAGAATGTTAATTTGCTGCGCGATGCGTTGATTACCGGCGTAGAGGAAACTGACGAAAAGATCATTCTTGGCATTCGCGACAAGGACACCACCACGCCTGGCCACATCAAGTTGATCTTTGTGCGCAAGCCAACGTTAGAGCTTGATGAGTGGTTGACCAAGGATGCACAGGGTCAGGATACGCGCGTTGTGGTTGGCAATTTGGTGAAGGACGAGAAAATCCCCGCCAAGATGTTCAAAATCAAGCCGGTTGGATTGCTGGACAACAGACTGCAATAGTGGCTGTGTCGGACTGCCTTAGGTTGATTTGCTCTCGGGGTGATTAACTTTGAACGGTTTAGAGCCTAAGCCGCAAAAAGGCACTCTTCTGCGCGAAACCAACGACTCAAAGCTGTGGCGAAAATAGCGCAAAGCAAATGCTCAGCTGTGGAAACACTGGCATAACTGATCACATTTTCGTGATCAGGGTGGATGATATCTTCAAAGGTGTGCCACTTCGTCCTATCTTATAGGCCATGCAGGGCGCGTCGACTCCTAAAAATCGGTAGTCCCCCCCGTCTAGCCGACAGACGCAACCTGAGGCATCGGATCCCTCCCGATGTCGCGCAATACATAGCGCCGATAGAGCCCAACCCTGTCCCCCCAGGGTTGGGTTTTTTCTTTTAGGCAAGCTTGTAGGTGTTGTGTGTTAGTTGACTCGGGCTGCAGTCGTCTCGGCCGGGCTGGTCTGCGTGCCTTGGAATGTTTGAGTGGTGGAAGAAGACGGTGCGTGCTCCTCCTCCTCGCTTGCCATCACCACGGGCTTAGCTGTTCCGGCAACGTCGTCTACATCTACATCATGCTTTGCCGCTGTTGAAGTCGGTGCAGCGATCGTTGCCCGCATCTCTGCTGCCAAGTCATTCAATCTTGAAGCAATCCTTGAGACGAAGTGGTCGGCCAGTCGCGGGTCTTCACCCATGAAAGCCTCGATCATTGCACGGTGAAATTTAAGGGCTTTTACTGGCTCGTCTGCAACGACTGAAAGATAATGCGTCGTTTCAACCAACATCGCCATCTCACCAACCAGTGATCCAGGACCAATGGGATCGTAAGGGTGCGTACTGGAAAACGCATTAAATTGGGTGGCGCGTCCCGTGACCACAAGGATTGCAGCATCGCCTAACTCGCCATTTTGAATAAGAGCTTCGCCCGGTTCATAAACGACGCGTTCAGCGCGTTGCACAAGCTCCGACATTTGTTCTGGCTCGAGTCCATGAAACAGTGGCACCTTTAACGCAGAGCCTATGATTGGCTGGAGTGTCATCGTGAAAATAATCCCAACAAGTGAAAATGCCTATGCGTTGGCCAAAAGGTCAAAGCCGCACGGCATTTGTGATCACGGACCAAAAAGGCGTACCAAGCGCCTTAGTTAGCCGATAGCTGGGGTGATTCGGTATCTAACGTCCAGTTGCGCGCTTGGAGATGTGGATGGGGAGAGGAAAACTCTGAACCCTTTGCCTCTGCTTTAAGGAACCAATCTGTAGCCACCAGATTCAGTCACCAGAATCTCTGCGTTGGACGGGTCCTTTTCGATTTTCTGACGCAGGCGATATATGTGCGTTTCGAGTGTATGTGTGGTGACACCTGCGTTGTAGCCCCACACTTCGTGTAACAGCACATCACGGGACACCACAGATTCGCCCGAGCGATATAGAAACTTCAAAATGGAGGTTTCTTTTTCCGTCAAGCGAATTTTGGTTTTCTTGTCGTCAGCCAGAAGTTTAGATGCTGGCTTGAACATGTACGGACCAATTTTGAAAACGGCATCTTCGCTTTGTTCGTGTTGGCGCAGCTGAGCGCGGATGCGGGCCAGCAAGACAGCGAATTTAAATGGCTTGGTCACATAATCATTCGCTCCAGCGTCAAGCCCTAGGATTTGGTCTGCGTCAGAATCATTTCCGGTCAACATAATGATCGGATTTTTGAAACCAGATTTTCTGAGAAGGCGCACTGCCTCACGGCCATCCATATCAGGCAATCCGACATCAAACACGACCAAATCAGGCTGGCTTTCCTTGGCCTGGTCTACGCCTGTCGATGCCGTATTGGCTTCCGTAACGTCAAATTCCTGTTGCAGGGCTAGCTGGTCTTTGAGGGAGCCGCGCAAATCCTCATCGTCATCGACAAGAAGGATCTTTCGTGCAGTGCTCATGCGTGTTCGCTCCGGTGGTCGTTTTTTAATTGGACTGCCATGGGGCAGCACCCTTATCTCTTAGCAAATCTTGTCCTGACAATAAAATGGTCAGAAAGCGAGTGCGTAAAATGCACAACCGGCGTCAGCCCCGTCAACTATTCGTGAGGTCGTTATCCAAAGGAGTAAGCCAGGGTTTTTTAGATCTTGGTTTCACGCGCATTCCTTGTGCGTTGGGCCGGTCTGGTATGCGGGCCATAAAACGGGAAGGTGATGGCGCCACGCCCTTGGGCCGGTTTTGTACCCTGTCGTTCTATTTCCGTGCAGATCGCACACCGCGCCCCATGACCGCCCTGCCCGTATCGCCTCTTCATCCGAACGATGGCTGGTGTGATGCATCGTCTGATCGCAACTACAACCGTCCAGTTCGCCACCCCTATCCTACAAGTGCGGAACGGCTATGGCGGCACGATAACCTTTACGATGTGATCGGTATATTGGATTATAATATTGTGCCGCGGCGCCGCGGACGGGGCAGTGCTATTTTCCTACATATTGCACATCCGGACTACAGACCAACGGAGGGCTGCATTGCAGTTTGTGCCCCCGATATGAAACGGCTGCTAACTTGGCTTGGACCCAAGACAGAATTCTGGATTTAACCTGCGCCGTTTTGCATAGGAGAAGATCCAGATGATCTCTCATCTGGACCTTCAAGCGAACGCGGGCCAATTGGGGGAAGAAATGCGTTCGCATTAGGACTGTGTGTGTGGCCAAAAGGTAAAAGGTCCCAGCAGGCGATCGCCCGCTGGGATTGTTTTTAGATACGCTGGCTACCGGTGCCAAATTCAGGATAGGCCTCAAGACCAATTTCTGATTTGTCGAGACCGGCAATCTCATCTTCAAGGCTTGGCCTCAACCCGACCGTCACTTTGAGAATGGTCCAGACCACAACGCTGCAGAGAATGACAAAGAGACCGATAGACCCCACACCGATGGCTTGACCAAGGACCGTTGCACCATCGTTGGTCAGCGGCACGGCCATCGTGCCCCAGATACCAGCCAGCAGATGTACCGGGATCGCACCGACGACATCATCGATACGGAGTTTGTCGAGCAATGGGACCGCGAACACAACGATCACGCCGCCAACGGCACCGATAACGAGCGACCACACTGGATCAGGTGTCAAAGGTTCAGCAGTGATCGAAACTAGACCGGCCAAAGCACCGTTGAGAACCATCGTTACATCGACTTTGCCATAGACAGATTGGTTGGTCATCAGGGCTGCCATCGCACCGGCAGCAGCCGCCAAATTCGTATTGACGAAGATACGCGAGACAGATGAGGCATCGGAGATGGTGCCGATTGCCAATTGCGAACCGCCGTTAAAACCAAACCAGCCGAGCCACAAAATAAACGTGCCCAGTGTTGCGAGTGGGATGTTTGAGCCTGGCATTGGTGTAATGGAACCGCCTGCACCATATTTGCCATGACGTGCTCCGAGTATGATCGCACCAACCAGTGCTGCCCAGCCGCCAACAGAGTGAACCAGTGTAGAGCCCGCAAAGTCTTGGAATTCAGCACCTGCAACGGTTTTGATCCAGCTTGTGTCAGCACCTGACGCCAACCAACCAGCGCCCCATTTCCAAGCGCCTTGGACGGGGTAGATAAAGCCGGTGAGAACGATCACAAAAAACAGGAACGGCCAAAGCTTGATGCGTTCAGCTAATGTGCCCGAAACAATTGATGCCGTCGTGGCGCAGAATACCATCTGGAAGAACCAGTCAGACCCTGCAGAATAACTACCAGGGTCACTTCCCGGATCTGGAATTACTTTCGGTGTAAACGATCCCAGAAAGCCACCGTTTACGCCATCATACATCAGGTTGTAGCCAACCAACCAAAACATGATGCCTGCTATTGAAAACAATGCAATATTTTTGGTGCATTGCATGGCCACGTTTTTTGAGCGGACAAGTCCGGCTTCAAGCATGGCAAAACCAGCTGCCATCCACATGACTAAGAAGCCACCCATTAAAAACAGCAATGTGTTGAACACATACTGTGAGGACTTGGAGGCTTCTGCGATTGCGGCGGCAACAGCTGCGTCCTGTGCGTGAGATGGCAGCGTCGCCAAAATTAAGATGAGAAAAGTAGAGACGCAGGTAAGACCCAGTCTCTCAAATAGACGCCGTTTCATTTGTTCGCTCCTGTCGTGCATTTTTCAAATTGAGTTCAAAGGTCGTTGGGCGAGCGCAGGCTAAAGCGCTGCATCGTCGGCTTCGCCAGTGCGGATGCGGAGCGTGTGCTCAATCGATGTGACGAATATTTTGCCGTCGCCGATTTGACCGGTCTTGGCGGCCTTCGCGATGAGCGCCACAGCGGCATCCAGCTTGGCGCTGGGCACGGCGACTTCGAGTTTGATTTTGGGAACGAAGGTCACGGCGTATTCAGCACCGCGATAGATTTCTGTGTGCCCCTTCTGGCGCCCGAAGCCTTTGACCTCGCTGACGGTCATGCCTTCCAGCCCTTGCTTGGTCAGCGCTTCACGCACATCGTCCAGCTTAAAAGGCTTGATCACTGCGGTTATGAGTTTCATGGCAGCTCTGTCCTTGATTGTTATTGCCTCGCGTCCTGAACAAGCCACCGGGGGATCCCGTCCTCCTGAACAGTCGCGGTTGTTAACCAATCAAAGCCCGTGCCAGTCTGTTCGCAACCGCAATAAGATGCTGAAATAATTAAAGAAAAAGGCCATGCCCAGGGTGTGGACACAGCCTTATCGGACACCGAAATGCCCAAATTTTATACAGATAATATATAACGCCTATAATATAAGCAGCTTACTTCAACACAAATGCGGTCTCGCGTTTGCGCACTAGACCCTCTTGCGCCACCGAGGCGACTAACTTGCCGTCGCGTGAAAAGACGTGGCCCCGGCAAAATCCGCGGGCACCAGATGCGCTTGGGCTTTCTTGGGCATAGAGCAGCCATTCGTCAGCGCGAAACGGGCGATGAAACCACAGTGCATGATCGAGACTGGCCAACTGGATGTCTTGATCAAACATCAGTTTGCCATGTGCAATAAGCGAAGTGTCGAGCAGGGTGAAATCTGAGGCATATGCCAACACGGCCTGATGCAGGTTTGGATCGTCTGGTAATGTGCCGTTGGCTCGTATCCAGGTGTTTTGTTGGGGGGCATGTTTTGCCCGATTCATGTAGCGGCTGACGTCGACCGGGCGCATGTCCACAGGATGCTTCTTTTTCCAGTATTTGCGCATGCTTTCGGGAAGTTTGTCGATAAACTTTTCCATCAAGTCAGAGGCACTTGGCAGATCCTCTGGCGGCGGCACATCTGGCATTTGGGCCTGATGCTCGTAGCTGTCTTCCGTGCCGTGAAATGATGCGCTCATGGAAAAAATCGTACGTCCATGCTGCAAGGCTTTGACGTGACGATTGGAGAAGCTACCACCGTCGCGGGTGCGTTCCACGTCGTACGTAATTGGCTTGGCTGGATCGCCACCAATGAGAAAGTAAGCGTGGAGGGAGTGCGCGTTGCGTTGATGTTTCAAAGTACGTATCGCCGCGACCAAAGCCTGTCCCAGCACCTGTCCGCCATAGACCCGCTGCCACCCAATATCCGGGCTCACGCCGCGAAATTGATTTTCATCCAGTTGTTCAAGATCTAAAAGTTTGAGAAGCCCATCGACCGGCTGGCGTGGCATTGTTTTACTCGCAGTCATGTATCATCCTGGGCTAAGTCTATATTTTTGACATACCGTACCGTAGCGGGCCCCTGGCGCAAAGGCTGCTTTGGGCAGAAAAGAGGACTGAATTGGCTTCCGATCCAAATCATGATGTCTTTGACATCGTCATCGTAGGTGCCGGTTTTGTCGGCCTTGCTCTGGCAAGAGCATTGTCTGTCCGGAGCCAGGGCAACCTAACAATCGGGATTCTCGACCGGACGGAAGCTGTCACGTCCAGCACCAAGTCGCGACCGGATGCACGCGCCTTCGCTCTTTCAGCTTCGTCACGTTATTTGCTAGAGCGGATTGGCGTGTGGTCTCAAATATCTGGAGATGCGCAACCCGTTGAAAAAATCCAAATCACGGATTCGCCGTTGGATGCTGGTGTCCGACCGGTTTTGCTAGCTTGGGACAATTTATTAGAGACAGGTGATCCGGCATCTTTCATCGTGCCATCCGGCAATGTGCTGGACACACTTTCAACTGCGGTTGATGATGACAAGACAATCACGACATACCGTCCTGTAACGATTGTTTCGATAGGCAAAACGGATTGCCATCACACCATCACGCTCGACGATGGGCGCGTATTGTCAGCAAAATTGGTTGTCGCGGCAGACGGGCGAAGTTCGCCGTTGCGCACAATGCACGGGATAGATGTGGTGCGTTGGGCTTATGATCAACACGGTATCGTGACCACCATTGCGCATAGCAAGCCGCATCACGCGACCGCTGTGCAGCACTTTTTACCAGCGGGTCCGTTCGCCATGCTGCCGCTTACCGGGAACCGCAGCTGTATCACCTGGAGCGAAACAACAAGCAATGCAGAGCGCATTCTTGCAGGTGATGATACGCAATTCTTAGAGGAATTAGATCAACGCCTTGCCGGTCGCTTGGGCGCGTTTGAAGTTGTCGGTCCACGTCAATCCTGGCCACTCTCCATGCATCTTGCACGCAGCTATATCGCAGATCGGTTTGCTTTGATCGGTGATGCAGCCCATGGCGTGCACCCTCTTGCAGGACAAGGTTTGAACCTGGGTCTGAGAGATGTGGCAGCGTTGGTCGATGTTGTTGTCGAGGCAGCCGGATTGGGCCTTGATATCGGACGTCTTGATGTTTTGCAGCGTTACGAGCGCTGGCGGCGGTCGGATACGACACTTTCAGCTGCAAGCTTTGATGGCATCAATCGTTTGTTTTCCAATGACGTGGCGCTGTTGCGGTCGCTGCGCGAAGTTGGACTTGGCACGGTCGATCGCCTGCAAGGTTTGAAAGACTTTTTTATTGGCGAGGCGGCAGGCCAAGCTGGTGAGCTACCAATGATGATGCAAAAAAACGTGGCTTAACTTTTGTCCGGCTCGGCGTTCTTAGACTCATCAGCGTCACGTTCATCAGGTTTAACCTCTGATATGTCCGGCGGCATGATCGTCACCGTCCCATTTTGCAATGATACGTCTGGAACGCATGCGTTTGTGAACGGTATCAAATCAACGTCTGATTGGTCCGCTCGTTCGATTTCCAAAATGTCGCTCGCACCGTAGTTTTGGACAGCGGTCACAGTTCCAAGAGTTGTTCCGTTCACATCGACGGCGCGCAGACCGATAAGGTCGGCATGATAAAAAGTATCTGTCTCTGGTTTGGGTAGTCGCTCACGGGGAAGATAAAGCTCCGTTCCCTTAAGCGCCTCAACAGCTGTGCGGTCATCAACACCCTCAATGTGCACGGTGAGGCCCTTGTGCGTCTCACGCACAATTCTTAATTTAAATTGGCGGTTGTGATCTGCTGAAAAAAGCGGGCCATAGGCGGCGATATCAGCAGGGTTTTCCGCAAACGATTTAACCATCACGTCGCCCTTGATACCGTGGGCTCCGAGGATAACGCCCATCAGAACGGTCTCAGAATTTTTAGGCACGCTCATGTAGGTCCCAGCCTCAAGGTACGATGTTGCTGAGGCCTGTGTAGCGTTAATGAGGCAGTGCGCCAAGATAGGTGAGGCGCACGTCGACAGGGGCACCTTCAACCTCAACTGTCGCTGTTGAGGTCGGTGCAGCGCGCTCAAACGAGCCTGCGATGTCAAGCGTGACGCCCTCTGACCCAGCAGCAAAACCGGTCACCAATACCCCACCATCGGGGACCTTAAGGCGGACATGAACCGTATTGGTCTTGCGGGCAGCATCGTAGGCATAGCTGCCCGTGAAGACGCCGCCGTGGCGATCAGAGCCGAGAATTTTTCCACTTCTAAGCACTGCGAGACCACTTGCACTGCACGGTTGCTCGCAGTCGGCACCGAAATAGGTCAAGGAATAAACGCCATCATCAAGCATTTTGGCTCGTCCTTTGACGCGCGCCAATTCGGTTGCGCGCTGAATAGGGGTGAGGGTTTTAAGCAGATGCATGTAGGCCGTGACGGGTCCTGGGAGTGCGACGTCACCACTGGTCCATTGGCTTATGGTGCGTGGGCTCACGGAAATAAGCTGAGCAAGTTCGATCTGCTTAAGACCGAGTTGCTTTAAGCTGTCTTTGAGACTGATGTCTGCCATAACCTGAAGATTATGCGAGAAGCGCATGATCTTCCATTGCGAAGCCGTCTTAACCTAAATGCTTTAACCAAAACAAAAGCAGGACGCACTGTTG
The DNA here is from genome assembly GCA_021775735.1 of Hyphomicrobiaceae bacterium. Classification (GTDB taxonomy): domain Bacteria; phylum Pseudomonadota; class Alphaproteobacteria; order Rhizobiales; family Hyphomicrobiaceae; genus JAHZKN01. The sequence continues at coordinate 61,661 of JAJFHG010000049.1, forward strand.
GATGCGCCCTGCTTATTTCATTTCGTGTTTCATAGTCAGCCAAGATCAGGCCAACAGCGTTTGAAGCGCTATTCAGATGCTGCTGCGTCTGCTTCTTCTGCAGGTGCGTCTGCGGTAGCTTTAGCTGCTTCGGCTTTTTCTTTCGCAGCCTCTTCAGCAGCGGCCGCGCGTTCTTGCGCCTTCTTTTTCGGCTTGGCTTTGTTTGGGTTATTGCGTGCTTCTCGTTTCATAAGACCGGCGATATCAAATAGACGTAACACGCGGTCAGTTGGTTTGGCACCGACACTCAGCCAGTGCTTGCAGCGGTCAATGTCGAGCTTGAGGCGATCTTCGCGGTCCTTTGGCAGCATCGGATCAAATGTACCAATGCGTTCGATATAGCGGCCATCACGCGGAGCTGTGATATCGGCTGCGACGACATAATAGTATGGCCGTTTCTTTGCACCACCGCGGGCGAGACGAAGTTTAACTGACATTGTTTGAAGTCCTTTCAGAGTTTGTCGTGTTTGTGTTGTTCATTCGTTGATCGGGTAATGGCTCATGCTTGGGGGAGAGACATCACTTCTTTTTTCCCTTTGATCCGGGGAATTTCTTAAGCGGTGGCCCTCCAAGGCCAGGAACGCCGCCGCCGAGGCCGGGCAATCCACCATGTGGCAGGGCACCACCAAGACCAGGTAAGCCTTTGGGTGACGTGCCCTTGGGCAATCCGTCTGTTAAGTTTTCGGGCAGGCTTGCAAGCGCCTTTGGATCGAGCTTTGAAAGCTCATCCTGCATGGTTGCCATCTCTTCGTCGCTCGGAGCAGCGCCGCTACCGCCACCAAACATGCGGCTCATCATACCTTTGTTGCGGCCCATCTTCTTCATCATGTCCGCCATCTGGCGATGCATTTTTAGAAGCTTGTTGATTTCTTCAACGCGGGTGCCCGAACCAGCGGCAACGCGTTTTTTGCGTTTTGCATTCAGCAGTTTTGGGCTGCGCCGTTCCTTTGGCGTCATTGATGAAATGATCGCCTGTTGATGCGTGAGCACCTTGTCATCAATTTTGGCGCCCGCCATTTGCGATTTTAATTTGCCGACGCCGGGTAACATGGCGAGCATGCCGTCCATACCACCCATCTTCTGCATATGTTTGAGTTGGTCGGCGAGATCCTCCAAATCAAAAGCGCCCTTTTGCATTTTTTGGGCGATGGATTTGGCTTTGTCGACGTCAATGGTTTCTGCGGCTTTTTCAACCAAGGAAACCACATCACCCATGCCAAGGATGCGACCAGCTATGCGCTCCGGGTGAAAATCTTCAAGTGCGTCCCATTTTTCACCAACACCAACCAACTTAATTGGCTTGCCGGTGACAGCGCGCATCGACAATGCTGCACCACCGCGTCCATCACCATCAACCCGGGTCAGAACAATGCCTGTGATGCCAACGCGACTATCAAATGCTGTTGCTGTATTGACCGCATCTTGGCCGGTCAGGGCGTCGGCTACCAGCAAGACTTCATGTGGGTTGGCATTGCGTTTGACCTGTTCAACTTCGGCCATCAATTCGTCGTCGACGGTCACACGGCCAGCCGTATCAAGAAGGACAACATCATAGCCGCCAAGCTTTGCGGCCTCGCCAGCTCGTTTGGCAATTTCAAGCGGTGATTGGCCCGCGATGATGGGTAGTGTGGCAACGTTTGTTTGCTCGCCGAGAACGCGCAGTTGTTCTTGTGCTGCCGGGCGACGTGTATCAAGCGACGCCATCAATACTTTTTTCTTGTCGCGGTTTGTCAGGCGATAAGCAATTTTCGCTGTCGACGTGGTTTTACCCGAGCCTTGTAGACCGACCATTAAAATAGAAACGGGAGGGGCCGCTAAAAGATTGATTGGATCTGCTTCAGACCCAAGCATCTCGACCATTTGATCGTGAACAATCTTGACGACCTGTTGACCCGGTGTGACCGATTTTAAGACTTCCTGGCCAATGGCTTTGTTTTTGACTTTGTCGACAAAACTTTTGACAACATCCAAAGCGACGTCTGCTTCAAGAAGCGCGCGACGGACTTCGCGCATCGCCTCGTTAACGTCGGACTCAGAGAGGGCACCTCGTTTGGTGAGTTTATCAAAGACGCCTGAAAGACGATCTGAGAGGGTCTGAAACATTTGGGCGACAAGCCTTTTTTGAAGTTTCAATCGGCAAACGTACGACGCACCCGCGGGCGAAACTCGCTGGCGGGTGTTGACCTCCCTGCCTCCCGCGCTCTCCAAGTCTGGTGCGCATGTGCAGGGCGGCGGCTCTGATTTTCAGGGCCAAATGAAATATGGAGGCACCATCTTGGATCGTCCGGGTCTTGTCAACTGTCCGAGGACTTCCAAAAGCTGCTTTTAATTCAGGGACCTGCGGCAGAAGTGCGCATCATGGATGGGGGTTGCGTGTCGCTGGTGGAACAGGTCAGCCTTAGAATTGCGGGAATTGCTTTGGATAACCTAAAAAGCTTTGGCCGGGGTGGGGTGCCCAGGGCTAGAACGAGACCCAGTTGTAGCGCGCGTAGATGGCGCAGCAGGAGATGGCAGGCATGCCCAAATGGCGGATATTAATCGCGGCAGGATGCGGGTTCGCTATCGCTGTTGCCGGGGGCTGTTCTGGAAATCCATTTGGTTCCGGCAATCCATTTAATTCCGGCCCGAGCAAGTTTGATGTGACCTTCATCAGTGCTGCGGAAACCTGGGACCTCGATAAAGATGCAGTCGTGACCTGCGCGGAGTGGCAACAATATGCACTGTCAGCACACACGGAGGCGGACGGTGATGGTGATGGTAGTCTCACCCAACCGGAATATGTCAACATGGCGCGCAGTGACCGGTTATTTGATGTTGCGACTTTGAAATACTACGACCGCAATTCAGATGGTCGTGTGTCGCGTGAAGAATTAACAGGTCATAAGAACCGCGCGTTTGAATTGCTCGACAAAAACAGTGATTGCAAAATTGAGCGCAACGAAAAAGTGCAAGTCCGCTATAAGGCTAAAAAGAAAGATACAGATTATTCAGGTGAGGCTGCCAAAAATCCAACTGGTGGCGGGCCCGGGCCTGGAGGTTACCTCCAACCCGGATCGGACTGACAGCATCGACCTGGTTGAAGCTAGTCTTTAGGCGTCAGTTTCAGCACCTTGCCGTTTGGGTCATCGGTGAGCACCCAAAGCGCGCCATTCGGACCTTGTCTGACATCGCGAATGCGTTCCCCCAGATCGACAAGTAATTTTTCCTCACCCACAACCTTACCGTCCTTGAGAACGAGTCGTGCCAGGTGTTGTCCACCCAAGCCGCCAACGAACGCGTTTCCCCTCCAATTAGGGAATAAGTCGGCATCGTAGAAGGCAAGGCTTGAGGTCGCGATAGACGGGTCCCAATAGTAGACCGGTTGCTCTAAGCCCTCTTTCTTTTGGCCTTCTCCGATCGGCAAGTAAGTGTAATCACGGCCATAGGTGATGATCGGCCAGCCATAATTTTTGCCTTTCTTTGGAAGATTGAGTTCATCACCGCCGCGTGCACCATGTTCAATTGTCCATAGTTCTCCCGTGGCGGGATTGATCGCAGCGCCCTGCACGTTGCGATGACCAAGTGACCAGATTTCGGGCCGCCATCCTTCAAGTTTTGGATTGTCGTCTGGCACAGAGCCATCTCGATTGATGCGGATAACCTTACCAAGATGCCCGTTTGGGTTTTGCGCCTGTTTGCGCACAATTCCACGATCTCCGGTGGTTACGAATAAAGTGCCATCAGGTGCAAAGATCAAACGCGATCCAAAATGAAGATTGGAGGCAATCGCAGGTTGCTGGCTAAAAATGACTTTGACATCGTTGAGAGCCCCGCTACCTGAATCAGAAAGTTCCAATTTGGCGCGGGCGACCGTCGTACCGTTTTTAAATCCTTCGCGCGATTCTGCATAAGACAGAAAAATTTCGCCACTGGTTGGATAGTCCGGCGCAAGTCGTACATCCAGCAATCCGCCCTGACCTGAGACAAGAACCTTCGGCACACCGCTGATCGGTTCTGAGATCGTCCCATCGCCAGAGACAATACGCAGACGACCGACACGCTCGCTAACCAGCATGCGGCCATCGGGTAAAAACTGAAGGCCCCACGGGTGGGCGAGGCCGGTTGCGACCTCAGTCACGGTGATCGGCGTTTTGGGGAGCGCTGGTGCCTGGGTCTGTTCAGCCTGGGCTGGCAGGGCCATGCTGGCCATGGCGGCCAACATAGCAAGGCCAATCCCGAGACTGCGGGCCCTTGATAGGTGGGGTTGGCTCAACATTTAGGATGTCCTCCCTCAAAAAAGCCCTGATGGCTGTCATTTGGATATGGTGGCTTTTGGGCCAAGCGTCTAGGCCTTTTATCGCTGGGTTTGTATCCAGGGCATCAATAGCCATATAAGGCGTCATCATGACGGCAACTTCGCTCAAATTCCGCAAAATGAATGGTCTCGGCAACGAGATCCTGGTTGTTGATGCGCGTGGTACAAAGACCATATTTGCGCCCGATGCTCTCAGATCAATCGCCGCTCATCCTGCGACTCAGTTTGATCAGTTGATGGCGCTCTATGATCCACAAACTGCGGGCACTGAATCCTTTGTACGCATTTTTAATGCTGACGGTTCAGAAGTTGGTGCCTGTGGCAATGGCACACGCTGTGTTGGCTGGGCGCTTTATACCGATACCGGCAAAGCCAAGACAAGAATCGAGACAGATGCAGGCTCCCTGGCCATTTCGGTGGACTCGATCGAGCGCATTACCGTTGATATGGGTGAACCCAATTTTGATTGGGAGGCGATCCCGCTTGGCGAAGAGTTTCGCGATACCCGCGCCATAGAATTGCAGATCGGTCCGATCGATGCGCCTGTGCTGCATTCGCCGTCCGTTGTAAATATCGGCAACCCGCATGCTGTGTTCTGGGTCGATGATGTTGCAGATCACGACCTTGGCCGCTTTGGACCACTGTTGGAACATCATCCCGTGTTTCCGGAAGGTGCTAACATTACACTGGCACAAGTCGTCTCTTCCACCCGCGTGATCGCACGGACCTGGGAGCGTGGCGCTGGGCTGACCAAAGCCTGCGGTACAGCAGCCTGCGCTGTTTTAGTTACTGGCGCACGCAAGCGACTGTTGGCACGTGAAGCCACAGTCAATGTGCCCGGTGGTGATCTTCAGATCGCGTGGACAGCTGATAATCGGATCCTTATGACAGGTCCGGTCGTACTTGAGAGTGAAGGCCAGCTTAAGATTTCTGAGCTTGAAGGTGCTTAAATCAGGCTTGTGTTGTCGAGACCTAACAAAGACGAGTGAATGTCAAAGCCAGAAATCATAACGCTGGGATGCCGACTTAACGCTTATGAGTCTGAGGTCATGCGTGCTCATGCCGATGCCTCCGGCTTGGACGATGCGGTCATTGTCAATACCTGTGCAGTCACTGGCGAAGCCGTGCGTCAAGCAAAGCAGACCATCCGCAAGATTCGTAGGGAGAAGCCATCAGCGCGGGTGATTGTCACCGGGTGTGCCGCACAAATTGACCCACATCGTTTTTCTAAGATGGATGAAGTGGATCATGTCATTGGCAACGATGACAAGATGCAACGCACAACGTTTCTGAACTTGGTCAATACCAGCGCTGAACCGATTATGGTGACGGACATCATGACGGTTCATGAAACAGCAGCACCGCTCATCGATGGGTTTGGCGCGCGGTCGCGCGCTTTTGTTCAGGTGCAAAACGGCTGCGATCATCGTTGCACATTTTGCATTATTCCTTATGGCCGTGGTCCGGCGCGGTCTGTGCCCGCAGGTGTTGTGGTTGATCAAATCACACGACTGGTTGAGGCGGGCTACAGGGAAGTTGTGCTGACCGGCGTTGATCTCACCTCATATGGAGTTGATTTGCCGGGTAAGGCAACACTTGGCCAACTCACTCAGCAGATTTTGCGCCACGTGCCAAATCTAGAGCGCTTGCGTTTGTCGTCCATTGATCAAGTGGAAGCAGATCAGTATTTGTACGATGCCATTGCAGATGATGATCGCTTGATGCCGCATTTTCATCTTTCAATGCAGGCCGGCGATGACATGATTTTGAAGCGCATGAAGCGGCGCCATCTCAGAAGTGATGCCATTGCATTTTGTGATCGCGTACGAAGTTTAAGGCCTGATGTTGTCTTTGGCGCGGACCTGATTGCGGGCTTTCCAACTGAAACCGACGAAATGTTTGAAAATACGGAACGCCTGATTGAAGAGTGTGGCTTGACCTACCTTCATGTGTTTCCGTTTTCACCACGTGAGGGCACACCCGCAGCCCGCATGCCACAGCTTGAGCGTCGCGTGATCAAGGCCCGCGCTGAACGCCTGCGTGCACGTGGCGAAGCGCGCGTTGGTAAGTTTATGGAGTCCCAAGTTGGGGCTGACCGCCAGGTGTTGATGGAGCGCCAAGACCTCGGCCGCACAGAGCATTTTGCAGAAGTCCATGTGGCGGGCATTGATAAGCTGGATGAAAGAACTATTGGTTCAGTTCAACAGGTGCACGTGACAGCATCACGTGACGGTCATTTGATTGGTGAGGTTGCGGCGTGAGCCAAAAGAAATCGAAACCGGGCGGGTTTTTCGGAAAATTATTTGGCTCGGATGCGGGCGATAGTGACCCCAAAAATCAACAGACGGCCGCATCGGACAATGGCGTTCCAGATGAGCCAGTGGTCCAAGTTGAAACACCACATGAGCCCGTTGCCCAAGATCATGTCGTGGATGAGGGATCCCCAACGGTTGCTCTGGATGGACAAGCTCTAGGTGATCGGCAAACAGACGTGCCAGATGCTGAGACGATACCGTCTCAAGAAACGGATGATGAGCCCGACCCATCGCTTGTCGCCAAACCCGAAAAACAGTCCTGGGTATCCCGTCTTTCGAAAGGTCTCAGCAAAACCTCGTCGCGCCTTAGTCAGGGCATTTCCAGTCTGTTCACACAGCAAAAGTTAGATGAGGACACGCTTGATGATTTTGAAGACATTCTGATTCAAGCTGATCTTGGTGTTGAGACCGCGATGCGTATTCGCAACCAAATTTCTGCAGGTCGTTATGACAAAGGTATCACGTCAGAAGATGTCCAAACCATTTTGGCAAATGAAGTTGAACGCGTTTTAGCGCCAACGGCAAAAGCACTTGAGATCAAGCCATCACACAGCCCACATGTCATTCTGGTCGTTGGGGTCAACGGTTCTGGCAAGACAACAACAATTGGCAAGCTTGCAGCGCAGTACAAGTCTGACGGCCACAATGTGATGATTGCAGCCGGTGATACGTTTCGTGCAGCCGCGATTGATCAACTCAAAGTTTGGGGTGAGCGCGCTGATGTTCGCGTAATGTCGAGCGCCGTCGGCTCCGATGCTTCTGGGCTTGCGTTCGATGCATTAAAGGCAGCGCAGAACGACGGCGTGGATGTGTTGCTGGTTGATACAGCGGGTCGTTTGCAGAACAAACAGGCCTTGATGGAGGAGCTTGAGAAGGTCATCCGCGTCATTCGCAAGCTAGCACCCGATGCGCCACATGATAGTTTGCTGGTCCTGGATGCGACGACCGGCCAAAATGCCATGGGACAGGTGGAAGCGTTTCGAAGTACAGCAGGCGTCAGCGGCCTGATCATGACAAAATTGGATGGCACGGCCAGAGGCGGCATTTTGGTGGCTATTGCCGCCAAATATGGGCTGCCGGTGCATGCAATCGGGATTGGTGAGGGAATAGACGATCTACAACCTTTTGACGCCGCTGATTTTGCAGCAGCCATCGCAGGGCGTTAGGTACGAGGTAGGGTCCAGATGATAGAACTGGATCTTGGGTGGTGATGGGCACATACATACAAAATACGCCGACAGGGAATGGTGGCTAAAACATAATGAGCAAACGTCGGCGGTTTTATCCATTTAATGCCGAGCAGACTGTGAACATTTTGGGCGAGTTTGGACCACTCGTGCTGATGTTTGTTGTCAATGCCATCTACAATATTAATGCGGGCACATGGGCACTAATCTTGTCCACCATCGTCTCGATCATTGGCATGTATGTGGTGCTCCGCAGGTTTCCGGTCTTCCCGCTGATCGCCTCAAGTGTAACCATCATCTTCGGCACTCTCACGCTGATTACCGGTGATGCGATGTGGGTGCAGATAAAAGTCACCATATTTAATGCACTTTTTGCTGGATTTTTATTCCTGGGACTGTGGCTAAATAAGAACTTTTTCAAATACGTATTTGAGCAAACGTTCCACTATACCAAGCGCGGATGGGACTTGTTTACATGGAGTTTTGCTTGGTTTTTTGTGTTGACAGCCGTGGCAAATGAGTTTGTTCGCCTGACGTTCATAGATGATCAGATGTACTCGATACTTGGCTACTCAACCGATGGTGTCGGCGTTTGGATCTTGTTCAAGATTGTCGTGGTTATGCCATTGAGTGGCATTTACGCTTGGCTGTTGACGCGCTGGATGGGCCGTCATCACATTGATCCGTAACGTGCGGTCTCAACTTCTAAATGGAGTTCAACCTTGCAGGCTTTAGAGTTGAATGCCTGTTAGATGGCTGGTGACACATTCAAACCATCCTGAAGGTGTGCAAAAAAATGGATCGTGTCGAGGAGTTTCAAACCGCGCTTGCGCGTCTCGTACCCATCCCTATTTTGAGCATGAGTGAAGGCGCAAAAAAGGGTATGTCCCTAAGGCAGGATTTTGAAAGGAAAGTTAGATGAGCGATGCTGACGGTGTTGGTGACAAACGCGCACCGCAACAGGAAAAGCAGGGCTTGAAGTTACTTATTGAACTTGGCCCATTGCTCATATTCTTCGCTGTTTATGCCAAATTTGGTATCTTCGCGGCGACTGGCGTGCTGATGGCGACCACGTTGGTCTCGCTTATCGCGTCAAAGATTTTACTTGGTCATATCACCGTTATGCCGATCGTCACGGCGGTGATTGTCACCATTTTTGGTGGTCTCACACTTTGGCTTCAAGACGCGACATTCATCAAGATGAAGCCGACGATCGTCAATGTGTTGTTTGCCGGTGTGTTGGCCGCTGGATTGTTTATCAAACGACCATTCTTGAAGTTGCTGTTTGACGAGGCCTTTCAATTGACAGACCTCGGTTGGACCAAGCTCACGTTACGCTGGATCGGATTCTTTCTGTTTGTTGCAGTTCTCAATGAAGTAGTTTGGAGAAATTTCTCTGAAACAACTTGGGTTAACTTCAAGGTTTTTGGAATACTTCCTTTGACGATGGTTTTTGCAGCAGCTCAGATCAAGCTCATTCAAAAGTATGCAAATAGCGCCTAAGTCCCCACTAGGGCTGTCTAAAAAATAGGTAATAACTACGTGGTTTGCAGCTAATAAATCTTTATAAAGACTATCGGCGCACAAACGGATACCCCGGTTATTGTTGGTTTTATTTTAGTTTTTGTTGATGATGGATTTTTTTTTACTGGACGTCTTGGATTCAGTGCCATTTTTTACTAATTGAATGGTCTCTTTATCGTAAATGTAAAAGATAGGGATGATTTCCTGTGAACTAAGGCTCTGTCCTTTACGTAAGCGGATATACTGGGATTGGTGCGGGATTATGGTACGAGAAAAAAATAAGACTTCAGTGACATCCGATCTGGATAATTCGCCAATCCATCTCCTGCATCGTGCTGGCCAATGTGCTGGCGATATCTTTCAGGTAGAGATGGCCGACGATGGTTTGACCCCGCGCCAGTTCGCCGTCCTTGTGACTGTGTCCCGGAATGAGGGGTTGAGCCAAACCCATCTGGTTGAACAGACCGGTATTGATCGTTCAACGCTTGCCGATATTGTTCGGCGTATGCTCAAAAAAGGCTTATTGCAGCGGCGGAGAACCCGTGAAGACGCACGCGCATATGCCGTTAAGCTAACAGATACGGGTTGGGCGACTTTGCGCAATGCATTGCCACATACCGACCGTGTTGATGAAACAATTTTGGCAGCATTACCAACGCAAAACCGTGAACGGTTCTTGAAAGACCTTCGCGGCATTGTCGAAGCGTTGAGTGAACTTCAGCTTATCGCTCCGAACGTGGACTAGCGCGTTGGCTCACAGTCCACGACTGACCTAAACACGCTGAATTATGCGTCCAGCAATTTGCGATTGATCATCGTCTCAGCGATTTGTACCGTATTCAGCGCAGCACCTTTGAGCAGATTGTCCGAGACAATCCACATAGCAAGACCATTTTCAACCGTTGCATCTTCGCGAATGCGACTGACATAGGTCGCAAACTCGCCGGCCGCTTCAACCGGCGTGATATAGCCACCCTCTTCTCTCTTGTCGAAGACAATCATACCCGGCGACTGGCGTAGAATTTCACGTGCTTCGTCGACGGTGATGGGTCGTTCAAACTCAAGATTGACGGATTCGCAATGACTGACAAAAACAGGTACCCGCACGCAGGTTGCAGAAAGCTTGATCTTGCGGTCCATGATCTTCTTGGTTTCCGCCATCATCTTCCATTCTTCTTTGGTGTAACCATCCTCCATGAACACATCGATGTGGGGAATGCAGTTAAACGCAATCTGCTTTGGAAACTTGTGCGCTTCCACTTCTTGCCCAGGTACATAGACGCCCTTGGTCTGATGCCAGAGCTCATCCATGGCATCCTTACCGGCACCAGAAACAGACTGATACGTTGAGACCACAACGCGCTTTAATCCGGCAGCATCATGTAACGGCTTGAGGGCGACAACGAGTTGCGCTGTCGAGCAGTTCGGATTGGCGATAATGCGCTTCTTCTTAAAGTCATCAAGCGCTTCAGGGTTCACTTCCGGCACAACCAGCGGCACGTCAGCGTCATAGCGCCAGCACGATGAGTTATCGATGACAATTGCGCCCGCAGAGGCAATCTTGGGTGCCCATTCTTTGGCCACCGTTGATCCTGCAGACATCAAGCAAAGATCAACGGTTGCAAAATCAAACTGTTCGAGATCTTTGCATTTCAGCGTCTGTTCACCATAGGATACGTCGCTGCCAGCTGAACGGCGCGAAGCCAACGCGATGACCTCATCTGCGGGGAATTCGCGCTCTGAGAGCACATTCATCATTTCCCGACCGACGTTGCCGGTGGCACCGACAACGGCAATTTTATAACCCATAATGCGTCCTTTTTGGCCTGTTGAGGGTGCGCTGACCGAAAAACTGCCACTGGCCCCAACTCAGAGGCGATCCATTACGCGCCAAGCCCGACGATGACAAGGTCCTTTGTTGTCAGATCGCAGTGACGTAATGTTGCGATGCCTCACCTGCGCCATGCCATCAGACCACGTTCAGTTAGTTTGGGTGCGTCAAAGCAGACGCAGGTATATGCCATTGCAGGGCAAGGCGCTTAGGATCAGGTGAAACGTTGAGGAAATTGGGATTATGACACGCAAACCCCGAGCATTTATTGTTCTGATGGCTTTGGCCGTGGGGCTCATCGTGGCCAGCGCAGAGTCGCACGCTGTTCTTTGGATGAATGACAGTGATTTGAAGGCGACTTTTGAGGGCAAGACAATTGCTGGGCTTTATCCGAGCGGACGCGGGTTTGTTGAAACGTACCATCGCGGTGGACGCGTCGCCTACCAGGATCAGGTGAGACAGGTTGGTGGCCGGTGGTCGCGGTGTCAGCGGGAACATTCTGCACGATCTATGACGGTGATGCTGCTGGCGGGTGTTATTCTGTGCGCCGCATGGGGCAGAACTGCTTTGAGTTTTATTTTAGTTCTCGTACGGAACAAGACAAGCGCCGCCCAGAAGAACCAACGTGGACGGCACAAGCCTGGCTTTCAGATAGCCCATCGACATGTGTAGCTGGCGCAGAAGTGTAGTGCGCGATCCTGATCCTACACTTTGATTTAGGCTGCCAATGTTTCTAAATGCTTGATGATCGCTGCACCCATCGCCTTGGTGCCAACCTGTGTCATGCCATCCTGCATGATATCCGCTGTGCGCAGACCATCTGCCAGCACGTTGGCAATGGCCTGGTCTATCATATCGGCTTCCTGGCCCATATTGAACGTATAGCGCAGGGCCATTGCGAAGCTGGCAATGGTTGCAATTGGATTGGCGAGGTCTTGCCCGGCAATGTCAGGCGCTGAACCGTGGACGGGCTCATAAAGCGACAAGCGGCGTCCGGTTTTTTCATCCGGCGCACCAAGAGAGGCGGACGGCAACATTCCAAGTGAGCCAGTGAGCATTGCGGCTGCATCAGACAACACGTCCCCAAACAGGTTGTCAGTAACGATGACATCAAATTGCTTTGGATTGCGCACTAACTGCATGGCGCAATTGTCTGCGAGGATGTGTTCAAGGCCAACACTCGGCGCATAACTTTTGTGGGTGGCAGTGACCACTTCGTTCCACAACACACCTGATTTCATGACATTGCGCTTTTCAGCGGAGTGCACCTTGTTTTGCCGTTTACCGGCAAGATCAAAGGCAACCTTGGCAATGCGCTCAATTTCGTGGGTTGTGTAAAGCTGGGTATCAATAGCGCGCTTTTCGCCATTCTCCAGTGTGACGATTTCTTTTGGCTCGCCAAAATAAACACCGCCTGTCAATTCGCGCACGATCATGATGTCGAGGCCTTCAACCAACTCACGTTTCAGCGAGGAGGCATCAGCAAGGGCGGGGTAACAGATCGCTGGGCGTAGGTTTGCAAACAGACCCAAATCTTTTCTAAGGCGGAGCAAGCCGGCTTCTGGTCGAATTTCATATGCGACGTCATCCCATTTGGAGCCGCCAACGGCACCAAAGATAACTGCATCAGCATTCAATGCTTTTTTGAGTGCACTCTCGGTTAGTGGTACGCCATGGGCATCAATCGCAGCACCACCAACAAGATCATGTTCCGTTTCAAAAACGACCTTCCCTGAAACCTTGTTTAAAGTCTCAATGATGTTGGCAACTTCGTGCATGGCTTCGACGCCAATACCGTCGCCGGGCAGAAGAAGAAGTTGATGCGTTGCCATAAGTGATCTCGTCTTTTTGCGATGTGAAATATTGGGTGAGTTCGTTGTCTAGGCAGGGTCGAGCATGACCAAGACCTCTTATTTTCCGTCGTCGCGACCTTTGGAGTCTACAAGTTCCTGACGGTCAATAGCCAAACCCCTATCATCCAAGTCGTAAATGATCGGTGCCGCTGTTGCGACTTCACGCGTAAGAATGTCTTCAGCGCTTATTTTCTCTAGGTGCATAATAAGTGCACGTAGTGAATTGCCATGGGCAGCAACAACGACGGTTCGTCCTGCTTTCACAGCTGGCCAGATATGGTCTTTGTAATAAGGGATGACGCGGCCAGCAGTATCTTTGAGACTTTCTCCACCAGGAGGCGCGATGTCATAACTGCGACGCCAGATCATCACTTGGTCGCCGCCAAATTTGTCCATGGCCTCATTTTTGTTGAGGCCAGAAAGCTCGCCATAGTCACGTTCGTTGAGATCAGAGTGTTGGCGAATTTCAATATTCTCTTGGTCAATTTCTGCCAGAATAATATCGAGTGTGCGCTGGGCACGTTTTAATTTACTGGTGAATGCCAGATCAAATTGCATATGGCGATCTTTAAGAACCCGCCCCGCCCAGCGTGCTTCAATCACGCCTTTGTCAGTTAAACCTGGGTCACGCCAGCCAGTAAAAAGATTGCGTTCGTTCCACTCACTTTGGCCATGGCGAACAAGGACGAGGCTATTTTTGAAAGACGTCATGTTAATTGGGTTTCGCTTTCTAAGTGGCGGTTAGAATCCGAGGACATCAGCCATGCTGAACAGGCCTGGGCCTTTGCCAAATCCCCACTGGGCAGCCTTGACCGCACCACGTGCGAAGATCGCACGATCAGAAGCTTTGTGGGAGATTTCAATGCGTTCGCCAGGGCCAGCAAAAATTACGGTGTGATCACCGACGACATCGCCACCTCTGAGCGTTGAAAATCCAATGCTGCCTTCTTTGCGCGCGCCTGTATGACCATCGCGCGTTTTTACAGCGTTGGTGTTGAGATCAACACCTCGGCCATCGGCAGCAGCCTGCCCTAGCATAAGCGCTGTTCCTGACGGTGCATCGACCTTATGGCGGTGGTGCATTTCAACGACTTCAATGTCGTAGTCGGGATCAAGCGTTGCCGCGATTTTTTTGGTCAACGCGACGGCAAGATTTACGCCTAGGCTCATGTTGCCAGCTTTGATGATGGTGGCGTGATTGGCAGCGCGCTTGATGGCGGCTTCATCAGCTTCTGAAAACCCGGTGGTGCCTATCACGTGGACAATCCGTCCATTGGCGGCAAGGCCTGCAAAATCAACGGTTGCCGTCGGTATTGTAAAATCCAACAGCGCGTCGACGTTGGCTGCCAACGTCAGTGGATCGTCCGTCAGATGGATGCCAAGCGGCTCAATGCCAGCAAGTGTGCCAAGATCCGTGCCCAGGATTGGCGTACCTGCCATTTCGGTGCCACCAGCGACCCGACAGCCATCTGTGGCATGGCTGGCGCGAATGAGTGCGCGGCCCATACGACCTGCCGCTCCGACAATGCCAATCTTCAAATCGCTCACGAAAGAAGGTCCCTCAGCGTGGTGGGCTGTGTCCGGGGACGTGGGCCAAGGACTGGCCCAGCTTGGTTGGTTACAAAATCACCCTGACAGCGCGGGGTATAGCAACGCTACCGGCCACGGGGAAGTGCGACCCGGTGGCCAAAACTGTGTTTTGCCCAGAATGCGTGGATTTGGTCTCCACCCCAGGTGTTGTTATCCAGCCGTTTTAGCGCGTTCGAGTGCGTCCATGATCATTTTTTTGGCTTCGCTGGCATCGGCCCAACGATCAATTTTCACCCACTTATTTGGTTCGAGGTCTTTGTAGTGTTCGAAGAAGTGCTGGATCTGTGAGGTGGAGATGTCAGGTAAGTCTGTGATGTTCTTGATGTGGTTGTAGCGTTGGCTGGTATGGGTTGAGGGAACCGCGATGATTTTTTCGTCGCCGCCGCCGTCATCCTCCATTACCAACACGCCAACAGGGCGACAGTTGATGACGGAGCCAGGAATGAGCGCGCGCGTCGAGCTGACAAGCACGTCAATTGGATCGCCATCTGCAGACAAGGTGTGGGGAACAAATCCGTAATTTCCAGGGTAGCGCATCGGCGTATAGAGGAAGCGGTCTACAACCAAAGTGCCTGAGGCTTTATCAAGTTCGTATTTGATCGGCTCGCCACCAACGGGAACTTCAATAATCACATTGATATCTTCAGGCGGTTTGGTGCCAGGTGTAATCGCATCGATCCGCATTGGGGTGTCCTATATGATTTTTTGTGGCGCGTGCGTTGGGCTTAGAACGCCAGCTTGGTTAGAAACGTCCTTTGTTGGTGGCGCAAGGTGCCCCAAAAATCAAGCTGTGCTTTTAGATAATGTGACCCGTATCGCGAAAAAGCCCGCTATTGTTTGACGCGAGGTGCCTAAGGCCAGGAGAAGCCAATTTTCTTCAGTCGTCGTCCGCCAACGAGATCCTGAACTTCAGCAAATGGCCGTCCGCCACGACGCCAGTAAAAATCCATGGCGCGACGGTTGTCTTCCAAGGCCCAGGTGATCAAACCCCTGAGATTGCGCAAATCTAATCTATGCCGACAGGATTCAAACAGGTGCTCACCAAAGCCGAGACCTTGATAACTAGGCTCAACGTAAATCTCAAACAATTCGCCACGGCGCGAGCCTTTGACATGCGAAGCGCCATACATCGCATAGCCAACGACTTCATCGTTAACTTCCAATGTTGCAAGACCGGGGCGCGCTCTCACAGCATGACGCCACCATTGGGGGCCACGGCGG
The DNA here is from genome assembly GCA_021775735.1 of Hyphomicrobiaceae bacterium. Classification (GTDB taxonomy): domain Bacteria; phylum Pseudomonadota; class Alphaproteobacteria; order Rhizobiales; family Hyphomicrobiaceae; genus JAHZKN01. Next base: position 77,515 of record JAJFHG010000049.1, read on the forward strand.
GCGACCATTAGATCTAAATGGGAGGCTGGAATGATGCCGCGATAGGTGGTGTGCCAAGCATCTGAAAAGACGTCAGCAAGAGCCCCAGCATCTGAGGTTCTTCCCCTGCGCACGCGAATATTAGCACTCGAACTTAACATGGAATTGTAACTATAGGGCCGAAATGGCGCCAAACCAAAGCAAAGAGTTCAATTCCTCAAATTTTAGCAATCATACATTTTTAATGCATGATTTTGAGTTTGTATTTCTAACCCATCTTGGGCTTTTTTTTTCCGATCAGACCTGACCACTGATTAAAAAAACCTGGTGCAGCCTTTAAGCTGCGCCAGGTTTTTTGATTTAACGTGCTGAGGCCGAAGGCGTTACACCCTCAAGGTACCTCCGATACTTAAGCAGATTTTTTAACCTGCTCGAATGTCTTTGTGCTTACTGCGTTTACAGTTTCAAAGGTCTGCTGTGCAACTTTCGTGGAAAGTTCAAACAGTTCTTTGGTCTGTGCACCAGCTACAGCCATCTGCTGCTGCATGAAGCTTGCCTGAAGACGAGCAACTTCAGGCAATGTTTTTGCGCGGGCGATAGCTTCGGCAGCATCGAAAGCAGCTTCAGCGTTCAGCTCAGTGTTGCGCAGAACTTTTTCACCGATTGTTTTGGCGCCGTCTGTTGCAACAGAAACCAGCTCTTCAACGGCTTTAGCGTTGTCTTTGGTTGCAACTTGAACTTTTTCAAATGCAGTGCGTGATTTTTCAACTGCGTCTTCTGCAATGGCTTGTACATTTTCAGGGATGCGGGCGTCTTTTGCAGCTTCGAAGAATTCTTTGGTCTGTTGGTTGAATTGATCGTTCATCAGAGGAACTCCTTATGAGTGGGCCTGGGCATGTCCAGGTGGGCTTAAATAAGGTGTGTCATCAGGTCTTTGGCCTGTGCGCAATTTTAATGTAGCAGATTTTTTGTGCATTGCAACAAAAAAATTGTGCGAGGCACCAAATTTTTATCAAAATCGCTGCGCAACATCGTATAATTTATTGAAATTAAATGATTTATACTAAATCGCAATGCACCCGATAAAGTGGATAGTAAAGGGCAAATGGGGATTTAGCCACTGTTACAGTAGGCTATCAAAGGCGGAGCGATAGCCAAGGGCTGCCGGATCGAACAACACGTCACGGGGGCGAAGAGGGCGGGCCAGTGCCAAACCAGCCAGTGAGCGACAGCGCGATAGAGCGACATAGGCTTGGCCATGAGCGAAGGTCCCCCGACCCAGATCGATATACACTTTATCCAACGTCAGACCCTGCGCTTTGTGAATGGTCAGCGCCCAGGCGAGCCTCAAGGGCAATTGCCGGAACGTGCCAGCCACCGACTCAACGACCTTTTCTTTGTTTTGGTCATAAGAATAGCGGCGCTGTTCCCATTCGGCAGGCTCGACTTCATGTTCTCTGCCGTCGACATTGATGATAACAGCGTCATTCTCCAGGCGGGCGATACGCGCAACGGTACCATTGACCCAACGGCCATCTGGATCGTTGCGGAGCAGGATAACTTTTGCGCCGGGCTTTAACACCAGCGTCTGGTCAGTGGGCTGGGCCGATGCGTTGTAGTCCCCTGTCACACCAGCTTCAAAGGCCTTGGCTTCGCCGGGTAGCGCGTCCAGATACGCGAGGTTGATCCGTCGGGCGGCTGCATTGGTTGGTGTCAGGATGACAAAGGCTTCACCCTCAGCCAGCGTGCGAATGGGTGCAACACGTTCGTTGAGCATCTCCAATTCATCGCCTGATATGTCGCCATCCCGTAACCGATTGAGGATCTGGATCAGCGTCTCGTCTGACTGACGGAAGATATGTGACAGCTCCAAGCGTTGTGTACCAATGCCATCAAGTAAGGCGCTATGGGAAAAGAAAAACGGGCCACCGTGCGCATTTTCAAGATGAGCTGCGACGTCTGCGTCCTGAATAACGGGTGGCAACTGATGCAGATCACCAAACATTGCAAGACGTACGCCGCCAAATGGTTCATGGAGACGACCACGATTGACACGTAGCGATTGATCAATGCCCGCCATCAAGTCGGAGCGCACCATTGAGACTTCATCAATAATCAGCAATTTCATTTTTCGCATCACGCGGCCATTGCGCGAGCGACGAATGTCTTGGCTTTGAATGAGCCGTGGCGGGAGGGAAAAGAAAGAATGAATGGTCTGCCCGCCAACGTTAACGGCAGCAAGTCCGGTTGGCGCAACGACAACCTTTTCGTCTGGAAGCATGTCGCATATAGCGCGCAGCAGGGTTGATTTACCCGTGCCCGCACGACCTGTAACAAACAGATGTCCACTATCTTCTTGCCGTAGAAACTCGAGACCCGCTTCATACTCTTGCGTTGCGGTGACATCGCTTGGCCATACGCTATTGTCCAATCGCGAAGACGGGTTGGTTTCACTCAGCAATGTCTTTTCGTTAGGCGCCACGCCCAATGCCCCTCACATGTGCGAACATCGGTGCATAGCAGGCCGCGGACTCGAGGGGAAATCCGAGACACAGGTTGTAAACAGGTGGATTGAGGATTAGGAGCGGCATATGACTTAGGTCTTGTAACAAAAGCGACAGCTTGTGCCACCTCGGACAACGCATTCAGCGTGTTCGATAGGCTTTCGTGTAAGATGAGAAATAAGCGATAGGTCTAATGCACACACTTCTTCATGTTCTTTGGCCAGGTCATGAAAGACGCAGTTGTGAGCTCTAATTTCCAGGCCTTGCCCGTTCCTATTAGGAACAGCTTCCGCTTGGTAGCCAAGATCCATCAAGATTGCTGCGACTTCAATGGTGAGTTCATCGCCATCTAATTCTGCGACACGCGCAAGATATTCATCAGCGAGCGTTTCGCCAAGATCAGACAAACAGGCCTCTAGTTCTTTCCCACCCATTCTCGATTTGACGAGGCCGATGAGCAGTTGTGCAAACAGTGCATAGTGTTTGGGAAATGTGGCTCGGCCTTTTTCGGTGAGTTGATAGGTTTGACTGGGCCGGCCCTTTGTTTGGGTCACGCGTGCCTTTTCGATCAAGCCATCACGCTCTAAGGCGACAACATGTTGGTAGGTTGCGTTGCGCGATATTTCGAGCACCCGACACAGGGTTTCAACCGGCAAGGGTTTATCGGCACGCAAGATAACCTGCAAAATGCGAGCCTGGGTGGTGCCAAGTGATCTTTCGGCAGAGGCAGAAGCCATGAATGCTGTGTTCCAACCACGTAGACGTGTGACGCTCAGCGATGACTATTTGACTGCACATCTACTGACGCGCGATCCGGAGGCCATCACTCGCTAAATAGGGGAGTTCTATTACATATTCAACTTTGTAATGTTTATCATTGACAAAGATGTCTGTACGAATAAGGTAGCGGTCGATACACGACACATTGGGGAGACCACCATGCTTACCTACGCTGTTATCTTATTTGCTATAGCGGCCGTTGGTGGCCTTATGCTGGCGAGTTCAGTGCTACGCGGCGAGCTTGCGCCGTGGCCCTTGTCTCTGCTTCACGCCGGGCTCGGCGCAGCAGGTCTGTTGATACTGGGTGTTGCGGTCTTGAACGGTGCAGCAAGCTCATTGGCCATCGCTCTCATCATTTTAGTTGTCGCAGCGTTGGGCGGATTTTATTTGGCGTCACTTCATCTGCGCAAAGTTGTAGCGCCTCGTGGGGTGGTGATTGTGCACGCCAGTGCTGCTGTTGTTGGCTTTCTTCTATTGGCAAGTACCGTGTTCAAAGTTCTCTAGCGATAAATGATACCCATGCGTTTGTTTGATCATCCGCTTCATCCGTTACTGGTGCATTTTCCCATTGCGTTGTGGTCACTGGCCACGGCGTGTGATGTCCTCACCTGGTTCGGATTTGATTCGGCTTGGCACTATGCGGGACTGTCGTTGGGGTTAGGTTTCGGCTTTGCTGTCCCTGCGATCGTGGCTGGGTTTTTAGATTTCACTAAAGTCGAAGGTGTAGCGCTCAGCACCGCCAACACGCACATGTTGCTCATGGCCGCGGCCTGGGTCATCTACGGCGCCTCATTTATGATGCGCGTTGAGCACATGTCACTGCTTGCACAGCCACCACCTTTTGCCATTGCTCTTAGTCTTTTAGGTTTTGGTATGATGGCTTGTGGTGGATGGTATGGTGGCCAGCTCGTCTATCACTATGGCGTTGGGAAAACCGGCTCCAAGGACAGCAGTTCTATCGAAACTCAATGTAGCGACCGTTGACCCAACCACGGGTGCCACCTGAGCGGATATTGAGCCAACCTCTACGATCTCTCAAAATTTCAATGCCGCACGTCCCTGGTTCTAATTCGCCAACGATGCGTGATCGGGCAGACGGCCGCGAGCGCACGTTGAGCACATCCCACTCTTCCACGCCGGTCACGCTGTAGGTGTCGCAGCAGGCGCAGGCATGGGCCGAAGTCGTGAAAAGCGGAAATACCAGCGCTGTAGAAATAATAAGCGCGGCAAATTTTTGCGGAAGGGAATGCAGATACGCAGCACGCATGATTTTAAACTCCGGTTGTGGTGTGAGAAATTCTCAATTCAAACATAAGCGTAGTTATCGCAGATCATCTCACACCGCAGAGTGTTGCGCGTTTGGACCAAGTTGGCAACGCGTGTGTCACAGCGCAAGACGCGCATTACAATGCTTAAGATTGCAACGCTCGAGATTTAAGCCGCTGTTTCGGTGTCTGTGCTTTTGGAACGGCGTTTGCGTTCGTGTGGGTCGAGCCAGCGTTTGCGCAGCCGAATGGATTGTGGTGTCACCTCAACCAATTCGTCGTCGGCGATGTAACTCATCGCTTGTTCCAGTGACATGGTAATGGGAGTCACAAGCTGCATCGCGTCGTCTTTACCAGACGCGCGCACGTTGGTTAGCTTTTTGCCTTTGAGCACGTTGATTTCCAGATCATTGGAGCGCGTATGTTCACCCACAATCATGCCGGAATAAACGCGTGTTTGCGGCGGAATGAAAAACGGCCCGCGATCCTGCAGGTTGTAAATTGCATAAGCGACCGCGTCGCCGGTATCGTTTGAAATCAAAACGCCGGTACGCCGCGTTGGGATGTCGCCCTTAAACGGGGCATAGCTATGGAACAGCCGGTTCATCACCGCCGTGCCGCGTGTGTCGGTAAGCAGTTCACCCTGATAACCAAGAAGCCCGCGGGTTGGCACGTGGAATACAAGCCGTGTACGGCCACCGCCTGAGGAGCGCATATCTTGTAGATCGCCACGGCGCTCCGAAAGCTTTTTAACCACCGCGCCAGAAAACTCATCATCGACATCAATGATTGCTTCCTCAATCGGCTCAAGTGTTGCGCCAGTGTCGGGGTCCGTCTTCATAACGACGTTCGGACGGGACACGGTGAGTTCAAAACCTTCACGGCGCATATTTTCGACGAGGACGGCAAGTTGCAACTCGCCACGTCCGGCAACATTGAACGAATCTTTATCATCGTTCTCCTGAATCTGGATCGCAATGTTGCGCTCGGCTTCCTTCAAAAGGCGTTCGCGAATAACGCGCGATTGGACTTTGTCACCTTCTTGACCGGCCAGCGGGCCATCGTTGATGCGAAAGGTCATCCACAGTGTGGGTGGGTCAATGGGTTGGCCTGAAAGGGGGTCTGAAATTTGTGGATCGCATAGTGTGTCGGCGACAGTTGCGTCCTGCATGCCCGCAATCGCAACGATGTCACCAGCTTCAGCACTGTCCAAGGTCGTGCGCGCAAGGCCACGAAAACCTAAAATCTTGGTGACACGGAACGTTTCAATCACGTTACCGTCGCGGCCCAAGGCTTGCACGTTTTGGTTCGGCTTCACGGAGCCGGAATGAATGCGCCCAGTCAGAATACGGCCAAGATAGGGGTCTGCTTCAAGCGTTGTCGCCAGCAACGAAAACGGTCCTTGGTGAACCGTTGGCGGTGGCACGTGTTTGACGACCAGATCAAACAGCGGTGTTAAGTCTTCTTGCGGGCCGTCTGGGTCAGTTGCCATCCAGCCATCTCGGCCAGAACCGTAGAGTACGGGGAAATCCAACTGCTCATCGGTGGCGTCAAGGTTTGCAAATAGATCAAAGATCTCGTTAAGCACCTCCTGATGGCGCGCATCGGCACGATCAATCTTATTGACCACAACGATGGGGTGCAGACCAAGTTTCAGTGCTTTGGATACAACAAACTTTGTTTGAGGCAGTGGCCCTTCGGAGGCATCCACCAAAACAATAGCGCCATCGACCATATCGAGAATACGTTCCACTTCGCCGCCGAAATCAGCGTGGCCTGGTGTGTCGACAATGTTGATCCGCGTATCCTGCCATTGCACGGAGGTGCATTTGGCAAGAATAGTGATGCCACGTTCGCGTTCCAGATCATTAGAGTCCATCGCCCGGTCGGCAACACGTTCGTTTTCGCGAAAGGCGCCGGATTGTTTGAGCAGTTCGTCAACCAGAGTTGTTTTGCCGTGGTCAACGTGGGCAATGATGGCGATGTTGCGCAGGGTCATAAGATTTTACGTTCGGTTGCCGGCGGCTCGACGTCGGTGGGCCGCTGGATCAGGATGTATTGTGTTCGATCAGGAGAAAGGCGTTGGCTTGCCGGTTTGCCGGACGGGCACAACGTAACGTGCAGGCGGGGTATCACATCCGCAAAGGCATCGCCAGCCCGCGCAGGGGTTAAGCGAGCGGGGTGTGGCGGAATGCAGCGTTCATACTGTGTTGGGCCGTGCGGCCGCCGTCTTAGGAGCGGCGGTTACGCATCTCAAGTGTGCGCAAACGAAGTGCGTTCAAGCGGATGAAGCCTTCCGCGTCTTTTTGATCATAGGCCCCTTTGTCATCTTCAAAGGTCACCAACTCAGGATCATAGAGTGATCTTGGGCTCGCCCGTCCAATGACAATAACATTGCCTTTGTAGAGTTTTAGCCGAACCTCACCTTCGACGTGCTCTTGGCTCTTGTCGATGAGGGCTTGCAGCATCTCGCGTTCCGGTGCGAACCAGAAGCCGTTGTAAACGAGTTCTGCGTAACGCGGCATGATGGAATCTTTGAGGTGTGCGGCGTCACGATCCAATGTCAGGCTTTCCATGGCGCGATGGGCGTCTAACAAAATAGTTCCGCCCGGCGTTTCATAAACACCGCGGCTTTTCATGCCGACATATCTGTTTTCGACCAGATCAACGCGACCGATACCATTATCGCGACCAAGGTCATTCAATGTCTCAAGTAGAGTAGCCGGGCTCATAGGTGTACCGTTGATGGAAACGGCATCACCTTTCTTAAAGCCAATGGTGATCACCGTGGCTTTGTCAGGTGCATCTTCCGGAGCAACTGTGCGCATGTAAACGTATGATGGTGGCTCTTCATTGGGGTCTTCGAGAACCTTGCCTTCAGATGAAGAATGAAGAAGGTTGGCATCAACAGAGAACGGCGCTTCACCACGTTTGTCTTTCGGGACAGGGATCTGATGTTGTTCAGCAAATGCAATCAAATCTTCGCGGCTCTTGAAATCCCATTCACGCCACGGCGAAATGATTCTGATGCTTGGCTCAAGCGCATAATAGCCAAGCTCAAAGCGTACCTGGTCATTGCCTTTGCCCGTTGCACCATGGCACACGGCATCCGCACCCGTTGCGCGCGCGATTTCAATCTGTCTTTTGGAAATCAGCGGGCGTGCGATTGATGTGCCAAGCAGGTAGACGCCTTCGTAAAGAGCATTTGCACGGAACATCGGGAATACATAGTCGCGAACAAAGTCCTCGCGTAGATCCTCAATGTAGATGTTTTCTTGTTTGATACCCAGCAGTTCGGCCTTTTCGCGTGCCGGTTCGATTTCTTCGCCCTGGCCCAGATCCGCCGTGAATGTGATGACTTCAGCACCATAGGTTTCCTCCAACCATTTGAGGATGATTGAGGTATCAAGCCCGCCTGAATAAGCGAGGACGACTTTTTTGATGTCAGATGAGGTGCCCGCGGCCATGAATGTGATGCCTTATGCTTCTGCTTGAGCTTCGTGTTGTTGGCGGCACTATAGGCAGCCAAGCTCGTGCATCAAGGGGCGTGATGGCGCGTCTTGGAGTTCAAGGACGTCGAGGGGATGGATATTACGTTGCTTTCTGGGAGTCCGTCTTAGGCGTCTCACTCAGCCAGGGCCAGAACATGAGGGTGTAAACATCTAAAAGGTCGGGTGCTTGATTGCGTGAAGCCTCTTTAGGGGTCTGTTCCAGCGCAGTTGTGTAGGCTGTCATATGGTCGTTGGCGAACTGTTGGGCAGAGTCAAAGGCTTCAAGTGCAGCCGTATTTGCCTCGGCAGTTGGTCTTGCGACCGCATGCGGCATGCCGAACGACATCAACGACCAGGTCATTGGTAGAGCGGCGGCGGCCGTGTTCCAAAAGGGTGAACGGGTAAAGGATAGATCAGTGCTGGTGAATGCCTTCGGAAAAAAATTAGCCCAGGCATTCGCGACAGGGGAGGCATTCGCGACAGGCGAGGCAAAGGGTGTCCACCACGCTTGTGTCATCCAGTTTTGCCCAGACCACATATTAACTGCTGCGTTGGTTGGCTGGGTCCAAAATGTCCAAGGGTTAAACAAGTCTGCTTTCGCAGGATCACGAAACCATGATTTGGAGATGGATTTGGATGGTCGCGCAGCGTCAACGCAGGCATCCGTCCAGGCTTCAAACAATGCGTTAAAAGCAAAAATCCCTGCAAAGTAACCCGCATGGGCATAGTTCAGTGTCGCTTCAGTAGATTTTTTGGCGAAGCGTTGAGCGTGGTCTGTGTTGCCGGTTGCTAACATGGATGTCTCGAAAATTGGATCTGTCAAAGAGGTTCCGTGGAAACGGACGAGCGTCGGTATATGTTGCCGAAATTGAATAACACTTAAACTAAGGTCGTTTTTGCCACGCAGATAGAGACCATGGTGTCCCTACCCCTGCGGCCTTTACGCGCTCTGTTCAGATGAGAGCCTTGTCCAAAAGTAGCGATTGCCAGCGAAACGTCCTGCGACAAGCCAATAGGTAAAACCTGCAATCAGTCCGGTCATGAAATAAGCGACCAGTGCATACGGGTTGAGGATTGTGAGACCACCAGCTTCGCTCATATGCAGGAGAAACAGGCCGGCCATGGCGATCACGATGCCAATGAGTGCGTAATAGAGTAACTGGCGCACGTGCTGCCATTCGCCGAGTGCGGCTGCGATGAGACCAAATGGGGCAACGAATACGGCTGAATGCGTGGCTGCAAACAAGCTCAACAGACCCGCGTTGGCAAGACTGGCTGGCACAGACTCTGAGTTGATCAAATCAAATGGTGTCACCACGAACAACGTTTGGACCAGCCCGGCTACGAAGCAAGCGGCAATCAAGCCAAAAATAATACGCGCAAGTGCGGCCAACATGAGAATAGTCCCTTTGGGGGCTGGGGTTGGAGGCTTAATCCAAGACCCGAAATTAATCCGCCTTCACGCGTAACGGATTTGGGCGGATAACTTGCTCTAGCTTAGCTGGTCAGGCCATTGGCAGACAATGACAAATGATGGTTAGCAGCCGATAGATTTCGCCGATTTTGGACGTTTACGCCTTACGCCCGGCGATCAGCCAATAGACAAGCCCGCCAGCAAAGCCTGCGGTTGCAAAGACCTGCCAGACAATCGGGGGCAATTTGGCGATCTCGTCGATCTGGTCAACGCGTGTCAACAGCGGCACACAGGCCAAGGCCAAGCCGCCACCAATCATATAGTAGAGCCATGAACGGATGCGCGCTATTTCGCCAATGACGATGACAGCCAAAGCGGGCAGAAGAGACAAGCCAGACAGAAGTAATGAACCCTGCCAAAACAACTCAAGGATCGTAGTTGCCACCTCGGCCCCACCGTCGCTGCGTCCGTGAATGGCTTGAGTGATATGTTCCAATCCCAGGGTCACCAGAATGTACCCCGTGACCGCTACCGAAATTAGGAACGCAATCGGCAATAGAATCAAGCGTCCAAGTGTGCGCCAAAACATGACAGTTTTTCTCCGTTCGGGTTTGCGCTAGCCAGAAGCCTTCGGTGCTTGGCGCTCGGACGCTTTGAGGCGCACGCTTTCAGATTTTAATTGTCCGCAGGCGGCAAAGATATCGCGGCCACGCGGCGTGCGCACAGGGCTCGCATAACCGGCGCGATTTACAACGTCAGCAAAGCGCTCAATTTGTTCCCAGTCGGAACATTCATAAGGTGAATTTGGCCACGGGTTAAACGGGATCAAATTGATCTTGGCCGGAATGCCCGCCAGTAAACGCACAAGAGCTTTGGCTTCTGCAATGCTGTCATTGACACCTTTTAACATCACATACTCAAATGTGATCCGCTTGGCATTCGATAGCCCTGGATATACGCGGCACGCATCCAGCAACTTTTCGATGGGGTATTTCTTATTGATTGGCACCAGTTCGTTGCGCAGATCGTTGTTTGTGGCGTGCATTGAGATCGCCAACATGGTGCCGGATTCGGCGCCCCAGCGGGCAATTTCCGGGACGACACCTGATGTCGACAGTGTTATCCGACGTTTGGAAAGTGACAGACCCTCGTTGTCTGAGGTGATGTCCATGGCCTCGCGCACATTGTCAAAATTGTAGAGTGGTTCGCCCATGCCCATCAAAACAATATTGGTGATCTTGCGATCGCCGTCTGGCAACAAACGACCATCGCCAGGCGCAGCAGAATCTGGCCAATCGCCGATACGATCCTTAGCCACAATAATTTGAGCGGCAATCTCTTGTGCTGTCAGATTGCGCACCAAGCGCTGGGTGCCGGTATGGCAGAAGGTGCAGGTCAATGTGCAGCCCACTTGCGATGAGATGCACAGCGTGCCGCGACCCGCCTCTGGGATATAAACAGTTTCGACTTCGGGCGCCTTAGCGTCAGTTGCGCTTTTGGCGAGGCGCAGCAACCATTTGCGGGTCCCGTCTTCTGACACTTGCTCACTCACAATCTCTGGTCGGTCGAGAGAATAGGTGTCTTCAAGCTCGGTTCGGAGATCTTTGGAGACGTTGCTCATGGAGCTAAACGAGGTCACGCCAGAGACATAGATCCAGCGCCACAACTGATTGACCCGCATGCGGAGGGCCTTGTCCGCAACGCCGATCTCTTTGAGGCATTGTGACAGGTCTGCGCGCGTTAGCCCGACAAGTGTTGGCTTGGCGGTTGGAGCGCTTCGTGCGGCCGTGCGCGGCGTTGCATTTTGATCGAGAACAACCGTCATGTTTGCGGTTTTCGCTTTTCGTTCTGGACGTGAAGGATGAGGCCCTCTGTTTAGTTGGTTTTCGGGCCAAGCGAAACCTGTGAGGTAGACCAAGTTGAGGCGCGATGCGCCGCATAGTCAAGGTTAAAACAAAAAACCTGGTTGCAGGAGAGCAACCAGGTCTTTGGCCTTGGGAGAAGCGGTGCCTCTTGAGAAAGAGGACTTGGGGGAAGGTAACTAGTGGCGGCGTGCTGCGCGGCGAGAAACTTCAGCTTTTGAAACCATGC
>JAJFHG010000050.1 GCA_021775735.1 Hyphomicrobiaceae bacterium
GTTGGTCTTACCTTTTGGTGGGAACATCGACAACGTAGCACCAACATAAGGTTGGCCAGGCGTGTACGAAACTTTAAATGGTTCGTAGTCCATGCACACGTTGTTGATTGGCACGTAGTAAAGACCTGTCCGTGGCGAGTATGCCGCTGGCTGTTGGTCTTTAAAGCCAAGAGCAGCTGGACAGATGTTTTCTGAGTTTACGTCAGCACCATTCAGGAAGGTGGACTTGGAAGCAACAACGTATGGGCGACCATAGTTAGGCTTCGATTTGTCCATTTCAACACCTGTCGACCAGTTCAGATCTGGATCGTAAGGCTGAGCTACAAGAAGAGCACCGTTTGTGCGATCCATCGTATAGCCGAAGCCGTTACGATCAAAGTGCGCAAGCGTTTTGGTCTTCTTGCCACCAATTTCATGCTCCGCAAGGATCATTTCATTGATGCCATCGTAGTCCCACTCATCAAATGGAGTCATCTGATAAACCCAAGCAGCCATGCCGGTGTCTGGGTTACGAGCAAAGATCGACATTGAGTATTTCTGATCGATCTGCTTGCCATCAGGTCCTGCACGTTGAGCAGGGTTCCATGTCGATGGGTTGCCTGTACCGTAGTAGAACAGGTTCAGGTCAGCATCCCATGCGTACCAGCCCCATGTGGAGCCACCACCGATTTTCCATTGATCACCGGTCCAGGTCTTGAGCGAGCTGTTTTTGCCAACAGCTTTGCCAAGATTGGTGGTTTTCGCTGGATCAACCAGGATGTCAGAGTCTGGACCCATTGAGTAAGCGCGCCATACCTTCTTACCTGATTTCAGGTCGTAGGATGTGACATGGCAACGAACACCAAATTCAGCACCTGACATACCAACAATAACGTTTTGGTTGACGATGAATGCTGTGCTGGTGTGGGTTTCACCACGCTTTGGATCGCCGTTTACAGCTTTCCATTTTTCTTTACCGGTTTTTGCGTCCAGAGCAACCACGGTCGTATCAGCTTGGTTGAGGATGATTGTTCCCTCAGCATAAGCCAAACCGCGGTTAACCGTGTCACAGCACATCACAGGAATCACAGAAGGATCCTGCTTTGGTGAGTACTTCCACATGATCTTGTTTTCGTCATCCAAGTTCAATGCGTACACGATGTTTGGAAACGGTGTGTGGAGCCACATCGTGGACCCAATAACGAGAGGTGAACCCTCGTGTCCACGAAGAACGCCGGTTGAAAAGGTCCAAGCAACTTTCATGGTGCCTACGTTGCCAGCATTAATCTGATCAAGTTCAGAATAACGTGTTGCAGCGTAGTTACCTTCTTGCTTAGCCCAGTTATTAGGATCTGCAGTATTCTTCACAACGTCTGCGTTCGCCAGAACAGGCGTAGACAGACCCACTGAAGCCAGCAGTCCTAATGCGATTGCACTTCTGCGCATCGCGCTTCCTCCATTTTGGTTTCTTGCCACTCTTGGTAGCTTACATAGAGTGTTATTTTTTAACGCGACGATGATCGGGATTTTCCCTGAATTGATTTGTACCGCCGCGAATTGTTTGCGGTCGGTTCAACGCCGTGGATTAGTTCCACCCTGTGGTATTGCTACCGCAGGTGTCATACACACGTTTCCGTGAAGTCCGCAAGGCGATGCGACAAGGTTTTTTTATGTTCGTAAACGATATCCATTCTTAATACACCCATATTAGTTATTGTTATTACAGCATATTATCATGCTTAGGTGCAGATGGTGCAGCGCACGACAAGTTATCACGAACATCGTGATTGGCGTTTAAAACCCCATTATACGGAGGTCGTAGCCCTCATTCTAAAGTATATCGTCCATTGAAAGCCATATCTTTGGTTATAACATTACAGTTGTTGCATCTTTGGCGTGTGCCTGAGACCCGTTTTTGACCACTCAAATTTGGACCCATAATGCGCATTCAGATCAACCGGCGAACTGTGCTGCAAATGACAGCCAAAGGCGCCCTGTGTGCTATTCCCGCCGCAAGCTTTTGCGCGCGCGCCTTTGCAGACCCCTCAAATGGGTCCGTCCAATCAACCTTCTTCACTGAAGTTGCTCCCGGCGTGATGGTGCATCAAGGCCAACATGCTCATGAAATGACAGCGGACAATCTTGGTGACATCTCAAACTGCGGTGTCATCATCGGCAAAGATGCGATTGCGGTGATTGATACCGGCGGTAGCGCGCGATTTGGAAGCGCGCTGAAGGCGGCCATCGCCCAGGTTTCAGATCTGCCGGTCCGTTACGTCATCAATACCCACATGCACCCGGACCATGTGTTTGGCAATGCTGCATTTATGGCTGAAAATACTGCATTTATTGGGCATGCCAAGCTGGCGCGTGGGCTCTCGGCGCGCGCCGATCGGTATCTATCGATCAATAAAAAGACATTGGGCGATACCGCGTTTGCCGGCACTAAAATTGTGCTGCCAACACAATCCGTTCAAGATACGCTCAACCTTGATCTTGGCGGGCGTGCCCTAACTCTGACGGCGCAAAAAACCGCCCATACCGACAACGATCTCACCGTCCGCGATGAGACAACGGGCACTGTTTTCATGGGTGATCTGATCTTTTCAGGCCATACTCCAACGCTTGATGGGTCTATTAAAGGATGGATGACACGCCTCAGTGATCTATCCGCCAAACCTGCCGCGCGCATTGTGCCGGGCCACGGGCCGGCAAGCATGGCCTGGCCCGACGCCGCCAAACCCATGGAACGCTATTTTTCAACCATCGCACGTGAGATTAGGGCCATTTTGGCCCGTGATGGCACCTTAAAGGAAGCCATGTCCACCGTTGGACGGTCAGAAAAAGGTGCGTGGCAGCTCTTTGAGGAGTATCATGTACGTAATGTTTCTGCTGCGTTTGCCGAGTTGGAATGGGAATAGCCATCACGGTTGAACCAGCTTGTTTCAAGGCCAAGCTATGTTAAGCCTCGAACAGACGCCTAAATCATTATCTGGAGGACAGATATGCTGAAATCAATTTGGACTTGCGTTGTCTCCGTCGCCGCAATCCTATTTGCAACAACGTCAGTCACGACGACCGTTGCAGCACGCGACGCTGCGTACGATCCCTGGCCCGGCATCCAAGAGGATGTGTTTGAAAATCGCCAGCTGATTGAAGACACGCAAAACATTCTTCTCGACGCACCCTACCGTGCTGAAGATGCTGCAATTGTCCCACTAACAATGACGATTTCGAAAGACATTGCAGGCTCGGTGAAAGACCTTTGGTTGATCATCGACAAGAACCCTGCCCCTGTTGCTGCTCAATTTAGCTTTGGCCCAGCCGCGGGTAGCGGAGAGCGCACGATTATCACGCGCGTTCGCATTGATGAATATTCTCATGTTCGCGCTGTCGTTGAGACCAATGATGGCAAGCTCTACATGGCAGCAAAATATGTAAAAGCGGCCGGCGGTTGTTCTGCACCTGCATTAAAAGACATGGATGCAGCCCTTACTGGCATTGGCAAAATGAGGGTCAAAATTCTGCAAAGCGACATCTCCAAAACAAAGATGTTGATGGGCCAAGTGATGATCAAGCATCCGCAGTACTCCGGAATGCAGATGAACCAGCTGACCGGGCTTTACATCCCAGCGAAGTTCATCACAGAGATGGAAATCAAGCGCGGTAAAGATGTAGTGATGACTGTCACCGGTGGCATTTCACTCTCTGAAGACCCCAACATTCGCTTTACCTATGCGCCTGGCAGTGAAGATCACAGCCTGGAAATTGTTGCCAAAGATACCGATGGCCGAATTATGAACGGACGTGCCATCCCGAAAGGTTCATAGCAACCTGCAATCAACGTGAAACAAAAAAGCTGAGGCCCGCAAGCGCCTCAGCTTTTTTTGTATTAAAGCAGTTTGACCGCTCATTGCAGCGGGGTGAAGCGCCTAGAAACAGCGCAACTCGCCTTCAATCTGTGCGCGTTTCAATTCATTTACCTGTTCACGCATCTTCGGCGTAAACAGAAATGCAGTTTTTTCTCCACCCTTAAGTCGCACACTCATGATTGTTTCCGCGTTTTCATATCTGTCATAGGGCAGCACGCTGGCGATAATATCGATTGAGCAAGAACATTTTTCAAGCGCATCACGCGTTTGGCCATTCACCTGCATGCATCCAAAAATATAATCCGCCCGCGTTATTGTTGGGTAATCATTTTCAAGCGCAACAGCTGATCCTGAGAGGAAACCAAACGCTGCAACAGACACCAACAGTCCTTGTGCACCAGCAACAAGTCTCATTTTGTCTCTCCCACACTTTTCAAGTTGATCTTTTCTAAGAGGTTTCTGGTTCCCTTCCCACGGCTGTGATAGTTCGCCGTCATTCCGTAGAAATATCCCGGGACCAGCTCACTGACGAGGAACTCAAATTCTGAAGCCTCATAGCCGCGCATCCGATTTTTCGCTGGGTCGTTGATAAACGGAACTATTTTAACTTTATAGCCATCCACACTTTTGCCCTCGAACTCAAATTTTGTCTCTTCAACCTTGGCGTGATCTCCAAGTGCCGTGCGGAATTTGCCTTTAAGGTACGCGGTGCTTCCGCCTGCAAACTGATTGAAGGTCGACACACAGCGATCAAGGTACCAAATAAGAATTGGATTGCCGGTCATGCCTGGCGTTTCAAAAGGATTGCGTGCACGGTCACCTGTAAACACCTTAAGTTTTACGTTCTTGGATTTTTCCGGTGTCTCATTGGTGATATCGATAACGATATCGTCCTCAAAGTCATCTAAGGCATTTTTTTTGTTAAGGGTCTTGCGTGAGAACTGATAATTCAGGGCATCACCTTTTTTTACGGTGTCCAGATGTTTGGCTTTAAACAATAGATCAACCGCCGTCGGTGCTTTTTCAGCCGCAGCTGAAAGCACAGAGACAAACGCACTAAAGACAAGTGCCAACACAAAACGCATCTTCATCATCACTTCCTCTTAGACTTTTCCTTGCCAGGCCGCGCCAAGCACCGCCTGCATTGTTATTTAATCCGCCTGATGACGGCATTTGTTTGGTTTTCACCACAGACCTACGGTTTGGGCAAGCAGATGTGGCTGTTTATTGCTAAAAGTTAAGATCAGGCGTCCAATACAGTTACCTTGGAGGATGTGTCCCCGGACATTTTCTCCCAAACTTGAGGCCCAAACCCCACGCCTGCGATTATCGCAAGAAGTTACCGAAGGCCCGGGGCCCAGACCCAACATCAACGCGGCCGGTGACTTTCAAGGTTTTGGCATCAATACGCACCACGCTATCACCATCCCAACAGGCCACATATATTGTGCCCGTTTGCAAATCACTAGCGATGCCCTCTGGGTACTCATCAACTGGAATTGTAGTGATGCGTTTTTTGGTTTTAAGGTCAATGACACTCACTGTTGCCGTGTACTGATCACTGACGAAGGCATGCGCTTTTGTAAGCGCAATAGCGTACGGACGACGACCAACGCCAATCGTGGCTGTGACTTTATTCTGAATGAGATCAATGATGCTCACGTCATTACTTTTCACATTGGCGGTAAACGCCTCAGTACCCTCAGCGTTAACTGTAATACCAAACGGACGTGTCCCGACACCAATCACTGCACTGCGCTCGCCAGTCTTCAGATCAATCACTGAGACCGTATTATCATCGCGATCTGCAGACAGGAGATGACTGCCAGACGGCGTGACGGCCAATCCAGATGGTGACTTTCCAACCGGAAATGTCCGCTTAACTTTGCCCGCAGCACGATCAATTTCGAAAATCTTATGCTGGTACCAGTCTGCGACATAAACAAAACCCGTCTTGGCGGACACAGCAATGCCTAACGGACCCTCTCCAATCGGTATTCGTTTGTGAATTGCGCGCTTTTCTGCATCGACAACAACTAAGGCTTTGCCCTCAGGCGCCGTGACATAAACCCAGCGCTTGTCAGGCGAAACGGCAACCCCAGCAGGTTTGCCCGAAATTGTGATTTCAGAGACCGCCGTCAAGCTATCAAGATCGACCACAGTGAGCGAATTCCCAGGCTGATTAGTGATAAAGGCCTCACGTACTCCACCTGCTTCGTCTGCTGCACCTGGACCTAAAAATGCTGCCAGGCCGAAAAAAAAGGTACAGCCCGCCAAGGCAAGCTGTACCTGAATTTGTTTGCACGTGATCACGATCAAGCGAGACCTATTTGCCGGACTCAACGTTTTTCTTGAGTGCCTCAAGGCCAGATGTGTAAACGCCGGTAATCGCTTTGACAGCAGCCTCATCACTCAGCTCTGGTGGCGGATCATTGTTGACATAGCCACGATAGAACGCACCTTTCCACTTGACCGTAGATTTATCGCCTTCACCTTTCACTGAAATCATCGCCGAGTAGTTTGATACTGGCACGACTTTCACATCGACTTTTGTGATTTCATACTTATAGAGCTTCTTATCGCCATCATACTTGATCAGCTTCTCTTCAATCTTGTCGCCGGATTCAAGAACAAGTGTCCGGCTTGCACCGACCTCGTTGCCGCCCTCACCTTCCGTTTTTACAAACGCGGGGTGCCAGCTCATGTCATGAAAGGTGCCCATCGCCGCCCAGACCTTGTCGGCTGGAGCGTTGATTTCGATAGTCTCAGTAACTTTCTGACGTGTGGGTCCGTGAGCCCACGCAGAACTGGCAGCAATTGCTGACACCAGCACCATAGCAAGGGTCCACAGTGGAACAGGCTTCAACATTCAGTTTTCTCCTTATCGTCCTGTTTTTTACAGCCCCCTACACCAAAGGGTGGGCCGTTTCGTCGTCGAATAGGATAATCGCTCTTAATCTGGGCCGCAATCAGTCTGAGCAAAACAAAGTAACCGTACGATGGAACGTTACAGCCCTACTCAGAAAGGCGGTTGTATTTGGCATACGACCATGCTGTCTTTCGCTTAAATCAGATAACGAGGGTGGACAATCAAGCCAGTGTGGATAAACGGACAAACTGTGAGCGATCACAAGGACGTGGTGGACGCCATCGCAACCGGACTGAACACCGCGCACAATCCCCTCATCGTGGTGGACGCCATTGACTTGGCCGGTGCCTCCGAATCCGTAGAACTTGCACGCTCAGTTGGCGCAACGATCGACCACAGCGCGCCTGACAATATTGCCCTGCTCCAGGAACAAGGTTGGCTCGGTACGACACCGGGAGAAGCCGTGCTGCGCTCCGATGCCGTCTTGTTGGTCGGTCCTCTACCGGAACATATCGCAACTGATGAAGCCCTGCGCCGGTTGTGTGACAGCGACAAGCAACGCAGCTTTCGCTACATTGGCAGCCAAGCGCCACCGGGCGCAATCGCCAATCTGGTCGGCAAAGGCCTCGCTGGCACCGACGTCGGCAATATCTCCCTCACAGCTTTAATCGGTGCATTGCGCGCCCATGTGGCAGGCAATGCTTTTGATGCAGATGACGCAACACGCACGGCAGTGAAAGCGTTAGGTGACTGGCTCACCGGCGCCAAATACGGCGTTGCTGTCTTTGCAAAAGGGGCTTTGAGTGATCTTGAAGGGCATGCGCTTCTGGGCCTTCTTGATGACTTATCGCTGAAGACACGGTGGAATGGTTTGCCGCTTGCCAGTCCCGCGGGCCAAAACGAGTTGCAACGCATGTCATCCTCTTTAACGGGGCTGCCCGCACCGCTTGCCTTTCATGGAACCCAGCCGCGCCACGACCGTTGGCAACACGGTGCGCGCAACGTAATTGCACGGGGTGAATGTGATGCCGTATTATGGCTGTCATCTTCCGACAATCCGATCCCCAATTGGCTTTCAAGCTTTACAAATCTTTATGCGATCTCCGCTCATGGCGGAGCACTTGCTGGCGTGAAAGCACAAGCGGAAATTGGCGTTGCTGGTGTCGACTACGCAGCCATCCTTGAACCTGCAGAGATTGGCGCGTTTGCCGCCATCACGCCACCGGAAGCATCAAATCGTGGCTCTGCTGCCTACGTCATCGGCTCGATCCGGAATGCAATCAAAAAACACGGAGCGGCCGCATGAGTGTGATGTGCATCAGCGGTGGTCATGTCGTTGACCCTGAAAATAAGCGTGATGGTGTTGGCGATATTTGGATCGAAAACGGTCGTATCATAGACGCCAAACCCGACGCGCAAAACGTTGAACGCATTGATGCTTCAGGCTGTGTCGTCATGGCTGGAGCAATTGATATACACACGCACGTTGTTGGTGCCAATGTGTCGGCCGCACGACTGTTATTGCCGGAACGCTATGCAGATATTGAACGCCCCATGGACCATTGGACGGGCGCGCCGTTCGATCTTTTCTCAACTGGCGCACTTTACGCTCAAATGGGTTACACGCTGGTGGTTGAACCCGCAGTGGCCCCAAGCGACGCCGTTGCAACACACGCTGAACTGGAATGCATTCCGTACGTTGATCGCGCCGCTTTAGGTGTCATCGGAAATGACGATGTATTGCTTGGGTTGTTGCGCGACAAAGCCTCTGATTCCGCCATCGCCGACTATATTGCATGGTCCATTTCGACCAGCCGTTCGCTTGGCGCCAAAGCCATTAACCCGGGTGGCGTGGCGGCATTGAAAGCCAACATACGTAAGTTTGATCTCGATGACGTCGTGCCGGAATATGGTGTCACAGCACGTGAGATCGGTGCCAAAATGCGCGCTGCTTTGCAAAGCTTGGGCGTGCCGCATCCGTTGCATCTCCATACCTGCAACTTAGGCCTGCCAGGCAATGTTGAAACCGCTCTTGCAACAATTGAGTCTGCTGAAGGCTTGCCGTTGCACCTGGCTCATTTGCAGTTTTATGGCTACGGCAAAGAAGGTGACCTTGGCATGTCATCGGGTGCTGTCCAGCTGGCAGAAGCCATGGCCAAGCACACCAACATTACGGCAGATATCGGCCAGGTCATGTTTGGGCCAACCGTCACTATCTCGTCCGATACGCTGACGCAGTTCAACTATCGCCGCCGCGCAAAGCCGAAGAAATTCAATGTGCGTGATGGTGATAGCAATGGTGGCGGCATCGTACCCCTCACCTATCGCAGCAAAAGTAAGATCAATGTTTTGCAATGGGCAATCGGCTTAGAGCTGTTCCTCCTGATCGATGATCCGTGGCGTGTTTTCTTAACCACCGATCACCCCAATGGTGGTCCGTTTACCGCATACCCCGACCTGATCGCTTTGCTGATGGATAAGTCGGTGCGCGAAGCAGCTATCGCAGCCCTTCCTGAAGATGTTTTCGAATCAACAACGCTCAAATCCCTGGATCGTGAATACTCACTCAATGAAATTGCTGTGATGACACGGGCTGCACCTGCGCGCTTGCTTGGCACATTAGATCGCGGGCACCTTGGTGCCGGTGCGGTTGGTGATGTTGCCATCTATCGCGACCAGCCAGACCGCGCAGCAATGTTCCGAGCTGCCAAGTGGTTGATTAAAGATGGCAATCCCATTGTCAAAGACGGTGACGTGTTGGCGGCGACATATGGCAAGACATTGTCGCTTTCTCCTGATTACGATCAAGGCATCACCGCCCATGTCCGCGACGCTTATGATCAACGTTGGGGTGCGCCGCCCAACACCTTCACGGTTCCTGAAAACTTATTGCGCGAAACATCGCCGTTTGAGGTTGTGCCATGTCGGACGTAAATCCAAACCCTGGCGACGCGCCGAAAACCATCAACGGCATACAAATTGATGCCACCTTCGCGGAAGCCTTTGGCATGAGCGCAACCGGTGTTGTCATCACGGCGGACACACCAAAATGGGCGATGATTGCAGCTAAGACCATGAGTGGGTTTGGCACCTCTGTTATTGGCTGTGGTGCAGAGTGCGGCATTGATTGCGAAGTCCCCGCCAGCGATACACCTGATGGTCGCCCTGGCGTCCGCGTCCTTCTGTTTGGCTTTTCTCCCGACGCCGTGTTGCCCCAGCTCAAAAACCGTGTCGGCCAATGTGTTCTGACGAGCCCTGGATCTGCTTGTTACAACGGTGTTGAAGCCAAAGAGACGTTGAAACTCTCAACGGGCATTCGGTTTTTTGGTGACGGCTACCAAACAGCAAAAACGTTAGATGGTCGCCGCTTCTGGCGCGTTCCCGTGATGGACGGTGAATTTATCTGCGAAGACACCACCGGTGTTGTCACAGATGCTGTCGGTGGTGGAAACCTTCTCATTATTGGTAAGGACCGCGCCGGCCTCCTTGAGACAACGGAAGCAGCGGTCGAAGCCATTGCCAAAGTCCCCGATGTGATCACGCCATTCCCAGGCGGCATTGTTCGCTCTGGAAGTAAGGTCGGGGCCAAGTACGCAGGCATGATGGCATCAACCAACAATGCATTTTGCCCAACTCTGAAAGCATTTCCTGTCAGTGAGTTGTCAGAAGACACGATTGCTGTGCTTGAGATTGTTATTGATGGCCTGACCTCAGATGCTGTCGCTCAAGCCATGAAAGCTGGCCTAAAATCCGTCATTGAAACAGGCGCAAAACACGACGTTACCCGTGTTTCAGCGGGCAACTATGGCGGCAAACTCGGCCAACACCACTATCATTTGTTGGAGCACCTCCCATGAGCACACTCACGCTCACCCTGCGTGCAGGTGACCTCCCGTCTGCCCGTATCAGCCTCATGGGCATCACGCCGTCGGCGCTCGCAGGCAAAAGTGCTGACGAGGTCGCCCGAACAAACCTGCAGGCTGGTGCACAATCGGTTGCGCTTGGTGACCTGTTCTCTATCAGCGGCACTGCGGGCGAAACGCTTGTCATTTCTGGCAGCAGCGGCACGCTTGATGATATTGGCAACCGGCTTGAAGCAGGCACGATGATCGTCGAAGGCGATATCGGTAGCTATGGCGGTCGGCGCATGTCGGGCGGCAAACTTGAAATCAAGGGCAACGCTGGACCTTATCTCGCATCGCGCATGTCAGATGGCTTGATCACGGTCGCAGGTTCTGCAGGCGATAGTGTGGGCGGCATCAAAGCCGGCGAAAAATTTGGCATGACCGGTGGTCAAGTCGTTGTCGAGGGATCCATCGGCGCACGCGCTGGTGATCGTATGCGTCGTGGGCTCATCATCGCGCGCGGAAAATTCGGCGCCCATGCAGGATCTCGCATGATGGGCGGCACGCTTTGGACCGAGGCAGGCTTTGGTGCTGAACCCGGCGCATTGTTGCGCCGTGGTACATTAATCGGCCCGTCGGTGGAGGCTCTGTTACCAACTTTCGTTGATGGTGGGCGTCATGATCTCGTTGTGCTTGGTTTGATCTCACAACATACAAAACGCACACTTGGTGACCTCGCGCCCAAAGCCCTGCCCAAAGAGGTCCGCAAATATTCAGGCGATATGGCAACCATCGGCAAAGGTGAGTTGCTGCTGTTTGGCTGAGAAGCCGTCTCGCATGTGCAGTGCACCTGAGACCCACCCTATCGGCCCCCAAAATGCGTCGGTTGCTGCGATGCACACTGAGATGCGATCATAAATTGATCCAACACTTACCCCCTCACGTACAGATTTGGGTATGCTGGACGCCAGCACCAATTCCCAAACGCAGCAAAGGCAGGGAGCTCAAACATGATAACAATCGTCATTTCGGCGTGTCTGGTGGCGGATATGAAGGTCTGCGAAAACCACAACATTCCCCTTGAATCAAATTGGGATACCAGACGGTGTGCAATGTATGCACCTCCACACTTTGCCCAATGGGAAGAACGCAACCCGAAATGGCGTGTTGTTAAGTGGAGATGCAAACCTGGCAACATGGATGACATCTAGAGCTGCAGCGCCCGCTCACCAAACCAAATAGTTGTGTTTCAAACCTTGTGAATGCCCGAAAATGCTTATGAAAGCAGCCTGCCATCAGTATCGATGCGGGCTGTTTTTATTTTAGCGCTTGATCAATTTGGCTTCATGCTGGGCTTGGCTTTGCCAACCGCTGATTTCGATCACAAATTTCTGCCGAATGGCACGGCCAAAGTCGTCATACCCGGCCGCCGGTAGAACAAACCCACCAGACCCACCTCTGACATTTTCAGCATACCAAGATTCCAACGTTTCAGCTTCATCGCCTTCTAAGATCGGCAAACCATTGATGGTGACGCCATATCCAACCAACTCATTGCGCACCAAAGAAACGGGTTCTTTCGGATTACAATTTTCTTTGCCGTCACCTGACACATCAATAACAACCCGCAGCGCCTGAGTGGGCAGTTGCGGCACAATCTTATCAGAGATGTTTCGCAACATTTTTGATAGACATGTGAATTCTCCCCCTTGATGAGGCAGCTTGCGCACCATGGAGGCCACAGCAAAAGCTTCTTGTTTGTTGGAGATGCGCTGCCAGGGCACAATAAAGTTTGGCTTGTCCGACCACGCCATCATCGAAAACAAGATGCCGCCTTGCGGGCCGTTAAAAATAGCTTTCAACACATCTGGGTCTTCCAGCGCTTTTGCAATGCCTTCCATTTGCAGTCGGTAGCGCTTTTCATCAACCGAATTGGACACGTCAACCGCCACCACCAGCGCGGTATCGACAAAATCCAGGCTTTGCGCACGCACAATCGGTGCGCTTGCTGCAACCAGGGCGGCAAGTCCTAATGCGGTGGCAAACCCACAAGCCCATCCACTCCGTGATGTCATGATTTCATCTCGCCCTGAGTCTTTTTATGCTTAGCGCCATCTTAACGTGGCTGCGCGCTTGAAATCTAGAGTGGATTTCAGGCGCAGTTGGGGCATGTTGGAAAAAGTGTTTTTTTCGGAGAGAGGCAGCGCATAGACGCGCTGCACCACGCCAACACGGCGCGATCTGAGTAACCGGCCGCCGTGTTACTCGTTTGATAAACCAACCCAAGGATCACGCTGACACTGCGGCTCGGGTTGTGATGACTCCTGGTTTCGGAGCCACGCACTGACGTTTTCCAGCATCAATTGTTCTGCAAGTGGAATATCAGGTCTTTGCGATTGGCGTTGAAACCAGTCTGCAAGTTTAGCAATAGGCCAGGTGCTCATGCGAGCCTCCGCAAGCATCATGTGCGCGGTCTGTTATTGCACCGGATCAGCGCATAACTTGGGGCGCACCGTTCGTCCAAGATCGAATCATATGCGCGAAGAGTTAAAATATTGGTCGGCAAACTACGCAGTTAAGCACACCTTAAGACGTACTCAGAATTGAACGGAAACATCTTGAATTGTGCAATGCAGTGCTGCACTGCTCTGCCGCGTATGCAGATGAAAGCTGCACTTAGGAATAGAATAACCAGATACCAGATGGACGTAAATCCGTCTGGTCGCTTTCTCTGTTGGTCATTATGGTACGTGACATTGATCGTTACGGAGACGACATGCTGCCAAAGCTTAAAAATGCGCGCAACCACATTAAAAAAGTGGCTTTGCAGAACTTCGAGGCCGTATTCAGCGATCTCGTCCGCCAGTTTAGATGGACGTTTCTGCCACCCTTGTTGATCTATTTTGCTGCGGGTTGCTCAGGGCTCACGGCAATCGTTGGCACATTTTTTATCAAGGAATTCCTCGGACTATCTGCCGCCTTCCTGGCTGGCCTCGCTTTTTGGATCGGCCTGCCCTGGGCATTTAAAATGCCACTTGGTCATCTCGTTGATCTGCTTTGGCACCGTAAAGCGATCTTCATCTATATTGGTGCATCACTTATCTCAATAAGCCTGCTCATCATGTATCTGCTGATTGCGCAGACAGAGATGATGCAACAATTTTTTGCTATTGAGACTTGGTTTGTGATCAGCGCCTTGCTCGCGCCGATTGGCTACGTCACACAAGACGCTGTTGCTGACGGCATGACCGCAGACGCAGTTCCTAAATATGACAAAACTGGAAAGCCATATAACGACAGCCAACTCAAAGCGATGCACACCACAGTGCAAACACTCGGACGTATGGCCCTCATTGGCGGTTTTGTTGTTGTTGCCGCACTAAACATCTTTTTGTTTTCCGGTGTTGAAAGCATGCTGCAACACCAAAAAGCAAATATCTATGCAACTGTTTATCTTCTAGCTTTGGTAATTCCCTGCATTTCCATAAGCGGCGTTTTGATTGCCGATTACATTCGAAATAAGCAGGAAAACACATTGCGTTCCAGTGGCATGGGACAGGCTGAGATCAACCGTCGCCTTCTCATCCGTAAGATAAAAACGAAGCCCAACTATTGGATCCTCGGAGGCAGTGCAGCTTTTGCTGTTTGGACCCTGTGTATTGGCCTTTCCAACTTACCTATGTCTCAGGAAATTGCATTAGCTGGCTCGTTGGGCATCGTCATATTTCTCATCTCAAGGATCGTGCGTGACCTGGACACCCATCAAGCCCGCACATTAATTGGTACGGCAATTATTATTTTTGTTTTTCGCGCTGTTCCTCTGCCGGGCGCCTCAATCACGTGGTTTGAGATTGACAGCCTGGGCTTTGATCAACAGTTCCTCGCTATTCTCTCGCTGATCACGTCTGTACTTACGCTGATCGGATTGATTGCGCTTCGTCCACTTATTTCGAGAAATTCAATCGCCAACCTGGTTGTCATGTTATCTATCATGGCAGGATTGCTCTCCCTGCCGAATATCGGGCTATACTATGGCGTGCAGGAATGGACATCCCAATGGACCGGCGGCATTGTCGACGCACGTTTTATTGCAATTCTCGATACGACAATCGAGTCTCCGCTTGGGCAAATTGCTATGATTCCCATGCTGGCCTGGATCGCAAAGAATGCACCAGAAAACCTCAAAGCAACATTCTTTGCAATCATGGCCTCGTTCACCAATCTTGCATTATCTACAAGCAGCATTCTGACAAAATATATTAATCAACTCTTTGTGGTCAGTCGTGAGGTCAAAGACCCATCAACCGGCAGCATTATCGTCGCTGCTGACTATAGCCAGCTTGGGACTCTGCTCATTGTGGTTGCTGTGTTGGTGGTTGTCATGCCGCTGGTGACAATTCTTATCGTTCAAAATTCGCGCTACAAGACACGCGAATAGCAGCTGTTGGTTTTGATGAAAATCAATGCATAAGGCATACGCGCACCGCCATAGTTTCCCAAAATAGCCATTAAACTTGGTGTGGATATGCGCGCTTCAAAGACTTGGATTATTTTGGCTAATGGTGAACACGCACGGTTCCTGGAGCGTGAGGGCCTATCTCAGACAACTCACCAGGTTGTCGCAATAACTAATCCAGAGCGTCCTCGCGGAAAGGAGACTTATGGCACACCACTTGGGCGGGTTTTTGAATCTCACGAGACAGCGCGACATGCCATCGAACCACGGCGGGATTTGAACCAAATTAGGCAACGAAAGTTTGCGGGAAAAATTGCAAGAATTCTTGAAACCTACGCAATAAAAAGACGTTTTGATCGCGCCATTATTGTTGCTGGACATACAATGTTAGGCGCGTTGCGCAAGGAATTTGGCCCCAAAACGGCATCTGTAATCACTAAGGAAATTGATAGGGACTGGATTAACTTGCAAGACGACAAAATCGTTGAGCGGCTTGAAAAAGCTGACGTATAGATCCCACCGCCTTATGTCACACGCGAGAACACACCATGGATCTCAAAACAATAGTTATTCACTTCGATAAAGCCAACAATGTTCGTCACCTCTTGTCCGTGGTTAAACCACTAGCTAGAGCAGCGCAGTCACACATTGTCGGTGTTTATACTCTGCCACCCATGCCACATGGCGTCGACATGGCTGGGCTTTGGCATGACCAGATGACGCGTGACTTCCAGATGGAGTTTGGATCTGTAAATGAAAATCTCCGCTCCGCATTCGAAGAGAGTTGCAATGGTGAGACGTTTACATACGAGTGGCGCTATATATCGCGTCCTACTCTGACAGTCGAAGAGGGGATACTCCCTGAAGCGCGTGCCGCAGACTTAATCGTAGCCAGCACAGGGACAGCGCCCGGCGATGCAGCTGATATACGAAGTCTACCCAACGTTCTGTTGTCATCTGGTCGTCCCGTTGTCATGATCCCTGAAAAGGGTGACTTTAGTCTGGTCAACACCGCCGCTCTTATTGCCTGGAAGAATTGCCGGGAAGCCGCGCGTGCTGTTTTTGATTCCATTCCAATTTTGCACCGCGCAAAGAGTATTCGAATGTTGACTGTTGACGAGCGCGTCTTTGGCAAACAAACCCACGAGCCAATGGGGGCCGCGGACGTTGCCACCGCCCTCGCGCGCCATGAACTGAATGTCGATGTTTTGCATCGAACGGATCCAGGCGACGGCGTTGGCGAAACGATCATTTCAGAACTCAACACAAGCGGCGCGAACCTTTTGGTGATGGGAGCCTATGGACATTCACGTTTGAGAGAGTTTGTCCTCGGTGGCGCTACACGCCACGTCTTATCGAACACATCCGTTCCCGTTTTGATGACCAACTAATGTGACATCATTGTCAAATTTGTTCGAGGCGCGTCAGCGAAACACCAAAACCGGAATGGTTGTATGGGTCAAAACCTTTTGCGTTTCACTTCCCAAAATGAGTTTGCTCAGACCGGACCGGCCATGAGAACCAACAACAATCAGGTCGCAACCATGGTCCTCTGCGGCCTCGGTTATTGCCTGCCAAGGCTCTTGCTTGCAGATCAGACGTGATTCACACGCAACGCCGGCTTCTTGGGCGGTTTTTTCAGCTTTGTCTAACACCGATTGTGCAAAATGCGTCGCGCCTTTCAAATATTCATTTTCTGGAAAAGCAATCATGATTTCTCCAGGCCCAACAGTATGCCAAGGTCGAATGGCCGTAATGAGGGTGACCTTTGCATCGTGACATTTCGCAATATCAATCCCGCGGCGGACCGCCCTGTCTGCAAGATCAGATCCATCGGTTGCTAGTAAGATGTGTTTAAACATTCGGTCACTCCGCTCACACGCATCACAAATTAGTGTTGTTCTTTTGAAGCGCCACCGACACCCACTGCATGACCAAGCACCCCAAGACCCCAACCAAACAGTGGCCAGATAAACCAATAGGTGCCTGGCGCCGTTATGAGATTGATGGCAATCAGCATGAGGTTGACAACAATGTAGACGGTGAAATGTGTTCGAAACCCCTGGTCGGCGAAGATGTCAGACATTGTCCAGCTCCTTATGTCAAAGAATATGATGTGTTCCTTCAACAAGCTTTGACCTAAATTTTATGCTTCCGTGCGGGCCACTGCATTGACAGATATCAATGAAACTCTTTGCCGCTGAGTTGTTAAGTTATGCCTCGCAGGTAAGGGGACCTTCAAAGGAGTAACCGTCATGCACAGCACTGATATTCACGCCGCGGCGCGACAGCTTCTTGATGCGCACGGAAACAAGGCAATCGCGGAAGCGGCGCAAAAAGCCGTTCAGCTAGAAAAATCTGGGCAAACTGAACAAGCACAAAACTGGCGGCAAATTGAAACCGCGTTGAAACAGATGGTTGGGCCGAGAGAAAGCTAAAACGGCGAAAATTGAGGACGCATCTGTGCAGGTTGTGTTGCGACCTGCACATTTTTTGAAAACCGCTAGGCTGCAAAGCTTTCTTGGTGTCGGTCAAGAACATAAGACTCTGCCACCGTGATACGATTGCATGTTGGGAGTGATATTTTTCCTTGTCTTTTCATACGACCTAATACGCGGCTGACGGTCTCTATTGTGAGGCCGAGGTAATCCGCGATGTCGGTGCGTGACATAGGGATATTGATCTCGTTTTTTTCCATCCCAGGCAATCTGCGTTTGAGTACGGACAGAAAATGCGACACCCGCTCCTCCGCCTTGAGCTTTCCAAGTGTTAACAGATGGTCTTGCGTCTCACGCAACTCCTCAAGGATGCTGCACGTCACAAGGTCCGCCAAACATGGCTGTGCACTGACCAAATTATCGAGCACGTCGCGAGGAATGATTCTCACTTCAATATCTGTGATGGCTTCACCGCTATATATGTGATCAACATTGTCCTTGTGTACGATGAGTGTTCCTGGAAATATAAATCGTGTGATCTGGCGACGGCCATCATCAAGAAACCGCACAGCACGCATCAACCCCGACGTGATGAGAAAATAGGACTCTGCCTCGACGCCCTGCCAAAAAACAGTCTCACCCGCTTGAAAGCGCTTAGATTTTCCGAGATCAGAAATCGCAGTACAGACATCGGCTGAGCAAGTCCCATCCTTACACACAGTGGGGATCGACGCGCGGACTCGGTCAATCTGTGTAAGATGATGTGTCGTCGCTTTTTTGAGACCGTGATGCGCCAGCATATCCAACCTCCATTTCATCAAACTTCATCAAGCACAGCACCCAACGTGCTGGGTTGCTCGGTATGTGCCTATCGTGAACCAGAGGCAGCGCGAAGGTAAGTTGGGATGACTACGTAGGGGCTTGCACAAAGGTCAGCAGATGGCGACGCCAGCATTGGGATGTGGCGTGATGATTGGATTGCCAAGTGAGGAGCCACAACAAGGCGTCTCGGTCGATGGCCAAAAAATAAATCAATAAACACAGTGCGTTGTCAATATACTCAAATTGCACATTCTGGCCCCGGACTACACACCAACCCAACGCCCGCTTGTCCTCCACACGAGTGGATTGAACGCACATCTTATCCGTACATCTACGTATGTGCCGCTGCCGGTCGCGATACAAAACCGACGACTCATTCAGACCTGGAAATGTCGGCTGCAATTGCCATGCGCACCAAATGCGACAGCGATGATGCCTTTGTCTTTTCCATCACCCGGGCGCGATGAACCTCAACGGTGCGCGGACTAAGCCCCAAACTATGAGCAATCATCTTGTTAGATTGTCCATCGACAAGAAGCTTCATCACTTCCGTCTCACGAGGGGTCAGTTTATCTAATTGGTCGGCTGCATTGGAAGCTGTCAGTTTCGTATTTTTACTCTGCTGATACTGCTCACAAACGCGCTCAATCGTTTCTAACAAAGAATCTGGATCAAATGGTTTTTCAATAAAATCGTTGGCCCCGAGGTGTATTGCCTTGACTGCCATCGGCACATCACCGTGGCCTGTCACAATAATTACAGGTATTACAAATCCTCTTTCGCGTATTTGGCGCAAAAGATCAATTCCATCGCCATCAGGCAGCCTCACATCAAGCAATACACAATCGCAGGTCAGATGATCCAAGCATGCATGGAAAGCACTGAGCGAGTCATATTCAGAAAATGCGTACCCCGACGATTCTAAAAGTGCGGCGAGTGACGACCTGACGCCAGCGTCATCATCAACAACGCACACAGTAAGTTTGTCAGGCATCTGGATTATCATCTCCTTGAACGACCGGCAAAATCACACAAAAACGTGTCCCTTTTGGTGCGGCCTGTTCAGCATAAATTTTGCCGCCATGCGCCTCAATAATATTACGGCTGATTGACAGACCAATGCCCATGCCATTTTTTTTGCTTGTCACAAACGGCATAAACAAGCGCTCCTTGACACTGGCATCTAACCCCGGTCCATTATCTTCGACGCTGGCTTTGAGCGTATTACCGTCCAAACGCTTAATTTCAAGCTTGATCCTTTTCTCACCTGGTTGATCAGCAAGTACGTCTGATGCGTTGCGGATAATATTTTGGAAGACTTGTTGGATCTGAATACGATCAATCAAAACTTGGGGCAGACGTTCATCAACGTCCCAAGTGATCTCAATGGCTTTTGATTGTTCCCCAAAAAGACTGAGTTGAACCGCTTCTTTGATGGGGACCACGATATCTTGTGCGCGGCGCTCGGTTTCAGTCATCTCAACAAACGATCTCAAACGGCGTATAATTTCACCTGCTCTGAGCGCTTCATCTGCCGCATTTACGATAAATTTTGTTGCCTTTTCTATTGCATCTTCTTGCTCATTTTCCAACACGCGCTGAGCTGCACCGGCAAAGTTGATTATGGCTGTCAAAGGTTGGTTGACTTCATGTGCCAGTGCCGAAGCAAGCTCGCCCATCGCGCTGATACGACCAACATGATGCAACTCGTCGCGGCACACGTCGACAGTGTGCTCTGCTTCAACTTGAGCAGAAATATCCTGGATCATGCCTGTAAATAGGCGCCGGTTGATCGCCTGGCTTTCGCTAATCGTCAAATGTATTGGAAACTCTTCGCCCGACTTTCGCTTTCCAGTCACACGTCGACCAAGGCCAATAACCTTCTTCTTTCCGGTCGTAAGGTAGTTTTCTATGTACTGACCATGATCGCGCGCATAGGACTCCGGCATAAGGAGTTTGACATCCTGTCCAATAGCCTCGTCAGCAGAATAGCCAAATATCTTTTCTGCGGCTGGATTGAAGGTCTCAACGCATCCGGTTTCATCAATCGTGATGATTGCAAACGCGGCCCCGTTCAAAATAGCCTTTAGTCGCTCAACGGTTTCCCTGGCTTCTGCCACTGATAAAGGGTCGTCAGAAGACTTGTCCGGGTTCTTCAAAGACATGAAATTTCAAAGATGTGTTGCCGATAACGAAATGGGGACTGTGTCCAAACAATCTACGTTCAGACACCCACGCTTGCAACCGTAAACAGGTGTCTTCCCTTAACCATCCGGGCCGTGCGTCCGACCAAGCCCAATATAAGTGGGTCCACTCTGCTTGACTAAAGTCAATGCGAAAACGCTCCCGCTACCTTGAAAATGGCGCTAGCTCTTGGGCGGGCCATCCCGCTCCCACAAGACAAATCAGATTAGCAAATTAGATCTGGAGTGGACCTATGAGTATGAAATCATTTATTCCATCCGTATTTGGCAAAAACCAGTCAAATGCCAATCCGTTTCAAGCGCTCCATCAGCAAATTGATCGGATCTTTGAGGATTTTGGTCATGACGTTCCGCGATCAATGAGCCTTTCTAATCCTTTTGTTGAAGGCATGAACGAAATTAGTGTG
Organism: Hyphomicrobiaceae bacterium; assembly: GCA_021775735.1. Classification (GTDB taxonomy): domain Bacteria; phylum Pseudomonadota; class Alphaproteobacteria; order Rhizobiales; family Hyphomicrobiaceae; genus JAHZKN01. The sequence continues at coordinate 20,893 of JAJFHG010000050.1, forward strand.
AACGTCAGTGAAACTGATCGTCAGATTGAAGTGACCGCGGAAATCCCAGGCGTTGAGCAAAATGAAATTAATGTGACCTTGATGGACGATGTCCTGACGATCACGGCAGAAAAGTCCTTAGAAAAAGAAACGAAGGACGAGGAAGACAAGAAAAACTACCACCTTGTTGAACGCTCGTATGGCTCATTCTGGCGATCACTCAGATTACCATTTGCAGCCGAGTCTGATGACATCGAGGCCTCTTTTAAAAATGGTGTCCTTAAGCTTGTCATTCGCAAGCCCGAAGAGGCACAGCAAAAAACCCAAAAAATATCGATCACATAGTCTGACGTGATTTTCACCATCCGCCGTCAACCCTTGTACTGTCGGCGCCGTTTCAATAAAGGCGCCGACGACAACCTCAAAGGTGAACAAATGAAGGCAAATGTTGGTATTTATGAGCGCTTTATAAGAATTGTTGTTGGCGCACTCATGTCTTGGTTTTCCTACTTTGGGCTTCAGAATGACTACGTGTGGCTAACACTTTTGGGGGTCATACTTTTGGTGAGCGGACTGATTGGCTGGTGTCCACTTTACCAACTCACAAAGATCAACACACGACAAAATACGAGATAGGAAACGGGATTTTCAGGAGTTCGTCGACATGACTATGATGAGAATTCGCCTTGAACTTGCCAGAGATCACGAGTTCCCTGATGGCTCGAACGAACGTGGTTATGAATTTGGCGCACCCTTGACTGAGTCCGGGTTAATCGATGCTGAGGAATGGAAAAAAAACAAAACAGCATGCCGTGTTTGGAGATTCTGGAAAAACGAAGACGGGGAGGTTGGCCACCTTGTACGTAAACCAAATGGACACTGGGCCTTTCACTACGATGTCCACGGTGACGCAGATAATGACGAGACCGGGTATCGGTTTTCCAGTCACAAGTTTGTGCCAGGACAATATATCTCCATTCGCGAACACGATGACCATATGCGGACCTTCCGCGTTGTTTCCGTCCGCGAACTTGCGCTCTGACACCTCTCGCTCCGGCACATCATAAACTGTCACATGTTCCCAGTACGCGTCCGTGTCACGGCGGGCATGGAATGTGCAGGATGCAAAATGGTCTGACGAATACGCTGCCCGGTTTGGTTGTGCCGATTGGAGATTTCCCTGAATGTTGGCACACGGTCTGCGCTTGACCGTTTCTCATCTAACGCTCGTCGTTGGATGCTTACTCGGTCATGCGGTTCTGGTATCCTTCTGCATCTCCGTAATCTGCGAACTGACTGTAACGATGATGCGTAACCGTCAGGTTGCGGGCATGTTTTATGGGGCACCAATATCTCTCCGTCCGCGAGGCAATATCGTTCGCGTACGAAATTGCACCGGTGGCATATGAGCAATAGGCGCAATTGATTTTTTCAATGAGATTTAAATACGCCAAATGATGGCGGTCGAAGATGAAAAAGTCTCCCCGTTTGGACTTTTCAATGCCATATATCGGGAAGCATACGAATTGATAAATGCTAACGCAGACATCCAAAAGAACAAGCGGAATAATCAACCCATAAATGGCCGGGCCTGTTAAAGCCACAAGCGGTCGGGCGTTACGGATATAGGTCCAAAGCGGTGTTTGCGAGTCGCGATGGCGACCTAATATCTCTTCCTCAAATACTGCCTTTCCGTCTTCAACGCTATATTTGAGGTCTGCACGTCGGCGCGCAGAAACGGCTTGGAGCTCGAGCTGGAGCACACCAAGTTGAGAGGTCAAATGCGCAATACGGTCTTCCATTTTTCATACCCTTTCGCACTGTGTCCAGCATTAAAACATGAATGAAACATAGATATTCCCATACCGGTTTTTTCGTAAGCCATGCTCCATTTTTGGATCCATCGACTAAGGAACCAATGTGTTCAATACTATTTCGCGCCAGTGTTTACAGATTGTCTTTGCACGATTGAGATTCCCTCAGAGATCAGGTCACTTGGATAAAGAATGACCCTCTCACCCTCAGATAGTCCTGCGCCAACCTCAGCATAACGCATATTGCGCTGACCGATCTCAATGATCCGTCGGCTGGCGTAATCGTCCTTAATAACGAAGACACCCCAAGCTTCGTCGTTGCGAAACAGAGCACCAATTGGGACGCGAAGTGCGCGCTTGTTTTCGTATGTATTGATCTTGGCAAACACACGAAATTCGTGACCAAGACGCTCATAGTCCTCCGCTTTACCAGCCAATTCGAGAATCACCTTGACCCGTTGCTCCTCAATGCCAAGTGCAGAAACTTTGGTAAACCCAGATGGTTCAACGCGTTTGACACGCGCCTCCAATGGCTTTCCACCCCAATCTTCAATTGTTGCTCTGGCTCCACGTTTAACGCGAACAGCATCGGCTGAAAGCAATTCGACAACGATCTCAAGTTTTCTTGGGTCTCCGATCTCGACCAATGGTGTGCCCATGTTGAGTGACTGCTCGCTCTCCGCAACCAACTTAAGAACTTGTCCGCTTTCTGGAGATCGCACTTCATAACAACACGCAGTAACGGCTGTTCCCGGACCCAGGCGTTCAGTTGAATCTGTCAACCGCGCCTGTGCGCGTTCAAGTTCCCGTTGCCTGAGGCGGAGGTTGGCTTCCGCTCTGGAAACGCGGGCCGATTTTGTTTCAAAGGCCATCTTGGCTTCTTCGAGGGTTCTTTTGGCAGCAACCCTTGTTTTCCTCAGCGCCTTTGCGCGCTCATAATCTGATCTGGCAAATTCAAGTTCGGAGCGCGCCTGCTTCAATTCAGCCGTCGCCAACTCGACGGTTGCCTGAGCCGCCTTTGCAGCTGCTAAGCCTTCCTTTTGGCTACGCACATCCAGCAACGGTGGAGGGGCAGGCTCTACGACAGCAACGACGGTTTGACCCTTCTCAACGTAGTCTCCAACATGCAAGGGCGAGCGAAGGAATTTTCCGCCAAACGGCGCTGAGACGACAAAGACATCGCGTATTCGCGTTTTTCCTTCTTCGTCCACGGTCACCCGCAGCAGACCCCGTGTCACAGCTTCACCATCAACGGGAACAGGCCGTGGCGTCAAAGCGAAGACAAGTGCTCCAGTCAGCCCTACGGCAGAAAGAACCATTAGCCCTCGTTTTATCATTTGAGTTGTCAACGAAAACATTACCATGGGTCTAGTCTCTTGTTTTTAGAATGCTGATTAGATCAAGATGGCGGAGACGCTGGCGAACAATGATAACGGATGCCGCCGATGCCGCCATCACGACGAGTGTTGCTTTTGCATAAGTCGACGCCTCAATTACAAAAGGTATTGTGAACAAATCACTCTTGAATCCTTCAGTGACCGCCTCAGCAAAAACGTATCCGAAAACCCATCCAACGGGCTGGGCCAATAGAATGATGATCGTCAGTTCCGTTAACAAGACGCGGCTTACTTCCGCGTTTGTGAAGCCAAGAACGCGTAAGCTGGCGAGCTCTCGCGCGCGTTCGGAAAATTGAATGCGGGCACTGTTGTAGACAACGCCAATTGCAATAATGCTGCTCAAGAATATATAGAGAGCGGTGATGGTGTTTATGTTTTCACCAACTGTATCGCGAAATTTTTTCAGAGAGTGCTTTTGCAAGACGAGTGAAGCAACAATCGGAGTCTTCTTTATTGCTTTGTAAAGGCTATGTTCGTGTGATGTATCATAAAGAATATGAACACCACTGACTTTTGGGCCCTCGTCGATCAATGCATTGAGGGATGACAACTCCATGTAGGCGCCGAGACCAATATAGGACTCGATGATTGATGAAATTAAATGCCGTCTGGTTACACGCTTTCCTTCCAGGACTTCGATTTCAACAACCTGTCCCTGCTTCAATTCAAGAACTTCGGCAAGCCGTGCATTGACCAGCAATCCATCGCGCGGTGGCTCAATTGGTTGATGCGAGTTATCTATCGCCCGGCTTAACTCTGCCTTCTCAACGATACCTGATATGGCTGTTCGCCGAGAGCGGTGGCCATTGTTTAATCGCACGTCAATAAAGCGATAGGGCTCAGCAGCAAGCACACCGGGTAGCCGTCGGACATCCTGAAGCACGTGCATCGGACTTTCCTCGACGAAGTTCACCGACGCATGTTGTCGTGCTGTTTGATGAAATGACACATCAATCATCAAATCAATTGAATCTGAATTAAATAACGCGGTCACCAGAAGGCCTGTTGCAAGTGCCAGTCCCGTTAGGGTCGTTGCTGCACGCACAGGATTGTGCGCCAGTTGGCGCAATGACATGACCGTCAGCTTTGACAAATAACGCAAAAGCAGGACGCCATCTGTCCATACGCGCCGGTAATGTGGCGGTGACGGCGGGCGCATCGCGACCGCGGGCGGCAAGGAGAAGGCCGAAACCACAGATCTCATCGCACCCAGCGCGGCAGCAACGGCACAAATGGCGGTCGCCAAAATGTAAATATCGACGTCCTTGCTAAACACCAGAAATGGAAAATGAAAAAAGTTTGCGTAAAGTCGGGTCAGTCCACGTCCGAGCCAGGTTCCAAATGCTGCGCCAATCAGGCAACCAATTGCCGTAATTGCAAAAACAAATTTCATATAGTGCCAAGCCACACTAAGGCGGCCATAGCCAACCGCTTTTAGGAGCCCAATTTGCTCTCGCTCAAGGGCAACAATGCGCGCCAGTATCATATTCATAAGAAACACAGCAACAGCCAGGAATATCGGCGGGATCACGGTACTCATTGCTGTAAGCTGTTGAATTTCGCTGTCGAGAAATGCATGTGATTGCTGATCACGCCGAGCGATAGCGCCGGTACTGCCATATCTGGCTAACAAATGATCGACGGCTTCGATCACTGCCTTTGTGTCATGACGTTGTTCCACCTTTATGAGTACAGAATTAAAGGCACCATCAAGATCAAATAAGGATTCTACGGCGCGCCTTGACAGCCACAAAATCGCAAACCGTTTGTCGTCTGGAACAAGATCACCAGGGCCAATGGCATAGACAAATTCCGGTGAGAGAGCGATCCCAACAATACTTAATTTCCTGAGACGGCCATTTAAGTTGGCATGAAATTGATCACCTGGAGAAAATCCATGAGCAACAGCAAAGGCCTCATTGACAACCACCTCGCTCGTTCGGCCAGGTTCCGGCAACCGTCCGCGCCTTAAGAACAATCGATTGAGCCTTTGCGCGCTATTGTCTGGATACGAAATAATAAGTCCGCTTGCTGGCGCCGATGATCCAGGGATATCAAGCAAGCCACGTTGTACGATACGCGTCTCGGCCAGTTGAACTCCTGGAATTTGAGCCAATTGCCGTTCAATTGCGTTTGGCGCGCGCGTTAATGTTGCAAACACATCGGCAAACGCATGCCTGTCGTAATAGGCTGTTCTTGTATCTTCTATGGAACGCCGTGCGCCGACACCAACAATAAGTGTTGCAAATCCGGCAGCGACGACAAGTGCTGTTGCCAGCGCCTGCGGCCACAACCTAATCAGGTCACGTCCCAACTTTTTATCCAGCGCGCTCAGGCCTACCATGTGACCTCCGCAGGATCGAGGCGCGTCTCATTTTTCTCAAGACGCGCGATTTTTCCATCGGCGAAGTAGACCACGCGATGCGCCATTAGTCGTATTGCAGCATTGTGTGTGATGACGATAGTTGTCGTGCCAAGTTCTTTGTTAACCGCTGATAAGGTCTCTAGAACCAACACACCTGTTTTACTATCAAGCGCGCCAGTTGGCTCATCGCACAATAGGACTTCAGGCTGTTTTGCGATGGCCCGAGCGATCGCAACACGCTGTTGTTCGCCGCCGGAGAGCTGTGCTGGAAAATGATCAAGACGCTCGGAAAGGCCGACAAGACCAAGTGCTTTTTCCGGCGTCATAGGGTGGCTAGAGATTTCCGTAATAAGCGACACGTTTTCGCGTGCTGTAAGGGAGGGAATGAGGTTGTAAAATTGGAAAACAAAGCCAACGTGCTCTCGTCGATAGAGGGTCAGATCAATTTCACTCATCACACTTAGATCTTGATTTTTAAACTTGCATGAGCCCGACGTTGGATGATCAAGACCACCAAGAACATTCAAAAACGTGGATTTTCCTGATCCAGACGGCCCCAACAGCACGACAAATTCGCCCGAGTGCAGCTGAAGGCCAACATTGTCGAGCGCGCGCACCTCAACAGCACCTGTACGGTAAATTTTTGTCAGACCATCAATGTCGAAAATTGCGTGGTCGGCCATGAAATCTCTCATTAAACGCAAGCTTGAGAGTGATGTTCCAACATACAAAAGACGCTTGGCGTTTGAAGAGAAGTTTGACGATGTTTTTGATTGCTGCCCTTGATATTTCTCAAGACACGCCAACGAGAAAGCCACAGCCACTTTCTCTTCGAGTCCACTTTTTCACCGGAAAGTATGTTGTCTTGCCTGCTCGTTATGACCGAGGTCTGGATGTTTCTCACGCATTGGTATTATCTGGCTTCGGTTCATCGTGCCGAATGTTGAGACATCTGCAAAAAGGCCCTTCAATCTGAGGCCTGAATGCTCTCCAAATAATGTGTAACTGCCAGTATGCGTTGGTTTGCTAAATCGTATCCAGGCAAATTTTCTTGTTCGCGAAATCTGTACCAATATTTTGGCATTTGAATTGTTTGGTGTCCCTCAACTTTTTCCACGCCGGACACCATTTGGAATATACGCCAGAATGGAAATAATCCGTTATTGCGCGAACGGATAAGAGTCAAATTTGCCGGGGGCTTAACGAGCAAACTTGCCATCTCGCCATCACCCTTGCCGGTTGCGCCATGACACGCTTTGCAAGACTCGTTGTATTCATTCTTTCCAGCTGCGATGATCTGGTCGCGCCCAGCTTCAGCTACGCCAGCGAAGAGAACGCCACACAGTAGGATGCCAATAGCGGACAATTGGTAGCGACGCATAAGCATGACACCTCCCAGGTCTTCCCAAAAAACGAATTTATCGCTGGCATCATGATGCCTGAGATATCTGCGCACATTGATCAATATCAAGTCTAGATTTCACACAAAAACTATTCGCTCAAACAACTTAACACCCTCAAAGCCCAAGAAGTTGAACTACGCGTTACGATGTTCCCTCGCGTATATTGAAATAACCTTGGTGTCTCTTCCTAACCACTTTGAAAACTCAGCGATTAAGGGAATTGATGTAAGCGATTAGCCCATCAATCTGCCGTTCATTCAAAGTGAACTTGGGCATGACATCGTGTGGCGCGGCAATTCCGCGTGACAACGGCACGCGGAGCGATAGCACCGGGTAGCGATCAGAGAGAGAGCTGAATTGAGGTGCCTGCGCGTTGGGACTCTTTCCTTTTGCTTTGATCGCATGGCAAAACTGGCACTTTGTTTCCGCAGTTGTTTTTCCCTCTGCGATGAGGGTCTTATTTTTTTCCGCAACAGAGACTTTGGCTTTCAGTCGTTTCAGCCCATCAAAGGCCCCCGTCAGGCTGCCATCAAGGAGCAAAGCTCGGTTAAAGTCAGCAATTGCATTGTCGCGCTGACCTAACGACTCATAGACATAACCGCGATTGTTGTAGGCAAGTGCATACACTGGATTGAGCGTAACGGCCTTCGAATAGTTCTGAATTGCACGTGCACTATCGCCCTTCCTACGATACGCCAGGCCACGATGATTGTACGCGCTTGCGCTATTCGGTTTTAGTTTAATCGCTTGATCAAAGTCTGCGATCGCGAGATCGGCCAGGCCCTTCACCATCAGCGTATAACCGCGCCCAATTAGAATTCTCGCCTTTGCATTGCCACCCTTTGCCAATTCTAGCGCTGCCGCGAAATCCGACGTCGCGCCATCAAGATCTTTTTTTGTCACGCGTGCCCGCGCACGACCGGCGAACGATCGATAGTCTCCCGAACTGAGGCCTATCGCTGATGTAAAATCGCTTATCGCTTGATCTGTCGCACCTGCCCTCAAACGAATTTCACCTCGGTTGCGAAAGGCAAGCGCCTTATTTCCTTGAGTCGCGTTTCCTGTTTGAATGACTGTCGTACACGCGCTGAGCCGTGTGGCAGAATCAAATCCTGCCCGACAATTTTTGATTGGATCTGCTGCAACCGATCCGGCACCGGACACGAATATAATGGCTATAGTGGAAAAAAGCTTTTGTGACATGAAGACCCGCTTTGTTTCGGTGCATCGGTCAATGTTTCGCGACGCACTTGCATGATGGTATTTCTGATCTCGTCGCACCGTGCGGCACGATCAGGAGTTGCACGTGCACGAACGACCACCTGAAACTGATCAGGGATTAGACGTCTGTCTGCGACCAACATTTGTAGCTGCTGCGGCATCGGAGCGCGCGAACGCAACCGCGCTCGCGGAACGTGTGTTGCCACCAGCGGCAGCTTTGAAGCATTTTGCTCTCCTGGCGCAGTTAGAGCTATTGGAACTTGGCCTTGAGGCCTTCAGGCCTTGGTAAGGGAACCAAAAAAAAGCCTACGCAATCGCAAGTTTTCATGAATTGATTTTTATCAACCCACCCCTTCATAGTTGGTAGAGTTTCACATAATTGATGGCCCCTAACGCGGGGATAGCTCAGGGAAGCAGCAGATTATGAGACCTTTCCTAAGGCCACTGTTTCCAAAAACCTTGCTGTCGAACACATTTAAAAAATAATGGAGAGTATCAGAGTAGATCTTGGGATGACCGTAGGTAACTGACTTCTAAGAGCTGACGCTCGTCTTAAGTGCCAGCGTAACTGCGACAGGTCTTTCTCATTTTTGGGACTTAACCCAAGTCTCCCATTCACTTAGTACGATAAAAAAATACGGTCCAATTTGGTCGCTGAAAAAACTAATTCGCATATGGGAACCATGTCATTAGCGTGCGTCACTTCAAACGAAGCAAACACTATTGATCTGAGATCTTGGTGTTGATGATTGGCGTAATCACGCCATTCACATGGTAACTGTGACACAGCAGACAGTCTTGACGCGCTTTTTGTTGCGTATGGCAGGATTGGCAAAGTTTCTTGTCGACGTTGCCAAAGTCCGACGCGAATGATTTTGGATTGCCGAGTTCATAACTCTTGAGATATTTTCGACCTTTTTCTTGACTGTGGCAGTGCAGACATCCGCGATTTTCAAGGACTCCGAAATGCGGTTCATGAATAAAGTTTGTGAAACGTCCTTGTTTTGTTTTGACAGACTCAGGGTTAAAATTGACCACCCGGCCTTTGTTCGGCATGTCGTCGACGCTGTGGCATTTTGTGCATGCACCTGAAGTATCCTTGTGAATGAGTAGATCGAAAACATTCGCTGCTGGATTCGTGTCGCCGTTTGACCCTTGCGGTCCTGTCAGAAAAAGCCAGGAGTATAGAAATTTGTCCTTGTGGCCGACGGGCTTGTAAAAAATCGAGTGGTCCTGCCGGTACCAACCGCCATACTCGGCCCAACTTTCTGGATCCACATCACTTTCAAGACTAATGACGCGTGGTGGTGCTGATGATGGTGCTGGTGTTTCAGGTTTTTGCCCGCCAGGGGTCGGCGCTGCTTTAGACACAGTACTATTTAGCTTGGCGGGATTGCCAGCGGCTCGGCTCAGAGCTTTCATCGCGCGGATCTCTTCCTCAGTTGGGAAGAGCAAATCATCAGATTGCTTGCCCGACGTGGTCGTTGTCGTGTTGGCGGTTTGTTGCTCTTTGTCGCCACCACCAGAGCCATCACGTGACGCATCAGGTTTGGCTGGCACGCCCTCAGACTTTTGGGCGAGCTTCACCTGCTTGAGGCCAGCTCTCATCGGTTCAGGCAGTGCGCCCAGTGACGACGGTGCCTGATTTACGCTGCTCGAGGCAGCGCCTCCGCCCTCTCCCTTGAGCACCAGGCACTGTCCAAAAACGCTAACGACGCAAGCTTGCGGATCAAGCTGGGGCTCGTTAGCCGCCGTGCTTTCTCCTTCCTGAGAGGTGGATTCGTTGACCGCCTCGCTATCTCCGTCCTCAGAAGTGAGTTCGCTGACCGCCTCGCTATCTCCGTCCTGCGAAGTGGTTTCGGCGTCTGCAATTGGGGTCTCCGTGTCAGAGGGTTCGTTTGCTGGCACACTGTCACCTGGATCCGTGTCCGCAGGGGGCGAGGGGGTTTGTTGCTGCTCGCCCACAACTTGTTTATTCGTCACAGGACCATTGGTAATTTCCTGGGCAAGGTTGGGTAGCCACTGTTTTTGCGCGCCGATTAAAACATCGCGCGGAATGCTGGCAGTTAGGTCGGCAACAAGTTTCGGGCTGAGCTTTGCTCCGCGGACAATATTCAAATCGCCCAAAACGTCCGATGCTTTACCCGAGATTAGCGCGTGGTAGAGTTTCTTGATCTCCCACGCCAAATCCGACACGGCCTTGATCTGGCCGTCGTTTGCATTGGTGAGGTCCAGGAGATTGAGGCTACTCACTGCCTTGATTAAATCACGCCCGACCTTATTCCTGCTGATCATCACCTTCATGAATGGTGTCAGCGTAGCTTCGGACTCGTCAGGCCATTCGCCAACCTTGACGTTCTTTTTGTTCAACACTTCCAAGTCAAGACCAGGCAGTGTCAGGAAGGCAATACCTTTCGGGCCACTGGCCTTTTCCTCGCCGAGAATTTGGTTGATATGGCAGTTCGTACACGTCTGTTCAAATGGTGCCACAGTCATGATTTGCCTGTCGTCATTGCTGTTGTGGCACGTTGAACAGGTGGCGGGGATGTGTTTCGCTAGTGCTTTACCCTTCAGCTCCGGGTAATGCTTACCGAAATGTCCGGCATGATCGTAGATAATCCGCGTCCGCCGCTTGAAAGGATAATCTTCGAATTTTGGGTGATGGCCGTCGAAGCTGTCGAATTTCGCGACGTGGCAGGAGACACATTGCTCGTTGGAAACTTTGTTTAAATTGAAATTGACACCCTGATGCTCCTGATGACAGGTCGCGCAATTGAGACCATCCGCCATGATGTCTTGGGTCGGGAACGCCATGCTCTGGGCACGGGCTGAATTTGGCACCGGCGATACTGTAGCAATTTTTTTCAACCGCTCGGTGCTCTGCTTGAGAACTTCTTCGGAGGCGCCATGTGCGTTGAAAGCCGTCTCGGGCATTTTATGGCACTTGAGGCAGGCTTTACTGTCGGTACGCGGATTACCAGCGACGATACCATGAATCCAACTCAATTTATTGCTGCCACTCTTGGTGTGGCACGCGCTGCATTTCTCAATCACGCCGTGTGCGCTCACCAGTGGCCCTGGCATTAGGAATTGTGTTTCCTTCGAGAGAACAAAGACCGCCCCAAGTCCGACGATGGTCCAAAGCGCCGTCACCAAGGCAAGGTGGTCCCTCGTCCAACCAGCGCGTGCTCGCTTGGCAGACTTCGGCTTAAAACCTGATCTGATCCCGTCCAGACGCCGCACTACCAATCCCCAGATGAAAATGAATATGCCACGACGACGTGCAGGATCGTCATCACGATCAGCGCATACGTGACTGGAACGTGTACGAACATACTACCCCTGGAAAGTCCAAAATATGCGCGCGCAAAATCCAGTTTGTCCTTCTCCACCACCAAGTCTCTTATGATGTAAAGCTTCTCCTGGTTTTTTGCGTCGACATAACCTGACAAATTGTCGATCTGTTCAATGAGCCGCTTGACCGGTTTCTGCGAGCCAAGGACATGGGCTATGAAATTCCGCTGACCCTGGAAAAAGTCGTGAAGGTGGTTGTTGTAGAGGTCCGTGATCCAGGCTTCATAAGCTGGTGCTGGTAAAGCTAGTGCAACCGTGGCCGCCCCCCCCTTTGTAACAGCATTGTGGACATCCTGAGCCAGCTCGGCGCGGCGAGCCGGGATGAGATCATAGCTGACTTGATTGTCGAGGTCACGCTTGGCCGACAACGACCAACTTAGATATGTACTCAGAATGCCGCTCAGGGCCACCAGCACAAATCCCAACCAAAGTGCCCATTCAAACCCGGTGTCCGGCAAAGAGAAATCTGAATGCGAGATGAAGGCGGCAATCAGAACATATCCAACAAATATGTGAAACTTCCGCCATTGCTTAACGGACGCTGGCGACAGGCGAGTCACCTTTACAGCGATATGAAACAGTAGCTGAAAAATCATGCCGCCAGCCAGCACCCAGCCGTCGAAATAACGCGGATCGCGGAGCCCGTTGCCATAAATCCAGACCAGCCACAACAGGATGCCAGACATGACCATGATCAGAAGGACTTGAACGGCCGGAGTTGCGCCACGACTGAAGCTAGTCATTTTATTGTCAGTGAGGCGCTGTCCCAGCGATCTCACACCTCCAATAGCACTCATTGCGTTTGTAGTTCCTCCATCATGCCAGTCCTGTTCGAAGACGCTTGTTCGAAGACGTTGAGATCACTTGACTGCTTTGGCGTTTCTCACGGTGCCTTTGAATTTTTTTGGTCCTGGAATAAGTCTATCGAGGCCAGCCATCTTGCTGCCGTCATACGACGCGCTGATCTTGACAAGTAGTTTGGAAACGCCATCGGCGGCAGCCGTCAGAGCAGAGCCATTGTTGAGCTTGAGGCCAGCTGAATGGGCAAATTCGATCATCTTTGCTATTTCAGGCACATTCGGTGCCGCTTTCGCTGCGGCTACGAGCTTCTTGCGCGCCCGGTCGACGCGCGTGGCCATTTCGAAGGCATACAACTTTCTCGATGTTGCGCGAGCAACCGCACGTAGACCGGTCTCAAGTTCAACACCTAAGCCAACAAGATAAAGCATCCGTTTGCGCGCTGCGTTCGCGGGTACGTTTTGCTTACCCTTAGAGTGCCATGTGTTGTGCAACACTTCGCCTTGCGACCAAGACACCAGCTCGAACGCACTGCCAGCCCTATGCCCACCCTTATTGACGAGATCTTCTATCGGCACGACGTGGCAACTATAACAATTCTTCGCTAACCTGTAGAGCGAAGCAGGTCTGATCATGCCTTTGGCCTCAGCACTCTTCCAGCGCGCACGCGCCTCTTCCTTTGTCTCGGTCTTTGCCGTCTTGCCACTATACTCACTGTGAATCTTAAACCAGTCCTTGCCGGCACTGTGGCAAGATTCGCAAGAAATACCCGAAATTGTCTTCTTCTTCTTGCTCTTCAGCTGCACCGTGAAATGGCAATTCAAGCACGTGCTTCCCGACTTGACGCGACGCACTCCCATTTTTTTTGCAATTTTTTTTGCCCTCTTGTTGCGTGGCATTTCACGGAAGGTCTTAAAGTGATGCGAACTCTTCCACGCCGCGACCTCTTGCTTGTGGCATTCAGCACATTCGTTGGGACCGACGACTTTTGACGGGTCGGTTGCCTCTTTCCCAGACAAAGCAGTGCCGTAGGGCACGACCAGTGCTAACAGCAAAAGTACCAACGATTGGAAATGGTACCTTTTTACCCCACTCGACCTAAGCCTATACGTTTTGCGCGCCACTATGACATCTCACCTTACTTCAGTTGTCCTATACGGCGGCATGCCCGTTGCGTGGATCACCGAGCCAGGTCTTGGCACGGGTCAGAACGCCTTGTTCAATCGAGTCGTCTGTTGTGGGCATAAACGGATCCGCATAACAAACTGCTCCGACATTTGTCGCGATTGATTGAACTGCATCGACCAGTCCAGGAGCGCCGCAGGTGTAGAGCACATCAGTTGGAAGTAAGCGCGGTATATAGTCGGTTGGCCGACCTGGTAGCACAGCATTGGTTGCCGCCCTCAGCGTGCTGCAGGCAACCAAGATCCGGACATTGGGAAAGCGCGCAAGCTGGGCGAGAGCTGCCCCCATATAAAGTGTCTCTAAGGTACTGCCGCCAACGATAATCATCATCTTGCGCTCTGGGTGTTCATGCAGCGCTGCGACGGCAATCGACCAGATCGGTGCAAAACCGGTGTTGGTGGCAACGAGGATTATCCGTCCCCCGCAACCAGGCCGGAAATGCGCTGAACCATAGGGCCCCGTGAGCGTCACTTGGTGACCAGGCCTAATGCGCCGGCCAAGCGATGACGTTACACGGCCGTGCTTCATGTGACGCATATGGAACCAGAGTGTGCGCATGTCTCGGTTGCCTCGCAAAGGATGAGTGAGACTGAAGGGACGGCTTGGATAGCCTTTAAAGCGCACTTGCGCATACTGCCCCGGATGGTAGGGGAGCGCACGTTCCGTCGTGATGCCAACTTCTGACGCCTGGGCTGACAATCTACGCAATGAAGTCAGCTCACCTTCGACGGTGTGAATAGCTGATGGCTGGCTCTTCTCTACGACCACATCGCCAGAGATCCGACATTGACAGGCATGCACGACACCTGGTTCGGAACTGCGTCCGCCTACAACGTCACCAGAGACCACCCGAACACAGCAGGTGCCGCAATGTCCGGCGCGGCAATTATAAGGCAAATCAACGCCCGCATTCAACGCAGCATCGAGAAGTACTGCGTTAGCAGGTGCGACAAAGCTATTACCGTTAATCGTAATCAGATGGCTTCTTCTCATTCTTTGATTCCGGAAGTCTTTTTGTTTCATCCAACATCACTCCTAGTGAGTAGCCATAGCAGAGCCTATGCGCATGTGCGCAAAGCAGCGTTGTGTTCTTCGAACACATATCGTCTTTGTTATGTGATTACGCGCGCCAAAGCATTACATGGATCGTCATATGCAAAGTCCCCCAAAGATATACGACACCGTGTTCAAATGGAATTTTTGAAGCACAACTCATTCGCGTAATGTTTGTTACGTCTGCATTGTTGTTCGATCATGGTCAGACAATGGCCGTTTGATGGTGATGCGCAGTTGTTTGACAGCACGTGACTGTTTGCCGGAACAGAAAGTTCACTTTTGAGCAAATATGAACACCGAACGCAGACGTCGGAACAATGTCAAATAACCCTTATAACAAAGGCTTTTCTTGCATTTTTAAATTCGGACGCATTGACGTTGTTTTCAGCCAACTCATAAATTGAATGCATATAGTCATTTGTAGAGTTCAATTCAAAACACCGTGGAATTAAATGTATCGTGATTATTTCAGTGAATTTATAAATTGCCATATAAATAATTTGAGGTTTTGAGATTGAACGCTCGGCCACATCACTGCCCTTTTCCGTAAATATTCGTCTCCTTGACACATCAACGTTGCGCACCTCTTGAACTCCAGTTCAAAGCTCAAGAGAAAAAAATTAAAACTGATGCAACGCTGATGTCGTTTGGGGGTTTGGGAGTCGTTTGGGGGTTTGGGGGATGTCAATGAAACTTATATCTGGTCTCAAGATGTCTTTGTATGTTGTCTTGAGCAGCATGCTGATGCACGTCACATTTGTTGGTCATGAAGCCGTTGCAGATTCGGCCAAACCTGAGCGGATACAAATCGCTCAAAATAATTCCAACTTGAAAGTTGCCAAAACGAAAGAAACCGATTCTGCAACCGCGACCAAAGCTGTTGCAAAAGAAGCCGAAGGAAAGAAAGACAAGGCAGAACCATTGCCGTGGCAAACGACAGTCAAATCTGACGATTCCAAAACTCAAGATTCGATTAGCCAGAACACCTTGGTCACTGACGAGTCCCTCTATCCGACAGCTGCGCAATGCGGCAAGTGCCATGAACAGATTTATGATGAGTGGTCGTCGTCTCAGCATGCTTATGCGTCGATTTCACCGATGTTCCACAAGTTCGAGCAGAAGTTTCAGCAGCTGACCCGAGGTACGGTCGGCACCTTCTGCGTACGCTGCCACCAGCAGGTTGGCACCCAGCTCGGCGAAAAACGTGAAGCAGCACTTTGGGAACTCAGCCCAATTTCTCGAGAAGGCGTGACCTGCATTACCTGCCATCGGGTTAAGGAGAAGTACGGCAAGGTCAACGGCGAGCGCAGGGTTGAGCCGGGCACGATCAACGAGCCGGTTTACGGTAGTGGCAAAAAAAGCGTCATCAAAGATGTCTTAGCCGACAAGGAAACCTACTCCGTCAAAACAAGTGCGGAAGGCCGTGGCAACGACATCCACGAGGGGATGATCACGAACAACCAGATCACCAAGTCGGAATTCTGCGTCAGTTGCCATCAAGTTGCTGTGAATCTTGGCATCAAGCTTGAGGTTGTCTGGGAGCAGTTTCGCGACAGCCCAGCACGCAAAGCTGGCGTCACTTGTCAGGACTGCCACATGGGCAAAGTCCCCGGTAAACCTAAGGGCTATTCAACAGCGCCGTCCGCTATCGTCGGTGGCAAGAAAATCAACCCGGGACGCAAGCACGCCAATCACCGGTTTATCGGTCCGGGTTATTCAATCGCCCATCCAGGCATCTTTCCACACAATCAAAAAGCCCAGGCCTACAGCATAAAGGATTGGCTGCAATTCAACTGGCGTCAGGGTTGGGGCTCAACAGAGTTCGAGGATAAAGTCGCGGATGGAAAGATAAAGGTCGACTTTCCCAAGCCCTGGGCCGATGCGCTCGACCGTGAAGACGCCCGCCAGATCGTTGACGAGAATCTCGCGAAGCTTGATGAGCGCTCCAAGCTTAGACGGCAAGTCTTGGAGAACGGCAGCATCATCGACGGACCTCGTATTCAGGGTACACCGAGGGTCGGTAAGGATCTTGCCTTTGCCTACAACATCAAGAATGCCAACGCAGGACACAACCTGCCTTCAGGTTCTCTTGGTGCGCAGCCGCAGCTTTGGGTAAACGTGGCCTTGATCGATCCTGACGGCAAGAACGTCTGGGAGTCGGGTTACGTCGACAGCAATGGCGACATCGCCGATATGCATAGCCTGGATGTCGCGGCGGGAAAAATCAAGACGGACAAACAACTGGTGAATTTTCAGACCAAATTCCTGACAACCAACGTCAAGGGAACGGACCGCGAAATGTACCTGCCGGTCAACTTCGACATTGACCCGCTGCCGCATCTGCGTCCACCCGCAGTCCCGACCAGTGTCCTCAATCATCCGCCACTGGTGCGTATGGAGGCCCACTCGCTGCCACCGCTGGCAGAAAAGCTAGCCAAGTATCAAGTGCCAGGAAATCTGATCAAAAAGCCCGGTAAGTACCGCCTCGTTTTCCGCTTACGTAGCCGGGCCGAACCGATCTACTTCATGCGCTTCGTCGAGGCTACCAAGCCAATGGAGCGGCGCATGAACGAACGCATGGTGAACTTCCACACCATTACGAAGGAAATCGACATCAAAGGCTAGGAGCAAAGGCCAAGATTTTTCGATTGGTGGTCCGCATTTTCTTCAAAAAAATGCGGGCCGTCCACCCAGAACAATGACAACAAAAGTGTGGAACTTCGACATGATATGTAATGTGCATGGTGCTAGGAAAACTGCTGTAGCAATCGCATTGATCACTGGCAGTCATTCCGTGATTTTTGGTATGACTGCCAACCCTGTGGCAGCTCAAAGTAGTCAGGACTCTAAAAGTAAGCAGGACTCCAAGGGCAGCGACCGCTGGCTGACCGATGTGGCACGGGTCGCCGCGAAGCTTGATGCTAAGGACAAAAAACCTGATACGAGCTCTGAACCTGAATCAAAGACAGCAGACGGCTCTACCGTTATACCAAAAGGTAACGATGGCGCCGAGGACGCCGAGGACAAAGAAGCTAACGAAGCTAAAGAGCAGCAAGAAAAAGATAAGTTGCTCGAAGCGGAACAAAATGCGTTTCGGCCTGATCCTGAGTATGGAAAAGAATATAGTGCTGAGGAACAGGTCAAAATCTACGGCGGTAAAAGCGCAGTCGAGCCACCACGCCCAATTCTTGAGTTGGGACGCCAACAATATACCTCAGGTTCTTATGACCAGAGCAGCACATTTCTCGGTGAATTAAATCCGCTGCTTCCTGGCCTTTCGGTCTACGGCGATTGGCGGACAGCGGTTGCCTACAACAACAACAATGGTAACGACGTTGCTCAGATCGCAACGCGGCTGAACCTCGACATTGATCTGAAGATTACTGGCACCGAACGCTTCCACGCGTTCTTCACACCACTGCAGGATGGCGCCAAATTTTCCCGTTTCGAATTTGGCGGTAGTGATGTTGATCAAAATTTCACCGAAGAATTTGACCCTGAACCGCAGACCTTGTTCTTCGAGGGTGATGTTGGCTCCATCTTTGCTGGTTTAACAGGAAAAGAATCTAATTTTGATTTGCCCTTCACCGTCGGACTCTTTCCACTATTCCTACAAAACGGAATTTGGGCAAACGATGCCATCCTTGGTGGTGCATTTTCGCTTACGGCCAAAAACTCAGCGGCACTGGGCCTCTCCAATTTCGACGTGACATTCTTCGCCGCATTCGACGACGTCGAAAATGCCGGCATTATTGGAAACGGCAAAAATGACGATGACAATGCGAATCTCTATGGCGTGACTGCCTTTATCGATGCCTTCGACGGCTACATTGAAACGGGCTATGGCTTGATAGACGGCCGAGACGAACAGGAGGGCCTGCTAACCCATTTCGTCACCGCTTCTTACACCCGGCGCTATTCCACCACGTTTTCGAACTCGACCCGCGTGTTTGCGAATTTCGGGGAGGACCCCGATGGCAATAGCGATGGATTTGCAATCATTTCAGAAAATAGTCTCATCACACACTTGCCAAGTACATTGTTGCCGTATGCAAACTTTTTCGTTGGCTTTGGCAACCCTCAGCCACTCGTTGATGGCAACGGCGCAGGGATACTGAAAAACGTCGGCATCAACTTTGAAACCGACGCACTGACCGGTTTTCCCAAACTCGATGATAGCGGATCTGATGCTGCAGGTGGCGCAATTGGCTTGCAGTATCTGTTTGATCTCAGTCAACAGCTTGTTTTCGAAGTAGCTACGGTGCAGCCTTTTGAAAAGGACGGCATTGGTGCCCAGGACGCACAATATGGCTTCGGTGTCCGTTATCAAGTACCGATTGACCGTGCTTGGTTGTTCCGTGCCGACGCCACCTATCACATTCTTGAAAGCGAAGAAGAAGATAACTTCGGTCTTCGCACAGAACTTCGCAGGAAATTCTAAACAGGCGGGATGAGCTTATGAATATTCGGTACTTATTTGCACCCATTTTTATAGCCTGCGGGTTGGCCGGCGGAGTTCTTGGTACCATGTCAGTGACCAATACCGCTTTAGCTGGGCCGGTGTCTATAAAGCCCAGCGAACGTGGCGCCAAGACTTATGTGGTCCAGGTTAAGAAGCGTGGCCGCCGAAGCCGAAGCAAACGCCAGCGCAAACGCCAGCGCGTTCGGATCCATCTGCCCTTTGGGCCAGCCTATATCTATCGCGACTATCCCTACTACTACAGCCGCGGTTTTTATCCGACACATATTGGCGGCTATGTCTACTATCCCAACGTCCCCAACTTTGGCGACTATTCTCCAAGATATCGCTATCGGTGCCCCAAAGGTAGCCGACACTGCGCGTCCAAATTGAAAACAAAAAAACGGTATCGATCAACGAAGCGAAAGAGGAGAAAGTGAACATGTCATTGATACGGCCACCTTCGCCTGCAAAGTTGTTTTTGACTGCCGGGGTTGTTCTTCTCGTTACGGGGATTGGGGTGGCGGCGTCATTCCTAAAAGATCCACTCGAGTCAGCTCACTCAGGGCGGACAGCCCCTAACGCACAACCATCTGTTGGACCAGATAGCGCTGAGCTGGCGCGCCTCAAGAACTACACGCGTTCTATCAATACCAAAGAACAATCGACGAAGCCTCTTTCCCGCAAACCGCTTCCCGATGTGAACACGATGATCGACCAGCTCGCAGCTCGACTTAAAACGGCACCAAACGACACTGAGGGTTGGCGGATGCTCGGTTGGTCTTACTTCAACATGGAACGTTATGAACAAGCCGCTACCGCCTACGCGAAAGCTGTAGAGCTTGATCCGAAATCTAACGATCTCAAGCGCGCCTATAAAATGGCGAAGGCGAAGGCCTCCGAAAGTGAAAGTTCGGCCGCCTCCCCATCAGGGCAAACCGCGGCAGCTGACACGAGTAGCAAAGAACAAATCGTTGAGAAAGATAGCGCCCACAAAACAAAGTCACAACGCGAGAATGATCCTGCCATCCGATCGATGGTCGATGGACTGGCAAAGCGCCTCGCTAGCTCTCCGCGTGATGTCACGGGCTGGACACGTCTGATGCGCTCTCGCGTTGTTCTTGGCGAAAAGACGGTGGCGGTCACAGCGTTCCGCGAAGCGCTTGACATCTTTAAGGACGACTCGGACGCATCAAGCAAGATAACGGCCGCAGCGATTGATCTTGGCTTGAAAACGGAGTGATTGCTCCAAAAATTTTTCAGTGATCGGAAGTCTTATGAAACGGTGGAGGGTGTCCAAGATGTTTTTTGAATTTCGCAGGCGATTGCAGGGAGTGCGTTTATGTGCCAACGCGCTCATGGTGGTTATGATCATTCTAGCTGTGCCGGCGTCAAGCCCGCGGGCAGGCGATCTTCTCAACTTTTCAGATATTGAGGGCAAGTGGACTGGGTTTGGTTGGTTCGTGTACACAACGGGCAATAAGGAGCGCGCGCGCTGTACAGCGATCATTGTCTCGGAAGGATCTCCGAATAATGGCCGTCTGGATCTAAACTGCTCGGCGGGGGCGATGACGATCATCGCAAAAGCCTTTGATATTATTCTTAATGAGGCGCGTGCAACTGGAAAATGGTCGATCAAAAGTTTTAATGTCGAAGGGAACTTGTCGGGCAGAGTCACAGGTACCGGCATGTCCGTTTCTCTGCAACCGAACGGCAGCATGAATGCCGACTATGGTGCGAGCTTAAACGCTGAGCTTCAGGGAAACTGTCGGGTTGCACTCACGCAGGTCATCAACTCACCTCTTGATCTCAAAAAGATGGACCTCAATCTGCGGCGCTGCTGAGTTTATCTGGAGACTTGGCATCCAAGTCAGTAGATCGCAGTGAGACATTGGCGCGAAAGGTTATATGATCGCGTTAAGTTTCATCCTGTCATTGATAGAGTCATGGCGTAAAACGGAGGCCCCATAGCAACCGGGACCGATAGCTCGGATCAACTAAATCTGGTGGCCGAGTTTAACGATGAACTGCACGTGCGCGGTGTCTGCTCCACGGCCAGGGGAGCAGGCGCCAAATTTCATCAACAATCAGGTCTTCAATTTTAGAGGCAACGATAGTATCCACTTTGGGTCAGTAGCTGACATCAGCGTCAGCCTAATGCTAGATCCGCCGTTACGCCAATACCAGTCATTGCCAAAGTGCAGCCCCTCGTCTGCGAAGGGCCATGAGCGGAAATTAATAATTTCTTCTGCTAAGATAGATTTTTAGCTTCGAGGTGGCGAAGCGAAAGGGTTGCTTCCCGAATGAGAATGCCTGAGGAAAGCACGACACAAAACACACCCGCCAGCGTAAGTGCGTCACTAACTGCCATAAGGACGTTATGATAGTCCTTAAACCAATTTTGTTGAATGTTTGCCGTCAGTGCGGATAGTGAAAAACTTCCGATGGCGACGTATTGAGCGACAAGCGCATGGTGAAAAAGCCGAGCACGTCTCATGAGGTCACCGAAGGACCAGAGTGTTTTTTTCTTCTCCTCGAGTATGCTGTCTCGTATCAGATCTTTGACATGATAATAACGATTGGACGTCGACAAAATGAGCATCCCGACGCCAGGGATGAACGTAAATGGCACTATCCAGCCTTCTAATGAACTCATCGTATCAACTTCTATAATTTTATGACCGCTATCTTGTCTTGTGTCATGTCGTGCATTGTGTAGCCAATGCCGCCAGTATTGTAACCGGATTTCCGCCGACCAGCGAAAGGCATCCAGTCAACACGAAACGCCGTGTGATCGTTGACCATGACGGTTGTGGCATCGAGATGCTGTATCGCCGTCATTGCTTCGTCTAGGTTTTTGGTAAAGACGGATGCCTGAAACGCAAACGGCAATGCGTTTGCCTGCTCCAATGCATGGTCTACATCATCGTAGGAGTACACGCATACCGCGGGGCCAAAAATTTCCGAAGTGGATACTTTTGCGTCCACCGGTGGATTGAGAAGCACCGTTGGTGCGTACGTGGTGTCGCTTAACTTTTCGCCGCCAGTGAGTATTTGCGCTCCGTCTGATTTTGCTTCTTGAATCCACTCTGCGACCCTGTCGACCTCTCGTGGACGAATGAGCGGACCACACTCTGTTGTTTCATTAATCGCATTTCCGACAACGAGTTTTGACGCCCTGTCAGCCAATTCCTGTGCGATGTCTGTAGCTTGATTTTTTGGCACAAAGACGCGCTGCACAGATACACACACTTGTCCTGAATGGTAGAAACCACCTTTGAGCAATGACGGAATCATGGAATCAACATCAGCGCTCTCGTGAATAATCACTGGAGCGGCACCGCCATGTTCCAACGCACACCGCGTACCTGGGGCAAGTTTGGAGCGCAGCATCCAACCGACTTTTGCTGAGCCAATAAATGAAAAGAAGGCGACCCTAGGATCCGTGACCATTTTCTCTGCTGTCGGAATATCACAAGGGACAAAGCGGCACCATTCAACGGGCAATCCAGCTTCGTATAATATCTCAACAAATGTTTTGCATGACAGAGGTGTGTCATCGGCGGGCTTCACCAGCACCGGGCACCCCACGGCAACAGCGGGACCGACCTGGTGGACGATCAAATTGAGAGGGTGGTTGAACGCGGAAACGGCAACAACCGGACCGATGGGTTCACGCGAACCAAATGCCAGTCGACCAGCGCCCGCCTCCGTCAAATCCATCGGAATTTCTTGGCCCACTAAATGGGAAAGTTCTTTGATGCACAATTCCACTCCATCAATCGCACGAGCAACTTCGATACGCGCATCAATCAACGGCTTTCCGCCTTCATTGGCAATTTGAAATGCCAACTTTTCGAACCGTTGGCTCATGATTTTTGACGCGTTCTTTAAGACGTCAATGCGTCGGTATGCTGGGAGCCAGTTATTTCTGTTTTTGAAGAGCGCGTGTGCACAATCAAGATACTGATCAACAACTTGCCACTCAACAAGACGGACAGAACCAATTTTGCTTTGGTCAAAAGGGTTCACGACGTCTAGAAATTTTTTGGTACTGCTGTTCGCATCATTACTTTTGGTCATAGGCATGGGGTCCCGTCTAGACGCTCAAATATCTTAACGTGCGCTCCTGAAGACTTAATTCCAGCAGTAAGAAATACCGCCTTAGGATAGATTATTTAGAAACATCCTGGACAATCTCCAGGGTGTTTCTCTTTGTGTTGTTAACGCATTGTAACTTTGATGCTGCTCACACGTCCAAGCAGCTCTTGCTAACATTACGCGGTGACTGGGCCCTCAGTTTCAGCGCGGCTCAGTGCGATAACTGACAGAACGGCTGCGCCATTGAGCCAATAGAACCACGCGTCGAGGCCGGTAAAGCCGAGAACAAAGGGGATAAGAATAAACGTGATACCGACCGCGCCATCGACAGCGACGTGGGCACGGTAAGGTACAATGGGGAACACACCGGTCTCATGGTCTGTGAAAATAGTCAGAACCAATGCGGCAAATCCAGTAATGACGGACAGCCATAAGGCCACCGGATGCGATTGGCCAAGGTTCAGCAAAAAAGGTAGGCCCATGAGAGCGAAGGCCACCGGATAGTCTAGATAGGCGTGAATTTTCCGGGTGATAAAACGAATGTCCATAACATACTCTCCTAACTGGCAAGTGCGCGACGCAATCAGGGGGAAGATGAAATTGCGCCGCGCGGTAGACTTGTCATTGTTTTGCGTAACTAGATTTGCAGATTACTGACGCTCTGAGATGCGTTCTTTGATGCTGCCAGTATCAGATTTGGCAAGAGGTGAAGCTGTGCGCCCACCGTTAGTT
>JAJFHG010000006.1 GCA_021775735.1 Hyphomicrobiaceae bacterium
AAAATGAAGGCGGGTATCTCTGAGTTGGTAGAAGTGCGCATTGCTCGGGCCAACGTGAAGGCGTTAGCACAAGGCCTGCAAGGTGGTGGTGCCGCCTACAAACACGAAGCGATGATCACCAAAGCCATGTCTGTCAAGTTACGCGCACCGGATGGTGGATTTTGGGTTGAAGCAGCCTCACCAGAAACGCAATGGATCGAGAACGTATTGGGCGTCATGACCGACGACTATGCCAGTTGGCGTTGGACGGTCACGCCGAAAACATCCGGCCAGAAGAAGCTTCAGCTTGTTGTCTCTGCGCGCACGGTTGGATCAGACGGATTGGCAGCTGAAACCGCACTGCCCGATCAATTGTTTGATGTTCGTGTTGGGGTTAACTACGGGCGATCGTCAAAACGCGTTGCCGGTTGGCTTGCTGCGGCGATCTTTGGTGGCGTTTTGGCGCGCTTCGGCGAAAATGCGTTTGATGTCGCCAAAGCTCTGATTGAAAAAATCGCCAGCAGTTAGTTCCGGCTTACTTCAGTTCTAAGTTTGCTATGAAAAGTCACGGCGGACCTTGGCCAATGTCGCGCGCAACTCAGCGATACCTGTTTTCTTTTCTGATGACGTTGTGATCACCACCGGATAAGCCGCTGGCGCTTTGGCGACTTCGCGTTCGACATCTGCGCGTGTGGCTTCAAGAGCCTTAAAGCTGATCTTGTCTGCTTTTGTCAGGACGATTTGGTAGGCCACGGCCGTTTCCGACAGCAGCTTCATAATGGTCCGGTCGACAGCTTTGATGCCATGGCGCGAGTCGATCAAGACAAACGCGCGCGCCAGGTGCGGCCTGCCAGCCAGATAAGTTTTGATGAATTCCGTCCATCGCGCAACCTTGTCCTTAGGCGCCTTGGCGAAGCCATAACCAGGCAGATCGACAATGTGGAAGCCACCACTTTCAGGAGCAAAGTAGTTCAGCTCTTGGGTGCGTCCAGGTGTGTTTGAGGTGCGGGCCAATCCGTTCTGGCGTACGACGGCGTTGATCAGGCTGGATTTGCCAACGTTTGAACGCCCCGCAAAGGCAACCTCCGGCCATTGCTCATCAAGCAGATTGTCGAGATCAACCACGCCCTTTACGAAATGCCATGGCTGCTCGAATAGCTTTTCACCTTCTGCTAGTTCGGCCGCGCTAAACGGGTCATTGGTCATAACAAAATTAGGGCTCCAAAGACCAAGATAGGATGCAAGCTCGTGCGAGATTAAGTTTTTGGCTTTTCTTTTTTTCCGCCAAATAAGTTTTTGAGCGTTTGAAACTTACTCTTGATGTTGTCCACTAGATGAATTTCAGCGCCCTCCTTTTTTGTAATGTACCATTGTTGAATGACGGACAGCACGTTGTTCCAGGCCCAGTAAATCACAAGACCAGCTGGGAACGATGCCAACAGAACTGTAAATAGAACGGGCATCCACGAGAAGATCTGCTGTTGGACTGGATCAGGTTGTGGTGGGTTGAGCTGCATTTGGATCCACATGGTCAGACCCATCAACAACGGCCAGACACCGATCACCAGGACTGACGGTACATCAAACGGCAGCAAGCCAAATAGGTTGAAGATGGATGTTGGATCGGGCGCAGACAGATCCTGAATCCAGCCGAAGAACGGTGCATGGCGCATGTCGATGGAGACAAATAGCACCTTATAGAGCGCAAAGAAGACCGGGATCTGAACCAGGATCGGCAAGCAACCAGCGAGCGGGTTAATTTTCTCTTTTTTGTAGAGAGCCATCAGTTCCTGCTGCTGGCGGGCTTTGTCATCCTTAAATCGTTCGCGCAGCTGCTCCATTTGCGGCTGCAGCTTTTTCATTTTGGCCATCGACACATATGATTTATTGGCCAGAGGGAAGAAAGCGAGTTTAACCAGCACCGTCACAGCCAAGATCGCAACGCCAAAGTTGCCAAGAATTTGGTAAAGCCATGTGATTAAATGGTTGAGCGGCTTGGTGATGAAATAAAACCAGCCCCAGTCGATCATCAAATCAAACTTTTCGATGCCGTATTTCTCTTGATAGCCTTCGACGATGTTCGCTTTTTTGGCACCCGCATAAAGGCGCGATGTCAGTTTTGTTTCAGAGCCTGCAGGAACAGAAATCGGGGCAAGGGCATAATCAACCCAATAGAGTTCGGTTTGACCAACATCAGGTTTCTTGGATCGCAGGGCAGCGTTGTAAGCGGTCTTTTGATCTGGGATCAGTGCTGAGGTCCAATATTTTTCTGTAATACCAAACCAGCCGCCAGTTTTGTTTTTGAATGTCTTGCCATGCTCTTCAAGCGCATCAGCAAAGGTAATTTCTTGCAAGCCATCTTCGCCTGCTACGCCGAGCAAGCCTTCATGCAGAATAAAGAAGCCCTCGACCTTAGGCGTGCCAAAGCGATAGATCCGCGCATAGGGTGTTAAGTTTACTGGTGCGCCGGACGCATTCGCGACAGTACTTGCAATCGTGAACATGTAATTGTCATCTACGCTGATTGTGCGCTTGAACGTCAGCCCGGCGCCGTTGTTCCATGTCAGGGTAACGGGACTTGCCGGTGTCAATTTGGCTGAAGCGTTTTCTGGTGTCCAAACCGTATCGCTGGTTGGTACTTTGATACCGGTTGCGGATGGCTTCCAGCCATGCTCTGCGAAGTAGGCATCGGGTGTGCCAGGAGGTGTGAACAACGTCACCTTGGCGCTCGTAGGGTCAGACGTTACGGTGTGCTTCTTCAGTGTCAGGTCATCAATCAGCGCGCCTTTGAGAGCAATTGTGCCGCTCAAGGACGGTGTGTCGATAGCGATGCGTTTGGAGTTTGCAAGTGCAACTTTGCGGGTCAGACGCGGTGTTGATTTGCCGACAGGTGGAGATGACACAGC
This sequence comes from Hyphomicrobiaceae bacterium, assembly GCA_021775735.1. Taxonomy (GTDB): domain Bacteria; phylum Pseudomonadota; class Alphaproteobacteria; order Rhizobiales; family Hyphomicrobiaceae; genus JAHZKN01. The sequence goes on from JAJFHG010000006.1 coordinate 2,886, forward strand.
GGCGGGGCCCGTTGGTGCCTTTATCGCACCTGGTGTCTTTGTTGCAGCAGAGTCCTTGGTTTTATCAAGCTCCTCAAGGCGGGCCTTCTCGCGCTGCTCTTCAAGCTTTGGCCCAACATAAAAATATTCCCATCCAAGAATGACCAAGGCCGATAATACAACGGCGGTCATGAGGTTGTTACTATTGTCAGGTGTTTGGGATGACATAAGGCATGGCTCGGATGTTGATTATGATGAAAAGCGCTTGGCTCTGAGATAGTGAGGGCGGGCGTGAAGACAACAGGCGGCCCCAACAATGGACCGGTGTGTGTCATCTCAGCCCGGTTCACGCCGACCGGCAGCAGGATGACCCCGAGGGTCATGCACGCGTTGCAGGCAGCGTTCAAGGTCTTTCTTGAGGTCTGAATAGGGCTGGGTTGCCGCACGCCGCCTGCCAACGACGACATAGTCGTAGCCAGGCTGGGCAAATTCGCCAGCTAACTGGCTGAGGGCATGCTTAAGCCGCCGCCGAATTCGGTTGCGGGTGACGGCATTGCCGATTTTTTTGGTGATGGTGAAGCCAAATCGCGGGCCCAAAGGCTGATCTGGCAGGGTGGCTGCTACATCTGATGGCGCGCCGCTTGCCGCTGCTCGGGGCTTGGCCTCGAGTATAAATGCGACATTCTGACAGCGTTGGCCGCCGCGTACGCGCAAATACTCGTGTCGCTTCTTGAGGGTCGTAAGCTGCATCAGACAGGGTCCTCACTTGCAGCCACGGGTCATTATAAACCCGCCGTAGGGTCGCGCTTAGGCGGAAAGGCGTTTACGACCTTTGGCGCGGCGACGTGCCAAAACACGTACACCACCAACTGTTCTCATACGCGCGCGAAAGCCATGGCGGCGTTTGCGGACCAACTTGCTTGGCTGATATGTGCGTTTCACGAGAAAACTCCAAATGTTCGTTTCAAGACGCTGTCCTGGGCACATTTGCGCGACGACAGGATGGTCTGTTGAATGGTTTTACGGGTCTCTTGCAGGCTTCACTCTGATGTGATCGGCGTCGGATCCGGCCCAAAGTTGCCTGAGAATGTTGCGCGTATATAGGGCTGAGGGCCAGCGAAGTCAACAATTCCAGGGCTTTATGCCTGTTTCAGCAATGCTTCAGGTTGTCCCAGCCAGATATCATCACCTTGCCTCCTGTCGGTGTGGTCATGAAACCGTAAGCGGGACAAAGCGTAATCCTAGCAGACATCAGATGACGGGTTACGCCTCGGCTGTAGCCTGCCACGACCGACCTCAATTTTGGAGATTGCCAGCTATGGACGACGAGCCCGCAGTTTTATGCCTGCCCACGACTGCATTTAGAAAATTGAGGGCTCTTGCGTTAGCGACGTTGACTGCGGTGCTGGCCACTTTTCTGCTGTCCCTCTACACGCCTGTGAATGCCCAAACCGTTGCTGAGACCTTCAAGGCACATAGCGCTGGGTCAACCGCAACAGTTGACCATTCCATATGGAATACGCTGCTTGGAACCCACGTCGTTGAAGGCAATGATGGTCTCAACCGTGTCAACTACGCGAAATTCAAATCAGAAAGTCACGCCAAACTCAAAGCCTATGTCGCCTCGCTAGAGCGCGTCGATGTGGCAGCGCTTGATCGTCCAGAACAATTTGCGTTCTGGGCCAACCTCTACAATGCCAAGACGATTGATATTGTTCTCGACCACCACCCGGTAAAATCCATCAAAGACATTAGTCTGGGCGGAAGTCTCACAGCCTTGGTCACAGGCGGTCCGTGGAAAGCAAAAGTGGTCAAGGTGGCGGGTCAAGATTTGAGTCTTGATGATATAGAGCACGGTTTGCTGCGTAAGGTTTTCAAAGATCCACGCGTTCACTACGCAGTTAATTGCGCTTCTGTCGGCTGTCCAAACCTTTCGAAGGCGGCCTTTACAGGTGCTGCTTTACAGACCCAGCTTGACAATGGCGCGCGGGCCTATGTCAATAGCCCACGCGGGATCAGGGTTTCGGGGGGCAAAGTGACTGCGTCATCAATTTACAACTGGTTTCAGGACGATTTTGGCGGCAATGTTTCTGGCGTGTTGCAGCACGCGCGCGCCTACGCCAGCGATGATCTAAAAGCGGCTCTCAATGGCGTTACTTCGATTTCCGAATTTGATTATGACTGGCGCTTGAACGACGCTAAATGAATGCGTGCCTCAGTTTCCGTGCATCTGAAAATCAATCCTAACACTTTCTTTGTGGAGCATCGTGCAAATGGCTGAAGATACGGACAAAGCGTCAGGCAGTTCCGGCCAAAAATCTCGGGGTGGTATCGGACGCTGGTTGCCGCTGATCGTACTTGCTGGCCTCATGGTGCTGGCGTTTTCTATGGGTTGGCACAAGTATCTCTCATTTAAAACTGTGGGCCTCAACTACGAGGCGCTGCAGAATTTTATTTCCGACAATCTTCTCGTATCGCTCTTGCTCTTTGCAGCCATTTACATTGTCGTCGTAGCCTTGTCATTACCGGGTGGTCTCATTTTGACTGTGTCAGGCGGGTTGCTGTTTGGCTGGAAGATCGGCGCACCCACAACAATCATCGCGGCAACCATTGGCGCAACAATTCTCTTTCTCATTGCTAAAACTTCATTTGGCGAAGGCTTGGCAGATAAAGCCGGCCCGTGGCTGGCAAAACTACGTGATGGCTTTAAGGAAAACGCCCTGAGCTATCTTTTATTTTTGCGGTTGGTTCCAGCCTTCCCGTTCTTTGTCGTAAACTTGGCGCCCGCTCTTCTGGGTGTTCCTCTTAAAACCTATGTGCTCGGCACTTTGTTTGGCATTATACCAGGAACGCTTGCCTATTCTTTTGCAGGCGCCGGGCTCGGTAGTGTCGTTGAAGCGCAAAATGCATCCTACAATGCATGTCTGACCAGCAAGTCAGAAGCTGAGTGCCCCTACACCATTGATACCAGCTCTATTTTGACGCCAGAACTCATTACAGCTTTTGTGCTGCTTGGCGTGGTAGCGCTTATCCCCGTCTTCTTGAATAAATGGAAAGCCCGCCGAGGCGGCTAGATCTGAAAGCAAAAATCAATGGAAACAATTACAACTGACCTATGCGTCATTGGCGCCGGTTCTGGCGGCCTCTCGGTTGCTGCCGCTGCTGCAACCTTTGGTCGTCAGGTTGTGCTCATTGAAAAGCACAAAATGGGCGGTGATTGCCTGAACTATGGCTGCGTGCCATCTAAAGCACTCATTGCGGCTGGCAAGCGCGCACATCTGATGCAAACAGCTGAACCGTTCGGCATTCGAAATGTGACGCCAAGCGTCGACCCAAGCGCAGTCCACGATCATGTGAAGAGTGTGATCGCAGCAATTGCGCCGAATGATTCCGTTGAGCGGTTTACGGGTCTTGGTGTGCAGGTGTTGCTTGGTGCGGCCCGTTTTATAGATAATCGCACCGTTGTTGTTGGCGAACATGAAATCAAAGCGCGCCGCTTCGTGATAGCGACCGGATCAGCCCCCTTTGTGCCGCCAATTCCAGGTGTTGATGATGTTGCGTATTTCACCAATGAAACCATTTTCGATAACAAAGATAAAATCGATCATCTGATTGTTGTTGGCGGCGGCCCGATCGGCATGGAAATGGCACAGGCGCACCACCGTCTTGGCAGCCAGGTAACTGTCCTTGAAGGTGTTAAGGCACTCGGCAATGACGATCCCGAACTGACGGCAATCGTACTTCAGAGTTTGCGTGATGAAGGCGTCGATATCCGTGAGGGTACACTGGTTGAGAAGGTCGAGCCGCGTGCTGGCGGTGGCATTAATGTTCACGTCAAAGTTGGCAATGACACGCAGCAGGTCGAAGGCTCACATATCTTGTTGGCCGTTGGCCGTAAACCAAATCTATCTGACCTCAATCTTGAAGCTGCTGGTATTAAGCATGATCGCCGTGGCATCACCGTTGATAAAGGTTTGAAGACATCGAACCGTAAAGTCTATGCAATTGGTGATGTAGCTGGTGGACTACAGTTCACCCACGTTGCCAACTATCACGCAGGGCTCGTGATCCGAAATGCGCTGTTCCGGATGCCAGTTTCAGTCAACAATGACACGGTGCCGTGGTGTACGTATACGGAACCGGAAATGGCACATATTGGCTTGACGGAAAAAGATGCAACGGATGCGGGGCACAAGATCAGTGTGTTGCGTTGGCCCTATCATGAGAACGATCGGGCCCAGGCCGAGCGTGCCACCAAAGGCCATGTTAAAGTTATCACAGGCAAAGGCGGAAAGATCCTAGGGGCCTCGATTGTGGGTGAGCATGCTGGTGAGTTGATCCAGATGTGGTCTCTTGCCATTTCACAAGGCTTGAAGATCAAAGCCATGACCGAATGGATCTCGCCTTATCCAACACTGTCCGAGATCAATAAGCGGGTGTCGTATAAGCAATACGCTACAGCACCTTCAAATCCAGTTCTTCGGTCGATCATCTCACTGCTGTCAAAATTTGGCTGATCCTGGGGCCTAGGCACAAGGTATTTGCAGCCCCGTTTGTTAACGCTGTGATAAGGGTCAGAGGTCGTCATACGACCGCTAGATCAAACTGCTTTCAGTTGGAATCGACTGAAAGCAGATAATTTGATCTACTCCAGTCAACACTGCGCAAGCTTGTGTTGAAATCCAAAGTATTTAGAGCATCTTATCTGCGTTTAGCTAAACGCAGGATGCTCTAGCGGCTGACATAAGCGTTCTGACATGCCAGAGTCGCCTAAGATGCAGTGTCATGAGCGGATTTAGATGTTGGTTGCTCCAGACAATTCAGGTTTTTTGAGCACGCTTGCCAAGAATTTGCGGTTGGTTGGCCGTGCGTCCAAGGCTTTCGTTGCGCGTCTTGGTCAGCGCCCACTCCGCTTTGGTCTCTCTGGCAAGCTGCTGTTGATGACCATTGCGTTTGTGATGATTGCCGAACTTTTGATCTTTCTGCCATCAATTGCAAAGTTTCGCATTGATTGGCTGAATGATCGGATTACGACCAGCTATGTTTCTGCACTAGCTGCGGATGCGGCGCCTGACGGAAACATCCCACCTTCTTTACGAAGTGAGTTGTTGAGGACGGCACTGGTACGCGCTGTTGCCATCCGCCGTGGAGGCCGCCGCCGTTTGGTACTGCCGCCTGTAATGGCACTGGATATCAACGAGACCTACGACTTGAGGCCGGTGCAGGACAATTCATTGCACACCAGATTTTGGACCAGCGTTGCGCAAATCCGTGATGCATTGAAGGTCTTTTTTACAAACGATGATCGCACATTGCGGATCATCGGTCTGTTAGGACCAAGACGGAACGACGTGATTGAAGTTGTTTTGCCTGAAGCACCGCTGAAACGCGCAATGCGCGAGAATGCGTCCAATATATTTGGTCTTTCGATCATCATTTCATTGCTGAC
>JAJFHG010000051.1 GCA_021775735.1 Hyphomicrobiaceae bacterium
CGGTGTGCGTCCGGCGAACCCCACCTAACAACACTCATTGTCATGCGTTGATGTCCACTAAACAGTAATGGACACTTATGGTGATGGATTTGGAAAAGAAGCGGGTTCAACAAACTTGGAGCGACGATGAGAAGCACTCAATCTGTGCCATAGACGCTTGCTACTTTTTTTGAGCAGTCGCAGCTCAAGAGCTTCTGGCCGTGTTCGCCATAGCAATTGACAATTTTGAATTGGCTACGGCTTAGGCCTTTGATTATAAGCCTAGACGCTTCTTTTGAGATCTTTGTTCTGAAGCAACCAAGTTTAAGCTGTTTGCCAATAGTATAGAGCTGATTTTATTATTAGATGTTGTGGTGGCAACCGTGTTCAGAAAGAAGTTGTCTCAATTTTTTTGAAATTGGCTCGTTTTTGCTGTAATCGAAATTTTCTTGGCAGTGCTCAACGTTTATAGATGTCTTATGCAAGTGCTCAAGCAACTCGCTGCGTGCGCGATTGACGCGGCTTTTCATTGTTCCGACAGCGCATCCGACGACCTTGGCAGCATCTTCGTAACTAAGTTCATGTACGAATATCAATACAATTGCTTCACGCCGTTCCTCAGAAATTTTATAGAGCGTTCGCTCCAGATCTTGCAAATCGAGGACAGCTGATTGACACGGTTCTACTGTGAGTGTGTCTGCCCAAAGTCCGTTTTTATCTTCAACTTCAAATTTTCGCCGACGCCACTCTGTTCTAAATTCATTGCGCATGATTGTTAGCGCCCAGGATTTTATACAATCCAAATCACGTATATCGTTTTTCTTCTCCCAGGCTTTAAGGAGTGTATTCTGGACCAAATCGTCCGCTGTATCTCTTCCGCGGCATAGCACTTTTGCATACGCGCGTAGCTGGGGAACTATTTCCAATAGTGCGTCGTGAAAAGGCACCTGCACCTTTGTCATGACTCATCCTTTTTCTCTAATGTATCGAGTAAATCAATAAATCGTTGTGGCACTGCCTCATCCATGACATCGGAAAAAACCGCGCGAAGATCTTCTCCCAATGATTTTGAAACAAGCGTATGAGCCTCCAAAGCGAACGCCTCAGCGCAGTCCGGCGTCGAGTCGTGAGGCTCGGACAACAAGCTTGCATCTAAAACAATTTCATTCTTCTTAGGATGGATTTTCATGAGTTGATTATAGCCCATTATGTTTTTGCAAGATGCAACATACTTGCGAAGAGCTGTCGGTTCTAGTGAAGTTGCTAATAAAAGCGTGGCGATTGCAACACATCAAAACTTAATGAAAATCATAGATTAGTGACAGCGGTGTAACTCTTCTGTTGGAGTTGTCTTTTTTTTTAATTAGTTGGGAACCAAAAGCGCCCCTCGGACATCTAGTACCATGAGGGTCTTGTGAGAATCTCACTCTTGTTAAGCATCTCACAATACGTTAGTCGCCTGGTCTCTATCGGTTAACTCTTCATGGAGTTGACAATTTCTGGGGTGGAAATGAATAAGATAATTACCGCAAGCGAACTTAATGCGGGGGCGGTGCTGAAGGCTCGGCTTCCCAGTCTGCGACGGTTTGCTAGAGCACTTGTTGGCGACCAATCAGCTGGCGACTCACTAGTTCTTGCCGCACTCCAAGAGATTACTGACGATAAAACAGCCTTAGAGGATCTATCTTCACCAGTAACTGCCCTCTACAAATCATTCATCTCTATTTTCAATGGTCCAATTGGTAAAAAGTGTATTAAACAGCTAGACAATGATAGCTTTCCTCTTGGTTGCGATATCACTCTCTCAGCTCTTTCTCCGGAAACCCGACAGGCCTTTTTGCTTACGACTATGGAGGGGTTTTCCGACGATTCTGCCGCTGAGATTCTGGGTTATGAACTTCAAGATTTTATCGACCTGAAGCAACGTGCGCAGGATGAGGTCACTCAGCAACTTTCAGCGTCCGTCTTTATCATTGAAGATGAGATGTTGATAGCGACGGATCTGGAAGATATTGTCACCGAGTTAGGCCACTTGGTCATTGGAACAGCAACGACTCGTGATGAAGCTGTTAAAAAGCTCCGCAATATTCCCGCCGACGTAATTCTATCCGACATTAAACTTGCTGATGACAGCAGTGGTATAGACGCCGTCAATGATTTGCTGAGCGTACAAGAAAACGTCGCTGTGATTTTTATTACGGCTTTTGCAGAACGTCTTCTCACGGGCCTTCATCCAGAACCCACATTTCTGATAGAAAAACCGTTCACAAAAGATCAAATTGCCGCCACGTTAAGTCAAATCCTATTTTTAAAACAAACATGTGCATTGCCCAAACATGCTGGAGGCAATCAGCTAACGGCCAATAGTTAGTCTGACAAGAATACCTGTCAGAAATGTTTGATGAAAATATTACCAATCGATTGGTGAAGACTAAGGTCAGACTTTTCATGTGAAGCAAGTCAGTGCGTGTTGCGTCGGGAGTTTAGCGCGTTATTCTTCCGGGGAGGCAATTGCGTGGGGCACGATTTCCATCTAGCAATCAGGCAAAGCACTGCACGCTTGTCGGTTATAGTAGTGCTATCTTCGATATTTTCTTTATTTGGACCGTTATTAACGGCTGCCTATGCGCAAATGGTCTGTAGTGGTGCCGGGTCTTCTGTGACCGAGGCTGGTGGCCATAAAGCCGCCGCCCAAACTGTAGCGACAGTCGTTGATGCAGCAGCACCAACGATCGTAACGCCGAATGAACTTACTGTTGAAGCAACTGGAGCCAGCAGTTCAAGCGAGGCTGATCCTACCGCCTCTTTCACAGCCGATCATGAACTGAAAATCGTCCGGGCGAAAGATGTCCTATCACGATGCAACGCCCTTGGTGGCCCATTAGATCGACCGCGCCGTTCTGCCAGTGCTGGCTTGCCATTTGGTGGTGATGTTGGTGGCGAAAACGCCAGTACGGTTTCCTTTTTCACCTCATTAATACAAGTCGCTCAAGCCGCCGCCGCTGATAAACGACGAAAACTTGCTGGGGGTGCGAAAGTGATCAATCAGCTCTGCATCAATACAGACACACTCACTGAACCAAAAACGTTGAACTTGGACATTTGGCTACAAGGCAAGCATGTCCGTTTTGATAACGATGCGCCACGCAGTGGCGGCCGTGATCACTTCAGCATATTTTATTTTGGCATTGATAATGTGGCCTCCCCCAACTTACGCATTGGTGCCTTGATCCAATATGATCAAATGCAGGATCAATCTTTAGAGTTGGCAACTGACGTTTCTGGACGAGGCTGGATGGAAAGCCCTTATGCTAGGGTCAAACTATCTGAGGCGTTGTTTTTTCAAGCGAGAGCAGCTTGGGGTAAATCTCGAAATAATGTCTCGCCGTTCCTCACATATACCGATAAGTTTGAAATGACCCGTTGGCTTGTCGAAGGAACGCCCCAGGGGCCATGGCGGTCTGGCTCCTGGCTACGATCTCCAATATTGAAGAAGAACAAAAAGCTTATGTTGATACCCTGGGTGTCTTTAATCCAGGTCGGCCAATTCAGCGCATGAACAATTCGGCATGGCGAACAGCTCGCGTAAAAGCAGGCCTTGACCAAGTTCGCGTTCATGATCTGAAACACACGTTTGGGCGTCGGCTTAGAGCAGCCGGCGTCAGCTCTGAAGACCGACACGATCTCCTCGGCCATCGTTCCTCTCGGGTCACAACGCATTGTTCGCACGCCGACCTTGTTCGCTTGTTAGATGCAGCAAATTTGGTCTGTTTGGACGGTGAAAAGAGGTCGGAACTTTTTATTCTGAGGGGATTCTGCTCCTGGCCTTAGCAGACTTGAGACCAACGCAAAGCCAATGTCCACTCTTGATTGAGCAACGGCTGCAGGACTGAGGACGAGCTCCCGCCCATCTCCTGCAAACACGTGGGCAATAATCAACTCAGGGAGCTAAGTATCTGAAATGTTGATGTTCTGGGTTGGCTCAGGCGAATAATTCTCTACGGAGGCAGAACAAACGTGCAATAACGACGGGACCGGTCAGTTGCCGGGCGTTTATCGAAGTCAAGGATCGTGAAGGAGAGCTGACCAAATGACCGTTGATCAACTGACAACTTTTCTTGGTTGGGCCGCGCTGCTTAACATCATATATATGTTTCTGGCTCTGTCCGCTGTGACGATGTTTCGTGACAAGCTCATGTCGATCCACATGAAGATGATGCCTGGGCTCAAAGAAGAAGAGCTGCCCGCGCTGTATTTTAGATGGCTCGGCCATTACAAGGTCGTGACGATATCTTTGTTCGTCGTCCCGTTCCTGGCGCTGTGGCTGTTTGTTTAGTCCAGAACTTATCGAAGCCATGGATCAGGTGGGGGAACGTCCAAGACCCCGGACTCATTTAGCCAGCCAGAGTTTGCCGTCAAACTAAACGGTGTTGGTCCACAAGCTTGGTTGACTGATGCTCTCAGCCGTATCGCCGACCAAAAAATCAATCGCATCGATGAATTGCTTCCGTAGTATGTTCGGTATTGACCCTGAGCTGACCCATTCAGTAGGTGCGATCAATGTCCGTACTTGAGTGAACGCCGGACAAGCCAGACGGTGGACAAAGTCCCGCAAAGCATCGGATTTTGCGGGAGGGCAGTTGTCTAAGTCATTGAAAAATTTGGTAGCGGAGGAGGGACTTGAACCCCCGACACGCGGATTATGATTCCGCTGCTCTAACCAGCTGAGCTACTCCGCCA
>JAJFHG010000052.1 GCA_021775735.1 Hyphomicrobiaceae bacterium
CGCGCGTAGGTTGCGATAAACCACGGTCTTTACAGAGCCACAACGGATCAATGTATCAATGGGTTAGGCCGCGAGACCCTTTGGACGCAAGTGCGTCAGCGCCGTATTCAGCCACGACGATGCCTGTGCTGCGTTTGTTGTTACCAGTGATTTTGAAGGGGCTAGCTTGGCCACGGCGCGTGAGGCAGCCTGAGAGGCTTTGCGTGCTGCAAGATGATGGCCGTTACGAAATTCCGCTTCAAGCTGAAGCTGAGGCGCAAGCGCTGGATTTAGCGGCGCGGCATCATCCGGTGCAGCCAAAACGTAGCCAGCAGCATCGGCAGCTGCCATCAGACGTTTATATCTTTTGCTCATCACGACACCCAAAGTCTTTTCCACACGCTATACATATTTAATGATGAAGCCTTGGCGCAGGACGTCAAGGCTGTTTCTGCCAGTCTATCTAATTTTTTTTGCGTTTTTATTACGAAACCCGTTCAAGTGATATTGCAACGCACTCTATGGCGACCCGTACAACTTATGCTCTTCTGGCGGATACTTGAGCAATAAACGCAATATAAACAGCTAAAACTTGAACGTTTACGCACCATTCCAGCTTGCGCTCCAGCATGGTTTATAGTTTTGCGATGCAACAAAGAGAAATCCCCTTCGCCAGCACGTCGGTTCTAGTCGCCGGGTATCGGATAGCAAGCTTGGATGATGATTTGATGACAAAATTTGCCAAGTTGGCGCTAAGCCCCTTGCAACTGGAGCGGGCCAGCGCAACGATGTTCAAGCCGCGCTCTTAAAGAGGCGCGGAGTGCGGCGTAGCTGCCGCTGGCGCACGTATTTATTTCGCGGCCCGCGACAGCGTTTCACCTAAGTGCCTCGCTTCACTCATTTTGATGAGTGGGAAGGAGGAGCCATGGGGTCCAAGGCTGGTGCCACAACCACCACCCCTGCTGCCACGCGTAGCGCCCGCTGTATCGCACTAATCGGTCCCTATCTCAGCGGTAAGACCACACTATTCGAAGCCCTTGTCGCCCGTGCAGGCGCCATCCCCAGACAGGGCTCTGTAAAAGATAAATCCTCCCTTGGCGATGGCAGTCCTGAAGCCCGCGCGCACGGCATGAGCGTTGAACTCAACGCTGCTGACATTGACTTCCTTGGTGATCGCTTCACGTTTTTGGATTGTCCCGGATCCATTGAATTCCAACATGAAGGCACGCTCGCTCTGACGGCTTGTGATGCAGCGATTGTTGTCACCGAGCCAGACGCCAAGCGTGTTCCAGCGTTGCAAGTCATTTTGAAAGACTTAGAAGATCGCGGCATTCCTCATTTCTTATTTCTCAACAAGATCGACAAGTTTGACACCCCTGTGCGCGAACTTATTCCGGTGTTGCAGCCGGCATCATCAAAACCACTTGTGCTTCGACAGATTCCAATTTGGGAAAAGGGCGTAGCGACCGGCTTTGTCGACCTCGCTTCAGAGCGCGCCTACCACTACAATGCGCATGGTCCGAGTGATGTTATTGAATTGCCCTCTGACCTGGTGTCGCGCGAACAAGATGCACGCTTTAGTATGCTCGAGCAGTTGGCTGATTATGACGACGATCTGATGGAAAAATTGTTGTCCGATATTTCGCCAGAAGCGGAGATGGTGTTCAACGACCTGACACAAGAGTTCAGTGACGGCTTAATCTGTCCGGTCTTGTTGGGGTCGGCAGAAAATGGCAACGGTATTTTGCGGCTTTTGAAGGCGCTGCGCCATGAAGTGCCTTTTGTTGCTGAGACAGCCAAGCGCTTGGGTATCGATGATACAGCGAATAGTGCCTTTATCATCAAGTCTCTGCATACCGGACACGGCGGCAAACTTTCGCTGGCCCGCCAACTCACCGGCAATGTGAAGGACGGCGCTACGGTGAAAAGTGCGGCTGGCGGCGAAGACCGCGTATCAGGTTTTCATGCCATGAAAGGCCAAGACGCTGAAAAGCGGCAGGCTGCAGCGGCTGGAGACACGATCGCATTTGGACGCTTGGAGGGCATTGCAACTGGTGAAACGGTATCGACCGAAAAGGACGGTGTCGTCGCGGTTGAGGTGCCAAAGGCCGCCCAGCCCGTTCTCTCATTTGGGCTTGGCCTCAAAGACCGCAAAGACGAGGTCAAGATGTCTGCGGCTTTGAACAAGTTGATGGAGGAAGATCCCTCACTCACCCTTGATCACAATCAAGACACCAATCAAGTGCTGTTGCGCGGGCAGGGTGAGATGCACTTACGCGTCGCCTTGGAACGCCTGGCACGCAAATACGGTGTCGAGGTGATCCGTTTAAAACCAGCCATTCCTTATAAGGAAACCATTCGCAAAAGTGTCGAAGTGCGCGGCAAGCACAAGAAGCAGTCGGGTGGTCATGGGCAATTTGGCGATGTGGTTTTAAACATCAAGCCGTTGCCAAGAGGATCTGGCGTGCAGTTTCAAGACACCATCACTGGTGGTGTTGTGCCGAAGCAGTTGATCCCGTCGGTTCAATACGGTGTCAATGACTACGTCAAGTCGGGCCCGCTTGGTTTCCCGGTGGTTGATATTAGTGTCACGCTAACCGATGGTTCGTTCCATGCTGTTGACTCGTCCGACATGGCATTTCGTCAAGCAGGCCGGTTGGCAATGAGCGAAGGCATGCCTCAATGTTCACCGGTTTTGTTGGAACCTGTCATGCAGGTTGATTTGGCCGTGCCGTCAGAGGCAACAGCCAAAGTCAACGGAATCATTTCGCAGCGGCGTGGACAGATTCTCGGCTTTGACTCCCGCCCGGGTTGGTCGGGTTGGGATGTTGTGTCAGCGCACATCCCGCAGTCTGAAATTGAAGATCTCATCATTGAGTTGCGCTCGGTGACGTCCGGGGTTGGCAGTTACACAGCCTCGTTTGATCATCTCGCCGAGCTGACAGGCCGATTGGCCGATCAGGTTTTAGCAGGAGGGCAGGTCGCAGCGGAATAGCCCAACAGGCGTTTACGCAGTGTTGGCAGGTAAACGACCCAACACGCGTTTACGCAGTGTTGGAAGGTAAATAGGCCCAACACGACTCTCTGGCCAACACTCGGCAAGCCGGTGTTGGGCAGGTTTTCGCAGCGTTGGAGATGGTATCGAGACTTGACCGTCTCGGCGAAGCTTGTCATGCGAAGTGTATGAAAGCTGAGGGCGATTATGGTGTTGTGGCAGCCGGTCACCAGGTGACGGCTGAGGCGGCGGCGGAAATTCTATCCGACGGTGGCAACGCCTTTGATGCGGTGATCGCGGGCCTGCTTGCGGCTTGTGTGCCGGAAGTTGTGCTGGCGTCCTTGGGCGGTGGCGGCTTCCTGATGGCCCATGTCGCAGGGCGCAAGTCGGCGACGCTCTATGACTTTTTTGTCGACACACCACGCGTTAAGCGTACTGAGGCGGAGCGGGACTTCCGCACCATCACCGTTGATTTCGGCACCCAAACGCAAGACTTCAAAATTGGACTGGGTGCCAGCGCTACACCGGGCATGGTGCCGGGGCTATTTGCCATTCATCAAGATTTAGCGCGCCTGCCCATGTCGCGCCTGGTCGAACCTGCAGTGCGCGCCGCGCGTCACGGTGTCCGGCAAAATGCTTATCAAAGTTATTTGTTTTCCATTATCCCCGGCATATTGAGTGATGATCCACAAGCAGCCAAGTGGTTTGCGCCTCAAGGTGAGATGTTGGCCGAGGGTGCGCTTTTAAAAAATGAAGCCCTGGCTGAAACCTTTGAATGGTTGGCAGAAGACGGTGCGCGGCTGTTTATCGATGGTCCCGTTGGGCAAGCGATGGTGCGCCAATCTCTTGAGACTGGCGGGCATCTCACCGCGCGAGATTTGAAGGACTAC
>JAJFHG010000053.1 GCA_021775735.1 Hyphomicrobiaceae bacterium
GCTCGAGTGGGGGGCTTCTGTTGCCAGGTGCCCCCCGAACCCCGTAGTTGCTATTTATGCAGCAACTGCAAATGCTTCATTATCGTTAGCATTTGTAAAAATAGCCCGGTAACGGTGGTACAATGCCGGGCAAAAACTGCACCTTTACTACACGCGTCGATCCTATTTCGCCCCCTCAATAGTGGTGGAGGCGCCGGGTACCGCCCCCGGGTCCGCTATGTCTATTCCGAACAGCGTTTATCGCCATAGTCGGTTTCCCGACATATCTACTATAGAAAGGGAAATCGTGGTTGGAAAGTCCCGCGACGCTTTCGTGATCAACAGTGTTAACGTCGCGTCGGGTGGATCACCAATCCAGCCCGATCCAGTATGGCAGATGGTCGGAACCATCCGCAGTCTGGTCGACCCACACGCGACCGATGTTTTTCATCAAATCCGGGGTTACAAAACAGTAATCGAGGGTCATACCACCATCGCATGGACGTTTCAGTTCAGAGTACCATGTGGCACGATCATCGCCGTGTTCCCGGGCGACCAACCAGCTATCAGCAAAACTGTCCAGGTGTGCGACACGGCCATAGTAGGGGTCGATGCCGCCAACCATCCGTATGTATTCTTCGCTCTCCGGTTCGCTATTGAAGTCACCCATGACAACCGCCTGTGTTGGCATGGGTGGTGGGGCCTTGCCCAGGCTCCAGGCACCAGGCTCGGTCATGGACACGGAACTGTCATCGCCGGTCCACGCCCCGCCACTCATCTGGGCTGTACGGTGAAATTCAAGCAGATGGTCAATCTGCATAACCCGTTCCCGAGCCGAAATGGCGGACAGGTGGAGGGAGTAAACCCTCAGGCAACCTGACGGCGTATCAATGACGCATTCTATGGCACCGGTATCCATATTGAACGTATCCGCTGTGCCCAGTTTTGGAAACACAATCAGACGCGATGACAGGATAGGCCAGCGGGACATTACCATAGGGCCGAACTGGCGGCGTCTGTTGATGATTTCGCCATCTGCGCCATGCTCACTGGCATCCATGTCAAATGCCGGAAAAAACACCCAGTGAAAATTCTTTAGATGCTGCGCCAGTATCGCCGGTTGATCGGCCATACCGCTGCGTTGCCAGAATCGCTCGACCTCCTGCAGGGCAATGATGTCAGCATCCTTCACTGTGTCCGCAATGCGTTTCAGATCGACCCGTCTGTCTAGCCCGGTTCCGAACTGGATATTGTAAGATACGAGCTTCAAAATTGTCCCCGGTTCACGAATTTGGATCGTTCATGTCCCAATCACAAAGATCGAGGGACCAACGATATGGACTATCGATGGTCCCTCGTCTTGGCTTGCTTACACTACGGTAAACAAGGGAGATCGTGGCGTGGTCAAACTACATGCGCGATATCAAGCATCCAGCCACGCAAACTCGGGCCACTCAGAAGCGCCCAGATTACCGAGTGCAAGGTTTGGAATGCCTTTAACCTTCGACGCGTGAGCATCCACGATATTCGTATGAGCCGGTATGATCATGCCGGATTCATCGTGCGCAAGTGTTTGCATTTCACACTGTATCGCCAGTCGTTTCTCAGGATCAGTTTCCGATTTTGCCATCGTCAGCAACACACCCATGCGGTCATTCTTCCACAGCGTGTCGTTCCACGGCGCATCTGGCGCAAAGGCTATATCCAACATGATAGTCGCGGTTGGACGCATGTTCCACGTTGTCACATTCATCGGGGTCTGCATCCACACAGCGCCCCAGAACCCGTCATTGGGAACTTTCTTGACCTGCAGATCGAACCCGATCTTGGAACATTCACGCTGCCACATGAGAACCGCATCCGTGATTCCCGGTGACACTTCGGCAACCTGAATTTCCGCACTGGTAATGCCGGACTTGTCCAGGAAGTGTTTGGCCTGGTCCGGGTCATAGGGCGTCAGTGGCAAATCCGAGCAAAAATCGACACCATAGGCTGAATTGATCGGATGATCGTTGCCGACCGTGCCTTGACCCTTCAACAGTGACTTAACAATCTTTTCACGGCGTTGCAGGAATTTCATGCCTTTGACAAAATCAGGGTTATTGCCCGGGTGTTTGTCCAGCATCATGCAGAAACCCATATAGGCACCAGAAGGTTGGGATTTAGGCTGAACACCATCTGTTGCCTCGACCTGTTTGATTGCCTTCGGATCGAGATCCGACATCATATCAATATCGCCCGATAACAAAGCGTTCACGCGTGCAACTGAATCGGTAATGGCAAAAATCTGAATTTCGTCCAGATTTGCACCTTCACGCCAGTAATTTTCATTTCGAACCTGAAGACTACGGACTCCTGGCTGGAATTCTGAGAGCGTAAAGGGGCCTGTGCCGACAGGGTTTGAGAAATCCGTCGTGCCGTCCTTGACCACTTTGAACTGTTTTTCACCAAGCACCGCCGCAAGATCGGCAAATGGGCTGCTGAGCGTCGCTTTGACCGTATACTGATCAACCTTCTTCCATTCATCGACGACTGATACCAGCGACTTAACAACTGAAACAGAGTCCTCTCCATAATGTCGGTTCATGGAGTAGACAACATCATCAGCTGTCAACTTGCTGCCGTCGTGAAATTCAACGCCTTTACGTATTTTGAATGTCCATTCCGTCGCGTCGGTGTTGGCAGAAAATTCTTCAGCCAGTTCAGGTTGCGGGATGATATCATCATTAAGCTGGACAAGGCCGTTGTAGTGCGCGCGACCACGCTGATAATCGATATCCGAGGTGAAGTTCGCCGGGTCCAGCGAATCACTGGGTCCGTGCAGGCTGGGACATGATTTGACGCTACCACCTTTCTTGGGCGTTGCCGCCAGGGCATCCGTCGCGCCTGTGACGATACTGCCGGCAGCAGCGACCGAAAATCCCGTCGCGACCATCATTTGCATGGCTTCACGCCGAGATGCTCCGCGCTTTAATGCTGATTGAAGTCGATCCCTGTCGACACCGGTGAGACTGTCATAACTAATCTCTGTGTGAAGTTTTCCGTCTTTCGAAGTTGTTTCCATCTGATTTTTACTCCCTGTTCAAAGTAGGTCCTTGAGTCATCAAGTCGTTCGGAGGGTTTCTCTCTCTTGAGTACAAGTGTGTTCCTGATATGGGCTTGTGTACAGACCCGGTTTAGGACAATCTTATGGGCCCACTTTTAATTTATCGTATGAGAAAGCCATGCCCAAGAAACTGGATGGTGCGATACTGGGAGCGGTTCAAATCGACCGTGATGCATCCATTTTGCTTCATCACCAGATTTTCAGCGGAATGCGCGACTTGATCCTGTCTGGATCACTTGGTTCTGGCGTACGACTGCCATCGACTCGTGTAATGATGCAGGAACTGGGGGTTTCGCGTAATACTGTCCGGCAGGCCTACGACCAACTCATTGCTGAGGGGTACCTGTATGGGCGGGATGGCTCCGGTACATTTGTCGCCACAGATATTCCCGACACACCATTTGAGCCTTCTGACTTTGTGCAGAGTTTCGTGGCAAATGAAGGCACCAACGTTGCATCTCTTTCCGAACGAGGACGTAAAATTGCCAACCGTGTTGTGCTTCCAGGCTTTGGTGAAGCCCGCCCATTTGCGGCCAGTTTACCGGCGCTGGACCAATTCCCGTCCAAACTGTGGAACCGCGTTATGGCGCGTCAATGGAATCGACAGGACCTGAAGAGACAGGGCTATGGCGATGTCGCAGGCTACCGTCCACTCCGCGAGGCTGTCGCCACGTATCTGGGTAGCGCGCGTGGTGTTGTATGTGAATGGAAACAGATCGTTATCCTGTCTGGAACGCAACAAGCATTTGATATCATCGCGAACATTCTGTTGGATCCGGGCGATTCAGTGTGGGTCGAAGAGCCCAGTTTCCGAGGCATACACAATATTCTTGAGGCGGCGGGTGCCCGACCGGTACCGGTACCGGTAGATCAGTATGGTTTGAACGTTGAAGCCGGACTTGCACAGGATGCCGATGCGCGGGCCGTCATCATCAGCCCATCGCATCAGTATCCACTGGGTGTCAGTATGCCGTTTCCACGTCGGTTGGAGGTCCTGGGGTGGGCTTCCCGAACTAACGGATGGGTGATCGAGGATGATACGGATAGTGAGTTCCGATAT
Organism: Hyphomicrobiaceae bacterium; assembly: GCA_021775735.1. Lineage (GTDB taxonomy): Bacteria > Pseudomonadota > Alphaproteobacteria > Rhizobiales > Hyphomicrobiaceae > JAHZKN01. The sequence goes on from JAJFHG010000053.1 coordinate 4,146, forward strand.
GCAGGCAAAACCATCCCCGCGCTGCAAGGCATTGATCGTCATGAACGGGTTGTCTATGTGGGAACGTTCAGCAAGATTCTAAGCCCGGCACTGCGAATGGCTTATCTGGTTGTGCCAAAGGGTTTGATTGACCCGGTCACAACGGCAATCGGGATCGTCAGCAGAGGCGTCACCACGCAACTTCAATCAGCCATGGCCGATTTTATGACCGAGGGCCATTTGGCGACGCACATCCGCCGAATGCGAAAGGTTTGTCTCGAACGGCAGCAGGTATTGGTGGAAGCCGTTCGCCGTGAATGCAGCGATTTACTTGAGGTCTCGCCGACAGATACTGGTCTACACCTCGTTGGCTGGTTGCCCGATGATGTTGATGATGTCGATGCCTATGAACGCGCTACAAAGCTTGGGATCGAAACTTACCCCATCTCTAAATACTATTCATCACCACATAATCAACGTGGCGGCCTGATGCTCGGCTTTGCGTCGGCACCGCCGGAAGAGATTACGCGCGGTGTTCGCATCCTGGCAAAAGCACTGCACGACGTAAGAGCATCCTGATTGCGCAGCGATCTCTTGCGACTGTGTTTTCACGTCGTCGCAAAGCCGGTATTATGGGGCCGAATCGATCCTTCTCCATTGATACTTGGCAAGCGCGACAATGCAGCAATATCTCGACCTTCTAAGACATATAAGGGATACCGGCGTTCAGCGTGGTGATCGCACCGGCACCGGCACAAAAAGCGTGTTTGGCTATCAGATGCGGTTTGGTTTGAATGACGGGTTTCCGTTGCTGACTACGAAGAAATTGCATCTGCGATCAATCATTTACGAACTTCTGTGGTTTCTGAATGGCGATACCAACATCGCTTATCTGAATGAAAACAATGTCTCGATCTGGGATGAGTGGGCAGATGAAAACGGCGATCTGGGGCCGGTTTATGGCCATCAATGGCGATCCTGGCCAACGCCGGACGGCGGCCAGGTGGACCAGATATCGCAGGTCCTGGGCCAGATAAAACAGAACCCAAATTCCAGGCGCCATATTGTTTGTGCCTGGAATGTGGCGGATGTGGATCGCATGGCCCTGCCGCCGTGCCATTGCCTGTTCCAGTTCTACGTGGCCGATGGTCACCTGTCGTGTCTGTTGTATCAGCGTAGCGCCGACGTGTTTCTGGGCGTTCCTTTCAATATCGCGTCCTATGCCCTGCTGACCCATATGGTTGCCCAGGTGTGTGATCTGCAGCCGGGTGAGTTTGTCCATGTATTGGGTGACGCCCATCTTTACGCCAATCACATGGATCAGGTGGAACAACAACTGGCGCGAACGCCGGGCGATCTGCCACACCTGGAACTCAATCCCGGTATCAAAGACATTTTCGGTTTCAAGTTCGAAGACTTCAACATTCGTAACTACAACGCCCAGGCAAATATTGCGGCACCGATTGCGGTGTAACAAAAGATGTCAGACCTGAACCATCATCCGGTTACGCCAGCTATCATCGTTGCCATGTCGGAAAACCGGGTTATCGGACGTGATGGCGGTATGCCCTGGCACCTGCCTGGCGATCTGAAACATTTCAAGACCGTTACCTTGGCCAAACCTGGGGTGATGGGGCGGCGGACATTTCAGTCCATTGGCAGGCCCCTGCCGGATCGTACCAATATCGTCATAACCAGAGACAGCACATTCAGCGCTCAAGGCATAACCGTTGTCCACTCGCTGGATGAGGCCATGGCCACTGCCCGCAACCAGGCGTGCGTTGACGGCGTTGATGAGGTGATGGTGATCGGTGGTGGACAGATCTATGCCGACGCCCTCGCCCGGACCGAACGCATTTATCTGACGGAAATTCATGCCACGATTGATGGCGACACATTTTTCCCGGACCTGCCACCCGGAGACTGGCGGGAAGTTTCGCGCCGGGATGACGTTCTCAGTGAAATGAGTGACCCGGCTTGCAGTTTTGTTATACTGGAACGTATCAAACAGCAGGGTTAGATGAGGAGATTGGAATGACCAAAGTAGCCATGTCAACGAAGTTGAATGTTTCTGCCAGTGAAGCCTGGCAACTGATCGGCGGTTTTAACGCGTTGCCTGACTGGCACCCGGCGGTCGAGAAAAGCGAACTGACCGAAGAAGGGCAGGTTCGGAACCTTTCCCTGGCGGGTGGTGGCTCAATTGTCGAGAAGCTCGAAAAAATTGATGACAGTGCCCGTACATACACCTACAGCATCGTGGATAGCCCGTTGCCTATATCCAACTACACGGCCAGCATTACGGTTCGTGAAACGGAGGATGGCACCGTCATGGATTGGACCAGTGAGTTTGATCCCGTTGGCGGCGAGAATGACGCCGTGAATGCCATTCAGGGAATTTATCAGGCTGGATTTGATAATCTGAAAAAGATGTTTGGTGGTTAGACCCCACAAATAGCCTACAATATTGACTGTCGTTTCGGTCAGTGGAGCGGCAGTCTTTTGTTTTGCTGCCTCCTTTGATTTTCTGGCGTTCTTCATGACCAATAATCTGCGCGGTGCTCTCTGGATACTCATGGCGGCGACCTGTGCTGCAGGCATGATCATCTGTATCAAGGGTCTGAATGGCGACGTTCCAACTATTCAGATCGTCTTTGTTCGTTGCATGACTGGTGTGGCGATTGTACTTGCCTTCTCCTTGCCGCGCGGCGGTGTACGCATCCGTACTCCTCAGTGGAAGCTGCTGCTGCTGCGGGGCGTCATGAGTCTGGTCACACTGACCTGTGGTTTCTATGTGGTGTCCGTCTTGCCTCTGACCACGGCAACGGTGTTGTTTTTTACAGCACCGCTGTTTGTGACAGTCCTGTCCGTACCGTTTTTTGGCGAGAAAGTAGGGTGGCGACGGGGGCTAGCCACATTGGCGGGGTTCATTGGTGCGGTGATTGTTATACGGCCTGATCTGGGACATGTGGACATCACAATGCTGATCGCGCTGGCCAGTTCTCTGATGTTTGCCGGGGTTCTGCTCATGGGTAAAAAGCTCAGCAAAACCGACGACATCAGCACATTGATTATCTATGCCATGGGTATCGCCGGTCTGGGCAGTGCCCCATTCGCGGTTGCCGAGTGGGCCAGCCTGGGTTGGGCGGAATGGGGCCTGATGCTTGCCGTTGCGGGGTTTGGCACGCTTCGGAATGTGAGTGACACCAAGGGTTATGCCATTGGTGAGGCCAGTGTCATGGCACCTTTCCAATACACCCGGATTATTATTGTCGCCATCGCCGGTTATGTGTTGTTCAATGAACAGCCGGATATGGCGACCTGGACCGGCGCTATCATCATTATGGGCAGTTCCCTCTATATTGCGCAACGGGAGGCCAAGCTGGGCCGGGGCATCGAGGGTGCACCAAAACCCAGTTCCGCCGCACCATGATTATCAGGAGAATTTGTAATGAGTAATGCGAACGCTACCGTAAATCTGGATGACATCGAACGCGCAGCGGAACGTATTAAGGATCGGGTACGACGTACGCCCTGTCTCCGCAACCGGTTTACCCTGAACCCGCTTCATAAAGGCAGTTTGATGCTGAAACTGGAGTGCCTGCAGGTCACCGGCTCTTTTAAGGCACGCGGTGCGAACAATGCGTTGCTAAGTCTGGATGATGCCGCGGTCGCACGCGGTATTATTACAGCATCCGGTGGGAATCATGGTCTTGCTGTGGCTTATGCCGGGCGGTCATCGGGCACCACGTCGGTAATCTACATCCCCGAGAACACACCCGCGTCCAAGGCAGAAAAACTGCGCCAATGGGGTGCCGAGGTGGTGATCGAGGGCGCAGTCTGGGACGATGCCAACGAAGCGGCACTTGCCCACGCCGAACGTGATGGCCTGACCTACATTCATCCCTTTGGTGATCCCGTGATAATTGCCGGGCAGGGCACAGTCGGTCGAGAGATGATGAAACAATCGTCCGACATCGATACCGTAATTGTGGCTATTGGCGGGGGTGGGCTGATTTCCGGTATTGCGACTGCGGTCAAAGCAATCAAACCCGACGCCCGGGTTATTGGCGTTGAGCCCGTGGGGGCACCAACGTTGAAAAACAGTGTTGAAGCCGGCGAGCTGGTGACTCTGCCGAAAATTGAAACTGCCGCCAATACCCTTGCCCCGCGCCGCAGCGCCGACATCAATCTTGGTATCGTTCAGGATAACGTGGATGAAATCGTACTGGTCACGGATGAAGAAATGCGCGATGCCGCGCGATGGCTGTGGTTCGAAATGGGCATCGGCGCGGAGTTGTCCGGCGCCGCGTCCCTGGCCGCGATCAAATCCGGCAGGGTTGATCTGGCTGATGATTCCGTGGTTGCGGCGATAATATGTGGTGCCGGTTCGGACGGGATAGATTAGCCTTGCCCGTCAGAGATACCATTCAAATGTGGTCTTGCATTATCCTCAGGGTAGCAGTCAGGAATGAATCCACTGTTTTTCCGTCTGCTGCAAGCGGCAGGATCAAATCCTGAAAGCGAATGTGGTTTCGTTGCTCCCAAAAAACATGCCCGTCCGTCCGTCCAATGCGAACGGTCTGTTGCAGGCCTGCCAGAAAATTCATGTCCTCCTGAGTGTACTCACCGATAAACTCATACGGCTCAGTCTTGTTGAGTCGGGGACTTTTGCCGGTCATATCGTGTCCCGTCAGGTACACGGATTCGGTACCCCATAACCGCGCCTGGAAATCGAATGGATCACTGCCAATAACGTCGTAGACGCAAATCCAGCCGTACCAGCCTTCGAAGTCTTCCAGTTCAAAATCACGCCATTTTGGCAGATTTCCATCGACCCGCTTGGAGTGCCACAGTTCGGCCACGGGCTGCAGGTCGCCGAAAGTTGAAACAGGCGTGTCGAGGTCAAAGACCTCTTCTGTCCAAGCCTCATTGTCATACGGAAACTCCACCATACAAAAATACTAACAGGTATTGGGTATGTTCCAACAACGAGATCGTGATTTCAGGAACTCACGAGGCGATCACGTAGCGAAGGGATGGTGGAACAACCAAGCTGGCCCATGGTGCATCGCAATTCCTCTTTGAACACATTCATGAGGTGATCGGCCCCCTTTTCCCCCATGGCAGCAACGGCGTAGTAGTATGGGCGCCCCATGAGTACGAAGTCGGCACCCAGCGCCAGCATTCGGCAGATATCCAGCCCGGTGCGCACACCGCCGTCTGCAATCAGGGGAAAACCCGGCCCAACGGCTTTGCGAATGGCGGGCAGGACCTCTGTTGCGGCAGGGGCCGCTTCAAGCTGCCTGCCACCATGATTGGAGACGACGACGCCATCAACGCCTGCCTTTTTGCAGAGAACGGCCTCTTCGGGATCGAGGATGCCCTTGACCAGTAGGGTGCCGGGCCATTTCCTGCGCAAGACGCGCAACATTTTCGGGGTGACGTGTCCGACCACCATATCCGTAAGCGCCTGAATCGAGTCATCCGGACTTAGTCCCTCAGGTATGTAGGGCAGGAGGTTTTCGAACGCGGGAATGCCGGATCGCGCCATGGCGATGGACCAGACGGGATGCATCACTAAATCCAGAACTGTAGAAGGCCCCAGTCGCGGTGGAATGGCAAAGCCGTTTCGTGTATCGTGGTCGCGCCGGATGTTGGCGGGCACATCCACTGTTACCATCAGGACGTCATATCCAGCGTTTTTGGCCCGGGTGATGACGTCATCGGCAACCTCGGGTTTGTTGGGGTGATAAAACTGAAACCACCCGCACGGTCCGGCGTGCTGGTGCAGGGATTCCAGCGTTGCTGTTGTGTAGGTGGCCGCGCCGAACGGAATGTTGTGCTGACGAGCGGCACCGGCGATTATCTCACCAGCCTTGGGCCAGGCAAGGCCGCCCATGCCAACGGGTGCCACACCAAAAGGTGCATCGTATTCTCTGTCAAACAGGGTGGTGGCGAAGTTTACGTGATCGGCATCCGTCAGGTACCGGGGGCAGAGCTTGACCCTGTCCAGTTCATCCCGGTTTCGCTGGACGGCACCACCAAGCCCCATGCCACAGAAGATGTAATCGCGAATGAACCGGGGCATGCGTTTTAGTGCGGCACGCTCCATATCGGCTGCACAGGGAAACTTTTGATCAAGCCTGGCATCCACTGACGGGTATTCCTGATATTAATCCATAACGATTCGGGGTGCGCCGCTGGCACGGGCGGCAATGGCTTCCTCGATTTTGTCGGCCACCTTGCCAGCCACGGCCTTATACGCGGTGGCATGGTCGCTGTCCGGCTTCGAGACAACAATGGGCTGACCGCCGTCAGAGGTTTCCCGGATATCCAGATGCAGCGGTATTTCACCAAGGAAGTCCGTGCCCATCTGCGCGGCAGTTTCCCGCGCACCACCGTGACCGAATATATCCGTACGCTCGCCACATTTCGGACACGCAAAGTAGCTCATGTTTTCCACAATACCGAACACTGGCACATCCACTTTTCGGAACATATTCAGGCCCTTGCGCGCGTCCAACAGGGCAATGTCCTGGGGCGTGGAGACGATAACGGCACCCGTCAACGGCACGCGCTGTGCCATGGTCAACTGGGCATCCCCGGTACCGGGCGGCATGTCGACAACCAGCACGTCCAGATCACCCCAGTTAACGTCACGCATCATTTGTTCCAGCGCCGACTGAACCATAGGGCCGCGCCAGATCATGGGGGTATCCTCGTCGACCAGAAATCCCATGGACATAACCTTTATGCCGTAATTTTCCATGGGTTGCAGGGTGCGACCGTCCAGGGTATCCGGCCTGCCGGAAATGCCCATCATGCGCGGCATGGACGGGCCATAAATATCAGCGTCGAGCAGGCCGACATTCTTGCCGCTGGCGGCCAATCCCAGCGCCAGATTGACGGCCGTTGTTGATTTACCAACACCACCTTTACCTGACGCAACGGCGATAATGGCACGCGTACCCGCCAGAATTTCCATATCAACCCCGGTTTGCGGCCCACTGCCACCACCTGGGGCGACCGAGGCCTGTTGCTGAGCATGATCGTGGTCGTGTCCATGATTGTGTCCGCCACTATTGCTCGGCGCATCCATGCGTTCCGCCGTCAGAACGACTGTGGCGGTCAGGACGCCGGGCAGATCATGAACGGTCTTTTCGGCTTCCTTACGCAGGGGTTCCAGATGGGGACCGCGTTCCGGGTCCACATTAATAGCGAAGGCTACATGGCCGTCCTTGACCTGCATTCCCTGGATCATGCCCAGCGAAACGACGTCTTCACCGTTGTCTGGATCGTTCACATTCTTGAGAGCATCAAAAATCTGTTGCTCAGTTATGGTTGCCATGCTTGCAAACTCCGCCTCATAGACCGATATTCTGGGCACGCCGGTTTTTACAGGTGTCCATTGGTCCCGTTATTGGGCCTTCCTTATAAGGAACGGGGTGGGAAACTGTAAAGCGAAGCCGAGTTTTATGAAACAAATTGAACGAACGGAATGAAATATGCCGTGGAAATCGGATGGAGACGGCCCCTTCGGGGGCGGAGGCGGTCAGGGACCTTGGGGCGGTAATCGCCCTGGTGGTGGAGGCGGCGGCGGCGGTGGCCAACAGCCACCGGATATAGATGAACTGCTACGACGGGGGCAGGACAAGTTCAAGGGTCTGATACCCACCAGCGGTGGTGGCGGACGCGGTCTGATCATTGTCGTTGTTCTGGCTGCACTTGTTTGGCTAGGCACTGGGTTTTACCGGGTCCAGCCCGGCGAGCAGGGCGTGGAGCTTCTGTTCGGCAAGTATGTCAAACTGACCTCTCCTGGTCTGAACTACTGGGCGCCCAGTCCACTGGGTGAGGCAATCAAAGTACCAGTGACCCAGATCAACACAGTTCAGATTGGTTTTCGCGGTAACGTGGAGGCCAATGGTCGGGCAAACATTTCCCGTGATGTTCCGCTGGAAAGCCTGATGCTGACCGGTGATCAGAATATCATCGATATGGATTTTGTTGTGCAGTGGCGCATCAAAGACGCGGCTGATTTTCTGTTCAATATTCGTGATCCGGAAAACACCATCAAGGCTGCAGCAGAAAGTGCCATGCGCGAGGTTATCGGCCAGAGCAAACTTGAAGCTGTCCTGACCAGCAAACGTCAACAGGTACAGGAAGAAACCCATCGTCTGGTCCAGGCCATTCTGGATGATTACGGTGCAGGTGTATCAATCGAAAGTGTCCAGTTGCAGAATATCGATCCGCCAAAGGAAGTCATTGATGCCTTCAATGATGTGCAGCGCGCCAAACAGGATCAGGAACGGTCCATTAACGAGGCCACAGCCTATCGCAACAACATCGAGCCGCGGGCAACAGGTGAAGCCCAGAAAATGGTCCAGGACGCAAACGCCTATAAAGAGCGGGTGATCAAGGAAGCCGACGGTGAGGCACAGCGTTTTCTGTCTGTTTACGAAACCTACAAGGACGCCAAGGATGTGACGCGCCTGCGTCTGTATCTGGAGCGTATGCAGGACATTCTGCAGGACTCCGACAAGATGATTATTGATCAGGACGGCGGTTCCGGCGTCGTACCCTACCTGCCGTTGAACGAACTGCAGAGAAACACAAGAGGAGCAACACAATGAAGAAAATAGGTGGCGCTCTGTTTATCGTCATTGCCGTCGTGCTCGGCGTCGTGGCGTATCAGTCAGTGTTTGTGGTTAAACAAACGGAACAGGCTCTGGTCCTGCAGTTTGGTAATCCTGTTCGTGTTGAACGGGAACCCGGACTGAAGCTCAAGATGCCCTTTGTCCAGAACGTGGAGTATTACGACAATCGAATTCTGGACCTGGATCCGCCAGCACAGGAAATCATCCTGAAGGATCAGAAACGTGTGAACGTTGATGCATTTGCCCGGTACCGGATTATTGACCCGCTGGAGTACAAGAAGACGGCAAAAACCAACGCCAACTTCCTGAATGTATTCGGGCAACGGCTGAATTCGTCGATCCGTGCTGAAATCGGCAAGATTCTTCTGGGCGATATGTTGACCGACAAACGCGCACAGATCATGGCAGAAATCGCGGCGCAGATGAAAGTCAATGCCAAGGATTTTGGTGTGGAAGTCATCGACGTGCGTATTGGTCGTACCGATCTGCCGCTGGATACGGCGCAATCTGTTTACAACAGAATGCGATCTGACCGTATTGCCTCAGCCGCAGAAATACGGGCCGTGGGTGAACAGCAGAAGCTGAACATTGAGGCCACAGCTGATCGTGAACGCACGGTCATTCTGGCCGAAGCGCAGCGTCAGTCGGAAATTCTTCGTGGTGAAGGCGAGGGTGAGCGGAACCGTATTCTGGTAACAGCCCAGAATCAGGACCCCGAATTCTTCGCCTTTTACCGGTCCATGGAAGCCTATGGGGCGTCATTGAAGAATGGAACGACGTGGGTGTTGAGTCCGGATTCGGAGTTCTTCCGGTACTTCAACGAAATGCCCGGTCAGGGTTCCGGCGCCCAGTGAACGACCTGCTGGCGGCAGTGGGGCTCGCTATCGCGATTGAGGGCGTAATTTACGCCCTCTTTCCCGATGCCATGAAGAAGTTCATGGTTCAGGTGCTTGCCCAGCCCGTCAGCTATCTGCGCCGCGCCGGGCTCATTGCCGCCGTGTTTGGTGTGTTTGTGGTGTGGTTGGTGCGGGGATGACGGTGCCGGATTGAGGGAATGGTCACAAAACCGCCTATGTGATGCCACAGTTACACCATATTCCACCTTCATAGGGTAAGGCATATGGTAGCAGAGGCAATCCGGCCCGAGTGGCGCAATTGTTTCTGTCCCTCGGAGGATTTAGGGAGAAATATTCATGAGCAATATGGTTAAAACAGGCGTCAGATCATGGACGCTGCTTGCCGGGCCAATCGTGGCATTGGCACTTATTTTGCAAGTATCCGTCGCTGGTGCGAAGTCTGCGCCGGACAGTTTTGCCGATCTGGCGGAAAGACTGCTGCCCATGGTGGTCAACATTTCGACCACCACGGTGATTGAAGGGCGTGACGTACCGACCATGCCGGAACTTCCGCCGGGCTCTCCCTTTGAAGACTTCTTTAAAGAGTTTTTCGATCGCAATCCGTCCCAGCAGCGTGAGCGACGCGCGACGTCATTGGGATCCGGTTTCATTATTTCGGCGGATGGCTATGTGGTGACGAACAATCACGTCATTCAGGACGCTGATGAAATCACCGTCATTCTGCATGACGATACACAACTGCAGGCCGATATCATCGGCTACGATCCGAAGACGGATCTTGCCCTGTTGAAAGTGAATTTCGACGGTGATCTGCCCGCCGCCTCGTTCGGCAATTCTGACGCGTCCCGTGTTGGCGACTGGATTGTGGCGATTGGCAACCCGTTTGGCCTTGGTGGTACTGTCACCGCCGGTATCATTTCAGCCCGTGGTCGCGACATCAATTCCGGGCCCTATGACGAATACATCCAGACCGACGCTTCCATAAACCGGGGTAATTCGGGCGGACCCATGTTCAATCTTGATGGCGATGTGGTCGGCATTAATACGGCGATATTCTCGCCTTCCGGCGGCAGTGTGGGTATTGGTTTCGCCATCCCTTCCAACGTGGCCAAGAATGTCATTGAACAGTTGATTGAGCACGGTGAGGTTCGCCGCGGTTGGCTGGGCGTCCATATTCAGGAAGTGACTGAGGAAATTGCCGAAACTCTTGGCATGAGTGAAGCCACGGGTGCGTTGGTTGCCAACGTCATGGAAGACGGACCGGCGGCTGCCAGCGGCATCCAGCCCGGCGATGTCATTCTGACGTTCAATGACAGCTTGGTTGCAGAAATGCGTCGCTTGCCAAAAATTGTGGCAGACACGCCGGTTGGCGAGGAAGTTGACGTCGAGGTTTGGCGCGATGGCAAGGAAATTACCATCCAGGTTGTGGTTGGTGTGCTGGATGATGAGGTCGTTGCCGCAGCATCGTCGACCGGAAAAGGCGATGAAATGCAGGAAACCCGGATCGAAAAACTGGGCATCTCCGTGGCCGGATTTACCGATGAGATTCGCCAGCAATTCGAGCTTGACGACTCTGCCAAGGGTGTGATTGTTACGGCAGTAGATGAGGCTGGCCCTGCGGCAGAAAAGGCTATCCGTCCAGGAGACCTTATTGTCGAAGTAAGCCAGTCAGAGGTAACAGAACCGGGCCAGATCATCCAAAGCGTGGAAGACGCCGAAGCGGCTGGTCGGAAATCGGTTCTACTGTTGATCGAAGGGCAGGCTGGACTCAGATTCGTCGCTCTTCGCATCGGACAGGAATGATCCCCAGTTTCCCAGGGAGGTCATCCTGTTAAAGGGCGGGGCTTCGGTCCCGCCCTTGTTTTTGTATACAGGGGGCTTCTTGACGAGTTTCAGGTCGTGGCCTATAAGTTCGCCATGATATCGAGCACCTCCTAGCGACGGCGTTTTATAGCTGCCTTGCGTCCAACCCTTCGGTTGGTTCTCCGGCGTGTGCTCTTTTTCCAAAATACCAATGTTTGAGTGAATGAGTACGCCCGTCAGCGCAACCGGGTCAGTCGTCCTGATTTGCGCGTCCGAGTGGATACGATACTCATGAACACGGTTACAAAATTTCTAGATAAGAAACTGCCCAACTCACAGGCTGTGCGCGTCGAAGCCCGTGCTCTGACACACCTTGCCGTTCCCATGGCATGCACCCATCTGTCATACATGGCTGCTGTGACCACAGATGTGGTCATGATGGGTTGGTTGGGTGCAGATGCGCTCGCAGCCGGATCACTTGCGGGAAATTTTTTCTGGTTCTTCGAGCTGTTTGCGTTGGGGCTCCTTCTTGCTCTCAGCCCTATCCTTGCCCAACACCTGGGCGCGCGTCGGTTCCGTATGGTCAGGCCGGTCGTTCGTCAAGGGCTTTGGCTGGCTCTGATTGCTGGCATCCCCTGTGCTGTCGTCATGTGGCATTCTGGAACAATTTTTATGATCCTGGGGCAGGACCCCGATCTTTCAGCGGACGCGCAGTCTTATCTGCGGGCCATGGTTTTTGCACTCTTTCCGGGGCTCTTGCATTTTGTGTTTGCGGAATTCCTTGATGCCCATGCACGACCTAGGGCCACGCTGGTTATCGCCCTGTTCGGGATTGGCCTGAATGCCGTTGCCAACTACGCGCTCATGTTTGGCAACTTCGGATTTCCACGCCTGGAACTCGTCGGTGCCGGTATTGCATCAGCGTTCGTTAGTACCGTCACGTTGACCATGATCGCATGCTTCGTGCTGACCGACCGAAATTTCCGGCGTTATCACCTGCTGGGCAGGTTCTGGCGCACAGATTGGACACAGATGATGGAGATTGTCCGGCTCGGTGTTCCTATTGCGATCACTGACTTGTCTGAGATGGGGTTGTTTCTTGCCGCCGCGCTATTCATGGGCCTGATTAGCACAGATGCGCTGGCCGCCCATGCCATCGTAACCCAGGCCTGTGGTATTGTACTGATGATCCCTTCCGGGATATCGCAAGCTGTGGCAATTCGCGTGGGGCGTGCCGAAGGGGTTGGCGACAGCCAGTCTTCAATGCGGGCAGGATGGATTGCCATGACAATGAGTACCGTTGTCACCTTGTTGCCGGTGCTCGTATTCTGGTTTTCCGGTAGTTTTGTCGTTGATCTGTTTCTTGATCAGTCGATACCTGAGAACCAGCGGGCAGCAGAGCTTGGTGTTTCCTTTCTGATCGTTGCAGGCGTGTTCATGATGGCAGATTGTTTTCAGCTTACGATCCGTGGTGTTTTGCGGGGCACCAAAGATACCCACGGCCCCATGAAGATTGCATTGAGCTGCTACTGGGGGCTAGGCCTTACGTCTGCCGGCTTTTTCGGTGTTTACCTGGGCTATGGTGGCGAAGCCGTATGGATTGGAATGACGGCGGCCTGGTGGGTGGCCGCCGGGCTGCTGCTACGCCGATTAATCCAGCACCAGCGGAACAAGGCTGTCGTCGAGCTTGGGCTCGAATCAGGTTGATTTTGGCAACATGTCGGCGTCGCTGTAGCCCTGAAAGTACAGGGCAGTTTTCAGGTCCGTATGCTCAATGCGTCCGCTTGCCGATTCCACGAGTAACGGTTTGCCGTAATAGGCGATGCCCAGACCGGCGGCGTCGATCATATCCAGGTCATTGGCCCCGTCACCAATGGCCAGCACATCGGCGCGTCCCAGGCCCAGACGTTCGACCAGCGCATCGAGGGTCTCAAGCTTGGCTTCACGACCAACGATAGGATCAAGCACCTCGCCAGTCAGTTTACCGTCTGCCGCGCCGAGGACATTGCTGCGGTCTTCGTGAAAATCGCACCATCCGGCGACGACCTCGGTGAAGATTGTAAACCCGCCAGACACCAGCGCCGTATAGGTTCCGTGTGCACGCATGGTTTTGACCAATGTTTCCGCACCCGGGCTCAGCTTTACCTTTGCCAGCGTTTCATCGATGGCGGATAGTGGCAGGCCCGCAATCATACCCACGCGTTTGCGCACGGATTCCTCAAATCCCAACTCGCCGCGCAGGCCGCGCGCGGTAATCGCCGCAATTTCGTCCTTGAGGCCCAAATGGGCGGCCATGTCATCCAGAGTTTCCGACGTGACGATGGTGGAATCCATATCGGCGATCAGTAACTTTTTTCGACGGCCCGCAACAGCACCCGACAGGATATCGACGGGCTTTCCGGCAAAAAAACTGCGCGCACGATCTTCCATCATGAGTGCGTCGCCATCGGGGAATAGCAAATCACAGGCTAGGTCCTCTGACAGCCAGTTTGTATGCGACACGGGGCATCCATCATCCGTGAAACCGGCGATAAGTTCCGTTAGACTGTTTTTCAGGACGCCTGTCGCATCCGACGGCACCACCAGTGTTAAGAAATTTTGCATCCGCGTTTGGTAAACCCCGCATATGAATTCCGCAACAGATAACACCTCCAGCATCGATCAGGAAGACGGACGATCTGTGATTATGGTTGCCGGACCAACGGCCAGCGGAAAATCCTCCCTGGCCATGGACATTGCGGCTGAATTTGATGGTGTAGTGATCAATGCCGACAGTATGCAGGTATATCAGGAACTACGAATCCTGACGGCGCGCCCCAGTGAGGAAGACGAGCGCAGGGTTGATCACAGATTGTACGGTGTCAACGCACCGTCGCAGAACTGCGCTGTTGGTCGCTGGCGGGATCTGGCAGTTCGTGAAGTTGAGGCTGTGCTCGAAGTGGGCCGTATTCCAGTAATCACCGGCGGTACGGGGCTTTATATTCGTGCATTGATGCGCGGTCTGGCCACCATACCGGATGTGGCGGCCAGTGTCCGTGCGGGAGTGCAGTCGGATTTCGATCAGGACAGCGGCGCATCACTGTATGCGGAGTTGTCACGGTGTGATCCGGATACTGCCGCCCGAATCGCACCGGGTGATCAACAACGACTGATTCGCGCCGTTGAGGTGTATCGGGCGACGGGCAAACCCTTGAGTGCATGGTTGTCGTCAGGAAACCAGGGCAGTCTGAATGTGGCGTTTTGTCCGCTCGTACTCATGCCGCCGCGTGACGGGTTGTATCCGCGCATTGATGCCCGTTTCCATCAGATGATCGAGGAGGGGGCACTTGATGAAGTCCGTAATCTGCTGAGTTTAGGGCTGGACCCGATGTTATCGGTCATGAAAGCTGTGGGTGTGCGGGAACTGGGCGGATATCTGTCGGGCGAATCGAGCCTGGAATCGGCTATTTCCAAGGCCCAGCAGGCCAGCCGCAACTATGCAAAACGTCAGATGACATGGTTCCGGAATCAGATTCCGGAAGCTGAGACGAATTTTGCGCAATATTCGGAAAGTCAGAGGTCGAAAATCTTTTCATTTATTCGTCAGTTTCTGTTGACCAAGTCCGATTGAAAGACTAGTTTGCGCCGTCCTGACGTTGGCAATTTTGACTCAGGATGAGAACGGCATGGATTTTCGCGAATAAACACCGGAATTCAGCCGTTATTGAGATTTGGTCGCGGCCGGCGCGTATCAGCGTTGGCCGTGGAATTTTGTATACCTGCTGCGATCACCCCGAAAACTTGGTCGGGGAACATGAATTAGGAACAATACTATGGGCAGCCAGCAAATGAATGGCGCGGAAATTGTGTTGAAAGCGCTGGTCGATCAGGGTGTCAGCGATATCTTCGGATATCCCGGCGGCGCCGTCCTGCCGCTGTATGATGCCATGTTCAATCAGAATAGTATCCGCCATATTCTGGTGCGTCAGGAGGGCGGTGCCGTTCATGCGGCCGAAGGATATGCGCGCTCCACCGGCAAGGTCGGCGTGGTTGTTGTAACGTCGGGGCCGGGTGCCACCAACGCTGTCACCGGGTTGACCGACGCCATGATGGACTCTATCCCGCTGGTCTGTATTACTGGGCAGGTCCCGACCCATCTGATCGGTAACGATGCCTTTCAGGAGTGCGATACCACGGGCATTACCCGGCCCTGCACAAAACACAATTATCTGGTCAAGGACGTGAACGACCTCGCCCGCGTGGTTCACGAGGCCTTTTATGTGGCCCGCAGTGGCCGCCCGGGCCCTGTGCTGATCGACCTGCCCAAGGACGTGGCCATGGCAATGGGCACATACATTGAGCCGAAACACGTTAAGCCCAAGCACTACTCGCCACAGGTCAAGGGTGACAGCGTGAAGATTGAGCAGGCGGTCAAGATGATCGCCGCTGCCAAACGGCCGCTGATTTATGCCGGTGGCGGGGTCATCAATTCCGGCCCTCAGGCTTCCAAGTTGCTGCGCCAGTTTACCAAGCTGACAGGTTTTCCCTGCACGTTGACGCTCATGGGTCTCGGTGCCTACCCAGCCAATGACAAGCAGTTCATCGGCATGGTTGGCATGCACGGCACTTATGAAGCCAATCTCGCGATGCATGATTGTGATGTCATGGTGTGTATTGGTGCGCGCTTCGATGATCGTATCACCGGTCGTATTGATGCGTTTTCGCCTGGATCAAAGAAAATTCACATCGATATTGATCCTTCGTCGATCAACAAGAACGTCCATGTTGATGTCCCCATCGTTGGTGATATTGCGTATGTGCTTGAAGAGATGCTGCGTGTATGGAAAGCAAAGGCTCCAACGCTTGATAAGGGTGCTCATAAAGCTTGGTGGAAGCAGATCGAGACGTGGCGCAAGAAAAAGTCACTTAGCTATAAGAAATCTGACACCGTAATCATGCCGCAATATGCTATTGAGCGGCTTTATGAATTGACCAAGGATAGAGATTGCTACATCTCAACAGAAGTTGGTCAGCATCAGATGTGGGCGGCGCAATTCTACCACTTTGATGATCCAAACCACTGGCTGACATCAGGTGGCTTGGGCACCATGGGTTATGGCTTGCCAGCAGCGATTGGAGCACAATTGGCTCATCCAAAATCATTGGTGATTGATATTGCAGGCGATGCGTCCATTCTGATGAACATTCAGGAGGCGTCAACGGCTGTTCAGTTTGATGTGCCCGTTAAAGTCTTTATTTTGAACAACCAGCACATGGGCATGGTGCGCCAATGGCAGCAATTGCTGCATGGCAATCGGTTGTCTCACTCCTATACCGAAAGTCTGCCCGATTTTGTCAAGCTGGCAGAAGCTTATGGCTGGGTTGGCATGAAGTGCGAAAAGCCAGATGAGCTTGATGATGCGATTACAGAAATGATCAACACCGATGCACCGGTGTTTTTTGATTGTCGCGTTGCGGCCCTCGCTAATTGCTTCCCGATGATCCCATCAGGTAAGGCGCATAATGAAATGCTGCTTGGCGACGACGTTTCTGATGAAGAGGTTGGCGGCGCCATTTCTGAAGAGGGTAAGGTTCTGGTTTGATCCAAATGATCCCAGTGCAAAGTCTAAAGCTGTGCTTGGTTGCTCTTTTTTTTCTGGGCTTTGCAGGTGGTGGCGTGACGGCGCGCGAAAAAACTGGTCCATCTTCAATTGATTGGGACCAGGTTGCAAATGTCAAAAGTGCGGCGATCAGAATCGGTCGTGTGCAGCGGGCAAAGGGCGCGGAAGTGGCGATGACGTTGATCTCAAATTGCTACAAAACGCACACATTATTTGAACGCTATTCGCAAGGGTTTGAGAGTTGTCTGATTCAGGACCACCTTCAAACACGTGTGCTGGTTGAGATCTATAGTCGTATGAAGCCGGAAGCCCTGCGCCGGATTGGTGCACCAAGCAAAGAAAGCCTGATACGTGCAAATGTAGCGCGATTTTCTGCAACACTTGCCAAGTATAAGTTCCCAGCCATCTATGCCAATCGCATCAGAAAACTTGCCGACAAACATGGATGGCCAGTGTTTATAAAAGTTGTGTTCCCAAATGTGCAGCCAAATGCTGAGCAAAAAAATACGCCCACTAAGCGCCCCTTGAGAAAAAAGCAGTAATCAAAAATGTTAAAACCAAAGTCCCAAAGCCACTATGTTGGCCCCGCCGTCGTCCAGGACATTGTTTCGCGCACATTGTCGGTTTTGGTCGACAACGAACCTGGCGTTTTGGCGCGCGTGATTGGGCTATTTACTGCGCGCGGATACAACATTGATAGTTTGACGGTGACAGAAACGGAGCATGAAAAGCATGTTTCACGCATTACCATCGTCACCACTGGGACACCGGCTGTAATCCAGCAGATTAAACATCAGCTGGAACGTATGGTCCCTGTTCATCGTGTTCTTGATTTGACCGTAGAAGGTCAATCGATGGAGCGTGAGCTCGCGCTGGTGAAGGTTGCCGGCAAGGGTGACAAGCGCATCGAAGCGTTGCGCATGGCAGAAATATTTCGTGCCAACGTGATTGATGCTTCGATCAATCACTTTGTATTTGAGATTACGGGTAAGGCGTCGAAGATCGAGCAGTTTATTCAGATCATGACTGATCTGGGACTGATAGAAGTTTCACGCACCGGCATTGCGGCTATAGGCCGAGGTGATGCCGCGATGTAGTGCGACCACCGCGCGACTCAATTTTTTAAATCGTTGATTTAGAACGCGCCGCCCTTGCCCTTCTTTGGCAATTCAGCGTTTTGTTCTGCAATCGTGGCCGCATGATCAGAAAACTTGATCTCGTCTTGGTCCATCAAAACAGCGGTATCATTAAGAGATATGAAGCCAGCCGTTGAATCGGTTGTCGCATAAAGCGGCACAGCGGTGGGTGGATCAGAAAATTTCATCTGGAAGGCTTGCAAGCGACGGCTAAAATCTGTTTGCCCAGCCCGTTCGCAGCGCTGGGCACCTTCGGCGGCTTGACACTTTGCAAGGCGGTTATATTTGGGTGCTTCAGATTCGTGTATGGAGATGGCGCCACGGATCGCTTTCTGGCACTTGTCGATATCGACATTATAAATGTCCGCGCACTCAATGGCTGAGGTTACGATCCCCCGCACGACTGGTTTTTCTTTAACAGCAGGCTCATCCCCGCCACAGCCCGTGACGAGAAGGCAGGCGCCTGAAATTGCGATCATGTATGAGTTTGTGAATCTGATCATCGGCATTGTTGCTGTCCGGTTCTATGGTTATCAAAGCCTTAACCTGAAAAGGTTTCCCCTCGGTTAACCCAGTCATCATCAGGCCAAGCCTGAAAAAGACTAACCCCTGAGACAAATCGCCTGAAATTCCGAGCCTTCGCGGCTGATCTAGCGCCTCAGCACCGTTGAAATCAGGGCCTTAAGAGGTGTAACACTGGCCCCACCAACACGCCGGTGACGCGACTGACCCGTCCCGGCTCTATCTTTGTCAGTGCAACCTATTCTTCTGGCGAACCGACGAACTAACGAGGGATTCTTATGCGCGTTTATTATGACCGTGATGCGGACATTAATCTGATCAAATCAAAGAAAGTCGCGATCATTGGCTACGGAAGCCAAGGCCATGCGCATGCGTTGAACCTAAGGGACTCAGGCATTGAAAATGTTGCGATTGGGCTGCGCAAGGGCTCGACATCAGCCGAGAAGGCAGAAAAAGCAAACCTCAAGGTAATGGAGGTTTCTGAAGCGGCAAAATGGGCCGATGTCGTCATGATGCTGACGCCGGATGAATTGCAAGCTGAAATCTATGAGCAGCATTTGGTCGACAACATGAAAAAGGGCGCCGCTCTGATGTTTGCGCACGGCCTTAGCGTGCACTTCAAATTGATTGAACCCCGCAGCGATCTCGATGTTGGCATGGTTGCACCGAAGGGTCCTGGCCATACTGTTCGTGGCGAATACGAAAAGGGTGGTGGCGTGCCGTGCTTGGTTGCTGTTCATCAAAACGAGAGCGGCAATGCGCTAGATATTTTCTTGTCTTACGCATCAGGTGTTGGCGGTGGTCGCTCAGGCATCATTGAAACAACATTTAAAGAGGAATGCGAAACAGATCTCTTTGGTGAGCAGGTTGTCTTGTGTGGTGGCCTTGTTGAACTTATTCGCGGCGGTTTCGAAACGCTTGTTGAAGCTGGCTACGCACCTGAGATGGCCTACTTCGAATGTCTGCATGAAGTGAAATTAATCGTCGACCTGATCTATGAAGGCGGCATCGCAAACATGAACTACTCGATTTCGAATACCGCCGAATTTGGTGAATATGCCACCGGTCCACGTATTATCACATCAAAAACCAAAGATGAGATGCGTGCAGCATTGCGTGACATTCAAACCGGGGCATTTACGTCTGAATGGATGCGTGAGTGCAAAGCAGGTCAACCAAAATTCAAAGCAATGCGCCGCTTAGCTGATGAGCATCCAATTGAAGACGTGGGTAAGAAGCTCCGCGATATGATGCCGTGGATCAAGGAAAAAGCCTTGGTCGATAAGAGCCGCAACTAAGCAAAAGCACCGATCCAAAGCAATGAGCCAGGGTGAATGCGCACGCATCATCCTGGTTTTTTTGTCAACCTCGCCGGCTGTTGCCTTTTAGGCGCGCGGGTTGGGTGTGTGCCGCGTTATGCGCTTCGGGCAGTGGGGAAGCGGGGAGCCCACCGCCCGAAGCAGACATCAAGCCAGACGCCTGACGCCATCAGTCTGCTGGACGAAGCATAAGAGTAGGTGTGGGAAACGCTACACCTGCCTTTGCTCTGGCAGACTGGCGACGATTGAAACGAAACTTTCAATGGCCGCACGGACATCAAAACATCCGATGATTGCGATTGGAATTTGACGCCAGACGGTGGACACACCACTTGTCTGCGCTGAAGTCATCACTTCTGAGACACACAGCGCAACATTGCTCAATCATGCCGGCAGACAAACGCAGTGAGGTTGTGCTCGCGTATGTCAAAATCTTGAAGCTGCAGTAACTGAGTAGTTCGTAAATCAAGCTGGCACGCTTTGCGGCCTATTTAAATTTTAAAGACAGACCCGCGCGGACCGTTGTGACGTCAAGATCAAAATTGCTTGAGCCGGTGGGCGTTGGCAACGTATCGCCAGAAAACCCATAGTGGAGAGTTTCAACACGCGCAGTAATGCCATCAACAATAACCATCTCAGCTCCGCCGCCGATCACATAGCCGGTGTGTAGGTCTTTCGAAGCCGCACTGAACCCAAGAGCTTTGATTTCAATATCACTTGTTGTGAGTGCGACACCGCCTGTGCCGTAGAACAGGAAATTGTCAACAGCAACACCAGCGCGCAGGCGTGCGGATGTCAGCCAATCCATGCCTGTATGTGTGGTTGTGCCGCCTGCAGTTCGTGTTCTGTCGTCAATGTTGGCTGTGGATGCGTCAACTTCAGCACCAAAGACCACCGAACCGATCTGGTAATTTGTGCCAGCATGGCCGGACAACACATAGCTGTCGTTATCGATATTGCTGTTGATGGTGCCATCAATATCTGTTGAGCTGAATAAGCCACCTAAGCTTGCACCAAAATAGGTTCCACTCCAATCAACAACAGGGAGGGACGAGGCAGGTGCTGCCGGTGCTGCTGGACGGAGCGAGCCATCAAGAGGACGGCGGCTTCGTTGGCTTGCTTCTGTGTGACCAATTCCAGCACGATAGGCCGTAAAGGGCGTGCCAACGTGGCTGTCATCGTAGCCTTGAGTATAGGGGGCGGGAGCGACGCCCTCCTGGGCGGCAGACGGTGAAGCGGACAGCAGGATAGGTGTGATGAAGACCCATTGCACAGCGGCAGATGACTTGAGCGTCATTTATAAAATGTCCTACGCACAATAAAACAGATGGACGAACGCGTGTCAGCGCAGTTGGTGGGGCGCCAAGCCGCAAAGTGTCGGCAAGTGGTTAGCGAATGATTAATGAGTCAGCGAAAATTGTAGGTATCGAACGGGATGAGGCATGATGGAGCAGGTCGGTGATGCTTCAGCGTACGGAGATAGGCGTGTCCACATCGTCCAGTCCGGTGATGATGTAAGCCGCCTCAAAGTACCGCGCTACGGCCAGGCACTTTTGAGGATTTGCTGGACCACTCGTGTGCGGCCGAAAAACCATTGAAATAGTGCATAAATACGCCCACCTTGTAGGGGGAGCCGTTAGCCCTTGCAATTTGTCAACGGGTTTGGCTTATTCTGGCTCCCTGAAGTGGGAAGGCACGCAGCATTCCCATAAATTGGCCGTTAAAGAGGACGCATGCGCCCTGCTGCTCAAAGGTTCTGGCTCGCCAAGGATCGTGGTTTTTGCCGCGACCGTGATGCTGTGCGTCTGGCGACCCGTTCGGTAGGCGACGCGTTCACCACCCTCCTCCTTATCAGCCCCTAGGTTACGCTTCGCCAGATCACACGATCATCGGCGGGCCGCCTGGGGGATGAGACATCCGGACAAAACAAAGGGTGGCCGGCACGCGTTTCGCGATCACCGGCTCAGCGATAAGGAACAGAGCCATGACTAAGACCACAACCCATCAGGACGCCACTGGCGCCAACCAGGCGACAGACGATGCTGATCGCGTTGTCATATTTGACACAACGTTGCGCGACGGAGAGCAATGCCCCGGCGCAACAATGACGTTTGAAGAAAAGTTGGAAGTTGCCGAGCTGCTCGACACGATGGGTGTTGATATTATTGAAGCTGGCTTTCCAATTGCTTCAGAGGGTGACTTCGAAGCAGTGACGGAAATTTCCAAACGTGCCAAGACCTCAACTATTGCTGGTTTAGCACGGGCCATCAATGGGGATATCGACCGAGCCGGTGAAGCGCTGAAGCATGCACAGCGCCCGCGTATTCACACTTTCGTTTCCACATCCCCCATTCACTTGGCGCATCAGATGCGCAAGAGCGAAGAAGATGTTCTGGAAATCATTGCATCAACGGTGACGCGCGCACGCAATTTGGTTGATGATGTTGAGTGGTCGGCAATGGATGCCACGCGAACGTCGATTGAGTATTTGTGCCGCTGTGTTGAGACCGCCATTAAAGCAGGTGCAACCACGATCAATATCCCTGATACCGTTGGTTACACTGTGCCGGAAGAATACTACAAGCTGATCAAGGATTTGCGTGACGGCGTACCAGGTTCTGACAAGGTCATCTTCTCAACGCACTGCCACAATGACTTGGGTCTTGCGGTTGCAAACTCTTTGGCTGGCGTGCGCGCTGGAGCCCGTCAGATTGAATGCACGATCAATGGGATCGGCGAGCGGGCGGGAAATGCTGCTTTAGAAGAAGTCGTGATGGGCCTAAAAACGCGCCATGACGTCATGCCCTATCATACCGGCATTGACGCCACGATGTTGGCGCGCGCCTCTAAACTGGTCTCCGCAGTGACTAATTTCCCCGTGCAGTACAATAAAGCGATCGTGGGCCGAAATGCCTTTGCCCATGAAAGTGGTATTCACCAAGACGGTATGCTCAAGCACAACCAGACCTATGAGATTATGACACCAGAATCTGTCGGTGTTGGAAAAACTTCATTGGTGATGGGAAAACACTCTGGACGCAATGCGTTCCGTTCCAAGTTGCAAGAGCTTGGTTATGCGCTGGGAGACAATAAATTCGAAGATACGTTCAACCGCTTTAAGGCGTTGGCGGATCGCAAAAAACACGTCTATGACGAAGACATTGAAGCGCTGGTCGACGAAGAAATCGCCCACATGCACAACCGCGTCAAGGTTGTAGAACTGATGGTGATTGCAGGTAGCAAGGGGCCGCAAAAGGCAACCTTGACGATGGATGTTGAAGGCGACGAGGTGACCGTGCAGGCTGACGGAAATGGTCCGGTCGATGCCACATTTAATGCCATTAAACAGTTGATGCCACACCATGCCAAATTGGCACTTTATCAGGTGCATGCGGTGACCGAAGGCACAGACGCACAGGCAGAAGTTTCCGTGCGCCTTGAAGAAGATGGCCGGGCGGTAACAGGGCGTGGCGCTGATACTGATACCTTAGTTGCGTCGGCTCGTGCCTATGTCGCTGCGCTCAATAAGCTCACGGTGAAGCGTCAAAAGTCGGCTGCGATTGAAGGCGGCGTTTAGCGCCGCGCCAAGACCCAAGCCGCTATGTGCAATCAAACAAACAGATGTAGGCAGTGTCCTTTGCACTGACACTGCCACATTGTCTTGCTATGTTTTAACCATATGCAGCGCGGATGCGCCGGCTTGGAGTTGGCAAAAGTTAAGTTCTCAGGCGAAAATAGCGCCACTTTTGCAGTTTGCGTTAACGCGTTTCAAGGACAGACGTTGTGCCAATGGGTCGTGTGCGCAATATCGCAATACTGTATTTCTTGACTGCGCCGGATGTTTGATTGCTGTTAGGTCTGCGCGTTGGCATGAGCTTTGAATTAACAAATGCCAAATTTGGCCCCACTTAAGGCTGGTTTGCATTAACCGTTTTTGCAGGGGCAAAAAGTAAATGCGTCTTGGGCCCGGGTCCACATTCTCAGATGACATTGCCATTGATCTTGGCACAGCGAATACTTTGGTCCATGTCATTGGTCGCGGCATCGTGATTGACGAACCCTCAGTTGTTGCAATTCAAACAATGGGTGGTCAGCGCCAGGTTTTATCTGTCGGCCAGCGCGCAAAACTGATGATTGGTCGCACACCAGACTCCATCGAAACTATTCGCCCCATGCGTGATGGTGTTATTGCAGACTTCGTGGCCACTGAAGAGATGCTGCGCCAGTTCATCAAGCGCACGAAAACGCTGATGGGCTTTCGCCGTCCACGTATTTTGATTTGTGTGCCCGCTGGCGCAACACCAGTTGAGCGGCGCGCGGTCTATGAAACAGCCTATAGCGCTGGCGCGCGTAAGGTTTACATGGTCGAGGAGCCGGTTGCTGCCGCACTTGGTTCCAACCTCCCCGTTGATGACCCAACGGGGTCTATGGTTGTTGATATTGGTGGCGGAACGACGGACATCGCGGTCCTCTCACTCGGCGGGGTTATACTGGCCCGGTCATTGCGTTGCGCCGGTAATACGCTTGACGCTGCCATTGTCCGCTATGTGCGTCGTAAACATCAATTGCTGATTGGCGAAGCCAATGCAGAGCGCATTAAGGTTGAGGCTGGCTCGGCCTCAACCAGTATTAACGGGCATGGCACGGAGGTTCATATCCGCGGCCGCGACCTGCGAATGGCACGACTAAAGAGCATTGTTTTGGGCTCAGAACACATCGCAGAGGCGCTGGACACACCGATCGAGGAAATTAGCGAATTTATTGAGCGGGCTTTGGAAGACCTGCCCCCAGAGGTTTCAAGTGACATCTGTGAGCGCGGCATCGTTCTGACCGGCGGTGGAGCACTATTGTCTGATCTTGATGAAGAGCTCAGTCAGCGGATTGGTGTTAAATTCGTGATCCCTAAAACACCGACCCATTGCGTGGTTGGTGGGTCAGCCAAGCTCCTTCAGGACTTATCGAGATACGAACATCTCTTAATCCGATCTTGAGGGAAGTCAGAGGCCGCGCCGATGTCTATAATCAGGTTCTTAGTGTTAAAGCTCTGACTGCAGTCAAGGGCAAGGACTTATGGGCGTGTCGCGGCGGTGCGTTCAAGTAGAGTTTGTGTGATGAAGTCCGGTGATCAAAACGAGCCGCGCAACGGGCCTAACGACGGTAACGGTCCGCATCAGCGTTTCCGTTCGGCTTTTCCCATTCTACTTTTGATGTCTTTGGCGCTTTTGGTGTTGAGCCGATTAGAGCACAAAGTCATTACGCAGCTGCGGTGGCATGTCACGGAAGCCATGACGCCTGTGCTCAACACGCTGTTGATTCCTGTTGAACCTTTGCGTTGGGTCAAGCGTCGCGCCAAAGCGCACTGGCAGATGAATGAGACGCTCGTCAAAATGCGCGAGGAGAATATTAAACTGCGTAATTGGCAATGGCGGGCGCTGGAGCTGCAACGCAAGGTCGATACCCTCAACGGCTTGGCCCGCGTTGTAGAGGAGGCAGAGACGCAGTTTGTGACCGCGCGTGTGATGGCAAATTCCTCTGGCGCATTTGTACGCAGTGTTTTGGTCAATGCTGGGCGACAGCAAAACGTCCGCCCTGGTTATCCGGCCGTGAATGGAGATGGTTTGGTTGGACGTATCGTCGACGCAGGAGATAGCGCGGCGCGTGTGTTGTTACTTACAGATCTCAACAGTCGGGTGCCGGTGCGCGTTGGAAAATCTGGAACACGTGCAATTTTAATTGGCGATAACGGCCCCGCTCCACGTCTGGATTATCTACCTGCCAACGCGAAAGTTGCCTCCGGCGACACGGTTGCAACGTCAGGAGCGGGTGGCTTGTTCCCACCAGGCTTGCGCGTCGGGGTCGTTGACAAAGATCGACACGGAATACGGGTAAAGCCAACAGCAAGCTTGGATCAGCTCGAATACTTGAGTGTATTGTTTTATGCCCGCCCGCGCCTAGAAATGACGGACCGCCCCGACACGCGAAAAGGGGCCCATCTCGTTGGTCAGAAAAAGTTTAAATCAGGCCCACAGGCTAGAACAGTCACACCATAAAGCACCTTGGGGTACAGGCGCGCGTTAACTGCAACGCAAGCCTGGGCCAGAAGGACTGCACCGTTTGAGATATGCAGATAGAGGTATGCACCGCGTCGCGCGACAATGGGAGTGCCCCAGCAAGGACGCGTATGTTGGGGCCTGCAAGCAGATGTAACGGTGTAAGAGTTGAGGAGTGTGATCCATCATGGCATTTTTAGATCGCGTCATTCCAGCTTTGACCATCATAGTTACAACAATTCTTGTGGCCTTGCCTTGGGGGATGGCCGCAGAGAACCGTTTTTTTCTGCCGCTCTTGCCGCTGATTGTCATTCACTATTGGACCTTGCGCCGCCCCGAACTGGTTGCAGAGTGGTGGGTGTTCTTAGCAGGCCTTAGTGTTGATATACTGACCAACGGTCCCATCGGATATTGGGCGTTGATCTATCTTCTGGGATTTGCTGCAGCACAGCTTTCAACACAGTTGTCGGGCGATGGGCTGTTGGCAAAGTGGGGGTTGTCCGGGGTTACACTGATGGGATTAACCGCCATCGCATGGGCAGTCTCTTCGCTTTACCATTTTGAATTTGCGGATTGGTGGCCGTATGCCTCGGCCGCGGTTGCCGCAGCGTTGATCTATCCTGTGTTTGGTGTTGTTTTGCGTGGGCTTTCCTTGTCGCGCCCACAATCTCGCAACGCACTCCTGAAGAGGGGGCTGTAGGGCGTGGCGTACGGTAATCTGTCTGACACCAGATCTAAGGAGATTTTTTCTCGCAGGGCGATTCTTATCGGTAGTGCGCAGGTAGCGGGCTTTGGATTGTTGGCCGGACGGCTCTATCAGTTGCAGGTATTACAAGGCCAATACTATGCGCCGTTGGCTGAAAACAATCGGATATCTATTCAACTGCTGCCACCCGTGCGTGGCCGTATTCTAGATCGCAATGGTGTTGTGCTGGCGCGCAACGAGGAGCAGTTTGCCGTCAGTATTATCCCTGCGTTGACAGCGGATTTATCTGAAACGCTCAAGCGTATTTCTGAAATCGTTCCTCTCTCAAAACAGACGCAACAGCAGTTGCTTGCCAAGGCGAAAAAGCACGGTACCAATCGTGCGTTGGTTGCTGGCGATAACCTAAGCTTTCAGCAGATTGCCGCAATAAATGTCTTGGCACCGCAATTGCCAGGTGTCGAAACACAAACGACATATCGCCGCCGCTATCCAGGTGGAAAATCCATGGCCCATGTCATCGGCTATACGGGGGATGTTTCTTCGCGCGCTCTGGATGATGACCCTGTACTGCGTCTGCCGGGGATCAAAGTTGGCAAGATTGGTGTTGAACTCGGGTTTGAAGACCGTCTGCGCGGAAGAGCGGGGCGACGTAAATTCGAGGTGGATGCGCGTGGGCGTATTATTCGCGATTTAGAAATGCGCGATGCTCAAGCGGGTGACGATCTGCGTCTCACGATCGAGTCTGATCTGCAAGACCGTGTGATGTCGCGCCTGACAGGGGAACGCTGTTCCGCGCTTGTCGTGCTCGACGTCAATGATGGTTCAATTTTGTCGTTGGGTTCAGCACCAACCTATGAAGCGGATCGACTGACAGGTCGATTGAGCAAACAAGAATGGAAAGAACTCTCCGACGGCAAAGACCACCCAATGTTCAATCGTGCGACGCGCGGTCTCTATCCACCAGGATCCACATTTAAAATGGTGACTGCATTGGCAGCCTTGGAAGCAGGTGTCTTGGATTCAAAGGAAAAAATCCGTTGTAGCGGTCGTTATTCATTGGCAGACCAGAGCTACAACTGTTGGAAACGTCATGGTCATGGTGCGGTCGATCTGAACCGGGCCTTGCGCGAGTCGTGCGACACACTTTTTTACGAAGTTGCAAACCGTACCGGCATTTCAAAAATTGCATCCATGGCCTACCGCCTTGGCTTGGGGCAAACTTATGAGTGTGGCTTGCTGTTGCAAAAGAAGGGTGTTGTGCCAACGCCTGATTGGAAGCGTTGGCGGTTGAACGCATCTTGGCTTGATGGGGAGACGATCCTGGCAGGGATTGGTCAGGGCTATGTCTCTGCAACACCATTGCAACTTGCAGTGATGACGGCGCGCCTCGCAACAGGACGCGAAGTTGTTCCATGTCTGACACAAGAAAAAAAGAAACAAAGGACACGTTTCAAGAAGCTCAAAATCAATCCAAAACATCTAAGTGCAGTCCGAGCTGGAATGCTGGCATCTGTTTATGAGCCCGGTGGGACTGGAAAAAGTGTCCAAATCGCCGGCGCCAATTTTTCAATCGCTGGCAAAACGGGCACTTCACAGGTGCGCGCCAATTCAACAAAGCGCAAAGCGGGCCAATTGGAATGGGAAATGCGCGATCACGCGTTGTTTGTCTGCTTCTTCCCGGTCAACAGGCCGCGCTATGCCATTGCGTGTGTCGTCGAGCATGGTGGCTCTGGTGGCAAAACGGCAGCCCCTCTCGTGCGCGAAGTGATTAAAGATGTTGTCGATTATGACCGCAAAGCCTCGGCTCTCAAACGGTCTCGCAAAAAGTCTAAAGCCAAGGTAGAGGGCTAGCGGACAATGGCGGATTTTCTATTTACTGATGGTCGGTCAAGAACGCTAACGGAAAAGTTCGCCCGATTGAACTGGACGTTACTACTGGCAATTGCCACATTGGTCGCAATTGGCACCGTTTCATTGTACTCAACCGCTGATGGTTCGTTTCACCCGTGGGCAGAGGCGCACGCGCTTCGCTTTATCATCTGTGCAGGGCTGGCAATTACGATTGCGTTGATTTCACCGCAGGTCTGGATGTCCCTCGCAGCACCCATCTACATCATCGCGTTGATAGCGCTCGCGCTCGTGCCATGGTTTGGTGCTGAGGCGATGGGTGCCAAACGTTGGATTGGTGTAGCTGGATTGAAGTTTCAACCCTCTGAGATCATGAAAATTGGTTTGCTTCTCGCGTTGGCCTGTTTGTATCAGAAGATACCAGCCGACAAGATTTCGCGGCCACGCACTGTCGCCCTAGCTCTATTGATTATCGCGGTGCCGGTGGTTCTCACGCTACGCCAGCCGGATCTTGGTTCGGCAGTACTGTTTGCTGTTGTCGGCTTGGCCGTATTGTTCGCGGCAGGTGTTTCCATCTGGTACTTCTTGGCTGGAGGCGGTGGCGTGCTGGCTCTCGGTCCTCTCATTTGGTCAAATATGCATGCTTATCAACGCCAGCGCGTTGAAACCTTTCTCAATCCCGAAGCGGACCCTTTGGGCGCGGGCTATCATATTATTCAGTCCAAAATAGCGTTCGGTGCGGGAGGCCTCGGTGGGCGCGGGTTTATGCGTGGAACGCAAAGCCAACTCGACTTTTTGCCAGAAAAGCATACCGATTTCATCTTCACGATGATTGGTGAAGAGTGGGGCTTTATGGGTTGCGGTCTAATTCTGATGGTATTTGCGCTGATCCTGATCAACTTGCTGTGGATCGGACTGCGTGCAAAATCATCTTATGCGCGGCTCATTTCTTTTGGCACCGGAATGGTGATCTTCACCTACATGTTCATCAACATGGCGATGGTGACAGGTTTGGTCCCGGTTGTTGGTGTGCCGTTGCCGTTTGTCTCCTATGGCGGTTCATCCATGGTGACACTGATGGTGTGTGTCGGGCTCGTGATGTCCGCTCACATTCATGACAACGTACGCTTGGATCGTAGCGGTGCGCGCGCCGTCTGGTAAGACAGTCTACCGTGAACCTTTAGTGTTACGCCTTGCGCTCCGTGGGCTGAACTGAATTGGAGGATGAGCATCTGCGACAACGGCGCCTTGAAGCCTGTTGCAATGTTGTATTTTTGCAAGCAATGCCCTGAAAAGCTGTCGTTCTTCCCCATTATTGAGGCACATCAATTGTTCGCGCGCCACAGTTTGCTTACGTCACCGATGAATGCCACGGGGCACCTCTCTGCATAACGATGCCGATGTGAGACCCTTGGCAAAAGGGATTATGATTCGGGGACTTTCAGAATGAAAAATTTCACCGCAAGGTGTGGGGCGACCCTGGCGTTCGGTGCTGTCTTGGCCGTTAGCGCAGCGAGCGCGAAGGCGGCAGACTTTGGTGGCAACTGCTGCGCTGATCTTGAAGAGCGTATTGCGGAACTGGAAGCCACAACGGCGCGCAAGGGCAACCGGAAAGTTTCACTCACGATTTCAGGTCACGTTCACCAGGCTATTCTGTTTTGGGATGATGGTGATGAACGCAATGCGTATGTGACCACCAACGACACCTCCCGAACACGGTTGCGTTTCCGAGGCAAAGCAAAAATCAACACGGATTGGTCGGCGGGCTATCGAGTGGAGCTCGGATTTCGGGCAGCACGCTCTGACCGGGTCGACCAAAACAACGATGACCCAGCCACAACCGTCGATATCCGTTATACGTCCTGGTTCGTGAAGAGTAAGCAATTGGGTGAAATACATGTTGGCCGCACAGAGTCATCTTCCCAGGGCATCACTGAAATACATCTGGCACGCTCTAAATACGCCTCGAAGAGCGCTGACCCTGAAGATTATGGCGCGGGCTTCCAGTTGCGCGCGGCTGGCGTCGCTGGTGCGGCGGGCTTAAGCGGCCTGGAATGGCGCCGTATCCTGAAAGACAATGGTGTGCAGCCAGGTGAAGGCGCGCGTGGCGACCATGTTTATTATAAATCACCGTCACTTGCGGGCTTCAGGCTGAATGCGGCGTGGGGCGAAGACGACAACTGGGATGTCGGCGTGCGCTACAAAGGCAAGCTTGGTGACTTCAAAGTTGCAGCTGGCATTGCTTACGGTGAAGCAAATGAAGACGGCGCCTCGATTTGTGAGGTGCTGTTCGATGACGATGGCCGGCAGAAATGTTCGCAATTGGGTGGCTCGGTGAGCGTCCTTCACAACCCCACTGGAGTGTTCCTGACATTTGCTGCAGGCGTCTATGAAGACGAGAACGCAACCACGTCAACAGCCTTTGCAGGTGCGCCTGTTGACGACGAACACACATTTTATTCGTTCATGGCCGGTATCCAGCAAAATCTGGTTCCGTTGGGTAAGACAACGGTGTGGGGCGAGTATTTCGACTATGATGGGGGTGCCAACGAGCGCACGGTTGACATTGGAGATGCGCTCAACCCGTTTGCAGGCAATGCCCGCATTTGGAACAGCGGTGTTCAAGTCTATGGCATCGGCATCTCACAAGACATCGATGCGGCCGCCATGGCGGTTTACGTTTCCTACCGCCACTTTGAGGGCGATCTGACCGTGCGCGAGGATGGGACGGGCAATCTTGCTGCTGTTGCCATTGAAGATCTCGACACCATCATGACCGGTGCACAAATCAAGTTTTAAAAAAATAGATCGTTTTGATCCGCTTTAAAAATAGCCGCCAGGAAACTGGCGGCTATTTTTCTGGGCGCTCTGAGGCGCGCTCAATCCGACCCAGACGATGTCGCATCCCGCTGCCATTGACAGGGGAGAAAATGCCCGGCACATGATGGTGTTCAAGGACAGCGCCAGCCCAATGGGCACGAGCCGCGCCACCTGTCCTTGATCGGGTGTATAGCTCAGTTGGTAGAGCAGCTGACTCTTAATCAGCGGGTCCACGGTTCGAGTCCGTGTACACCCACCAAGTGTTTCAATGGGTTAGCTCTTCTAGTTGCGAATTTGTTTTCCTGTTTTTTGCAACTGTTTCCCTGTTTCACGTTCCGTTCTTGTTCGCTCCGACCAAAATTTAATGAATTCACAAGCTAATAATTGGGCTTACATAAGCCAGGTGCCTGGCAGCTGTATAGAAATCAGCCGGGGCTACCAATTTCGGTAATATATACTTCAATTGACGTTATGTGTTCATATCTGTTGGTCCTGGTTGTTTCCCCTGCATCCTTTTAGGATTATCGATTTTGCGTTGGGAAATATTCTCTCGTTAACTCAGTCGTTTTGTAGCGACGCAGGGGGCGTAAATATGAGGGTGAGATGGCTCTAGAACTTGATGACTTCCAAATCATTACGGGAGTGTTGGAATTGCGATATCCAGATCACTTCCTGATTTGGGACAATTCTGGTGCATTCTGGCAAGAGCTTGCTAACGAACTAGCACCCTTAAAAGTCAAACAAGCCGAACCTAACGGGGTCTCTGTTCGGATCGACAAGCACGCGCAAGCGGCTCTCGGTATCGATAGGGCATCTATAACTGTTACGAAGCCTGGAGCGCATTGCGAGAGGCTCAAAGAGCTGGCCATAAAAATTGTACCCGCGCTGATCACGAAGGTTAAGATTGACCAATTTTCTCGGATAGGAATGCGTGTTGTTTTTGAAAAGGCATTTTCCTCACGGGAAGAAGCCGCAAAATATGTTTTTGAAAACACTTCATTTCCTGAGCGCAAGGATAACTTGATGAATGTCAGCGGTCAGGGGTTAGATCCAGAGCTTGGTTTCCGATCGGAGAGCGAGAGCAAGGGATATTCGGTAAAAATTTTGGCGCGCCAAGGAAGAATTGTAGATTTTAATTTACCCGCGGGATTTGAACAACTGCAGCCTACACAAGAAGAATTGGTAAAAAATCAAGTGTTGATCGATGTGGATTACTATGTGCACTCGGTAACATTGGCTGATCAAGTGAGTGCAGAACAAATAGTTGACGGATGGATTAAGGTCATAAGGCGAGATTTAACGAAGGTGATCAATGGCTGATGCACAGAAGATAGTTGACTTGAATGCATATCGTAGAACGACAGCACAAGGGCTAGAAGCGACTAGCACACTTGCTGTGGAAGTGACGAGGGAAACTAGCAACACAAAGCTTACTGATTTGACCGATCTTTATGAGAAGTCGGACCAAGAGAACGACTTTGTCTCAGTAGTCACATCGAGGGTCGCGCGATTGAAGCAGCAACTTCATGAAGCCAAACTTGGAGACAATATAGATAAAGATGATGCTGTTAGTCTATTAAAGGCGGAATTACCAAATCTATTTGCTTTAGATGATTGGTCCGACGGTTCATCAGCTGTAATTCTTGCCCTTCATCATAGCCTTAGAAACAGCAAGGGTATTGCGTTGAGTGCTGATCAATATTTTGCGGTGGAGCGGGCGGTTGGTAGGTTGTTGCAAGCCCCATTTTTGAGCTTTGACAATGGGCTTGACGTTGTAGACGAACTCAAGGTTGCCGGATTTGATACCGACCCAGAGGAAGCTTCAATTTTGTACGGGTTGCTAAATGAGTAAAGCGTTTTTGGACACGACTATTGTGGCCGACGCACTCCTCAAACGAGGTGAACAGCATAATAATGCGGTAAATGCTTTAGCTCGTTACGACGAAATATTACTGCCAGTATACGCCATCAAAGAATTTAAACGCGGTCCGCTGAGAGCATATATTTGGCTTCATAATAAGGTTATAACGACCGGGTCATGGGGCAACGCTGTCGAGTGCATTGCAAGCATACACACCCATAAGAATCTTTCATCCACGGCGATAAAAGCAGTCGCGGATTTTACTAGCGCTCTTGAGGCCCCTGAGGGGGAAGATTTTTCAGGCTTGAGATCTTCAAGCGGTGGGACGTTTTTGCAGAAGCAAGCCAGAATTTGGTTGAAAACGAAAATTTTTGGCGCGTGGCGAAAGCTGAATCAGAGACCTTTTCAAAAAACACAAAATCTAGACTGTTATGCGCTTGTTGCACCTAAGCAGAAATCATCAGGTATCATCGATCGTGGACCATATAAATGCACATTGGGCAACTGTTGCGTGCAGATGCAGCTTTTGGATGACCAGGAAGCCTTGAAGGCATTGGAAAAGATTTGTAAGGGGTCCGAAAAGCAGGAGATGTTGAAAAGAGCGAAGGTCCTAAGACATATTCGCCGTCACCCAAACAGTAACATAGAAGAAAACAAATGCGTAACGTTAGGCGATCTAGTTTTCGCACTTCAATGTCCTGAAGGCGCAGTTATTTTAACTACAAATATTGTTGATCACGAGCCCTTATCCAATGCTCTTGGCAAACAAGCGGTACTTCCGTGAGGGGGTTGGCAGTGTCACGGATGTCACCCTAAGAGTTTTTATTTGAAATAATGTTTCGACAAACCAGACACCATTTTCATTTTTACAGCAGTTAACAAGAGCGGTGAAAATTATCCAATATTGGGTTTTCCTGTCCAATATAATATTCTGCACTTTCAATGCCTCAAGTTGCCGTGAACATTCCGCGAAAATAGGAAAACACCTTTGATTTCATTGCGTTTCCTTAGGACTCTTAATCAGCGGTCCACGGTTCGAGTCCGTGTACACCCACCAAGGGTTTAAATGGATTGCACCACTTTTTGGTAGAACATGGCAGGAACCTTTCGAGGTTTTAAAAGTCGGACCTCCGACTTTGTGTGCGGAAGAGCGTTGGCAGCGCCGACACCGCAGCTGAGGGCCAGGAGGCGATGAAATTCTCCAGGTGATAATTTATGTCCGCTCAGCGGTTACATTTTTGAGAGTCTTCATTGCAAACGCGTCGGGATGCATCCAACGCGTTAGATGGTTGTTCCAAATCCAATCCATCAACAACGGTCCGTTGTTCGGCGTCGCTCGCGATGATCGCATCTACGATCCAACGGTGTGACGCTCAACGCATCAGGTTCCGAGAAACTGTGTTCAAT
Source organism: Hyphomicrobiaceae bacterium (assembly GCA_021775735.1). Classification (GTDB taxonomy): domain Bacteria; phylum Pseudomonadota; class Alphaproteobacteria; order Rhizobiales; family Hyphomicrobiaceae; genus JAHZKN01. The sequence goes on from JAJFHG010000053.1 coordinate 38,708, forward strand.
AAACGTAGGGTATTAGTCGCTTTGTTTTTTTGGCCCAGTCGTCGAACTGGTCGCGATAGCGCTCCGCAAGATAGGCGGTCAGTTGAGGAATGAACACGAAAGCGAAGGCTATCGCGGCTACGAAAGGAATAAGCAGCGCCCATACACTTCGTGTCATCAATGCCCAACCCAACGCCCACAAAACATCCCCGAGGTAATTGGGGTGGCGAACAACATTGAAAAGCCCTCGCGTATACAACTTGCCTTTGTTTGCAGGGTCTTCCTTAAAACGTTTGCGTTGTATTTCCGCGCCTGTGTTGAAAAAACTGCCAAGCACAAAGAGCACGACGGCTAGTCCGTCAACGACGCCCAACGGTGCATTCGCCGTGACGCCCAGGAACGCAAATCCAAACTGATAGAATGCGACAGCCCCGATCACTGCCACACACTCGTTCCAGTCGAATTTGCGTTTGAGCAATACAAATGCCGTATAACTCATTCGGACGAACAGCGTGACGGCGAAGGCTGACAGCATCAACCTGCGTCCGAAGTCACCGGCCTGCTGACGGTCCTGAACCCAGTATTCAGCGAATGAAGAGCCATTGCCAAAGTATACCCAAACGACTGTCAGCACGATCAGGAAATGGGCGATCGTCCAGACAGTACGCGGCAGATAATTCGTTTCTCTCGACCCATGCATTGTTTTAGCTAGTTTCTCTTGAATTTCTTAAAGCTCGCCGGAACCCATACCAACATGAGCAATGACTATGGTGATTGTCGTCACACCTTATGAGGCTAAGTATCGTTCCAATTACGCAATTCATTTCCGTTGCAGTTCGTATTTTGACTTTGACTATGCTCAGAAACTAGCCCTTGAAGACACGGCAGCCAAATAACTGCTGGGAGCCTGCCAGCAGATCATAAGCGGTCATTAGTCCTGTGAATACGCAACTATTAGGGTCTAAGTGACCACGTTATGAAGATGATGCGAGACGCAGGCAACGTGTCTATGATCGGTGCCACAGCATCCACCCACAACGCGAAGGTTGGGAAGAAGTGGTGCCAGTTCTGCGTGCAGGGTTCCAAACTCTTCAGGATCACCGTCATCAAGCTCATCGGCTTCGTCAAGCTCGGCATGGCTTAGCCGTGAAGCATTTGCACGGACCGCTCCGATCCGTTCCACCCAACCTGAACCCTGAGCGATCGCATCGCGGAAGTGGCTGGGGTGCGCACAGTTGACCATGTAATAGATTGGTGTGCGGTCGGTAGCGGCGTCGACCGCCGATATCGCTTGGCCTAATGAGTCTCCTGTCGGGAGACGTCCATCGGTTTCAACGGTGAATGATACAACAACCGGCACGCCTTCCTCTTGAGCTGTTTGCGCTATTGCCGTTGCTTCGTTGATGTTCGTCATCGTGATGGCTGAGATCATATCAACACCCGACTGCGCTAATGCTTGCACCTGAGGGCGATGCATGTCTCGGGCGACGGCATAACTTGGCACCTTGCCTGGTTGGTAGCCATCGCCAGCGGGGCCGACCACTCCATTGAGCAATATTGGTGAAACTTTTTGTGCCCAGTTGTTGCGGATTTCTTTTGCAAAACCCACGGCGTCACCGTTGAGCCTTAGCATGTCCTCTTTCGAGATTTTCAATTTGGGTGCCCACGCAAGACATCCGCGCCATGTGTTTGTGTCGAGCACAAAACCTGTTTGTGCTTTCTGGGCCATCGCTAGAAATTCGTCAAAATACTGATGCATGGCCCGCCGCGCATCATCATCATCCATGAGAACGATTGCCGCAAATTCAGGCGCATTGAAACCCTTTTGAAAAAACAGCCACGTTTCAAAACCGCCATCGGTTAGAAAGGTCCTCTTAGCAGTCAAAAGTTTTTCAATATCTGTCATTCTGTTCTCTTTGTGGTGTTTTATTTCCCAATTCGAAACTCAACCAATGCGAATTCCGATTTGGACGCTGCCGCAAATCCCGGTCGCTCAGTTCAGAATTCAACAGCCTCATAGATTTTTATGGTGAAACGTTGGATTTTTAGTACAGGCGGCCGATACTCAGGCCTGACCACAGTTTCACATATTCAGTAAGACGGTTTTGATGGTCGGAAGGTTCAAATGCCAATCAATTCATGGGCCAGATCACGGACATTAGGTCTTGATTTGGCACTGTACCACCAAATGTGGCGCAGGCACTGCGCCTGTAGCTCTAGTTAGAGCTCGCGGCAGGCACCTTATGGATGGTTTTGAGTCTGCTGATAGCTTCTTTTGCGCCCTTCATCGAAAAGACGAGTGTTTTGCCATCATCCAGTTTCACCACGAGATGGGTCTCAGCCCCAAGTGCACTGACGTCTAAATTGTCGATATGCATTACTGGGTGCGTGCCGCCTTCGCTTCGAGTGCACAGCCGAATACCAGTATTTGTGTTGTGTTTTTTGCCACACACGAGCGTTGCCATACGATCCGGATTAGGTTGGTTTGCAAGCAGGATAATATCGTAGTCAGGAGTCTTAACTTTGGGTTTGCCAACTCTGAACCGCCAACTATTTTGGCCTGCATAGGTGAGCATAGCGCGCGTGCTACCCTTTAAATCGAGAGCCGTGGCCACCAACCGACCATCCCATTGAATATAGCGCCATGGTGTTGGTTTTGGAGCCACAGACTTGGCTTGGATCTTGAGAGAAGGTTTGCGCTGGGGCGTGGCAGCGTCGGCGAACTGCTGCAAACGGTCACCACGATTTGCTGCCGCGCCGACATCGCCGTCTGCTATAGGTCCAACATTGATAGGTCCGTTGTAGTCCCAGGACTTGATCTCAGCCGCGGATGCTGTGGAAACTGAAAATGATAAGGCTAGTGCCAACATTCCTATCACTGCTATTTTCATATCTTGCTTTCTCTTCGGGTCCAGGGCCATTACAGCTCGTGTTGCGGGCTTAAATTGTCGAGGGCGTTTACAATGAAACAGACCGATATTGAACAGTTTGTAGCATCTTACACGAACGATGACACGGTAATCTCGTTTCGATGGAATGGTAAGCACGGGGAAGAGTTTGTTGACGATAATGCCGATTTTCGGGAGGCTGTCATCGAACAGGTTATCGGTCGCCCTGCCAATGTACCATTGCAACTTGTCGTTGACCTGTATCGTGCCCTGACCGAACACTCGGTTGAATCCTGGGGCATCGATCCGCGTGTCGAGGACCTCGGCAAATTGATGCTGACAGCGGGGCGAAGCGCGGTTGCCCGTGATTACGTTGTCGGATCCATGCAGAGTTTTGATGCAAATTGCGGGACATCGTTTGCGGGGTGTCCACGAGACGTTGCCGAGGAATGCTTGGAATTGGCGCGCTCAAAGCTCCACTCTGAAACGGATGAGGATGAACGGGCAATCTGGACGGCGGGACTGGAGCGTTTTAACCTGCTTCTAGAGCATTCGAGTTAGGCGTTATCCTCATGCAAGAGTGATGAAATTCTTCATGGTGACAATGGGAGTTGGTTGAAAAATATGGATTTGGATACTGCATATAAATTGTTGCCCTTGCCCTATGGCGATTGGGTGTTCTGGTTGCCGTTTCCCTTGATGAGTGTTCTGTTGTTCTGCCTATCCTTGTTGGTCTTGGCCTCCGTTGCGTTCCGACTTCATCGTCAACAGGCGTATCCATTGCTTCGAAATTTTGCCGTTGTTTGTCTTATGGTCTGGATCGGTATGTTATTTGTTCCTTTAGGCAGGGCAATGCTGTATTGGACGCTCGGCTGGTTCTACGGCATCTTACTCTTGGGTGCTGTCATCAGCTTCATGGCGCGAGGCACTTTACCCTATATGCTCGCAGTTCTTTTGGCTGCTCTTTTGTATCATCAGGCCAGCGTGATTATAGTCCTCACCATGGCTAGGACCTGATTGATGATCTGGTCTTAGGGTTTGTTTTGGATCACTTGGTGATGTGCACGGGGTCATGAGCAGACGTTAAACGTGATCTCGCACTATGTCTTTGTTTTACACCCAAGAGCAAACACAGCCCGACCGCTCGATGGGGGTAGATCATGCCACGCGGACGCGGTGCTATTAAAATTTAATGCGCTTCTTTAAGTTCGACACGGCGGTCCAAGGTATAAAGTTCCTGCTTCGATAACTGGCTGCGGTCCACCTCGGCGTATGGTTCGCTTTCGCCTTTTGCAATCAGTTCCAGGTTGCCGGCATAGCCGCGCTTTTTCAGCTCTTGTGCAACGGCAGAGAGCCGGGCTTGCGACAAGCCTAAGTTCAGTCGTTCCGAGCCCCGTTCGTCGGCGTGTCCGGTCAAGATAACGGACTTGAACTCCTTGATCGTGAGATATTCTGCCAGCAATAAAATTGCCCTTCGGCCCTGTTCCGTCAAGGTGTCCTCACGGTATACAAACCCAATCGGGATCGGAATGGTGGCCGCGCGGCGCGGGGCCATTGCAGGCTGTTTTCTTGACGACGAAACTGCAGTCTTCTCAGCCGCTGCGGCAATTTTTTGTGAAGTCGGCGGCGCGCGATCTGGTGCTTGGACCTTGGATACGTTCGCGGTGGGCGGTAAAGGCTTTGCAGATACCGGTTTGGTCTCAGATACACCAGTAGATGCACTATGATCCGGTTTCACGATGTCTTGGTTAGTGATTTCAGGCTGTGCCGCATCTGCCCGCGGCGATGGTTGCAATTCGACCTGTTTCGCCTTTTCCTTTCGGGCTGTTTCGACGAGCTTTTCAAATTTTTGCGTCAAGCGCTCCGCAATTTTGCTTTGCCCCGGTTGCGCGACCTCTGCAACTGGTGGGGACGGCGCTGCGTTAGGTTTGCCTTCTGGCAAGGCAGGCTGTTTGGGGTCTTGAGAGGGTGAGCTTGAGGACGGCTCTTCCGGTTCAAGCGTCACAACATTGATGTCGGGCGAGGGTGTTTTAAATTTATGTTCGGTTGTCAGCACCCAATCGCCATTCGCATCGGATTCAACCGTGGCGACTTCAACACCATCCGCAGAGACGACAACTTTTGATTTTGGTTTCGCTGAACCGGCGATAACAGATGTCCCAGTGGAATCAATGAGCGCCACATCAATTGGAGATGATGAGGTTGGTGGCGAAGACGGTTCTGGTTTTATGCTTACCGTATTGTCTTTGGTCTGACTGAGACCTTGCTGTACCTTGGCGTTGACCGATTTATTAATTGGGTCCGGTGTGATCTTGTGCGCTGATGTATTTGCCGCTGCGTATTTTGCGCTTGGCTGAAACTGAACATAAAGCACCCTACCCGTGGCGACAGCCAAGCCAAGCAGAACGACCAGTAACGCTGAAATGCCTATCCTATACATTGCGTTGCCAATTCAATCACAGTGAAATTTGACACCGGGGAGTATAACCGAAAGGGCTTGATCGATCCAGAGGGGAGCGCGCGCGATCACCAAGGAAGCTCAAAGTGTTTAACAGGTCCTGAGAACGGGTTTGTTCCGTAAGAAGGAGGGAATATAACCACAATGTGTATTACTAGCTGATCTCTCCACTTTGGGTCAAAAGCCGATGTGAAACGTATCTCGCCATCAAGTCTGCTTTGCCCCCAACAGCGGACATAATGTGAGCCGCTCCCTTAGGTCCGCTCATGACCCTGAGCAGACATATTGCTTCTTGGCTCTGAAGGAATTCTGTTGCCCAACACTTGGTTGTCCGTTGCGGACTTAATGCCGTCGCATTGTCACGACCCTGAATTTTCTCCAATGAACGCAAACGGAACCATTATTTGCAGAATTGGTTCATCCTTTGTCAGGGTCTGTTGATTCTAATACTGAGTGTCAACAAAGTACGTAGAAATTTCTGAATCGGATTCCTCAAGTGCAGTCCTTAATTTAAGCAATGCTCTTCGCAACCATGATTTAACTGTGCCCTCTGGCATGTTAAAAAGAAGGGCCAATTCCTGCCGTGAAAAATCCTGCAAATAGGCAAGTTCCACCATTCGGCGTTTATCTTTTTCCAGCTCATTCAAACATGATCGCAATGCGATACTGACGTCATTTTTTTCGATCAATCGTAGTGCGTTTTCCTCATTGCTTACAATTTTTTCGAGAGGAAACTTGTGATCCTTTTTCCATTTTCCTCTCTTTCTCAGCTCATCGATCGCCGAATTTCGGACGATTGATGCCATCCAAGTCATTGGTGCAGTCAATGTTTCATCATATGTTTTCAAATGTTGCCAGATTTTCAAGAAGGAGGCCTGCAGTATTTCTTCTGCAAGAGATTGGTCTTTCAATATTTTTAATGCGCAGCCAAAGAGCTTAGGGGAGGTGAGTTCGTAGAGCCGTTCGAACGCTACATGATCTCCACGCGTCGCGGACTTCATTAAGTTCTCTAGGGTTGTTTTGTTATCCATATTTCACCCAATTGATAGGTAGCTCCTCACAAGGAAAACCGGACCAAACGGAGGAAGAAATGGTGTGTGTCCAAGCTCTGATGTGGGCTTCGGTTTCAAATGACGCTAGCGAAATATGATTGCGAGTTAAAATGCCAAGATGCTCTAAAATCCATAGCAACTAGCTATAGAGAAACGCTATAGAGTTCATTATGTTATAGATTATCGAGCGCGCTTCAGCGCTTTGTTGGAACAAAAGTTCAAAAACAACATTCGATCAATTGGCGAACGAATACGCGGTGGCCGTACGAATGAACGAGTCAAACTTAAAAGAAATACTGACAAATGCGTGGAAACGCGCCGAGGCATTGGATGCGCCACTGAATGAGCGCATGGCGCTCTATGTTTCTGAGACACGGAAAGTGTTGCCGAACTTGATTGCGTCGTACGACGAGTTTGTGAGTTCTCTGCGTACACTTGATGCCGGAATGAGCTGTCCGGCTGTTGGGGAGGTGTTGCCGGAATTTATACTGCCCAATACTGATGGATCGCTGGTTCAGTTGTCTAAGCTTCTTAAATGGGGGCCGCTTGTCATTAGTTTTAACCGTGGTCATTGGTGTCCATACTGCAAAATGGAGCTACGGACACTGGCACGCAAGGAACCTGAACTTGCAGACATTGGTGCAAAGATTGTCTCCATTGTCCCAGAGATTTCTGAGTTTTCAGAGAAAATGAAAGGGCTGAACGAGTTGCCATTTGAGATCCTTACAGACATGGATCTTGAATATTCGGATTCCATTGGCCTGGCGACCGTTGTTCCCGATAACATAAGAGAATTTTACATCCAGTCAGGAATAAACCTTCCTGTATACCAAGGTGTCAAGCGATGGGTGCTGCCAATTCCAGCTACAATAGTTGTCGGTCAGGACGGCATAGTTAGAGCCCGTTTTGTAGATCCAGATTTTCGCTGTCGAATGGAAATTTCTGATATCAAAGCTGGTGTAAACGCCAGTTAGAAATTCACGAATTTGAACAGGACTGATCGGCGCCTATGTTCATTGTTTTTTTCGGGCGGTCGCGCGTAAAATTTTCAAAAAATTGAAGCCTCCTTTGAAGTCTAGCGGCATTGTGCGATCGGTGGCGCAATTTCATCTGTAAAAAACCGCCCGGCGAGGGGGGGGTGCCGGGCGGTGCAGTTTGCGATGGGCCGCGTCGGGGGACGAGGGAGGGAGGAAGGACGCGATACCTCAAATCGCCTGGGGAGCTTTATAGACAACGTCGGTTGGAATACTTGATTTGATACCGTGTATGCTGAGTGCTTTGTGCGCTGTAGGGGTGTGCAAAAACTTTAATGGTAGCAGACGGCACTTGGAAATATTGATTGGCTTTCGGTTTGATAGCCTTATGCTATAAGTATATCGTCAATTTTGGTTGCAAGTTTTCCAATACCTTTTGTCGACTCCAGCGCCGGAGCCCACCAATGGAAATGCATCAGGTGAGATATTTTCTCGCTGTGGCTAAGGAGCTGAACTTTACCCACGCTGCGGAAGCCTGCCACGTTGCCCAGCCTTCACTCAGTCGCGCCATACAAAAACTCGAAGCGGAATTGGGCGGTCAACTGTTTCGACGTGAACGCGGTCTTACTCACCTGACCGAACTTGGCCGCTTAATGATCCCACCGTTAACGCGATGCTTCGAAAGCGCAATTGCGGCCAAAGACCTGGCCGCCAAATTCAAAAAAGGCGGTTCCGAGCCACTGCGGATCGCCATCTCAAATTCTATTGATCTAGAATTATTGCAATCTTCGCTTTCGGAACTTGTACGCGTGTTTCCACGCCTAGACCTTCAGCTATTGCGCGGATCGGCAGGGGAGACCGCGGCGCGACTGAAGGATGGCAATGCAGAAGTGGCGCTAGCTTGTCCACTTTCGGACAGCTGGGAACGATTGGATTCGTGGGAATTATTTTGTGAGGGTTTTCAGCTCGTCGCACACAGCTCACATGCAGTCTTCAAGCAAAATGCTATCACGCTTGAGCAGCTTCGCGATGTGCGTTTAGTGCCGCGCCGCTATTGCGAGCAATTTGAAGCATTGGCAAAGGTGTTGGCAGAGGCAGATGTCAAACATGAAGAATTGGATATTGCGGACTCTGATCAGGATTTGAGCGCATTGCTTTCGACCAATATAGGAGCCAGCATCATGCCCGAGAGTTCCCGTCTAAAAAGCGAACAGCGGGCAATAAAAATACATGATCTCGAATTGAGCCGGCCTGTCGTACTTTACGCTGTCGCAGGTCGGAAACGAACGCAAGCCGCAACCAGTTTTCTAAATCTTTTACGCTCAGCCAATTGGAAAACCATGACCAAGCAACAGCTGTCGAAGACAGACAATTGAGGTCGTCGTGCCTCAAGACGTACGCAAAGCACTTCGTATCGCTTCAATTGTCATGCGGCGGCGAAAATCCGGATCAATGTGAGCGGCGATAATTTTTCCGTTTGTGCCCACAACCAGGGTCGCAGGAATAGGTAGCAGCCAGGCCTCATTTCCGTGTCTGCGGGCAAGATCAATACCCATTTTGTTTTTGTAAAGGTCTTTAACTTCATCGCCAGTGAAAACAGCAAGACCGAGCGAAAGTACAAAACCTAAATCAACATCCACGAGAATCTTAAATGGCAATGCGTTGGACTCAATCAAATTGGCCGCGAATTCACCCGTATCAGGAACAATTGAGACAATTTGAGCGCCC
>JAJFHG010000054.1 GCA_021775735.1 Hyphomicrobiaceae bacterium
TGATGCCGTTGAGTTGATGGCTTTAGAAGCTAAGAAACAAAACTCTTGGCTCATCCATTATTCGACCGATTATGTTTTTGATGGGAAAACAAACACTCCTTACAAGGAAAATATCACCCCAAATCCTATTAACGTATATGGTTGGACCAAATTGCAAGGTGAGAATGCTGTCATAGCTTCTAATTGCAAGCATTTGATTTTTCGAACCAGCTGGGTTTATAGCGAAAGAAAAAGCAATTTTGCAAAAACTATACTTAAACTCGCTACAGAAAAAGACGAGTTAAAAATTGTGAGTGATCAAATAGGTGTACCAACGAGCGCTGAGTTTATTGCGCAAATCACAGCTGATTGCCTTGCCCAAATTAACAAACAAAGCCAAGCGCCAAATAACTATTCAGGACTATACCACTTATCGCCGACCGGACGGATAAGCTGGTATGACTTTGCTTGTTTTTTAGTGGAAGAAGCTCAAAAACTAAACTTCTCTCTAACACTAAAAAAATCTAAGATTTTTCCAATCTCTAGTAGCGAATATCCAACTTTGGCAAGACGCCCACACTTCTCCTTGCTTAATAATACGAAAATTCAGGAAACTTTTGATCTTAAAATTCCAGATTGGAAACATCACGCTCAAAAGCTTGTTTCAGAGTTAAAACAAAAGGAAATTGCTTAATGCGTCGTGGGATTATTTTAGCAGGTGGTTCTGGCACTCGTCTCTACCCTGTCACTCAAGTCATATCAAAACAGCTTTTACCAGTGTTTGATAAACCTATGATTTATTACCCCCTAACAACTCTTATGTTAGCTGGTATTAGAGAAATCCTTATCATTTCTACACCGCAAGATATGCCTCAATTTAAAGACCTATTGGGCGATGGTTCACAATGGGGTATTTCAATTGAGTATGCCATACAACCCTCACCGGATGGACTGGCACAAGCCCTTATTATCGGTGAAGATTTTTTATCCTCTTCACCTTCTGCTTTAATATTGGGTGATAATATTTTTTACGGTCATGACTTGCATTCAGTTTTACAGAATGCTGACAATCGCAAAAAAGGGGCAACAATTTTTGCTTACCACGTTAATGATCCTGAGAGATATGGCGTGGCTGAATTTGATGAAACTGGCAGAGTTCTCAGTCTTGAGGAAAAACCGGTTTCACCAAAATCCAACTATGCTGTTACTGGCCTTTATTTTTATGACGAACAAGCTTCAGCTTTGGCAAAGGAAGTCAAACCGTCCGACCGCGGTGAACTAGAGATTACAGACCTAAATCGCCTTTATCTTGAACAAGATGCGCTTTCTTGTGAACGCATGGGGCGTGGCTACGCTTGGCTAGATACGGGGACGCATGAAAGCCTTGTTGAAGCCCAACAATTTGTACAAACGATTGAACACCGACAAGGTTTAAAGATTGCTTGCCCTGAAGAGATCGCTTTACGGCGGGGCTGGATTGACAACGAACAAATGGAACGCTTGGCTGCTCCTTTATTAAAAAATAATTATGGACAATATCTTACCCAGGTACTCAAGGAGCTCTCACTATAATGATTAGCACTCCTTTAGACATCGAAGATGTCTTGATACTCCAACCACAGATTTTTGAAGATGATAGAGGTTTCTTTTTTGAGAGTTACAATCAGCGTAAATTTCAGGAAACGACAGGCCTCGATTTATCATTTGTGCAAGACAATCACTCTAAATCTTCAAAAGGTGTTTTACGTGGATTGCATTTTCAAAGAGAGCCTATGGGCCAAGGAAAATTAGTGCGTGTTTTACTAGGGGAAATTTTTGATGTGGCTGTTGATATTCGTCCAGGGTCAAAAAGTTTTGGCAAGTGGGTGAGCGCAGTACTCAGCGCTGATAATAAAAAGCAACTTTGGATACCAAATGGATTTGCACACGGCTTTTTAACACTGAGTGAAACGGCCGAACTCTCCTATAAAACCACGCAATTTTATTCCGCTGAAAGTGAAGGGTGTCTCCAGTGGAATGACCCTGATGTAAACATCAAGTGGCCACTTGCAGCACAACCTTTGCTTTCTAATAAAGACCGAGACGGCGTCTCACTCAACCAGTTATTGAACTAATTACAATTAATTTTAGGCAGAGAAGACCAGTGGAAACCAAAGTAAAAAATTCAAAAGAAATAGAGAACTTGCGAAACGAAAATGACGCAGAAAGCTCATCGCGCACCTGCATATTGGTTCTTGGCATGCATCGCTCGGGCACAAGTGCAATTACACGGGTTTTGAATTTTATGGGAGCGGCTTTACCTCAGAATATACTTGGTGCAAATGAGGGAAATGAGACAGGTCATTGGGAACCCGAAAACCTTTTAGAGCTTCATGATGAGCTGCTTTCGGAACTCGATAGTTCTTGGGATGATTGGCAAGCAATCGATTTGAACAAATTATCTGATGATCGATATCTCAATTATAAAAAACGACTACAAACGCTGATCAAACAAGAATACAAAGACGCAAAACTCTTTGTCCTAAAAGATCCCAGAATATGTCTGTTACTTCCCTTCTACTCAGAATTATTAGAAGAAATAAATGTTGAGATTAAAATTGTTGCTCAATTTCGTAACCCCCTCGACGTTATGGATTCGCTACAAACACGTGATGAGATGCTTTCCAGTGATGCAGCTTTGCTCTGGTTACAATATGTTCTTTGCTCAGAGAAGAGTAGCCGCAACTTCAAGCGTGTCTTTGTAAAATATGATGATGTTCTTAATGATTGGAGAACTTGTCATGGGGTGATTGTAAGTTCTTTAGATGTTGACTGGCTTTACACACTCGAAGAAATTGAAGACCAGGTTGATCAATTTATCAGCCCTAAACATTGTCATCATAGTCATAAAGATGAGGAAGTCCTTTTTGATCCTTTGCTTCGTCAATGGGTTGGCGAGGCTTATAATGCCCTCCTCGTTTTACAGAAAAAACCAAACTCTGATAATGCTCAAAAGCGACTTGATGAGATTGCTGAAGAGTTTGAAAAAGCCGCGCCGATGCTGGTTCAGATTAAGAAGTCACTTAGTCATTTTTATAAACAACAGATCAGTGAAGGTGAGCAACAGATCGCACAGAAAGATAACGTCATAGCTGAAAAACAACAGCAGATTGTTCAGAAAGATAACGTCATAGCTGAGAAACAACAGCAGATTGTTCAGAAAGATAACGTCATAGCTGAGAAACAACAGCAGATTGTTCAGAAAGATGACGTGATCGCTGAGCGTGAACAACAGATTATCAAAAAGGATAAGTTCATAAATGAATTGAGGTATGAATATCAGATTGAATTAGAAAAACAGCGCGATTTATTTCTTTACTCCAAGTGTTGGAAAATCACTAAACCTTTAAGAATTAGCTCAAATTTTCTAAAACATATTACAAGACGAATGTAGAACCTATATAGGTCCAAATTTAACAATAAATCTTACACATGATTTACTTGTAATAATAAAATTAATATTACCCAATAATTTTTAAAATATGGAATTAGCATGAGAATAATCAGTTTTGTTATGGCAAAGAATGAAGCTTCGATAATATTGCCTTTTTGCGATCAGATGAATGAATTTTTTGATCAAACTATTTTTTTAGACCATGCTTCATCTGATAATACTGCTGTTTTGGTGAAAGAAAATATTAAGTCTCTCAAATTTTTTAGCTTAATATCTTCAGGGTACCCACAAGCAGAAGTCGCAAACTTTTTTATGCATTATGCATTTGAAAAATTGGAAGCGGATCATTTGTTCTTTCTTGATTGTGATGAATACTTACCTTTCAAAAATAGGGAA
>JAJFHG010000055.1 GCA_021775735.1 Hyphomicrobiaceae bacterium
TTAGGCAGCATGGTGAAAGACGGAACCATGAAAGAACCCCTTTGGAAATTATTCCAAATTTTTGGACCGTTTATACACATGAGTATGACTATTCCCTTTAAAAATAACGATTTAACGGTGTTTAAATAAGTTAATAAAAACGCATAAATAGGAGCTACCACAATGTTAACAGTTTGGAAATTTGAGCTATCCGGCGAAAGAACTGATATTGAAATTCCATGGGATCATAAAATTCTAAAAGTCGCCGCTCAAGATGAGAAAATTTGCCTATGGGCTTTAGTTAATACGAAAGCTGAGAAAGTGCAGGAAACGTTTCACGTCTACGGCACCGGCCACCAGATTGATGAGCGGGAGGGGCCCCAAGTTACTGAAGACTTGGAATATATCGGCACCGCTCACTTACAAAAAGGCGTTTTTGTTTTCCATGTATTTAAACATCACATCTATCCTAATAAGGAGCTACCACAATGAATGAACAAACAACAATTGAAAAACCGTTACTCGTAACATTAGAAGGCGCTGAGATCATAGTACCCATGGACGTGAATACGCCCCCCTACGTGATGGTGAATGTAATGGGTTTTAGTGAAGAGGCGAAATCTTACACATTTCCAATGCTTCTTGGCAGTTACGTCTCCTTACTAAGAAGTAATAACTTATCCGGTATCCCGAAAAATCCTGATTATCCAAGGTTCGAGATGATCGGTAGTTTGGACGTACCGATAGTCGAAATTGAGCAAGAAAATTTACAAGACTTCGGCATCCATTTGAAACGCACAGAGCGTGCAGCGTAAGGGAGTGAAGTAAGATGGCTGAAAAAGAGCTTGTAGGAGAGAGTGACAACTTTAGATACTTAACAGAAAAGTATGGTTGCGAAATACGGTTGTGCGGTTCGAAGGTGACATGTGATCCGGCCCCAGTTGGCACCGATACTGATTATAGCTGTTACATAGCAAAGAAAGGCACACTAGAAAATGTCGCCGCACATTTATTTGATTGGGGCTATATGCCTGAAGGGGACGAGCACTATCAAACTACTGACACCAATAAGGGCTTCACCTCTTGGAGAAATGGCAAGAATATAAACCTCATTGTCACTGCGGATTTAGAATTTTACGAAAAACATAAAGTAGCTACTGAGTTATGCCGAAGGTTAAATCTATTAAATAAAGCCGATCGTGTTCTGGTTTTTCAAACCATTTTATACGGGAACGTAGATTACAATAAATGTGAATTAGTTGCAGCGTAAAACCGACAACACTTAAACCGACTAAAAGGAGCTACCACAATGACTAATCTATATGATGAAAAGAAAGACGGCGTACTGAGTTACGAACTAGCGATCGACGCTCTAAGAGAAATAGGGGTTCGATCCGGTGAGTTTGAAACACGTAACGTCCGTGAAGAGATCCAGCAAGAACAAGGCCCCGTCGATCCGGACCAACTTGACGTTATCCGTGAGGCGCGATCCAAAGCTGCATAGAATTGATTGCAGCTTAATAGCGAAATACGTCAGAGCGTGTACAACGAAACAAAAGGAACGAACCGAATGGGTAGAGAATTAAAAAGAGTATCACTGGATTTTGATTGGCCGATCAACAAAGTTTGGCGGGGGTATTTAAATCCTCACTACACAGCTAAGCAGTGTGAGGGGTGCTCTGGCACCGGATATTCAGTGAATTTGAAGCTGACATGGCGGTTAATTGCGCCCGTGATATTGTGAGAATTTCAAAAATAGGCGGAGCTAATGGTTTTGCAAATCTATCATCGAATACCAACAAATTAGCACTAGAGCGAGATTAACAAAGACAAGTTAACAGGCAGACATAGCACCTTATCCCAGCTACCACGCACCGAACCGAAAAAATAATGAAAGGAACTTTGATCCCCAGCTTAATTTTAACTCAAACCTATAAAACGAAAGTCGAATAAAATGTTAGAACAAGAAATTAAAACTTTAAACGCATCTATAAATAAATTGATTGAGGCCTTAGCCGGTCAGTCAACAGCCCCCAAAAAAGAAGAAGCGAAAGCCGCTGCTAATACTAAGACGAAAACCGCTTCTAAGCCAAAATTAGTTAAAGAAGAGCCAGAAGTCGAAACCGTTGCCGAAGAAGAATATACGGCTGATGACATCAAAAGACTTTTAACGGAAGTCAGCGGGGCAGAAGAAGCCGGGTTAGGCCGAAAAGTGACGGGTGAGATTATCAAAGATCACGGCGGCGGCGAAAAACTATTTAGCAAGATAGATAAAGCTAGGTACCCGGCTATCGCACGAGCGTGTAAAGAGAAGCTAGCGGAAGTCCATGCGGAGGCAGCATAATGGGAGATCCCGCAGCACACGCTAAATTGAGCGCGAGCGGCGCAGTCCGTTGGATGGGGTGTCCTGCATCAGTACGTATGGAAGAACTGTACCCTCGTTCTAGCAGCGCATACGCTGAAGAAGGTACCGCCGCGCACTCCCTAGCCGAAACATGTCTACGTGAATATAAAGACGCAGATTATTACATCGGTCAAGATTTTGAACAGCATATCGTCGATTTAGAAATGGCTGAATACGCCCAAGAGTACGTCAATTATGTCCGAGCGCTAGACGGATTTCTTGATATTGAACGCCGCGTTGATTTCTCTAAATGGGTGCCGGGCGGATTTGGAACAGCGGATGCTATTTTGTTGAAAGACGGTACGATTGACGTTGTTGATTTAAAATATGGAAAAGGTGTGCAAGTCGATTCAGATAACAACCCGCAAGGGATGCTTTACGGACTCGGTGCTTATCACGAATTTTCACATATTTATGAAATTGAACAACTTAGACTCACTATCGTTCAACCTCGTATGGACCATATTAGCGAGTGGGAAATTTCAACAGAAGATTTACTCGCGTTCGGCGAAGAGGCGAGTAAGGCAGCAGAACTCGCGTTAACCGATGATCCACCTTTTAACCCCGGCCCAAAACAATGTCTGTTTTGCGGCGCTAAGGCAGTTTGCCCCGCTCGCGCAGAGTATAATCTAGAATTAGCGGTTGAAGGTTTTGAGACTGTTACTAATCACGGCCCACTGAAAAAAATCGCCGGATTAACGAACGACGAAATAGCTCACATTCTGCATAATGTAGACAGTTTTCGGAATTGGGCTAATTCGATAGAAGCCTACGCGCAAGACTTGCTCGAGCGCGGTGAGATTGTAGAAGGATTTAAATTAGTTCGCGGTCGTTCTATCCGTAAATGGAGAGACGAAGTGGCAGCAGCTAAATCATTAGTAAATAAACTAAACAAAAAAGGAGCATATACAGAAAAATTGATTTCACCGACGCAAGCCGAAAAGTTACTCGGTAAAAATAGCGCAATTTTACAAAAGCATTGTTACAAACCGGAAGGAAAACCAACGATTGCGGTTGAGGGTGATAAACGACCGGCCATAGTAGACGATGCAACAGAGGGCTTTGAAGTTTCCGAAGAACTGGAAAACGAAGCCGCCTAAACCCCAGCTTAAATTAAATCTAAACCAACAGAACGAAAGTCGAAAACATGAATAGAGATGAAAGAACTTTTATAATTCAAAACGTTAGGGTTTCATTCCCGCACCTTTTTGAGAAACCGATTATCAATGGTGACGAAGGTAAGTGCGGCGCACGTTTGATGCTCGATCCTATGGACAAGAAGCATAAGATCATGATTGATAAAATCTTCGATTGTGCACACACTCTTGTAAAAGAGGAATTCAAAGGCGTTAAGAAAATCGCGGATGAAAAATATTGTCTTCGCGAAGATCCTTCACGCGCGGAATATGAAGACCTTTTAATTTTGTCGGCTAACTCGCCGGATTATCCGGTAGTTATGAAGCCCAATAGTAGAGAACGCGCCTCAGATGTAGGGCAGTCGGGCATTTATGCGGGCTGCTACGTGACCGCTAAGATCGAACTTTGGCCCCAAGACAATACCCACGGTAAGCGCATCAACGCCCGCCTTGTTTCTATCCGGTTCGAGGGAGACGGAGAACCGTTAGACGGCACTCGTATTTCTGAATCTGAGGCGGTAGACGGTTTCGATGTTTCCGACGAGGAAGACTTCGAATTCGATATTGAAGATGAAGCCGCTTAACTAAACGGGCCGTCTTACACAATTGTGAGGCGGCCAACCTTTTAATGGAGCTACCACGCCATGTTTTTTATCACCACACTAGTATTGTATCTGCTAGGTGCTCTCACTTATACACAAGTTACCAAACGCATAGTTTTATCACTAGCGCCCAATGCATCGCGTAAAGAAAAACGTTCAAAAATAATCCTACTTTCTGCGTTCTGGCCTTTGCTCGCTGTGCATTACGTTTTGCACAATGTATGGGGCGAGTAATATGTCTTGTTTGTGGCTTGATACTGAGACCTTTAATCGAATAAAAGATATTAAGGTGGGTACGTATGAATATACCCGCACTTGTGAGCTATTGCTGTTCCCGTATGCTTTTGATGATGAGCCGGTAAAACTGTGGGATCGAACGCAGGCGATCATACCTGGAGATTTACGTGAAGGGTTAAATGATCCCAAAATAAAAATCATAGCTCACCATGCGATGTTCGATCGGAATGTCATAAGGTACGCATTAGGTGTTGAGACGGATATCACTCGCTGGGAATGCACAATGGTTAAGGCCATGCTGCACGGCTTTACCGGCAGTCTCGATAAATTAGGTGATATTTTTGGGCTCGAAGGTGATGAAGCTAAGCTAAAAGACGGTAAAAAGCTGATTAATCGTTTTTGCAAACCAGCACCAAGGAACCATAAAGCTGATCGCTACACCGCCCAAACACACCCTGAAGAATGGCAGCGCTTTTGTAATTACGCGGTTCGTGATGTTGAGGCTATGCGTAAAATCGCGAAATTTATTCCAACATGGAATTGGTGTCCAAAAGAATATCACTTAGATCAAACAATTAATGATAGAGGCTTTCAGGTTGATCTTGAGCTTGTTAAAGCGGGGGCCGTTGCTGCATCTGAAGAAAAGATAAATTTAGCCGAACGTTTCATTGAGTTGACTGAAGGCGAAGTCGAAAAGCCGACACAACGGGCTAAATTCTTGGAGTATTTAAACAACCAGTTTGGTTTAGGGTTAGAGAACACACAAAAAGCTACACTTGAACCGCTTTTAAAGAACAAAGATTTGGACTACCGCGCCGTTGCACTTATTCAAATCGCCTTAATGGCGAACAAGACTTCGACGGCAAAATACGCGGCGCTTGAACCTGCGGTGTCCCCTGATGAGCGATTCCGTGGCGGACTTCAATTTTCAGGCGCGAGAAGGACAAGAAGGTGGGCGGGGCGTACATTTCAGCCGCATAATTTAAGCAGTGTAGGTCTACCCGAGCAAAGCTCTATTGAAATATACATAAAGGCGTTAAAAGCCGGGGTACATGATATATTGTACGATGGCGAGTTGATGAGGTACGGGAGCGCGGCACTTAGAGGTGTGCTTGTAGCGCCTAAAAATAAAAAACTAATTGTGTCTGACTACTCAAACATTGAAGGGCGGGCGAGTGCTTTTTTAGCCGGTGAAAACTGGAAACTTAAAGCGTTTGAAGACTACGATGCCGATCTGGGGCCAGATCTCTACAAACTCACCGCAGGTAAAATTTTAGGCAAAGAAGTAGGTAAGGTCGCTAAAACCGAGAGAAACTCTTTCGGCAAAGTTTCAGAACTCAGCTTAGGTTTCCAGGGTGGTGCGCCTGCTTTGTATAAATTTGCACACAACATGGGCGTGGCTTTTTATGACCACTGGGGAACTATCCAAAAGTCAGTAGAGAGCAGCGTCATTAATAAAGCTTACGATAATTGGGATTCGTGGGGCGAAGAGAAAGCCCAAGACATAGAAAAGAATGAGTGGATTGCTTGTGAAACTGTAAAATTGTCATGGCGCAGCACTAATCCAAATATAGTCAAATTATGGCACGCGAATGACGAAGCAGCTAGGAACGCCTTGCATAACCCCGGAGCGGTATTCAAAGCCGGGCCGCATTTAGCTTTTAGGTACGTCAGGTACTCAAGTAAAAACTATTTGCTGATGCGCTTGCCGAGCAACAGATATTTAGTGTATTTCCAGCCTAAAATAGATAAAGAAAACAACGTAACTTACTGGGGTGTGGACGGCCTAACGCAACAATGGACCCGGCAATACATATATGGGGGCAAGTACCTTGAAAATGCCGCCCAGAGTTTAAGTCGCGACATCCTTATGCAAGGGATATTTAGTGCCGAAGAAGCAGGCTATAAACCTGTCCTCACCGTACACGACGAACTCGTGACCGAATGCCCCGACACGGACGAATTCAGCGAACAAGGCTTATCTAAAATCCTATCAACCCCCTTAAATTGGTGCCCCGGCTTTCCACTCGCAGCGGAAGGCTTCGAGGCGTACCGCTATAGAAAGTGAGTAACTGATATGCAGGCTATTGAATTATCTCCAGAAGAAAAACGACAAATTTATCTCAAGGAAAACCAGGTTACCATCAAACCTTTTGCAACTAAGTGGCGTGTGCTCTACCGTGGTCGAAATTATTGGAAATGCAGTAGCAAAAAAGATGCAGTAGCAGGGGCTAAGAAGCTTGCGGCGACTTTGAATTCGCACTGGGAACTGTTGGACCGCAAAGGAGATATTATTGAGCAGGGGTAGTAAATGCGTAAATCAGTAAGTGAGTCTTATATCCAAAAAAACGTTTGTAATTACGCACGTAAAAACGGTTGGATTGTTTTTAAATTTGCATCTCCGGCGCAGAAAGGAGTTCCTGATTGTTTGTTCATAAAGAGCGGTCGGGTGCTGTTCGTCGAGTTTAAAAAGCCTGGTGCCAGACCAACTAAATTGCAGGCACATACGCATGAAATTATGCGGGGTGCGGGAGCGAGAGTGTATGTGATTGACGACGTAGAGGAGGGGAAAGAATTATTTAATGACTGAGATCTTAAGCCCTGAAAATATCGAAGCGTATCAATACGAGATGATCGATTTCGTTCTAGCAAACCCTAAATGTGCTTTGTGGGTCGATATGGGCTTGGGCAAAACAGTTGCGACGTTAACGGCGGTTGGTCAATTGTTAGATTGTGTGGAAGTTCGGAAAATTCTAGTAATTGCTCCGCTCCGCGTTGCTAAATCAACGTGGCCAGATGAAATAGAAACATGGTCTCATACTCGTAACACAACTTATTCAATTGTTTGCGGGAGTGAGCCGAAAAGGATTAAAGCTTTAAACACTGGTGCAGAAGTTTATCTTATTAATAAAGAAAACGTAGTTTGGTTGATTAATCATTTAGATGGCGCTTGGCCTTTTGACACAGTTGTCATTGATGAAGCGAGCGCGTTTCGTTCGGCAACCTCAAAACGGTTTAAAGCGTTAAAAAAAGTTATACACCGCTCGAACAGAGTTGTTGAATTGACAGGCACTCCGGCCCCGAAGGATATGCTCGGACTATGGGCGCAGATCTTTTTACTAGACGGCGGCGAGCGGTTAGGTAAAACCATGACCGCGTTTAAGCAGCAATACTTCCAGCCGGATTACATGGGGTATAATTGGGAACTACGCGACAACGCGAAAGAACATATCATTGCTAAAATCAGTGACATTGTTTTGGTCCTCAAAGCTGAAGACCATGTTCAATTGCCGTTTTCTAATCACATACCGGCCCCTGTAGTTTTACCCTCTGACGCACGAGCTATTTATAACGAATTAGAAAAAGAATTCATTGTAAAACTCGAAAGTCAAGACACCGTTGTAGCGATGAACGCAGCGGTGTTAACCGGCAAGCTCCGACAGTGTTCGAACGGAGCGCTTTATACAGATGAGTACGGCAGTTATTCGAAAGTTCATGATACAAAATTTGACGAATTACGCCGGATAATTAACCGCCATGAAAGAGAGCCAGTTTTAGTAGCCTACAATTTCAAATCAGACAAAGCACGGATCGCGCAACGATTACAGTATGCAGAATATTTAACGGATGATCCCGAAGTAATAGCGCGTTGGAATAGACGCGAAATTCCTTTGTTACTAGCGCACCCTGCGAGCGCGGGACACGGGCTTAATTTGCAGCACGGTGGGCGTGTAATCGTGTGGTTTGGCGATACTTGGGACTTGGAGCTCTACCTTCAATTTAACGCCCGGCTTGCGCGTCGCGGTCAAAAAAGTTCAGATGTTTTAATCTATCACATAAGCGCACAAAGTACGGTTGACGAAGTTGTGTCGATGACACTGGAAACTAGAACCGTAAATCAAAACGAACTGTTGCAGGCGGTTGCTAATGATGTTAACTCGCGATTATTGGCCGCATAATAACTTTATAAAATATAAAATTAAAGCTTGATTGTAACGAACAAAGTTCGTAATATGTTTTTATTCCATTCAATAGGGAGCTACCAAATCATGACTAATAAAAACACTATCAATCAGAAAACCTGGGATTTGCTAATCGAGTGCAATCTTACACTTGATGAAACTGCGGATATCGCAAAAGGCTGTACAGAATACAGTAGTTCAGCTTTGAAAAAACAATGCCGATCACAGAAAATCTTAGCTAAAAAAGTGCTTGAACATCTAAGAGCCATCGAAGCGGATGAAAACTCTGGCATGGAGGTTTAATCATGCCAAAAAGCCCGATCATAGATGTGCTCGAAAATATTCGAGAAAAACACATAAGAGACACCTTCAGAGATTTTCTTTCCTTAGCTATGTCAGCTTTATCGAAAGATGAAGATACCTATCGAGAGGTGCTGGAGCGATACCGAACATTGGATAAAAAAGCAGATGTTGCAGAAGATCATTTCGCTAAAGCCCTTGCTGCTTTTTTTGAAGAGACGGCTAGAGACAGTTCAATAGATCACTTAGGGAGGGCCTATGAATCTTCAGGACTTTCAAATGTTAATACGGGTCAATTTTTTACTCCTGAAAGCCTTAGCGATTTATGCGCCGAACTTACTTTGCCTGAATTTGATGATAGCAAACCTATGTCAGTTTCTGATCCATGTTGCGGATCGGGCAGGATGCTAATTTCTACTATGCGACGGCTACATGTAGACTCGTATTTCTACGCAATTGATGTTGATAGAATGTGTGTTGATATGTGTGCGTTGAACCTACTTGCCCGAAACGCGAATGCCTACATCGTGCATGGGAACACTTTGTCTTTAGAGGCATACGGAGGGTATATATTAAAACGCTCTGTTTTCGGGGGCTACGTTCGCAGAATCTCAACGGAGATTGCTCAACAAGTTATTGAGTACGGGCTCTCTAATCAGGAGCAAGCAGCGTGACTGGGACAACAGAAGAAAAGAATGAAGCCGAAATTTGGGGAAAGTTACATCATACGTTCTGTAACGCCATAATGGCGTCTCGGCACCACCAAGGAAGGCCGATGGATGTCTACAAATTATGCGACGTAGAACAGTTAAAACATGAACTGGAAATTGTAGCTGAGAAAATCACCTCTCTTACTGAAGAGAGAGATAAGCTTAAAAGCAAAATCGATTCAAATGAATATTACTGCACAAAATGTAGTGATTGCAACTGGGAAGGATCAAGTAAGTTTCTACGTGTTTCTCAATTTGACGAGTGCGATATTTCTTGCCCTTGCTGTAATTCAAATAATTTAGTCGATAGCAATAAAGCGCTAAACGACGACCAGTCCATTTCTAATTTACGCGACTACATCGACATGCAGGCCTTTAGGCTATCTAAAGCAGAGGAAGAGAATAAAGAGCTGAAGAAGCTTATCAAGTTTAGTGAAAAAAAATCTATTAAGGCTAGATATTTTTACACAACCCCATCTATTGGTGGTGAATATGGACACCTGTCAAACTTGATAGAAGCCTGTGAAAACATCGATATTATTCAAGCTTTCCCCGCAATGATTACAGGATACAGCCCCCGCTGGTACGTTCGTGGCGATGCTAACTACACTCCATATTACACAGAGATAGAGGCAAAAAACGCCTTATCTTCCCTTAATAAATCTAAAGGGGAGGAAGAATAGATATGTCAGAAGATATCAAAATCGGCGAATTAGTTATCATGAATGATTGTGATGCCCCTTGTCCAAGATTAATTGCGATAGTTGAAGACATCAAAGATGGTTCTTATCTTTGTCGTTATTTTTCAACATACCCAAATAT
>JAJFHG010000056.1 GCA_021775735.1 Hyphomicrobiaceae bacterium
GACTGGCTTTTCCGTTTACGGCGGTGTTGGCGGAAGTTGGATTGACGGAGACATTTCCGTCTCGGATAGGACACGGCATTCTCGGAGAGATACGTGTGTCGCGATCCCGGATACAGGAAAAAGGCGCGGCAAGTGTCGTCCAAGGCGGTTTCGACCGCGCCGCCCAATTCGCAATGATATTTTTTCAAACTTTGACAGTGACATCGGAATCTTAGGAACGATTGGTGTCGGTGCTGACATTGAGCCAGTGCCGGGAATTGTTCTTGGTCTATTCGCAGATGCCGAGATGTCGAACGCTGAAGGCAGCTTTTCCGCAACCTCGACCAACCGACGCCGTCGCAATAGAACATCGCTTAATGGTGAAATGGAGCATGACTACTCCTGGACGATTGGTGGTCGCGCCGGCCTCCTATCGCTCGACCGAAGCACGCTCGTTTATGTGCTTGCCGGCTATAGTGAAGTCAATTTTGATGACCCGTCATTCACCATCGCGACGATCAGGGGACGACGATTTCCTGCTGTTCAACATGCATTACCAGATCAGTTTGAGGGGCTGACGCTTGGCGTCGGCACGGAAGTCAAACTTTCTAATGTGTGGTCACTGAAGCTCGAAGGCAGATATACCGATCTCAACTCACAGACATTGCGGTATGCAGATACAGCAATCCGGTCCGTGCCAGGTCGCGTTTTCGAGCGCGGGTGTAAAGGCCCTAAGGGCAGCGATTGCCAAAGGTTCCGCAACTTTAGATCTCGGAGCGCTGGAACAGTCGACATCGATCCTGAAATTTGGTCGGCGCGCATCGTCCTCTCGTTTAAATTGAATTAGCATGGCCGTTCATCGGCGGAGCAGCGGCGCCTATTGTTGGATTTTTCGATTCACGCTGCACATGGAAGGGTGTGCAGCGATCTCAAACATCAGCTGAAACAACCCCAACACCGGCTTGCCGAGTGTTGGGCAACAAAAAAACAAATCTGCTCAGCTCCCCGGGCACCCGGTTTTGACAACGCATATATCTTCGGACGCAAGCGTCGCGAGGGGACGAAACATGCCGATCGGTTTCAGCAGAGAGGCTAAGAGCTTAGTCCGGCACTGAGGACGGGCGATCAATTAATGCGATCGGCTCTAGTGTAGTTTGACGTGAGGCTCAGTGCGGCGCGTTAAAGTGCGCGATAGGGTGTCAAGAAATACCTTCCAAAAGCCGTGCAAGGCCCACTCGTGCATTTTATACAGCGAGCGATACATCATTTTGGCAACAAAGCCTTCAATCAGCATTTTGCGCCCGGTGACGAAGCCCATCAAAGTGCCGACCGTTGAATGGTGGCCAAGTGATACGAGGCTGCCAAAGTCATGATACTTAAACGGCTTCATGGGTTGGCCGTTTAGTCTGTTGCGCAATTGTTTGACAAGATGTGAAGACTGTTGATGGGCGGCTTGTGCGCGGGGTGGAATGGGATGCTCTTCACCGTCTGGCACCAGCCAGCAGCAATCACCGAATGAAAAGACATCATCGTCGACAGTGGACTGTAAGGTTTCGCGCACGACAAGCTGGCCGGACTTGCTGGCTTCTAAACCATCCAAATCGCGCAATACATCAGGGCCTTTGACGCCTGCGGCCCAGACCACCAATTCAGAGTCGACGAAATCTCCCGATTTAAGCTGGACTCCTTTTTTGGTCACTTCGGTGACATAGGAGTTTGTGCGAATATCAACGCCAAGTTTTTCTAAAATTTCATAGGTCGCTTTTGAGATTCGTTCCGGCAGTGCGGGCAAAATTCGATCGGCTGCTTCGAGCAATGTAATCGTGATATCTTTTTCCGGGTCAATTTTATCAAGGCCATACGCCACCAAGCCACGAATTGTTCCATGAAGCTCGGCAGAGAGTTCAGTACCCGTCGCGCCTGCGCCAATAATTGCAACATTCAACTGACCCGGTTGCACAGGGCCGTCCTGAGCATACGCTCTGACGCAGGCATTGAGCATCTGTGTGTTAAAACGCTCGGCTTGTTCGGGTGTGTCGAGCATGGTGGCGTGCTGCTGCACACCAGGCGTACCAAAGTCGTGTGAGGTTGAGCCAATCGAGAGCACCAACGTATCGTATTCAATCCAGCGATCAGGTGTGATTTCGCGACCTTCATCATCGTGCGTAGCGGCGAGGCGCACACGTTTACTGGCGCGGTCAAGTCCGTTCATTTCACCCCAACGAAATTTGAAGCCATGCCAGTGTCCCTGGGCCATGTATTCAATCTCGTGGCGATCAACTTCCATGCTGCCAGCGGCAATTTCATGCAGCAGTGGTTTCCAGATGTGGGTACGCGCGCGATCAACCAGTGTGATCTGCGCTTTGTTTTTGCGTCCTAACTTGTGACCGAGCTGCGTTGCCAGTTCCAAACCACCAGCACCACCTCCAACGATGACAATATGGTGAAGGTCTGATTTTTCAAGAATCATGGATTTAGGGGATGAGGAAGACATAATTGGGAGTTTCTCCAGCTGATCGCCGATGTGGATTGCAAGGCTTATAACGCTTTCAATCCGATGCGGCGAGGGTGACGATGTCACAAGTCTTTATAAGTAAGTAGCGCGTCGCATCCGCGGTGACGGATTAAACGTCATTCGACTAGCCACGGATAACCCCACCAGTTGCCTTTTTTACCTGGGCAATGATGGCTTCGCTTACCGCTTCGATAGCTTTGTCTTTGAGAGTTTCATCGTGCGGTTGAAGAGTTACTTCAATCGCGACAGATTTTTTATTTTCAGCGGCGAGATCCCCGCCTTCAAAAACATCGAACACGTTGATGTTTGAAATTAATTTTTTGTCGGCTTTTTCCGCGGCCCGTAAGAGGGTTGAGGCATCGACCGTGGCATCAACAACAAAAGCAAAGTCGCGCCGCACCGGCAAAAGATCGCTGGCAGGCAGCGCTGGTTTTGCACGGCCTGCTTTTTTCTTTTCCGGTGGCAGATTGTTTATAAAAATTTCAAAAGCTGCGACGGGCCCATCAAGCTCATAAAGAGCAGCCGTTGCAGGATGCACTTCTCCAAAATGCGCTAGTATGCGTTTTGGCCCCAGGCGTACGGTTCCAGATCGCCCAGGGTGGTACCAGCTCGGTGCATCACGTGTGATTTGCGCCTTTTCGATATCCAGCCCCATTGCGGAAAGAGCTGCTGCTAAGTCGGCTTTAGCATCAAACAGGTCGACGGGCCGTGCTGTCGCCTGCCAATCGCGACCACCGCCGACCAACGTTTCGCTACCCGCGCGCGCGCCAGAGGCAATCAGATGTTGTCCTGCAGCTTCGGCGCTGGAATAGGTCTGGCCAAGTTCAAACAACGCGGCATCTTGAAAGCCACGGTTTTGATTGCGGTGCAGCGCGGACAACAAACCAGGCACCAGACTTGGGCGCATCGTTGAGAGATCGACTGAAATGGGGTTTGCCAATTGCAGATTGTCCTGGCCACCAGCGAAGTGTTCAGCTTCATTTTGTGGAATAAACGACCAGGTTACACATTCCACGAGACCGCGGCTTGCGAGAATACGGCGCGCAAGTCGTGTCCGTTTTTGATTTTCAGTGAGAACGGGTTGGGCAACGCCATGAATGCGTGGCAATGGCGTTGCAGGAACTTTATCTAGTCCGACAATCCGAACCACTTCCTCAACCAGATCAGCGGGTCCATGAATATCTGGTCGCCATGAGGGAATGGAGACGTTTAGCTTCTCGCCCTTGCCGTCGATTTTGCAGCCAAGTGCCTTGAGAATGGTTTTGACGTCTTTTGCAGAAACCGCAACCCCTGACAATTGTTCAACGCGGTTCGGATTGAACGCAATCGTTTTGGAGGTGTCAGGCACGGTGCCAGCAACCGTTGCCTTTGACGGTGTACCGCCTGCGAGTTCTAGGATCCAGTGCGTTGCAAGGTCTAGACCTGGCATGACGGATGCCGGATCGACGCCGCGTTCAAAGCGATAGCGGGCATCAGTGATGAGACCTGTTGCGCGCCCTGTAGCGGCGGTTCGCGTTGGGCTGAACCAGGCACTTTCAATCAGCACAGTTTCAGTGTCTTCGGTGGTACCAGAAAGTTCACCGCCAATCACGCCACCAAGACCTAACGGTCCGCTGTCATCGGCAATGACACACATCGCACCATCAACGTCATAGGTGTTGCCATCAAGGGCCAAAAAGCTTTCACCTTTTTTGCCCATGCGGGCATGAACGCCGCCTTTCAACTTGTCAGCGTCATAGACGTGCAATGGGCGTCCGCGATCATGGGCGACATAGTTGGTGACATCGACCAGGGCATTGATCGGGCGCAAGCCAACAGCACGCAGACGTGCTTGCATCCAATCGGGTGACGCGGTGTTTTTTACGCCCGTGACCATTCGGCCGGCAAAGACCTGGCAGGCGTCTTTCGTTTCGGTATCAAACTTGAGAGCGATGTCGATGGATGGCGCTTTTTTGCCCTCAACGGGGCCAAGCTTAAGTTCCGGTTTCAGGGTGCCAAGACCCGCGGCTGCCAAATCACGGGCAATGCCGCGAACGCCAGTGCAATCAGGTCTATTGGGTGTGATCGCGACATCAATCACGGGGTCATTTAAGCCAATGACGTTGATGTAGGGTTCGCCAATGTGTTTTGCCATCTCAGCGGGCAGGTCGATGATGCCATCCGCTTCATCAGACAATTGCAATTCAGAGTCCGAGCACATCATGCCATTGGAGGTCACACCGCGTACGGCGCGTTTCACCAGCGTCACATCAATGCCTGGGACGTAGGTGCCGATCGGGGCAAAAACACCGATCAAGCCAGCGCGCGCGTTGGGTGCACCGCAGACGACTTCGTGTGTTGGTTTGCCAGGCGTCGTTTCAACTTGAACAATTTGCAAGCGATCAGCATCAGGGTGCGGTTTGGCTTCTGTGATACGTGCGACAACAAAAGCGCCCAACGTTTCAGCGGGGTCTTCAACACTTTCAACTTCAAGCCCAATCGCAGACAGTGTGGTGAGGAGTGTCTCGACAGGCACCTCAGTTTCAAGATGATCTTTCAGCCATGACAACGTGAATTTCATGTGCTCGCTTACTTTCTGCTTATGGGTGCGCGCCAGCGATGTGTGATGCGGCTGCGCTCCGAATTAGCGGGACAGTCCACCGCCAAGTGTTGGTGTGTTCAGCATTGAAAATCCATAATGGCGTAACCAGCGCAAATCAGCGGAGAAGAATGCGCGCAAATCGGGGATGCCGTATTTCAGCATGGTGATACGATCGAGCCCCATGCCAAAAGCAAATCCTTGGTAACGTTCTGGATCGAGGCCACAGTTTTTCAGCACGTTGGGATGGACCATTCCACAACCAAGCACCTCTAACCAGTCACCGGGCTTGCCAATGGTGCCTGCTCCAATGTCCACTTCCATTGACGGTTCAGTGAACGGAAAGTGGGAAGCGCGAAAACGCATCTCAACGTCGTCAACTTCGAAAAACGCTTTCGAAAATTCTTCTAAAACCCATTTGAGGTGTCCCATATGGATTTTCTCTTCAATGACCAGGCCTTCGATCTGGTGAAACATGGGCGTGTGGGTTTGATCACTGTCACCACGGTAAACGCGTCCTGGTGCAATGATGCGAAGTGGCGGTTCGTTGTTCAGCATGGTGCGAATTTGAACGGTGCTGGTGTGTGTTCTCAAAAGCTGCCGCGAGCCATCTAAGCCGGGTGCAAAGTAAAACGTATCGTGGTCCTGGCGTGCTGGGTGATCCTCGGGCATGTTGAGTTTTGTGAAGTTGGTGTCTTGGCTCTCAATGTCTGGCCCCTCGGCAACAGAAAAGCCCATATCTGCAAAAATTTCGATGCATTCATCAAGTACTTGCGATACGGGATGGATGCGTCCACGTGTTTCCGGTCCATCACGAACAGGTAAAGAAACGTCGGCGCGTTCTGTCGCTAATTTTTCTGCGAGCGCTGCTGCTTCAAGTGCACCTTTGCGGGTATCAAGTGCTTTTGTTACGCGGGCTTTAACGGCATTGACCGCTTTTCCAAATGCCTTACGCTCTTCGGGCTTCATGGCACCGAGTTTTTGCATCTCCGCCGAGATGCGGCCCTTCTTGCCGATGGCTGCAACGCGTGCATTTTCGAGCGCCGTCAGATCCCCAGCCTCTGTAATGCTGGCCAGCACATCTTGCTCAAGAGCGTTGAGATCAGCCGTTGGTCCCGATGCTGTCATCTGGTGGATTAAGCCTCCGCTTGGGCGAGGGTAAGAGAAGCGCGTTGGGGGTGCGCCTCATATTGACCCTGCGTATTTTGTTGTTCTCTCAGGAACCAGGTCAGCATACAGGTTCGCGACACCGTGCAGGGGTGCACGAGAGCCGATTATAGCCTGCGAAGCCCTCGTCGCCCAGGACGCAAGTGAGGTTAAGTGGCAGCTTTCACAGCTTTTGCAGCCTGATCGACGAGCGCCTTGAATGCTGCAGCGTCATGAACAGCGATATCAGCCAGGACCTTTCGATCGACATCGATGTTGCACTTGTTGAGACCGTCGATAAATCGACCGTAGGTCATGCCGTGTTCGCGGGCTGCAGCGTTGATGCGCTGGATCCACAAAGCGCGGAAGGTGCGCTTACGCCGTTTGCGATCGCGATAGGCATATTGCAGCGATTTTTCGACGGATTGCTTTGCCGTACGAATTGTATTTTTACGGCGACCGTAAAAACCTTTGGCCTGACCGAGAACTTTTTTGTGTTTTGCGTGGCTAGTAACGCCACGTTTAACGCGAGCCATGGGAGATCCCCCAATTCAAGATAATGGTGTTTCAAGGACTTGGTTTGATGTGCAGATGGCGCGGATTAGCGCGCATACGGCATATATTTCTTGACGATTTTGGCGTCTGCATCTGACAGCACCATCGTGCCACGTGCATTGCGAATAAACTTCGCGTGGCGCTTGATCATGCCGTGACGCTTGCCTGCGCCTGCTGCCATGACCTTGCCGGTCCCAGTAATCTTGAAGCGCTTTTTGGCGCCGCCTTTGGTCTTCATCTTGGGCATTTTGCTTATCCTTTGTTGATCTCTTCGAGCCTCATGACCCCCGGCTTTGCAGCACCATGCGGTACGGCGTTTTGAGAGGTTTTGGGCTGAAGTCTGGCCTTGACGAAAGCGTAAAGCGATGCGCTAACCGGCCAGAAATTAAGCGAAAAAGTAGCCACGGCATGCCCTGCCGGGCGACTTGGAGCGGCGGTTATAAGGCCAGGTGGTCGCTTTTGCAACTGCTATTGCGCGTAGCAGCATGGGGCATAAAAGCCCGCCAGTACTGACATTTCAGGTCCCGGAACGCGGAAAATTGATCGCGATTTTCACCCCTTTTTCTTGCCCCAGCCCCGAAATAGCGCCATATACAGGCCGCAGTCGAACACGCTTTGGTTTTAGTCGGTCCCCAGGTTGCTGGTTTTTCCTTTCACTCCAACGCGCGATTTGATCTTAAAATGTAAATCGAGAGGGCGGGCGGACCCCGCGCGTATGGAGGCAATTGATGGCAAACGGTACAGTTAAGTGGTTTAATGGCCAGAAGGGATATGGATTTATCCAACCAGACGAAGGCGGTGCGGACGTCTTTGTCCACATTTCGGCGGTTGAGCAGGCTGGGATGCAGGCCTTACAAGAAGGTCAAAAGGTCAGTTTTGAAACAGAGCGCGGCCGTAATGGTAAGCTGGCAGCAATTGAACTACGCGCTCTATAGCGCACGCACGACGTTGCAATTATTTCGACAAGGGAGCAGCCTGTCTGCTCCCTTATTTCAATACGGGAACCAAGTTTTCTGGCCATATGTGCCAGTTACGTAGCTAAGGGATATTTATGGCTAAGGAAGAAATGCTGGAGTTTGAAGGCGTGGTGGATGAGGTTCTGCCTGATGCCCGCTGTCGAGTAAAACTCGACAATGGACACGAGGTGATCGCTTACACGTCCGGGCGGATGAAAAAGAACCGCATTCGCATTCTGGCTGGTGATCGCGTGACGATCGAAATGACGCCTTATGATTTGACCAAGGGGCGCATTAACTTTCGCCACAAAGATCCCAAATCAGCTCCACCACCACCGGGTGGTTATGGCGGCGGCAATCGCCGTCGCTAGAGCAAGCTGTGTTTTGTTGAACGCAGATGAGTTGCTCCACGCGTTTAAGGAGATCAAATTGTCTGCCGTAATTCGATGCGGATTTAAGACGATTGATCTGAAAATGAGTTAGCGGAGCTCACCACAGCCGACCTAATTAAAAGCGACTGCATACAACATGATGCAGTCGCTTTTTTTTGTAAGCTGTTATGAGACTGCATTATAAGTCGCCGATTTCAGCACAACACCAGCTTGCCGCGCGTTGGAGATGTTTGGGCCCTAACGCCACGATGTCATGTGTTGGTTCAGTACGCCCGAATTGGGAAATAACGCTGCACCAGTTCTTCCAAGCGTCCGCTCTGTTTGACCCGTGATAGGGCTTCATTGAGCAGCAATTTCAATCTTGGATCGTCCTTTTTGATAATGATTGACAGTCCATGGCCAAAAAATTTGGGTTCGAAGTAGGCACCGCCTCGAAATTCACAACAGCGCCGCGATAAGGTTCCATTGAGCCAAAAAGCAATGCCAATACTGTCGCCAAACAAGGCATCAACTTTACCATCACGCAAAGCCTCGCGGGCAGCATCATTGCTATCAAACGGCA
The DNA here is from genome assembly GCA_021775735.1 of Hyphomicrobiaceae bacterium. Taxonomy (GTDB): domain Bacteria; phylum Pseudomonadota; class Alphaproteobacteria; order Rhizobiales; family Hyphomicrobiaceae; genus JAHZKN01. Next base: position 8,684 of record JAJFHG010000056.1, read on the forward strand.
TGATACGGCTGTCGCGGAAAAAAATTTTTAAAAATCGTTCGTGTGCGGTGCCCTTGGTGACACCAATGCGCGAGCCAACCAGCGCGTCAGGTGTGATGGTGCGTAGGGATGATGTGCGAGCGATGGCAAAGCGGGCAGGTGTATAGAAATAGCGATCGGTAAATTCAAAATTTCTGGCTGCTTGCGTGGTGACAGCATGACCCGCGATCACAGCATCAGTATCACCACTCTTCAATCCCTTTAACAGATCTGCCCAGTCGCGCACGCGGATGTCACAAGCAAGCGACAGGTCGAGGCAAACCGCGCGTGCAAGGTCGATATTCAGACCGACCAATACACCTTCATCATCATAATAGTTGAACGGTGGGTAGTTGCCGCTGGTCAAAAATCGCAACAGCACACGTTTCTCAGAGCCGGTAGAGGCCTCTTGCGCGCCAGCAGTTGTGATCACGGTGAAAAAAGGAGGCCGCGGAAGGATGCATGACAATATGAGAGCCATAAAGATGTAGCTTGCGACCTGCGTGCTCCAACATCTTGGTAAATCTACGGTCTGTTGTTTCTTGAGTTTCACACTGGCTCCAGTGGCGCTAATCGTGGTAAGGCTGATCTTTTATTAATTGCATGGCCAGCAAACGCAACGGCTTGATGCACGAATTACCAGAATTGTGCCCGAACGCATTTCGGTTTGGCAACAACATGACCTCTCGAAAATGGAGAAGCTGTGGCACGGTTTTGATTGCACCAATGTTGGTTGGTTCTGCAGGGGTTGTACTGTAGCAAACCGGCACGTTCAATGAGAGGATGAGGGTATGCCCATTGACTCTACGCACAGACCATCCCGCGTGCGGTCACTCGGGCGCCGAGCTGCTGTTGAGCGCGACGACAGCAGCACCTTGTCGGCAGAGTTTTCTGCAAACCGTCCGTTGGTATTTTGGCAACGCTGGGCCCTAATTACAGTGACGTTGGCGCTTTGCCTTGGCCTTTTTAGTTTCCCACGAACGACACTCTCGATCTTGTTGGCTGTCTTTGCGTTACCCTTTCTTTGTGTTGTGGTGTTGCGATTCAGTGCTCTGGTTTTTCTTCTAACAAGCAGGCGCACATTGTGTGATGCGCCGCCGTTGGCAGATGATGTGCTTCCGAGTTACTCCATCCTTGTGCCCCTTTACGAAGAAGCTGAGATTGTTCCAGATCTGATTGCAGCGCTTCAAGCGCTTGATTATCCCAGGGACAAATTGGATATCCAACTCATCGTTGAAAGCGCAGACCCCAAGACATATGCCGCTGTTTTTGAAGCGGAACTCGCCGACCACATGCGTGTCAATGTGGTGGCGACGTCCCCGCCACAAACTAAACCGCACGCACTCAATCACGCGCTTAAGTCAGCAAGGGGCGAAATTGTTGTTGTTTATGACGCGGAAGACATGCCGGACACCTACCAGTTGAGACAAGCGGCGGCGATTTTAGCAACGAACGAGCGGGTTGGTTGTGTGCAGTCATGTCTCAATATCTACAATCCACGTGAAAGTTTTTTAACGCGACAGTTCACCATCGAATATACCGCGCTTTTTGACTGTCTGTTGCCAACCCTGCGTAGGCTGGGTTTTCCAGTCCCACTTGGAGGAACCTCTAATCATTTTCCACGCCATGTGCTCAATGAGGTTGGCGGCTGGGATGCTTACAACGTTACCGAGGACGCCGATCTTGGTATCTGTTTAGCCCGTGCAAACTACCACGTAGAGATCCTGCGTTCGACCACTTGGGAAGAGGCACCTGCTACGTTTGCAATTTGGTTACGCCAACGCACGCGTTGGTTGAAGGGTTGGATTCAAACCAACACCATTAAAGAATCTACGAATAACCTCAATAAAATCAAGACATTAATTCGGTCCGAATTATATCGTGTGTACCAAAACTACGTAATGTGTGTACCAATTCGTGTTCCAATTTCAGGCGAACTTATCAAATTTCAGGGACCTGGCACTTTAACTTTAGAATTTTGACTGAGCTCACTGAAGAAGCAATTTTTAACTGACTAATTGACTAGGAGCGGGCTGCCCTTGATGGATTTGACGACCGCATTGCAGAGGAAGCGGACATTGGGCAAGCAACTCTGCAGCGTGACCAGATCGGCTGCTTTACTCTTGTTTTGACAATCTCAAAAAACTATCGACATAGGCGTCTGGCCGGATATGCACTCTTGTGGCACTGAGAACGCTAGTTGCGGCTGGTCACCTAGAGGCCAATCCTAGCAAAGTTCTGTCAATCGTATCCGGGAGGGAATTCTGGTGTTTCATATCACTCTTCGTTCTCAGCTTTTACGCCTGGTGGCATGGTCTTCCATTTCCCAATTTGAAGTGGGATACGCCGCTCGATGACGACTTGGTCAGGATCAGAAAAATTCAAACGGCTACCTTTCGCTGATATCTGCCTTGCTTTGTCTTGGAGGTTAGCCACCTTTTCCAAAAGTTCCTTGGACGATATGGCGTTTGATGGTGTTGCCGACCTGGAGCGTGATGTGGCCATTTTGAATTTTTTCCAAATCCGTGTTGTCAGGTACTTGTCGTCGTCGGGTGGATAGGCAGCCAACCGGAAAATACCTTGCTCACGCTCCTGCTCCGACAGTGAGGAATAATGGTCATCGAGAGACATGAGATCCCGCTTCAGTTCTTCGCCGTCGATAAACAACTGATTCTCCGCGAGAAACAATGGAGCGCATCGCTTGTGTAGTTTGTCGTTGGATACAAAGGCCATACAAAACGGCAGGTAATACAAGTATGCCATATCGACACGATTGCTGGACCGGTCCGGAGAAATGAGTTTCTTGTCCGCAGCTACATGGAAGAAAATGTCGACAGTCATGCAGTGGGCTGTGTAAGGCGCGAATGCTGTCAAGGGCGGCCCACCTGCAATCTTCCATTTCTTTAAGACTAACTCAAAATTTTTCTCTGGTAGCCCAAGAAGTTTATATGCAGTCTTCAGCGTGATATATCTCTGCCCATGCCCTTCAACTGCTCTGTTAGCGATATCGAAGGCCTCTTTGAGATTGCGTGGGGTTTCTTGAATGCGAAGTACAGCCTTAACGACTTTAGCTGCATCGGCGTGATGGGAAGACTGAAGCTGCGCCCTCCAATCGCTGGCAAAGTCACGCTCCAACTCATGAAACCGCCCTTGCTGCCAGCGATTGAACGCTTTCGACTCTGATGATTCTTCGTATACGACACCTATACCGTCGCTGGTCTTGACAGGCACGCCGCCTGGCAAAACTGGCACACGACGCATTTCAACGGGGTGCCCATTGAGCTCAGCATGGCAGATGTTCACGTGTAGCATGTTTGGCGCGGAATGCATGACTGGAGTCTTCCGTGCGATATCATGCACGACTTTTTCGACTGTTCGCCCGCCCTTAACCGGTTTCTCCAGATCAGCTAGCACCTCTGAGTAGAAGATCGGGCAAATGACTGTACTAAAGAGCGCGTCAAATAAAGCCGCCTGGTCAGCACTTAACATTTCCAGGAATGATTTATCGAATAGCGTAATGGGTCCCATGTAGAATAACTATCCGCACTCAGCGTTCAAACCATGGCGATGACGGTTCAATCGCTTTTCGATCCACAACTTTCTGTGGTTCATTCTTGGCACATTGTATCGGTTTTGAATTCTTGACCATGAACAGGCTTAACCGAAAGCGGACATTGATTTCGGGGAGCTAGAGAACACTGATATGTCCGCTATTGTATAGCTGCGCCAATCCAATGAATTCTGAAAGGCAGAGTTAGCGGACATCGGCCACTTGCGCTTGTTAAGCCGAACCGCATTTCCGCTTAGCCCCGGTAATCCGACCTGTCGTTCCGAGGCAGGAACGCGCCTTTACGAGTCTGGTGCGATAAGAATCCCAAACCGGTCAAGCTGAAATCCTAGATGGCGTGATGTGTTCGTATCCCCGCAAAGGAGCTGAGAAATAGTGCCATCCTGTATGGCCCGCCTAAAGTCGAATGCGAGCTGCATGCTCTCCGGAAACTTGATGGCAGTGCCATCTACAAGAGCAAAATTTCCGACGCCGAGCGTCGAGAGCGTAATCCGCATCTCGCGCTCGCCTGCGAACTGCTTTGCGTCTTTCATGTATGAATACAGGATCGGGTTCGGCAGAAGCCCCTCATTGGCACGCGCGACCTCGGCGTCAACATAGTCGATGAGCCCATAGTTGATATTGAAGATCTGCCTGCATTGAATGCCACCGACCATTAGCGCTGAGTGTCCCGGCTCGTTTCCAATGGTTTGGTTGAGAACGTTCCGAAGCCTGCCGAAATGAAAGACGACGCCGACCTTACCAACAGGATCGCTGGAGCCGTAGCGCTCCCAGATAAGCGGCGAGTTTTCGAGCGAGAAGCTGCTGGCGTAGGTGCGGGCCCGGCAACTGTCGTAGTAGTTAGCGGCGTTGTAATCGGGTGTGCCTTCGAACGTGGTTGCAACGTTCGCGGCTCTGTCAAGCGGGAGTTGCTCGCCATCGCGGGCGTCGGCGGTCGGGAAGTCCTTGTACCTATCGACGCGCTGGAAGTGAAGGTAGCCAAGCTCAAGCGAGCGGATAAGGTCACCAACCTTCATGATCTTGTACAGAACGGCGTCAGTCGCAGGCTGTCTGAGCAGCGGCCCGTGCGGCTCAGTGTTGCCGTGCTCCAGGAATTCTGTCTCTTTGCCCATTTGCATCCGTGACGCTTGCAATTGTCGGTTGCCTCGGCGTTCTCGCGCAAGCACCCCCCGCGTGCTATCTATGACGTGAGCCCCTCAGGCAGGGATTAGCACGGAGCGCCGCCGAGATGCGATTCGTAGCCTACGAAAATACCGTAACCGCATCCGCTCTGCGTTGGGCCACCCCTATACATTTGGAGCAGGCCCGTGGCTATGGATATCAAACAGACACGCATTTTGTGCATTTTTACGGCAGGGCTACTGGCATTTGGGTGATCTTGCCCGGCCTCTGCACCACTCAAGGAATAAACGGTACTCTTCAGGATTGGCAGAACGCCAACTTCGGCGGCGCGAACCGAGTGACCTCAATACTTGAGGTTGGACAGACTATCGCTGGTGTCTGGCGTCCCGGAATTCTGACCGTTGAAGACATTCGTGCGGGCTTACAAAGCACAGAAACCGCCGAGCAACATGCATTGCAGGCCGTGCGCCTCCTGTTGGAGCGACTTGACGACCTTTTTCTCTACATCGAACCAACATCCGATAGCCTTGCGACCTTCAGCCATAAAACCCGTGAGTTACTGATCCTGGCTTGCACCGACGTAGAGAACTCCTGGGCTAGCTATCTCGCTGACGCCAGCGTCGTGCCCTCATCGGGATCGAGATTTACAACGAATGACTACGTCCGCCTTCATCAGAGGCTTCATCTCGCCGAATATCGACTCTCTCTGAAAGCACATGCCAGCGTTCCGCCATCACAGCCATTTCATGGCTGGAATAACGCTAACCCGACGCGGTCGCTCCCGTGGTATAACGCCTACAATCAAACCAAACATGACCGTCAAGCCCACTTCGACAAAGCCACCCTGCGCCATTGCATTGATGCTGTCGCTGCGAGCCTCATTCTCTTCGCAACGCGCTTCAGTCCTTACCCATTGTTCAACGGCGGTGGCACAGCGTCGACACTTTTCAACCAGCTCTTTCAATTTGAACTGGTCCAACCGCGTCCGGAAACTTTTTACGTGCCGCTGATCAGGTTCCCCGCAACGCCAAATCTCGATCTCGCGAAGTTCGATATTGATGGCGCGGGCCTGCGTCAGCCCTGGCAAGTGCAAGCCTTCACCGTTTGACTCGGCTATCATTGCATCAAGGCAGGCGCGTTGAGTCTGCGCTACCGTTTTGTTACTCACTTTCAGACGCTGTACTCAATTACCGCTGCTCTTCTCTTCTAAGCGGACCCAATCGTTTCCGCGCGCCTTCGAACTCAGACTTGTCTGTTAGTGGGATTGAGATTCCGAGCCCGATCTGGCGCTGACAAGCGAACGTGGGGTTAAGCTGTGTCATACAGCGATGCGCACCCGTCTCGACATCCGCTGCTGTCTAAAGGCGGCCATGGCTTAGGGCATAAACCAAATAAAACGATACTCACCGTCGTCTGGGAGTTCAAACCGCTCTTTGATAGCGTCATGCGGTATGTATCGGCGCTCCTTGCCGCTGCCTAGCCATTTGCCGTAGGTGGTTAGAATACAATCAAGTTCGAGAGCGTTGACACCTACTGCACGCATGATTGCCGCCATTTCAATGCCGTCCATAGCTAAAACCAAAACCGTGCGGTCGCGCGCGTATTGGGGGATTGTTCGCCATGTCTTGACGACGTCTGGATGGCGTTTAAGTCCGTGTGCGGCGTCCGCTGCTTTTAAGTCTTGGATCATAGGAACTCCTCGTAGGATTGTGGTTAGAAGTGAGGGGTTCGTTAAACTGAAAAGGTCGGGGCGTTGGGGTGTTATTTGAGATCGACCGCATTGTCACGCAACCGGTCCTCGCGAGCCTTCTGTAGTATACGTTCGGCGGCGAGCACTGCCTCTGTGTAGAGGGCACGTTCATAGGGTGTGAACCTAGGAGACCTGGGTGCCAAAAATTCTGGCACAGTGATTCCAGCCACGGCAAACAAGAGAGCCAGCCTCTTGATCCGGTAGCGCACAAAGGAATGCGTCTTTTTGAATTCAGAGGCAATCTCATCAATGCCTGCCCCTTCACGTAGGCGGTGAAAAACATAACGTGTGGCCGGATCGATCTGAGGGTTTTCTAGCGTGAAATTCTTGATTTTATAACGCAGTCCGCCGGATTTCTTGTCTATGTCATGGAGGATTGGAATGATTTCTTTAGTGGCTTCCGACGTGACAATCTCTTCAACCTCTTTGCGGGCGACCGCCCGCAATTCATTGTCAATTTGCTGATCACGCGTTGCATCGCGCGCGGCCTGAGGCTTATTGATCTGATGTCTAAGTTGCTCAAAACGCTCCTCACCGAGAAGTTGCTTCACGGCGAGAACGGCGTTTTTGCCCACCACCCCACCGTTTAGATCAGTAATCCGTTCATCAGAGTGCATTAGACAGCCGCCTTGGAGTACATCTGATCGCTGATCTCAGGATAACAGGCATCAATCCTTTGAATTTCTGCTGCAATCGCTTCTGAGAGCGCCTGACGGGCAAATTGTGCTGCGGTCAGGCTCCTGGCTTCTAAAATCACTGCAAGTTTTTGTTTATCGTCAGCGCAGAGCCGCGTCGCAATGACATCGATATACCGGCGTGGACGGAGGGTAGATTTTGCAGATTTAGAGTCGGTACGCATAGCTGGCAAATCCAATTAGTTGTTATGTGATAACATTACATTTTTTGCTTGCCATGTCAATCCCAAAAAGGCGTAAGTCATTGTTTTGGAGTCCAAAAAAGCATTTTGCCTCTTGTAAACATTATCCGTTTGTGTTATGTAACCATCATCAGAGCAGTTGCCTCGGGGAGGTATCTGGCGCACCGGAGGTGCAGCTTCGTTCGATCTGGCTGATCTAGCCCAGATCACGAACCTGAAGTCGGCGGGGCCGACGCAAATTCCAAAAATTGAAAACTAAGACCGCAATAAAACGGGCATTGTTTCGTGCGTCGTGGTCTTCGCTGTCCGATGAGATGGTGTGTGGTGCAACGGGCAAATCATCGTCCCGAATACACACATTGGGCGTTGGCAATTGTGTTTCGCCGACATCGCTACGGACTAACCGATCCACAGAGTTTCGAGTGATCGCTGGTGCGAACTCGAAGACAAATAATGAGTATGACTATGAGCATCTCTCCGATAGACAAATACGAAATTGAAAACACGTCGGCTTTTGACACAGATGGCGCTGATGATTTTGAAGCTACAATAGACTTATCTGACAGCGGCATAACAGAACTCCCAGCAACACTTAGGTCTGAAACGCCTCCAAGTGGCACTTCGCTTTCCAGCACGTCTCGACAGGCATCTGAAAGTGATCTGGATATTGGTCAAAAGGTGCACCAGAAACGCCTTGATCCCGACGCCACGTTTATTATATCCCTAGGCTTACGCGCTAATGATCAAAAGTTCACGACGGCTGCGGTCACTGCAAAAAAACTCGTGCGCTTCAACTTTAGTGATCACCCGGTCGGGGATAAGGACGGGCATTGTTTTACGCAGGGCCAGATCGGTACGGATGGTGGACGCAGGATCGCAAAGAAATGCGCTTCACAATCCCTTATGGTGTTCGATGTCGATAACGGCGCGACGATGGATGAAGTTTGTCAAGAGGCAGACAAACGCGGCCTAGCCTACATAGCGACCCACACCCACTCGCATATGAAGCCATATTCGCGCTTGGCGGAATCTAAAGTCGAAAGTCTGCTCAGAGCGGACGGTTTGAGTTTCGATAATGCGGATGACGACAACATTGAGCGCGTCATTACCGAATATCTGAGTGACGTGAAGGGCATTAAGAAGTCGCTGCTTGATACGGTGACAGGTGTTGAACGTAAGATGGCTGATGGCGGGATGGTGTACGACTTGCATCACGCCCCTATGCACCGCAGCAGAATTATCTTTTTCCTATTCGAGACTTTTGATTTCGAAAATCCACGACCGCATAAAGATCGCGAACAGTTGTGGTCAGAGAGTTACCCTAAAGTTGCTCACGCGTTGAAGATTCCGTTTGACTCGTCGTGTGGTGATCCGTCTCGACTGTTTTATTTTCCACGACGGCCTTTGGATTCAGATGCAGGCGATTATGAAAACCGGGTTCAACTTGACGGAAACTATCTAGACTTAGCGGGTGTGTGTTCTGAGGTTGGCCTGGACAGTTCGTATATGCCTCCAAAATCTAAACGGGGTAGCCGTCTAGGGTCGCGGAATACGTCTAGGAATAGCGCTGGGTCTTACCGGCCAAAAACACGAGGCCTTATGCAGTTTATGAAGGACCACGCCTCTGATTTCCAGATCGCGGACTGGCTCGAACAAAACTATCCTGACGACGCGCGGTCGGATTACTCGGGTGATAAACTTGAACATCGTTGTCCGAATGCAGATGCGCATAGTGATGGGGACAATGATGACGATAGTGCGTTTTGTGTTTGGAACCCTGATCCCGATCAAGAGGGAAAGGGCTTCCAAGCGTCGTGTCGCCACGCGACGTGTTTAAGTGAAAGTGGTGATGATCGTTTGTTCTACCTGGACAAGCTTTGTCAGAACTACGGTGCTGACGTTGATGAGCTTCTACAGTTTTGTCCGAACTATGATGGTGAGGATTGCGTACGGAGTTCGTTGGGTTTGACCGACGAGCAGAGTATTATTTCTGCAATTGAAACAAATATCGATCCAAATTCAGATGATACTGATATTGAGCCCTATCTTCTAGCCGCGCATAACCTCTCGAATCGAATGGCGCTAGATCGCATAAAGAAAAAAGTTGTTGAACGTGCGGGTATTGGGAAGAGTACTGTCAATGAAATGTTGAAGCGGGCAATCAGCAAGAGCCGTGTTTCAAGATCCAGACTTTCTCAGGATTTGGGGCACAACAATGGTGATCCAGAGTTAGGACCAGAGCAAGAATTCCAGGTAAACCAGGATGGAGCTCCTTACAACAATCAGAAAAATATCAGCGTCGCGATCAGTCGATTGGGCGTCAAACTTAGTTTTGATGAATTTTCTGGGCGACCACTAATTTCTGGCTTAACGGGATTTGGGCCCAACTTGGAAGACGACGCTGTAAACCGTATGCGACTTACAATTGATCAACAGTTTGGGTTTTTGCCAACAAAGGATTTCTTCTACGACTGTGTCTCAGATTTAACCAAGCGCAATTCCTTTCACCCGGCGCGCGACTATTTCGATCAGGTCGAGGAAGATTGGGACGGTCAGAAGAGACTCCACAGATTGGCGGCAGACTATTTCGGAGCTGAAGACAGCGCTCTGAACCAAGAGTTCTTGAAACTGTTTATGATTGCGACCGTGCGTCGCGTGAGACGACCAGGAGCAAAATTTGACGAAATGATCGTCATAGAGGGTAAGCAGGGCACCGCAAAGAGCACAGCGCTGAACATTTTGGCTGTTCGTGATGAGTGGTTCTCGGATTGTCTTGACTTGAACAGTGATAGCCAAAAAATAATTGAGCAAACTCAGGGAAAATTGATCGTAGAAATTCCCGAGCTGCAGGGAATGAGACACACGGATGTGGAAAGACTAAAAGCCACATTATCGAGAACTGTAGACCGTGCACGCCAGGCGTACGGACGGCTTACGGTTGAGCGCCCGCGTAGTTTCATTATTGCTGGAACGTCCAATAACGACAAATATCTTAAAGATCGCACCGGAAATCGGCGGTTCTGGCCGTTGAAGACCGGAGATATTGACATCAATAAGCTTCGTAAGGACCTAGACCAACTATGGGGCGAAGCGGCCAATCTCGAAGCGAAGAAATGTTCAATCCGTCTTGGCAAAAAATACTGGGATCAAGCTGCTTCGTTGCAAAAGCTGCGTCGAGAAGAAAACAAGTATATTGACACTCTGTCAAAACACCTTGTTGGAAAAACAGGTGCGATCAAAATTGCAGATGTTTATGAATTGCTGGGGCTGCGGTCGGATCAACGCTACCAAGGTGTTACCGATGATGTAAATGAAGCAATGTCCGAGTTAGGCTGGAGCACGAAGAAACCGGCAAGGTGGGGCAACAAAACACACAGGGCGTTTGTTCAAGAAGAACATTCAGTCCACCGGTGGAATTACGATCCTAAAGAGAGGTGCCTCACACCGGCGAACCTGGAAGACAAAGACTTAGAAGATGTAGACTAACCGCTGGTGTGTCGTGTTACTTCGTTACGTCGATCTGCGAAAGAAGGGCGCACATACACAGCACGTCTGTGTGTGTGCTTCTTCTTTGAGGAGTAGTTTAACGAAAACCAAAGTAACAAGGTAACACGATACATATCCATCTGAGAAACAACGGAAAATCTTGTTACGGCGCTCCGTCACAAAGGGTTGCAGCCGTAACAACTTTTCCCAATAATTTCGGCGCTACATCACATTTTTCGCACAACGCAGGTAAAGACATGCCGGCGCGATCTTAACCAAAAAAGATTCGCAACTTTGTGCTGCAAGACTGCATCACCAAAAATGTCACATCGTTCTGCGTAAGACGTAGCGGACGAGTGTCAGCGAACGCGGAATCGACCCGCGGCTTCAAAAGCCATCATTTGCACGTTTTCTTGAAACCTGTTTTCAGACCCCGCAGGTCACTTACGGCGTAGGCGACACGCGGTGGCGCGCTTCAATCCGCTAGGTCTCGGCAGAGTGTTCAAAAACCCTCACCCTAACTGCCCCTGCTCGGGCCCCCAAACCGCGGGCCTACAAGTTCGGCTAACCATGCGTTCAACAACCAATAGGTTTAATGAACATAGCCTGGTAGACTTTGCCCGGTAATTTCGGCAAGGAGGTCGCATGACGGTTCGCGTCGCCATCTACACGCGCGTGTCCACCGACAAGCAAAGTGTCGCCGGCCAATGTACTGCCCTCGAAGAGTGGGCTGAGCGGTGTGGCTACGAGGTCGTGGCGGTTTATGAAGATCGCGGGATCAGCGGCAAAAAATCCGCCCTCGACCGCCCGGCGCTCAATCGG
>JAJFHG010000057.1 GCA_021775735.1 Hyphomicrobiaceae bacterium
AGCAGTGAATCACAGAAATCCCCGTTACGCAAATTGCAAGAAAACTACCTGAAGGAACCTAAAAACTTGCAATAACGAATACTGGATCAAGCTCGTTATTTAAACAAAATCAACACCTTGAGAATTCTTCACAGTCGACTAATAATTTCAAATAACAAAGGCCGGAACTTTTTTGCTCCGGCCTTTGTTGCGTCCAGGGGAGGTTAAACGCTGTAGTACATATCAAATTCCACCGGATGCGGTGTCATTTCATAGCGGAAGTTTTCTTCTTCTTTTAACTCAAGATAAGCTTCGATCTGCTCTTCGGTGAAGACGCCACCTTTGAGCAAGAAGGCATTGTCTTCGCGCAAGCTGTCGATCGCCTGACGCAGTGAATGACACACGGTGGGGATGCCGGTGAGTTCTTCAGGTGGCAGATCGTAGAGATCCTTGTCCATGGCGTCACCGGGATCAATCTTGTTCTGGATACCGTCAAGGCCAGCCATCAACATGGCAGAAAATGCCAGATACGGGTTGGCAGCAGGATCAGGGAAACGGGCTTCGACGCGCTTGGCGTTTGGTGAAGTGGCAAACGGGATGCGGATTGAGGCCGAGCGGTTGGACGAAGAGTATGCCAGCAATACCGGAGCTTCATAACCTGGCACCAGACGCTTGTAAGAGTTGGTGGTCGGGTTGGTGAACGCATTGAGAGCTTGCGCATGTTTGATGATGCCACCGATGTAATAGAGGCAATCCTGAGACAGATCGGCATATTTATTGCCGGCAAACAAAGGTTTGCCGTCTTTCCAGATCGACTGGTTACAATGCATGCCGGTACCATTGTCGCCAAAGACTGGCTTGGGCATGAAGGTGGCGGTTTTGCCATAGGCGTGGGCAACGTTGTGGACCACGTATTTATAAATCTGCAGCTTGTCTGCCATCTCCGTCAATGAAGCGAATTTGATACCCAGTTCATGCTGGGCAGCACCGACTTCATGGTGATGTTTTTCAACTTCGACACCCATGTCAGTCATGACGGACAGCATTTCGGAGCGAATGTCCTGACAACTGTCCACTGGATTAACCGGGAAATATCCACCTGTGGTGCGTGGGCGATGGCCCAAGTTGCCCATTTCATATTCAGTGCCGGTATTTGTCGGCAATTCCGAGCTGTCGAGCTTGAAGCCGGTGTCATAGGGGGAGGAGGTAAATCTTACATCATCAAAGATGAAAAACTCGGCTTCGGGACCGAAGAAAACTTCATCTCCGATTTTTGTCTGTTTGAGATAGGCTTCAGCGTTCTTGGCAGTCATGCGCGGATCGCGCGAATAGCCTTCACCGGTTGCCGGCTCCAGAATATCGCAGATAATCACCATGGTGGCTTGGGCATAAAACGGGTCGATCTGACAGGAATTGACATCGGGCATCAAAGTCATGTCGGATTCATTGATGGCTTTCCAGCCGTTTATGGACGAGCCATCAAACATCACTCCATCAGCAAACATGTCTTCATTAACAGTGCAGACATCCTGGGTCACATGATGCCATTTGCCACGGGGGTCGGTAAAACGAAGGTCAACAAACTTGATGTCGTTTTCCTTGATCATTTTGAGTACATTTTCTGCGCTAGACATAATTTTCCTTAAATTCTTAAAAGCGGTTGCGATTTAATACGGGGGAAAGACAAGGGATTATATTGCATCCATTCCGGTTTCTCCAGTGCGAATTCTGATGGCTTCATCGACGTTGGAAACAAAGATTTTCCCATCGCCAATACGCCCGGTTTTAGCGGCGTTCTGGATGGCTTCAACCGCCTTGTCGGCGAGGTCGTCACCAATGACCAGTTCTATTTTCACCTTGGGCAGGAAATCCACGACATACTCGGCGCCGCGGTAAATTTCAGTATGGCCCTTTTGGCGGCCGAAGCCTTTTGCTTCCAGAACCGTTATGCCCTGCAGGCCGATTTCCTGAAGAGATTCTTTTACTTCATCGAGTTTGAAGGGTTTGATGATTGCTTCGATTTTTTTCATATGCCAAGCCTTGCCTGATATCCACCAGAAGTGAGGTTAATCTGTTTTTTTAGCCATTTGAGATTGTTCTCGCACAGCTATATCTCTTTGCTTTAGCATAGGTCGTGCCAACTTGGGATGTTTTCGATTAGTTGTTAAAAAACAACGGGTTGAATTATCAGGGAAGTTTTTGATTATTGGGCCTCGGGAAAATTTGCACAGGTTTTCATCATCGTGGCTATAAAACGTGCAGAAAAAAGAGGGGTTTTGTAAATGGATCATCCCAGTTTTACTCTTGGTATTGAAGAAGAATACCTGTTGGTGGATAAAACCAGTCGCGACCTGGTGCCCGAGGCGCCTCAGGCCCTGATGGCAGCGTGCGAGAAGACACTTCAAGGCCAGGTGAGCCCCGAATTTTTGCGATGCCAGATAGAAGTGGCAACGCGGGTGTGTAACACCATAGGCGAAGCGCGTGCAGATCTGGGATATTTGCGCACAACCATTGCCGAGTTGGCCAATGCACACGGGCTTGCCCCGATTGCAGCCTCCACCCATCCTTTCGCCAAATGGGCGGACCAGCATCATACCGATAAAGAACGCTATAACATTCTGGCACGCGATCTTCAGGTGGTGGTCAGGCGCATGCTGATTTGCGGTATGCATGTGCATGTGGCGATTGAAGATGAGGCTACACGCATTGATATATTCAATCAGGTAACCTATTTCCTGCCCCATCTTCTGGCTTTGACCACGTCGTCACCCTTCTGGCAGGGGACTGATACCGGACTTAATTCCTATCGGTTGATTGTCTTTGATGCCCTGCCGCGCACCGGATTGCCGCCAGAATTTTCCAGCTTTGCCGAATATGAACGCAGCACCAATATGTTGATGCAGACAGGTGCGATTGAAGACCGTTCCAAACTGTGGTGGGATTTGCGCCCAAGCACGCGCTACCCAACACTGGAAATGCGTATCTGCGATGTGTGCACCCGCATGGACGATGCCATAGCGGTTGCCAGTCTCTATGTCTGCCTGTGCCGCATGCTCTACCGATTGCGGCGCAACAACCAGCGCTGGCGTGACTATTCAAGGTTTTTGATCAATGAAAACCGCTGGCGCGCCCAGCGTTATGGTGTCGCCCAGGGCTTTATTGATTTCGGCCAGGGCAAGGTGGTTGATTACGCAACGCTGCTGGAGGAGTTGTTGGATTTGGTGCGCGAAGATGCGGAGTTCTTTGGTTGTGAAAGCGAGATAGAACATTGCCGCACCATCTTAAAGCGCGGCACCAGTGCAGATAACCAGAGATTGCGTTATAATGAAGCCATCAAGCAAGGCGCAAGTACAGATGATGCCTTGTGTGAAGTTGTTGACGGGTTGGTTGTGGCTACTGTCGCAGATTGCGGGGCTCTCGACTGTTAATTCAGAATTTTGGTTCGCGCTCTCACCCCTCATCCGACGCCTTCGGCGCCACCTTCTCCCACAAGGGGAGAAGGAAGGGTTTTATGATTACTTCCCTTCTCCCCTTGCGGGAGAAGGTGGCAGCGCAGCTGACGGATGAGGGGTGAGAGCCTTGCCAACCGCATAAAGAGCGCATATTAAATTTCAGTGGGGCATTTAATCCAGGAGCGGTTTTTACGTGAGCAATCTCAATCATTTATTTTCAGGTCTCGGCACCACAGTGTTCACCGTCATGTCCGAGCTCGCAGCCAAACACGATGCGATAAATCTGGGGCAGGGGTTTCCTGATGTTGATGGACCTGAAGCGGTGCGGCGGCATGCAGCCGGGTTGTTGCTGGACGGCCCTAATCAATATGCGGCGATGACCGGTATGCCTGAATTGCGCAAGGCGGTGGCAGCGGATAATCTGCGCCATTATGGGCTGGATATTGACTGGCAATCGGAAGTTTTGGTGACGTCAGGGGCGACTGAAGCTTTGACCGTGTGCCTGATGGGTATGCTTAATCCCGGCGATGAAGTGGTGATGATTGAGCCGTTTTATGATTGTTACCTGCCGTTGGTTGAGCGTGCCGGAGCCGTGGCCAAAATTGTTTCCTTGATGCCACCGGAGTGGGAGCTGCCTGAGGCGCAGTTGCGGGCGGCGTTCTCGAATAAGACCAAGCTGGTATTACTCAATTCGCCAATGAACCCGACAGGCAAGGTTTTCACCCGTCCAGAGTTGGAGTTGATTGCCGGGTTGATTGAGGAATTTGATGCTTACGCCATTTGCGATGAAGTCTATGAACATCTGATTTTTGACGATCATAAACACATTCCCCTGATGACGTTACCGGGTATGCGCGAGCGTTGTCTGCGCATTGGCTCGGCGGGTAAGACTTTTTCCTTAACCGGTTGGAAAGTCGGATATATCAGTGGTTCATCATCGTTGCTTTCGACCATTGCCAAGGCGCACCAGTATGTTATTTTTTGCACCCCGCCAGCCTTGCAGCATGCCATTGCTTACGGTCTGGAAAATTGCGGCGAGTTTTACAAAACCCTTGCAGCCGAGTTGCAGGGTAAACGCGACTTTCTCAAAAGCACCTTGGAAGGTCTTGGCCTTAAGGTTTTGCCGGTGGATGGCACTTATTTCCTGACAGCCGATATCACCCCGTTTGGCTTTGAGGGAACGGACTATGATTTTTGTAAATTCATAACGGAAAAAGCGCGGGTCGGCGCTATTCCCACAAGCGTCTTTTATCATCCTGAAACACCCAATGTGCCACATAATCTGGTGCGCTTTTGCTTTTGCAAGCGCGATGAAGTGCTGAGCGAAGCAGCGCAGCGTCTGCAACAACATTTGCGTTGATCACATGCACGAACTTTTGACCACCGATGACATGTATGAAGCCGACCGGCTGGCGATAAAAGGCGGCATTGCCGGCATTGAACTGATGGAAAATGCCGGTCGGGCCATTGCGGAGCATATCTTCGAAAACTACGATCAAGGCCCGGTGTCGGTCTTGTGTGGACCGGGCAATAATGGTGGCGATGGTTTTGTCGTGGCGCGGCTGCTGAAAAAAGAGGGGTGGCCGGTCACTTTATCTCTGCTGGGGACGGTTTCAGCACTGAAGGGTGATGCCGCTGCCATGGCGCACCTATGGGAAGGAAGCATCGAACCACTTGACCAAAACAGCGGCGCGGGAGCGCACCTGATTGTAGATGCAATCTTTGGTGCCGGGCTTGGACGCGCTATTGAAGGTGAATTAGCAATCCTGATAAAAAAAACCAATGACGGCAATGTGCCGGTGGTTGCTGTTGATATTCCAAGTGGTGTCGACGGGTCAAGCGGTGGTGTCCTCGGAGTGGCCTTTGAGGCGATGCGCACTGTAACGTTCTGTCGTAAAAAAACCGGTCATGTGCTGATGCCGGGCAGGGGACTGTGTGGCAAGGTTTCCGTCGTCGATATCGGTATTTCAAACGAGATCGTTGCCGGGCTGAATGTGACGCAATTTGAAAACACACAAGATTTATGGCATCGGTTTTTTCCGCGTCCGGGACATGAAAGCCATAAATACAGTCGCGGGGCGACTGTTGTTGTCTCTGGTCCCGCCGCAATGACAGGTGCTGCACGATTGGCGGCGCGTGCAGCACTGCGGGCAGGCAGTGGCGTTGTAACTGTTGCCTCTCCTCCTTCGGCTGTTATGGTCAACGCCTGCCAGTTGACAGCCATCATGGTCGAAGGCTTCAGGGACGCGGCTGCCTTGCATGGTCTGCTGAAAGATGATGGGCGTATTCGGGCAACAGTGATAGGGCCGGGGGCAGGGGCTGGAAATACTACGCGCAACAACGTTCGTGCTGTGCTGGATACAGGTGTTTCAACGGTTCTTGATGCTGATGCTCTAACCAGTTTTGAGCAGCGCCCGGAAGCCCTGTTTGAAGCCATTGCTGATAAACGCGAAAGAGATGTTGTGATGACGCCTCACGCCGGTGAATTCAAACGCCTGTTTGGAGACAGCGCCAACCTGCCGGGATCCAGGCTGGAACATGCAAGGCATGCAGCACAGTTGTGTGGTGCCGTTGTTGTCTACAAAGGTGTTGATACTGTTATTGCCGCCCCGGACGGTATGGCCGCCATCAACACCAATGCGCCGCCGTCGCTTGCCACTGCCGGTTCGGGTGATGTTTTGGCGGGGATTGTCGCCGGGTTGATGGCACAAAGGATGCCGGCGTTTTATGCTGCGTGTGCCGGTGTGTGGATGCATGGGCAGGCGGCGAGGCTTTTTGGTTTGGGACTGATTGCCGAGGATATTCCGGAAATGCTGCCACAGGTGTTGCAACAGATCGAATAAACGTGGTTTGAGAAGAATTTTTGAGTTATATCTGCCGAACAATGTCTCAAATTAACTTTTGTTGACTATTTGGCAAAAAAATACCACCGCAGGGCTGGCGGTTTTGTGAATGTGCATGCTATAGAAGCGCCGCGCCAGACAGGGATTGGTTTTCCTGTTAAACTGCGGGCGTGGTGAAATTGGTAGACACGCTAGATTTAGGTTCTAGTGTCGCAAGACGTGGGGGTTCAAGTCCCTCCGCCCGCACCATGGTAAACGAGGATCTCGCCAGACCTGTCGTCTGACCGGGATCGAATTGATTAAAACTATGCGCTTTGGTTATTCTTGAAGCGCTGTTGATGGATGCATATTGACATGCAAGTTACTGAAAAAGCCGCTGAAGGTCTGAAACGCGAACTGGAAATTGTAATCCCGGCGTCCGAGCTTGAAACAAGCCTGACTGCGCGGTTGGAGCAAATGAAATCTCAGGCCCGGATAAATGGCTTCCGCCCTGGCAAGGTGCCGGTTGCGCATTTGCGCAAAACCTATGGCCAGCAGGCGATGACTGAAGTTATCCAGGAAGCGGTGACGCAAGGCGCGCAAAAAGCGATTGAAGAACGCAAGGAAAATCCGGCCTATCAGCCCGATATCGGTTTTGGTGATGATGAGAACGCCTTGAGTGATGTTGTTGATGGCAAGGCAGATTTGACCTTTCTGGTTAGTTTTGAAATTGTTCCGACATTCGAGATATTTGATTTTTCCAAAGCCAAGCTCGAGCGCCCGGTCGCTGAAGTCGGGGCAAAGGAAATTGACGAAGCACTTAATCGCATGGTTGTGCAGCAAAAGGATTTTGAGCCACGTGAAGGCGACAGTCCGGCACAAAGCGGTGACAGGGTGCAGATTGACTTTGTCGGCAAAGTCGATGGGGAGGCCTTTGATGGTGGTGCTGCCGAAGATGCCTATCTGGAAATAGGCTCCAATTCCTATATTCCCGGTTTTGAAGAACAGTTGATTGGTGCCAAGCCGGGCGATGGAGTTAAAGTCAAGGTGACGTTTCCTGGAGAATATGGCGTTGAGGCTCTCAGTGGCAAAGATGCTGTGTTTGATGTTGAGGTCAAGGAAGTAGCCAAGCCTAAGGATATTCCCGTTGATGATGAATTTGCAAAGCGTCTGGGTCTGGAAGACCTCGACAAGCTGAAAGAAGCGGTTGGCGAGCAGATCAAAAATGAATACACCAATTTTTCCGATGCGCGGGTAAAACGCGAGTTGCTCGATATTCTGGACGAAGAACATACGTTTGAGGTGCCGGAAAAACTGGTTGAGCAGGAATTTTCTTCGATCTGGCAGCAGGTTCTCGGCGATCTGGAAAAAGCCAAACGCACTTTTGAAGATGAAGATACGACGGAAGATGAAGCCAAGGCTGAATACCGGGTTATCGCTGAGCGCCGGGTAAGGCTGGGTCTGGTTTTATCGCAAGTTGGCAAAGCCGGTGATATTCAAATCAGCGATGATGAAGTCAATCAGGCTTTGATGGAGCGTGCCCGCGAATTTCCCGGGCAGGAAAAAGAAGTCTTTGAATATTATACCAAACAGGCTGGTGCCATTAATGAAATCCGGGCACCGATCTATGAACAAAAAGTCGTCAATTACATCATCGAATTGGCAGAAGTTACCGAAAAGAAGGTGTCTGCAGAAGAGTTGATGCGCGATCCTGACGAAGATGAAGCAAAAGACGACAAGAAAAAACCGACGGCAAAGAAAAAGCCTGCTGTAAAAAAGGCAGCGCCTAAAAAAGTTCCGGCGAAAAAAGAGGCGGCGAAAAAGAAAGACGACTGATCGCTGCAAGATCGAAGAATAAAACCACCTCAATCCAATCGGTTGAGGTGGTTTTTTTTGCCTATTCCTGCCGGGCCCAATCGCGGGCAATTATTGCAGCATTGTCTTTCAGGGGCAATTTGCCCGCTTCTTCCACCAGATACCGGGTAAGGCCCATGTCCTCAAGCATTTGATCATTGTAATCAAGCAGGGCTATGAACCGTTTTCTGCGTTTGTAGTTATTTTTCAATTGGATGAGAGTGTTAACAAGGGTTCCAGGAAAGGTGATGAACCTGGAAAATATTGCAGGTTTTGTCGTCGCGCCGGAAGGCACATTCAGATCGTTACAAGTTGTGCAGGACATGGTCATGGTACAGTTCTCCTGTGCACAGAAATGGTAGTTTTCTGCGTTGTTTTTGAGTTAATTAATAATACTGCGAGGTTTTGCTTCGCTGTTGGTGACAATGTGGGTTTTTTCTATTGATCAATCAAACGAATTAGTTTTATGTTTGAGGTCAATTTAATTGAACTGTAGGTGTCATATGGAACAAGCGGCGGAAAATCAGGAGTTTAGTGGTCTCAATCGTTTGCCGGTTCTTGATTCGGAGCTCCTGAAAACTTTCGTGGTGATTGCGGAAACCGGCAGTTTCAACCGGGCAGCCAAGTCAGTGTTCAGAACCCCTTCAGCTGTAAGCATGCAGATGAAGCGTCTTGAGGGTGTTTTAAATGCCGTGTTGTTTCTGCGCGAAGGACGTACAATCTCTTTGACAAAAGAGGGAGAAAGCCTGCTGACTTATGCGCGGCGAATTTTGCAGCTGCACGATGAAGCCGTGGCGCAATTCATATGTCCGAGCATGGAGGGAACTGTCCGTATCGGAACGCCAGATGATTTCGCGTTAAGGTTTTTACCGAACATTCTTACCCGTTTCAGCTGCAGCCACCCCAAAGTTCAAATCGAAGTTCATAGTGGTGATACTCAAAGGCTGGTGCGGATGATTGAAGAGGGAAAACTTGATCTATCGTTGATTACCTGTGGCAGCACGGCTGCATCCAAAATCAGTTCAAAAATTATCTTTGAGGAACCTCTGGTATGGGTGGGCATGGAAGGTGGCACTGCTTATGCACAAAGACCTTTGCCGTTGGCTATATCGAATGTCGGGTGCCCGTGGCGCAACGAAGCTCTGGAAGTTATGGACAGGCTGGACATTCAATACCGCATTGCTTATTCAAGCCAGAACACATCAGGACAGGAGGCTGCACTTCTCGCAGACTTGGCGATTGCAGCTTTGCCACTGTCCCATGCCAAAACACCGTATCGATGTCTGGGCGAAGGGCAGGGGCTGCCGACACTGGGATCATACAAGATCGCCTATATGCGCTCGCCCGGCGCCAAAGGTCAGATATATGATGACTTTGAAGAACAGGTTTACAACAGTTTTGAAGCTGTTAACTAAGCTGTGAATTCTCGAGGCCGTGTTAACGAAATTGAAGCACCAATCAGAGTAGTTGGGAACTAGATTTACAATTTGGCGAACGAATCATTATATGAACTGTGGTTGATAATTATTTCCGCGTTGATACGCCAGAAACTGACATACTGTTTTGAGGACAAAAACCGATGATTGATCTATCTGATCCAGTTGATACTTATATGAATACCCTTGTTCCCATGGTGGTTGAACAGACCAACCGGGGTGAGCGCTCGTATGATATATTTTCCCGCCTGCTTAAAGAACGCATCATCTTTGTAACCGGTCAGGTCGAAGATCATATGGCCACACTGGTGACGGCTCAGTTGCTGTTTTTAGAGGCGGATAATCCCAAAAAAGAAATATCCATGTACATTAATTCGCCTGGTGGTGTGGTAACATCTGGCTTGGCGATTTATGATACCATGCAGTTTATCCGCCCTGATGTATCCACTCTTTGTATTGGGCAGGCAGCTTCTATGGGGTCTTTGTTGCTGGCAGCCGGTGCGCCTGAAAAACGCTATGCCCTGCCCAATGCCCGTATCATGGTGCATCAGCCTTCCGGCGGGTTTCGCGGCCAGGCGACAGATATAGAGCTTCATGCCAGAGAAATTCTCGCACTGAAGGAACGGTTGAACCAGATATATGCCGATCACACCGGCATGGATGTAAGCAAGGTCAAAGACAGTCTTGAACGCGATAATTTCATGACGGCTGAAGATGCCAAAAAGTTTGGCCTGATCGATACGGTCGTCAATAAACGCCCGGAACCTGAAGAAGAAGAAAAAAAATCATAACGGTCTGAGCATAAGATAAAGCCGGTAACATTGATGTGTTGCCGGCGATAAATTGTGGGATACGTCTTGAAACAAAACCAAAAACACACCACTTCAATAAATTGGTGCCAGCTTGTTAATGAAATTTGAAGACTGATTGCTTAGTATATTGTCGATGGCTTTTAAGTGCGATCGGTTAAGCGGGTTTGTGCTTTGTGATATATTTTTGTTGGGTTGTTGATGTTTTTGGTGTTGAATTAAACGTCTGTCACACTATGAATTTTAAAAAGGTGTGATTGTGCAAATGTTGGTGGGTGGTTTCGAGGAGTTCGAATGAGCAAAGTGAGCGGAAGCGATTCAAAGAACACGCTATATTGTTCGTTCTGTGGGAAGTCGCAGCACGAGGTTCGTAAATTGATTGCTGGTCCTACAGTGTTCATCTGCGACGAGTGTGTTGAGCTGTGCATGGACATCATCCGTGAGGAAAACAAGAATACGCTTGTTAAATCTCGCGATGGTGTGCCAACGCCCGATGAAATCTGCAATGTGTTGGATTCCTATGTCATTGGCCAAAGCCACGCCAAGCGTGTTCTGTCGGTTGCGGTTCACAACCACTACAAGCGACTGAATCACGCTGCAAAGAACAACGACGTAGAACTTGCTAAATCAAACATCCTGCTGGTCGGCCCAACCGGCTGTGGTAAAACGCTGTTGGCGCAAACGCTCGCGCGCATTCTTGATGTGCCGTTTACGATGGCCGATGCAACAACGCTGACCGAAGCGGGTTACGTTGGTGAAGATGTCGAGAATATCATTCTTAAGCTGCTGCAAAACGCGGACTATAATGTCGAGCGTGCACAGCGCGGCATCGTCTATATCGACGAGGTCGACAAGATCAGCCGCAAGTCTGATAACCCATCCATCACACGCGATGTGTCGGGTGAGGGTGTGCAGCAAGCGCTGTTGAAGATTATGGAAGGTACGGTTGCATCTGTGCCGCCGCAGGGCGGTCGCAAGCATCCGCAACAGGAATTCCTGCAGGTCGATACCACTAACATCCTGTTTATCTGTGGTGGTGCGTTTGCTGGTCTTGAAAAGATCATCTCACAACGCGGTCGCGGCAGTTCTATGGGCTTTGGCGCAGCCGTGACCGGGCCAGATGAACGGCGGATGGGCGAAGTCCTGCGCGGTGTGGAACCAGAGGATCTGTTGAGCTTTGGCTTGATTCCAGAATTCATCGGTCGTTTGCCAGTGATCGCTACGCTGGAAGATCTCGACGAAGACGCTTTGGTTGAAATTTTGGCCGAGCCTAAGAACGCGCTCGTCAAGCAGTACCAACGTTTGTTTGAACTTGAAGACGTCAAGCTGACGATTACGCACGAGGCCTTGATCGCTATTTCGCACAAAGCTATTGAGCGCAAAACGGGTGCACGTGGCCTCAGATCCATCATGGAAGGCATCTTGCTTGATACGATGTTTGACCTGCCATCGCTGAAAGGTGTGGAAGAGATCGTGATTGGCCCTGAGGTGGTCGAGGGAGGTGCGCGTCCACTTCGTATTTATTCTGAACGCGGTGAAGAATCAGGATCTACGGCGTCCTAGGCTAGGGATGGCTGGTGTTGATGCCAGAGCTCTGTTTTTTATCGCTGAATTGCGCAGGAATGTAAGTTTAGTCGGACAGGCAGCCGCCTCTGCAGGTGATGTCGGGCGTGTGTTGCAAGCCGGTCAAACTCTTGATCTATCTGCACTGATCCCCATCTGTTCATCATTAGGGTGCTTTTGTCCCCAGAATCGGAGGACAACATCACTCTTGATGCGGGCCTTCAGACACGGATTTGAGGCAAAACGCCGAACTTTCACCACTGCGCCTTGATTGCGACAGCAAGAGGCTTGAAGGTGGTACAAGTGGTGCGCGATTTGGGCAATTAAATGGGTGATGTTTCATCCAGCCCCAAGAAATGGAATGAGACATGAGCGACGAAAAGAAAATTGCTGAGAGCGTACCAGAAAAGACTGTGTATCCAGTTCTGCCACTCAGAGACATCGTGGTCTTTCCATATATGATCGTGCCGCTTTTTGTTGGCCGCGAAAAGTCGATTGCTGCTTTGGAAGACGTGATGCAGTCGGACAAGCAAATCCTGCTGGCAGCCCAAAAGAATGCTGGTGATGACGATCCTGCATCCGATGCCATTTATGAAGTTGGCACGTTGGCTTCAGTTCTGCAGCTTTTGAAATTGCCAGATGGTACCGTTAAAGTACTGGTCGAAGGCACAGCGCGTGCGCGCATTTCCAACTATACCGAAAATGCTGAGTTCTTTGAAGCTGAGATTGAGCGTATTTCCGAAGACGTCGGTGCTGAAGAAGAAATCGAAGCCCTTGCACGTTCAACGGTTACGCAGTTTGAAAGTTATGTGAAGCTCAACAAAAAAATCTCGCCGGAGGTCTTGGGTACCGTTGCGCAAATTGAAGACTATTCAAAACTTGCTGACACTATTGCTTCGCACTTGGCAATTAAGATTGCAGACAAGCAAGACGTGCTTGAGAAAACTGTGATCTCTGATCGCTTGGAGCGTGTCTTCACGCTCATGGAAAGCGAAATCTCCGTTCTTCAGGTTGAGAAGAAGATCCGTTCGCGCGTTAAGCGGCAGATGGAGAAAACGCAGCGCGAGTATTATCTGAACGAACAGATGAAGGCCATCCAGAAGGAACTGGGTGACACCGATGATCGTGATGACATCGCTGAGTTTGAAGAAAAGATTGAAAAAACCAAGCTTTCTAAGGAAGCCCGCGACAAGACACTTGCTGAGCTGAAAAAGCTTAAGCAGATGAGTCCGATGTCAGCGGAAGCAACGGTCGTGCGCAACTACCTGGATTGGGTATTGTCAATTCCCTGGGGCGTGCGTGGTAAAGTCAAAAAAGACATCGACGAAGCCCAAAAGGTTTTGGATGCAGAGCACTATGGTCTGGAAAAGGTCAAAGAGCGCATCCTTGAGTATCTGGCTGTGCAAGCGCGCACCAATAAACTCAAAGGCCCGATCCTGTGCCTCGTGGGTCCTCCAGGTGTTGGTAAAACCTCGCTTGGAAAGTCGATGGCTAATGCGACAGGGCGTGACTTTGTGCGCATGAGCCTAGGCGGTGTGCGCGATGAAGCTGAAATTCGTGGCCATCGGCGTACCTACATTGGTTCGATGCCCGGCAAAGTCATTCAGTCGATGAAAAAGGCCAAGCGGACCAATCCGCTGTTCTTGCTCGATGAGATTGACAAGATGGGCCAGGATTTCCGTGGCGATCCGGCTGCTGCTCTGCTGGAGGTTCTTGATCCTGAACAGAACAGTACGTTCAACGATCACTATCTGGAAGTGGACTACGATTTGTCCGATGTGATGTTCGTGACGACGGCGAATACGCTCAACATTCCGCCACCTCTGATGGATCGTATGGAGATCATCCGCTTAGAGGGCTACACGGAAGATGAGAAAGTTGAGATCGCCAAACGCCATCTGTTGACCAATCAGCGTGAAGCGCATGGTCTGACAGAAGATGAATGGAAGATCAAAGATAGCGCCATCATTGAAGTCATCCGTCGCTATACACGTGAAGCAGGCGTGCGCTCGTTGGAACGCGAGATTGCAAAACTTGCCCGTAAAGCAGTCAAGAAACTGCTGACCTCGGATGAAACCTCGGTCACCATTACAGGCGACAACATCGGCGAATATCTGGGCGTCACCAAGTTCCGCTATGGTGAAGCTGAATCGGAAGATCAGGTTGGTATTGTTACCGGCCTGGCCTGGACGGAAGTTGGTGGTGAATTGTTGACCATTGAAGGCGTTTTGATGCCCGGTAAGGGCAAGATGAGCGTCACCGGCAACTTGCGTGATGTAATGAAGGAATCGATCCAGGCAGCAAGTGCCTATGTGCGTTCACGCTCGGTTGATTTTGGCATCCACCCCGATCAGTTTGAGAAAAAGGACATCCACGTTCACGTGCCTGAAGGGGCAACGCCGAAGGATGGTCCCTCAGCTGGTGTCGCGATGGTGACGGCGATTGTCTCCGTGTTGACAGCTATTCCAGTTCACAAAGACGTTGCGATGACGGGTGAGATCACATTGCGTGGCCGTGTGTTGCCCATCGGCGGCTTGAAAGAAAAGCTGTTGGCAGCGCTTCGTGGTGGACTGAAAACGGTGCTCATTCCCGAAGAGAACGTGAAGGATCTGGCGGAGATCTCTGATGAGGTCAAAACCAAGCTCAACATCGTGCCGGTGGCGCGTATGGATGATGTTCTCAAAGCTGCGTTGGTCAGTGAGCCACAACCCATCTCTTGGGATGATGTGGCCCTTTCAGCTGAGGATAAGGACAAGGACAAGCCGCATCTGACAGCACACTAGTACGCCAACTCAGATGCCTTGGTCTGGCGTCTCAACCACCCAGAATCGGTCTTCGGTTTTGGGTGGTTTTTGTATCTCGCTTTTGCTGAATCCAGTTCAATTTCAGGTCTTTTTAACCCCGATTGGGCCAGGCGCGGGCGTCCTCCCCAGCTTTTGGGGGATTAGCCTTGTTTTTGGAAAAGGACCGTCGATGGGCTCTTTTGGACGAAATGCCACGCATTTTCGCTGTTTTTGGGTTTAAAACGCCGGTTTCAGGGCTTGACGCGCCCCGTCGTTTGGGCGCTTTCTGTGCCCCGCACTTGATATTTGAGTGGTCGAACGATCCAAGCGGGCCCGATAAGTGGGCGTTGTTCGGGATCTGTTTCACTGAAATCACCCTGGCGCATCTGCCTGAACAGCCTAAGCACGCGTGTGCTGGACCGGTGCGTTAGACTTTTAGAGTGATCAACTGAACTGCAAATCATTGAATTCGATGTTCTGCACAGTGATCTAGTCACGAGGAGCCAAATAAAATGAGCAAAAAAGACATGATTGATGCGGTCGCACAGAGCTGTGATCTGACCAAAGAAAAGGCAACTTCAGTCATTGACGCCACGCTTCAGCATATTCGCTCGACATTGCAGAGCGGCGGCGAAGTGCGCATTCCCGATTTTGGTAGCTTCAAGGTTGCTGACCGTAAGGCTCGTGAAGGGCGTAACCCGATGACGGGTAAAACCATTCAAATCCCAGCCTCGAAGGTTGCTAAGTTTGCACCTGCCAAAGGCCTTAAAGAAGCGCTCAACAAGTAGACGGCTTCTAGTCCAAGCAAGCGCTGCCTTTGTAGGCGCCGACACTCATCGGTGCGTAACTTCAAGGCCCGTTTGAGAGCCCAGAACGCTGATGCGTTTGAGAGCGACAATTTTCTCATAATCTGGGTCTTGGCTTTGCCATCGAAATTGGCGCATAAGACGACTTCGATTACAGCGCTTCGGCGCTGTAATCCGTTAGCCAGACAGCATAGCTGTCCAGCGGGCGATTAGCTCAGTGGTAGAGCGCCTCGTTTACACCGAGGATGTCGGGAGTTCGACCCTCTCATCGCCCACCATCTTGTTTGCGGTCTGATGGTGCTTTCTCAGTTCCCATGCTTGACTTGGGGCTAGTGAACACGTATTCGGTCGCTTCTCGTTAAACGGCCCTGGGACCCTAAAATTTGCTCCAGATGTCTGTTTTGGAATTGCGGGCGTAGCTCAGTTGGTTAGAGCGCCGGCCTGTCACGCCGGAGGCCGCGAGTTCAAGTCTCGTCGCTCGCGCCATTCCAAAACTTGAAGCCGTTTCTGGCGAAAGCCCCATAATCTTTGGAAAAGGCAACGACGCGGCGCAGATTGCCTGCGTGGAAAGCTCTTGCTTCGTAAACATGCCTTCAGCTTTCACAGCTGTTACATTGAAGGCCTTGCACCTAAGCTGGGGGTGCGATAACACCTCGAACAGCTTATGTTTGTGCACCGCAATGCTAGACTGTTCTGCGGGTGGTTAAACGCAGATAATTTGATCTAGGGCGTAAAACACGCTCAGGAGATATGATGACCCAACTCATCAACGACTACTTGCCTCTGGTAATTTTTCTGGCCGTCTCAGGAGGCATTGCCGGGGCGTTGATGATCGCGCCATTTCTCATTGCTTATCGCAATCCAGATCCAGAAAAAGTATCCGCCTATGAGTGTGGCTTTGAGGCGTTTGATGATGCGCGCATGAACTTCGACGTTCGGTTCTATCTGGTGGCAATTCTATTTATCATCTTTGATTTGGAAATTGCTTTCTTGTTTCCATGGGCTGTCGCATTTAAGGACGCAGGCCTTTATGGCTTCTGGGCCGTTATGATCTTTCTTGGCATCCTGACGATTGGCTTTGCCTACGAATGGCGCAAGGGAGCATTGGAATGGGATTAGAGCGCGCGCATCCTCCATTTCTCTTGGCCCCGCATGCCGACCAGGGAACTGCTGGTATCAACTTGCAACGCCCTGCTGGTGACCCGTCCTTCTCAGCCATTTCCGATGAACTTGCAGACAAAGGCTTTCTGGTCACAACGACCGATGATCTGATCAACTGGGCGCGCACCGGTTCGCTGATGTGGATGACGTTTGGCTTAGCGTGCTGTGCGGTTGAGATGATGCAGGCATCAATGCCACGTTATGATTTAGAGCGCTTTGGCTTTGCCCCACGCGCAAGCCCGCGTCAGTCCGACGTGATGATTGTGGCGGGTACGTTGACCAACAAAATGGCACCTGCGTTGCGCAAGGTTTACGATCAAATGCCTGAACCGCGCTACGTCATTTCGATGGGGTCTTGTGCCAACGGTGGTGGTTACTATCACTATTCCTATTCGGTGGTGCGTGGCTGTGATCGGATCGTACCGGTTGATATATATGTGCCTGGTTGCCCACCAACAGCAGAAGCCCTGGTTTATGGCGTCCTATTGCTTCAGCAAAAGATCCGCCGTACAGGCACAATCGAACGATGAGGTTTTGGCTGCGTGTCGCTATCGCCACGTTCCCAACAAAAAGAATGCAGAGATGACCGAAGCGCTCAGCGAATTAGAAACCTACCTCGAACTGAAACTTGGTGCTGCGTTGACAGCCTCCAAGATAGCGTTTGGTGAACTCACCATTGAAACCGGCGTTGATGAACTTACAAAGCTTCTCAAATTCCTGCGCGACGATGGTCGCTGCCGGTTTGAAGTGTTGATCGATCTTGCAGGTGTTGACTATCCAGGACGAAACCCGCGCTTTGACGTTGTCTATCACCTGTTGTCACCACGTTCTGGTCAACGCATCCGGGTCCGCGTGAAAACGGATGAAGCAACGCCGGTTCCAAGTGCTGTTGAAATTTTTTCAGCCGCCAACTGGTATGAACGTGAAGCCTTCGACATGTACGGCATCTTGTTCTCGGACCATCCTGATTTGCGCCGCCTGCTCACAGATTATGGCTTTCAGGGCCATCCGCTCAGAAAAGAATTCCCGCTCACTGGCTATGTTGAAGTGCGCTACGACGATCAACAAAAGCGTGTTGTCTATGAGCCTGTAAAGCTGACCCAGGAATTTCGTTCATTCGACTTCGAAAGTCCGTGGGAAGCGCCCGAGTACATTCTGCCCGGTGATGAAAAGGCGTCTGGTTCGGATAACCTCTCATAGGGTGGTTTTGGCGTGCTAATGATTGAAACTAATGGGCGCCAAGTGAACAGAGGTGCATGGCATGAGTAAAACGGCACAAACTCTTTCCGGATCCTGCCTTTGCGGTGCCGTTAAATTTACGCTCGCCTCGGAGAACAGCCAGGTTGGGGCGTGTCATTGTTCCATGTGCCGTACGTGGTCCGGTGGCGTCGTATTTGCGCTAGATGAGATCAGGGACCTCAAGGTCACGGGCGAAGAAAGTATGAGCGTTTATAAATCTTCAGACTGGGCCGAACGCTGCTTTTGCAAGACATGTGGCACAAATCTATTTTGGCGCTCCGAGCAGTTAGGCCATACGGTGGTAATGGCCGGTGCAATTGAAAACCAGTCGGCCCTGAAATTCGTCAGTGAAATCTTTGTTGACGCCAAGCCCGCGTACTATGCGTTCTCGAACGAGACAAAAAAATATACCGAAGCTGAAGTTCTGGCTCAATTTGCGGGCGCCGAAAAAGAGGAATGAGTTCAGTTCATGGCTGAAACAGAAATCAGACCGTTTAATATCAACTTTGGCCCACAGCATCCTGCGGCGCACGGTGTGCTGCGCTTGGTGTTGGAGCTGGACGGGGAAGTTGTCACCCGCGTTGATCCACACATCGGGCTTTTGCATCGTGGCACAGAAAAGCTGATTGAAAACAAAACGTATCTGCAAGCTATCGGCTATTTTGACCGCCTCGACTATGTCGCGCCGATGAATCAGGAGCACGCTTTCTGCATGGCGGCAGAACGGTTGCTTGGGCTTGAAATCCCAAAACGGGCACAGCTGATCCGCGTTCTGTTTTCAGAGATTGGTCGCCATCTTTCCCATCTCCTGAATGTGACAACGCAAGCCATGGATGTTGGTGCCTTGACACCGCCGCTATGGGGATTTGAAGAACGTGAAAAGCTGATGGTGTTTTATGAACGCGCATCAGGCGCCCGCATGCATGCCAAATATTTTCGCATCGGTGGTGTGCATCAAGATCTACCAACCGACCTGATTGAAGATATCGCGGCGTGGTGTGATCCGTTTCTCAAGGTGCTTGATGACATTGAGGGCTTGTTGACAAACAATCGCATCTTTAAACAGCGCAATGTTGATATCGGTATTGTCAGTTTGAAGGATGCGTTTGACTGGGGCTTTTCTGGCGTCATGGTCAGAGGCTCGGGGGCGGCATGGGATTTGCGGCGCGCAGAGCCATATGAATGTTATTCCGAACTCGACTTCGACATTCCGATTGGCAAGAACGGTGATTGTTATGATCGCTACTTGGTGCGTATGGAAGAGATGCGCCAGTCGGTAAAAATTATGAAGCAGGTTTGCGAACAGCTGTTGTCGGAAGATGGCGCTGGGCCGATCTGTGCCGACAACCAAAAAGTTGTGCCGCCTAAGCGTGGTGACATGAAGCGCTCAATGGAAGCGCTGATTCATCACTTCAAACTCTACACCGAAGGCACCCATGTGCCGGAAGGTGAGGTCTATGCGGCTGTTGAAGCGCCCAAAGGCGAGTTTGGCGTTTACCTTGTGTCTGATGGTTCAAATAAACCATATCGCTGTAAGATCCGCGCGCCGGGCTTTGCCCATCTTCAGGCCATGGATTTTATGAACAAGGGTCATATGCTGGCCGACGTTTCTGCAATTATCGGCTCTTTGGACGTGGTTTTCGGTGAGATTGATCGCTAGACCCGTGGGTTTAGACTTAAAACGGCAAGATTTAACCTCTCTTTGATCTGAGACTGGCCGGGCGGCCCAATCCCTGGCACAAATTGGCGAAATACTTGGTGGGCCGCTAGCGGGCCGTTTTGGCTCAGCAGGCGAGATGCGCCACCGATGCTGATCCATTGGAGTATCTGACCGTGATGTTCAACTATCTGTTTTTGTTTGCAACCGGGGCCTTTGGTTGGGGGCTGTCGCTGGCCACTTACCGCTATTTTGCCAAACGAAATGGTTGGCCAATGGGCGCGCTCCATGTCGATCTCCCAGCAGTGCCGATTGCGATTGGTGCGTTCGCTGTATTTGTCGGGCTTATTTATGCGGTTGCAGAAGGAGCCGCTGCAGGAGGTTGGGCGATCATTCTGTTTGGCGCTTTGTTGGCGTTGTTCTGGACCGGGTTCCTCCGTGTTGGATCTCAGACCTCGTTGATCCTGGCCCCAATTGCAGCCGTTCTGCTCTTGTTCAGTTGGGCCAGCAGCACTGGTCCAAGCTATGCCTCGTTTTCTGATAGTCGCGATGGCCAGAATGGATTTGGCCAGGCTTCGCGATAGGCGCATGACAAAACCCCGCATCTTTGGACTTCACAAGTGTTAAGTCGGCCTGCGCGCATACAACCACCCCATTTCCTTTTACATATCGATTTTGGACTTTCGTCTACGGTGGAAAGCAGATGCGCACGCGCGGAACCCGTCGCGCGGCAATTTGCGCGCCAGTCAAGTATGGCCGCTCTACCACCCTGGGGTGCGACGGGTGTGCACCAACGTCATTTTCAGGCCCGTTTTCCTTGCGTTCGCAGGTGCAACACCTTAGGGATTTGAGCGCGTGTTGTCGCTTTGCTTAGCTGATCTGGGTTGAGCCAAGACCAGCGCTGCGACTGGCCTCATCTTAGGGGGCCAGCCAATCAATCCTAAGGTGGGAAGGATCATCCGTTTCGATGGCTGTTCGACGTCTTCATCCGTTGCAGGCTGGTGGCTTTGCCTTCAGCGATGAAAACCTTCGCTGGGCCAAAGAGACCATCGCAAAGTACCCAGAAGGCAAACAAGCCTCTGCTATCATTCCGTTGTTGTGGCGCGCTCAGGAGCAAGAAGGCGGTTGGTTGCCCGAGCCAGCTTTGCGCGCTGTCGCAGACATGCTTGGTATGGCGCACATCCGCGCGATGGAAATTGCGACCTTCTACACAATGTTTCAGTTGCAGCCGGTGGGCAGCAAAGCGCATGTGCAGGTTTGCGGCACAACACCGTGCATGTTGTGCGGTTCAGAATCATTGATTGAGCTTTGCAAGACGCGTATTGCACCAACCCAGCACACGCTATCTGAGGATGGCGCGTTCTCGTGGGAAGAAGTGGAATGCTTGGGGTGTTGTGCAAACGCGCCGATGGTTCAGATTGGCAAAGATGTCTATGAGGACCTAACGCCAGACTTGTTTGAAAAAGTGCTTGATGGTTTTGCTGCTGGTAAGCCACCAAAACCTGGTTCGCAAACTGGCAGAACAGCTTCAGCGCCAAAAGGCAAACTTACATCTTTGAAAGAGTCTGTGACAGCGGGGGGCAAAAGTTAATTCATGCTCCTGAAAGACGAAGATCGCATATTCAAGAATATCTATGGCCAAGGCGATAGTGGTCTAGCGGCTGCCAAGTCGCGCGGTGCATGGGATGGCACGAAGACGTTCATTGATGGTGGTCACGATGCAATCATCACTGAGGTCAAGGGTTCTGGTCTGCGTGGACGGGGTGGAGCTGGATTTCCAACCGGTCTGAAATGGTCATTCATGCCAAAGGATGACCCGCGTCCATCTTATCTCGTCATCAATGCAGATGAATCTGAGCCTGGATCATGCAAAGACCGCGAGATCATGCGCCATGATCCGCAGTTGCTGATCGAAGGGGCCTTGTTGTCGTCATTCGCGATCCGGGCACATGTCTGTTACATCTATATCCGCGGTGAATTCATCCGTGAGCGTGAACGGCTGCAAGCAGCGATTGACGAAGCCTATGCCGCCAACTTGATTGGCAAAAACAACATCCATGGTTGGGACTTTGATTTTTATGTCCACCATGGTGCAGGTGCGTATATCTGCGGGGAAGAAACGGCATTGCTCGAAAGTTTGGAGGGTCGAAAAGGCCAGCCACGCTTGAAGCCGCCTTTCCCAGCAAACGTTGGTCTTTACGGAGCGCCGACAACTGTCAACAATGTTGAGAGCATTGCTGTCATTCCCGATATCTTGCGCCGTGGTGGAAAATGGTTTGCAAGTCTGGGCATGGCCAATAATACCGGCACCAAGTTGTTCCAGATTTCAGGACATGTTGAAAAGCCATGTGTCGTTGAAGAGGAAATGGGCATTTCCCTCAAGCAACTGATCAATGACCACTGCGGTGGTGTGCGTGGTGGTTGGGATAATTTGTTGGCGGTCATTCCAGGTGGATCATCTATGCCGCTGATCCCGGCGCATCTTTGTGATGAATTGACTCTGGATTTCGATAGCCTGACAAAGCTGAAAAGTGGTCTTGGTACCGCAGCCATTATAGTCATGGACAAGTCGACCGACCCGATCAAAGCTATTCGCCGTATTGCTTATTTTTATCGCCACGAATCGTGCGGCCAGTGTACGCCGTGTCGTGAGGGTACCGGTTGGATGTGGCGTGTGCTGCAACGCATGGAGCGGGGCGAAGCCGAGCATCATGAGATTGATCTGTTGTGGGATGTCACCAAGCAAGTCGAAGGCCACACGATTTGTGCGCTGGGTGATGCGGCGGCTTGGCCTGTTCAAGGATTGATCCGACATTATCGCCACGTGATTGAGGAGCGCATTGATGCGCGCAAGGCCCGTGAAGATGAAGCGACACCAGCAAACGCTGCTGAATAGAGCACGAAGGAGGGAGGCAAGCGATGTCACGACAGTTGATTATTGATGGCACGCTTGTTGACGTCGACGACGATGAAACGTTGATGCACGCGTGCGAAAAAGTTGGCGCTGAGATTCCACGTTTTTGCTATCACGAGCGATTGTCGATCGCCGGCAATTGCCGCATGTGTCTGGTTGAAGTGGACGGCTCGCCGAAGCCGATTGCATCTTGCGCTATGATGGTGGGTGATTTGCCACCGAATAGAGACGGCAGCCCGAAAGCTGTCTCCACCCAAAGTGAGCTCGTCAAAAAAGCGCGCGAAGGGGTTATGGAATTTCTGTTGATCAACCACCCGCTTGATTGTCCGATTTGCGACCAGGGCGGGGAATGCGACCTGCAAGACCAGGCGATGGCGTTTGGCGTTGGTGGATCACGATTTGGCGAAAACAAACGCGCCGTTGAAGACAAACATATCGGCCCGCTCATCAAGACGGTGATGACCCGTTGCATTCATTGCACGCGCTGTGTCCGGTACATGACGGAAGTGGCTGGTATTGAAGAACTGGGTCTGATTGGACGTGGTGAAGATGCAGAAATCACCACCTATCTAGAAAAAGGCATTCTGTCGGAAATGAGTGCCAACGCGGTGGACTTGTGTCCGGTTGGCGCACTGACGCACAAGCCGTGGGCGCACAATGCTCGCCCCTGGGAGCTGACCAAGACCGAAAGCATTGATGTCATGGATGCGTTGGGCTCTGCTATTCGCGTTGACAGTCGCGGCAAAGAAGTGATGCGCGTGCTGCCGCGCAACAACGATGCGGTCAATGAAGAATGGATATCTGACAAAACGCGCCACGTCGTGGATGGCCTGAAAGTGCAACGGCTTGATCGTCCGTATGTGCGCAAAGACGGTGCGTTGGTGGCGGTTGAGTGGTCCGAGGCCCTTGCAACGGTGGCGGACGCACTCAAAAAAGCAGAGCCTAAAAAAACCGGTGCGATTGTCGGCGACCTTGCCGGTGCAGAAGAGATGTTTGCCCTCAAGCAGTGGCTGGGTGGGCTTGGCGTTGATAGTATTGATTGCCGTCAGGATGGTGCCATACTGGATCCACAATTTGGTCGCGGCAGTTATCTGTTTAATACAACCATTCAGGGCATCGAAGAGGCTGATGCTGTGGTGTTGGTCGGCTGCAACCCACGTCTTGAAGCCCCGGTTCTAAATGCCCGTTTGCGCAAAATTTGGCGCTCCGGTGCAGCCACGATTGCGTCTATCGGTGAAGCAGTCGAATTGGGTTACGACTATGATCATCTCGGTGGCAATCCTAACGTGCTCGCAGAGTTAGCCGCCGGTAATAACCCATTCTATGACACGCTAAAAAATGCTGAGCGCCCAATGGTGATTGTTGGGGCAGGTGCCGTTGCCCGCTCTGATGGTGTTGGTGTGGCGTCTCACGCGGCTCAACTTGCTGATCAATTGGCGGGCGGCAAAAATCCAAAATGGCGCGTTTTCAATGTGCTCCATAGTGCGGCTTCACGCGTGGCAGGGCTGGACCTTGGCTTGGTGCCAAGCGCTAACGACATGGACGTGTCTGCGATGTTTAAAGCAGCCTCTGTTGGCCAGCTCGACGTGCTCTATCTGCTTGGCGCA
This sequence comes from Hyphomicrobiaceae bacterium, assembly GCA_021775735.1. Classification (GTDB taxonomy): domain Bacteria; phylum Pseudomonadota; class Alphaproteobacteria; order Rhizobiales; family Hyphomicrobiaceae; genus JAHZKN01. Next base: position 24,083 of record JAJFHG010000057.1, read on the forward strand.
GATGAGATTGACACCTCTAAACTCGGCGCGACATTTGTTATTTATCAGGGCAGTCATGGTGACCGCGGTGCTCACCGCGCTGACGTCATTCTTCCTGCCGCCGCTTACACGGAAAAGAGCGCAACCTACGTAAATATAGAAGGACGCGCGCAAACGACAACACAAGCAGTCTTTCCGCCTGGCGAAGCGAAGGAAGATTGGAAGATTATCCGCGCGCTTTCCGAAGCGACTGGCAAGGCGCTGGCATTTGACACCCTGCAAGAAATCCGGGCCAAGATGTATGAAGTTCATCCAACATTGGCGGCCCTTGATCAAGTGCAGAGGGCATCAACAGATGACGTGGCCGTGCTTGCCAAGCAGGGCGGCAGCGTGACGAGCGCACCCTTCATGTCAGGGATTCAAGATTTCTACTTCACAAACCCAATCGCGCGTGCCTCGCGCATCATGGCTGAACTGAGTGCGCTCAGGACAGCTGCAAACACTAATCGCGCTTCAAGCGCAGCTTGATAGGAACGCACCCCAGTCTCATGTCAAACATCGATTGGCAACAGGTTTGGACTTCAGCACTTTGGACGGCCCAGATGATTGGCTGGTCCCTGCTGGTGCTTGTCACGCTGTTGGTCATTATTGCATTTCTGTTGCTGATGGATCGCAAGGTGTGGGCAGCTGTGCAAATGCGCCGCGGACCCAATGTGGTTGGACCTTTTGGTCTGTTTCAGTCGTTTGCAGATCTGTTGAAATTTGCCTTCAAAGAGCCGATCATTCCGTCGGGTGCCGATAAAGCCATCTTCCTGTTGGCACCTGTCGCAACAGCATTATGCGCGCTTGCCGCTTGGGCGGTGATCCCCGTCAATGAAGGTTGGTGGGGACGCTGGGTTGTCTCTGACCTGAATGTTGGGCTGTTATATATCTTGGCGATCTCTTCACTTGGTGTTTATGGCGTCATCATGGGTGGCTGGGCCTCAAACTCGAAATATCCGTTTATGGGCTCGTTGAGATCAGCCGCTCAGATGGTGTCTTATGAAGTGTCGATTGGTCTTGTGATTATCTGCGTGGTGTTGTGCGTTGGCTCGCTTAACATGACGGATATCGTCAATGCCCAAAAGACAGGCATTGGAACCAGCTTGGGGCTGACCAACTCTGCGCTGGATTGGTACTGGTTGGCGTTATTACCTATGTTCGTGGTGTTCTTCATCTCGGCGCTCGCAGAGACCAACCGACCCCCGTTTGATTTGCCAGAGGCTGAATCAGAGCTGGTGGCGGGCTATATGGTTGAGTATTCCTCGACGCCCTATCTGCTCTTCATGCTCGGTGAATATGTTGCCATCACCACGATGTGCGCTTTGACCACCATTCTGTTTTTAGGTGGCTGGCTGCCGCCGGTTGATATCTGGCCATTGAATGCGTTGCCAGGGCTTTTGTGGTTTCTGCTCAAAGTGATTGCCGTGTTCTTCATGTTCTCCATGGTGAAAGCGATGGTCCCACGGTATCGTTATGATCAATTGATGCGTCTTGGTTGGAAGGTGTTCCTGCCGCTATCGCTATTCATGGTTGTTGTGGTCGCCGCCGTTTTGCAATTTGGGGGGTTGGCGCCATGAGCTGGGCAATGATTGGTGGACTGGTCGGTGGTGTGTTGGGCCTCATCAACTTTGTAATTTTGCAAAGCACGGCTAAGAAAATCGAACTTAAGGCCAGCCCGGACAGTGACAGCCTTGGTGCAAAACTGTTGCGTATCGCATCGTGGGCAGATCTTATCATTTTTCCGGTGGTTGGTTATTTCGTCGGCCCGATGTTCGGGTCTTAAGAGGTGAAGGACGGTCCTTGATGTCAGTTGCACGCGGGGTAAAATCACTGTTCTTAACGGAGTTCGTCTCGGCGTTCTTTTTGACCATGCGCTATTTCTTTGCGCCAAAGAAAACGCTGAATTATCCGTTCGAAAAAGGACCACTGTCGCCACGCTTTCGCGGGGAGCATGCGCTGCGCCGCTATCCCAATGGTGAAGAACGCTGCATCGCGTGCAAATTATGTGAAGCCATTTGCCCCGCTCAAGCCATTACTATTGAGGCAGGTCCGCGCCGCAACGACGGTACCAGGCGCACAACGCGTTATGACATCGATATGACCAAGTGTATCTATTGCGGCTTGTGCCAGGAGGCCTGCCCGGTTGATGCAATTGTCGAAGGGCCCAACTTCGAATTTGCAACGGAGACGCGCGAAGAGTTGTTTTATGACAAGGATCGGTTGCTCTCCAACGGTGATCGCTGGGAACGTCAAATCGCACACAATATCGCTACTGATTCAGAGTTTCGCTGACCCAAGTCGGGCAAGGACGACATCGCATGAGTTTAATGCCGCTCTTCTTTTATCTCTTCTCCGTGCTTGCTTTGGCGAGCGCGGTGTTGGTGATTGTGGCAAAGAACCCGGTGCACTCGGTGATGTTCCTCATCTTTGCGTTCTTTAATGCAGCTGGCCTGTTCATTCTGTTAGGCGCTGAATTCTTAGCGATGGTCTTGGTGATCGTATATGTGGGAGCAGTGGCTGTATTGTTCTTGTTCGTCGTTATGATGCTTGACGTGGATTTTGCCGAGCTGAAATCTGGCTTTGTTAAAAACGCGCCCGTCGGTTTGTTGGTCGGCGGCATTGTGTTGGCGGAATTGGCGCTGCTTTTCTTGGCGCAGGATTTAGGCGTTTCTGGACAGAGCGTTGAGGCTGTAGCGGACGGCATTGCGGCAGCTACTGCGCCTGTTTTGCCCGGTGAAGGCCTGACGGGTGGCGCTCCTGTGGCGGGTGAGGTGCTGACGAATACCGAAGCATTAGGACGCATTCTTTACACCAAGTACGCCTTCTTCTTTGAAGTGGCAGGTCTTGTGTTGTTGGTTGCCATGATTGGCGCGATTGTTTTGACGTTGCGTCACAAAGATGGTGTGCGTCGTCAATCCATTGCAGAGCAGGTGGCGCGAGACCCTAAAACCAGCCTTGAGGTGATTAAAGTCGCGCCGGGTGGCGCCGTTATACCGACAGGCGATGATGCGCCCTAGGGCGAGAGACTTGAGAGAAGGTGGCTAAAGGGGCCAGCGAAAGACATGATGGAAATTGGCGTTGGCCACTATCTGACGGTTGCAGCCTGCTTGTTCACGATTGGCATGCTGGGAATCTTTCTCAATCGCAAGAACGTCATCATTATCTTGATGTCGATTGAGTTGATGCTCCTGGCTGTGAATATCAATTTTGTCGCCTTTTCGCATTTTCTCGGTGATCTGACGGGGCAAGTTTTCACACTATTCGTATTGACCGTTGCAGCCGCTGAGGCGGCCATTGGTCTGGCTATCGTTGTTGTTTACTTCCGCAATCGTGGTTCGATTGCGGTTGAAGACGTCAACATGATGAAGGGCTAAGGGGGCATAAGGCGTGATCTTTAAAGCCATCGTTTTTCTGCCACTCCTTGGCGCGCTGATTGCTGGCCTGTTTGGTCGCGTCATAGGTGCCAGGCCATCTGAAATTGTCACAACTGGGCTGCTGCTGTTCGCCGCTGTTCTGTCGTGGATCGTGTTTTCCCGTGTTGGATTTGATCACGAAGTCGCACGTATCCCTGTGCTGCGCTGGATCACGTCGGGTGAATTGGACGCCGGTTGGGTGTTGCGTATTGATACGCTGACGGCCGTGATGCTGGTTGTTGTGACCACCGTCTCATCATTGGTGCATGTTTATTCCATTGGCTACATGCATGATGACGATAGTCGGCCAAGGTTCTTCGCCTACCTGTCGCTATTTACATTCGCTATGTTGATGCTGGTGACCAGCGACAATCTATTGCAAATGTTCTTTGGCTGGGAAGGCGTCGGTCTGGCCTCTTATTTGCTGATTGGGTTTTGGTATAAGAAGCCAGAAGCCAACGCAGCCGCAATCAAGGCGTTCGTCGTCAATCGTGTCGGTGACTTTGGTTTTGCTCTCGGCATCTTTGGCATCTTCTATGTCTTCAAAACCATTAATTTTGACGCGATCTTTACGTTGGCCCTGGACGTTGCCAAACCTGATCACGCAGATCATACCATTCAGTTTCTTGGTGGAACCTTTAACACCCTGACGGTGCTGTGCCTGTTGTTGTTCATGGGGGCGATGGGTAAATCGGCGCAGTTCCTGCTGCACACCTGGCTGCCTGATGCGATGGAAGGGCCGACCCCTGTTTCTGCATTGATTCACGCTGCGACTATGGTCACGGCTGGTGTGTTTATGGTTGCCCGTCTTGGTCCCCTGTTTGATCTCGCCCCAACCGCGCTTCAGGTTGTGACATTCGTGGGCGCTCTGACGGCGTTTTTTGCAGCCACGGTCGGGCTTGTTCAAAATGATATCAAGCGCGTCATTGCTTATTCAACCTGTTCGCAGTTGGGCTACATGTTTGTGGCTTGCGGGATCGGCGCATATGGCGTTGCGATCTTTCATCTGTTTACACACGCGTTCTTTAAGGCGTTGCTGTTTTTAGGTGCGGGTTCAGTTATTCACGCCATGCATCATGAGCAAGACATGCGAAATATGGGTGGATTAGCGCCTAAGATTCGCTTCACGTGGGTGATGATGCTGATTGGTACGTTGGCGCTCACCGGGGTTGGCATTCCGCATCTGATTGGATTTGCAGGTTTCCACTCCAAAGACGCGATCATTGAATCTGCGTTTGTTGCACACACGGCTTACAACTATGCGTTCTGGGTTTTGGTTATCGCCGCGTTCATGACCTCGTTTTATTCATGGCGCCTGATGTTCATGACATTTCATGGCAACACGCGCGCCGCGCCCGATGTTTATAAGCACGCACATGAAAGCCCATCGGTAATGCTTGTTCCGCTGGCGGTACTGGCTCTTGGTGCTGTTGGAGCGGGCGTTGCTTTTGCTCACTACTTTATTGGTAATGGTGCAGAAGCCTTCTGGGGGGCAGTGTTTGAAGGCAGTCCCGATAGCGCTGGCGATGCCCATGGCGCAGCCCACGACTTCCCTGAATGGGTGGCGTGGTCGCCGGCTGTTGCCATGCTGCTCGGTTTTGCGCTGGCTTGGCTTTTTTATGTGCGCAATCCATCACTGCCGGACGCAACCGCACGTGCGTTTCCTTCGGTTTACAAATTTTTGCTCAACAAGTGGTATTTCGATGAGCTGTATGACTGGCTGTTTGTTCGTCCAGCCCACTGGCTTGGTCGCGTGTTGTGGCGCATTGGAGATGGACGCATCATTGATGGCCTTATCGATGGAACGGCGGCGACCGTTGGCTGGGTCACCGGTCGCATTGTCAAACTACAAACAGGCTATATCTATCATTACGCCTTCGCGATGTTGATCGGTGTTGCGTTGTTAATCACTTACTTCATGCTCGGCGGGGGGCTCAGCCGATGAATATTGTCTCTGCTCCAATCCTGTCGATTGTTACGTTCCTGCCATTGCTCGGCGTTTTGATTATTGCGTTCTTGTCGCGCGAAGCTGACAACAATAATGCGCGCTTTGCAGCACTGTGGACGTCGCTTGTGACGTTTGGTGTCTCATTGTTGCTGTGGATCAACTTTGACACCCAAAATCCAGATTTTCAATTCGTTGAGTCGGCCAATTGGCTGGGCCCCATCCGCTATAAAATGGGCGTCGATGGCATCTCAATGCTCTTCATTATTCTGACGACGTTTTTGGTGCCGCTGTGCATTTTGGCGAGTTGGGACAGCATCAAAACGCGCGTTCGCGAATACATGATTGCGTTTCTGGTTCTTGAAACGTTGATGATCGGCGTCTTTTCTGCCCTTGATTTGGTATTGTTCTATCTGTTCTTTGAAGGTGGCCTCATTCCGATGTTTTTGATCATCGGTGTTTGGGGGGGTGAACGCCGCGTCTACGCGAGCTTTAAATTCTTCCTTTATACGCTGCTTGGCAGTGTTCTTATGTTGCTGGCGGTGATGGCGATTTATTCGACCACTGGCACCACGGATATTCCGACACTGCTGAAGACACCGTTGCCAGGGGACCTGCAATGGTGGTTGTGGCTGGCGTTCTTTGCTTCGTTCGCGGTCAAGGTGCCGATGTGGCCGTTACATACCTGGCTGCCAGATGCCCACGTCGAAGCGCCAACAGCAGGCTCTGTGATCCTGGCTGGTATTTTGCTGAAGATGGGCGGCTATGGCTTTTTACGCTTTTCGTTGCCGATGTTCCCACTGGCCTCACAAACATTTGCGCCACTCGTGTTTACGCTTTCAGTGATCGCGATCATTTACACATCGCTGGTGGCATTGGCGCAAAAAGACATCAAAAAGCTGATTGCCTATTCGTCAGTCGCCCATATGGGCTTTGTGACCATGGGCATCTTTACGGCAACGGTGCAGGGCATTGATGGGGCAATATTCCAAATGCTGTCGCATGGTCTTGTGTCGGCGGCGTTGTTCCTATGCGTTGGTGTCATTTATGACCGGATGCACACACGTGAGATTGCAGCGTTTGGCGGTCTTGCGGACACCATGCCCGTTTATGCGGCCTGTTTCATGGTGTTCACGATGGCTAACGTTGGTTTGCCGGGCACGTCGGGCTTTGTTGGAGAGTTCTTGACGCTGCTGGCCGCCTTTAAAGTGAACACGTGGGTTGCAGCGCTCGCAACAACGGGCGTGGTTCTGTCGGCAGCCTATGCTCTGTGGCTTTATCGTCGGGTCATGTTTGGGTCCTTGGACAAACCAGCACTTGCCAAACTCAAAGATATAAATCTACGCGAGATGACCGTATTGGTTCCGTTGGTAGTGTTGGTGATTTACTTTGGCGTCTATCCAGCACCTGTTTTGGATGTTACCGCGCGTGCGGTCACGCAGCTGGTTGAAAACTATCAATTGGCGGTCGGTGCTGCTGCATCGGTTGCACCTTAGAGCAACAAGCGTTTGATAAAACGCAAGTTGCTCTGACACGTTGGAAGCGATCAAATTAATCGCCTGGCATCTGTGATGCGTTCAGGTGGTTTGATCTAAGACTAAGAAAGAGCAAGACGATGTTTGAGGGCCCACAAAGTTTCGCGCCCATAATACCGGAGATCATCCTTGCCATCGGAGCCATGGTGCTCTTGATGTACGGTGCATTCCGTGCACCCTCGGAGAATCTCGGCCGTGATGTGGGCTGGTTTGCCATCTTATTGTTCGCGTTGACCCTCGGCTATTTGGTGCTGCAGCCCGCAAGCTCCTCGTTTCTGTTTCACGACGCGTTTGTGGTTGATCGTTTTGCCCGGTTCATGAAGGTCCTGGTCCTTGTTGGTGCGAGCGTTGCTCTTCTTCTGTCGTTTGATTACTTTGCCCGCGCAAAATTGATGTGGTTTGAAATACCAGTTTTGATGGTGCTCGCCGTCGTCGGTATGATGGTTATGATCTCATCAAATGATCTGATTACGCTGTACGTTGGATTGGAGTTGCAAAGTCTAGCGCTCTACGTTTTGGCGGCTATTCGGCGTAACGATTTGCGCTCAAGTGAGGCCGGGCTCAAGTACTTTGTTCTTGGGGCCTTATCATCAGGCATGCTGCTCTATGGCATGTCGATGATTTATGGCTTCGCTGGTGCGACGGGCTTTCAAAAGATTGCAACGGCAGCGAGCGCTGGAGACGCAGGCGCAAATATTGGTCTTATCATTGGACTTGTTTTTCTGCTTGTCGGATTGGCGTTTAAAATCTCTGCTGTGCCATTCCATATGTGGACGCCAGACGTCTACGAGGGCGCGCCAACGCCGGTCACCGCTTTTTTTGCAGGAGCCCCGAAGGTTGCAGCAATGGCATTGCTGGTCCGCGTGCTTGTACAAGCCTTCCCGGGCAATGTTTCTGAATGGCAGCAGATCATCGTCTTCCTGTCGATTATGTCGATGTTGATTGGTGCTTTTGCCGCCATCGGACAGACGAACATCAAGCGCCTGATGGCCTATTCTTCGATTGGCCATATCGGCTTTGCCCTTGTTGGTCTTGCCAGCGGCAGCAACGACGGTCTTGAAGCGGTCGTCATCTATCTCGCTATTTACATGGTGATGACACTCGGCGCGTTTGCGTGCATCCTTGCGATGCGTCGCAAAGATGGAATGGTCGAGAGCATTGATCAGCTGGCAGGGCTGTCGCAGAGCAACCTGTCGATGGCATTCCTGTTTGCAATGTTGTTGTTCTCGATGGCCGGTATTCCGCCGCTTGCAGGGTTCTTTGCCAAGTTTTACGTTTTTGCCGCTGCGGTTAAAGCAGAGCTCTACCCGCTTGCCGTCATTGGTGTAATTGCGAGCGTGGTTGCTGCATTTTATTATTTGCGCATCATTAAAGTGATGTTTTTTGACGAGGCCTCTGAGCCCTTTCAACCTGCAGAACCTTATGTTCGCTTTGTGATGTGGGCTGCGGGCGTGTTTGTTTTGGCCTACGTGGTCGTTCCTGCACCTTTGATTGATGCAGCTTCGGCAGCCGTGCGTTCGCTACGCTTTGCGCCCACACCTTAGAGAAGTGGGGCAACACAGTTTGACCGGTTCTCTGACACCGCGCCGCGCCTTTGATCATTTGGATTCGACCAACGCTGAAGCCTTGCGCATGGCCCAGATGGGTGAACGTGGACCATTGTGGATTGATGCTGATCGACAATCGCTGGGACGTGGGCGTGCGGGTCGACACTGGGTTTCTGATCCCGGAAACTTCATGTCCAGCTTCCTGTTCACACCCTCCGCGCCCATCGCTGTTTTGCATCAGTTATCATTGGTTGCCGGCGTTGCCATTTTCGAAGCCATTACACAGTGCGCGGAACAAGGACGAGATCAACTCAGCCTCAAGTGGCCCAATGACTTGATGCTGGGTGGCGCCAAAGCGGGTGGAGTTCTGATAGAAAGTTCGGCCTTTGCTGGTGAGACAGTGGCGGTTATTGGCATTGGCTTGAACGTCCGCACGGCGCCGATGCTTGATGGTGTCCAAACGGCCTATCTCGCCTCTGCACTTGGCGACACGATAAATTTGGATCAGCTGCGCGACCATCTTGCCACCACCATGGATGCGTGGCTTAAGGTCTGGTCCGACGGTGCGGGTTTTTCAAAGATCCGATCAGCATGGCGCTCGCATGGCCCATCAATTGACACGCCGTTGACAATAAATGTCGGCAGTGAAACCCATGCGGGCCAATTTGCCGGACTGGATGAGCAAGGTTCACTTCGTCTCAGGACCCCAAGCGGTGAAATTCAATGCTATACGTTCGGCGATGTTTCGCTGCCACGCAACCAAGCAACGTGTTAGGCACGATTTCCGATCGAGCCAGCTAGATTAAAACTGAGAAAGACAACGCCGATGGCGATAAAAAAAACAAAAAAAAGCGGCGGCGAAAGCGAATTGGTATTCGGCGCGCTTGGCGGGCTCGGCGAGATCGGCATGAATGCTTATCTCTATGGCGTTGGCCCAAGGAACGCCCGCAAGTGGCTGCTTGTTGATCTTGGTATCACGTTTCCGGAAGGTGAGAATGATCCAGGAGTCGACGTCATCTTTCCCGATATTCGCTTTTTAGAAGAAGAGCGCAATGCGCTGTGTGGCATCGTGATAACGCACGCCCATGAAGATCATATTGGTGCGGTTCTGGAACTGTGGCCGCGGTTGGAAGTCCCTGTCTTTTGCACACCCTTCGCAACCGGTATGTTGAAAGCCAAGCGCGCTGGCTACGGCGGCTCTGATGAATTGGAAATCACGGAAGTGCCCGCCGACGGACAATTTGATGTCGGCCCGTTTGATGTTGAGTTGGTCTCCATGGCCCACTCAATTCCCGAGACGAGCGCACTCGCCATTCGCACCGAGCATGGCCTTGTTGTGCACACCTCAGATTGGAAATTGGATGATGAGCCGGTGGCGGGCTCTTCACGCACACGTCAGCGCATGCCCGAACTTGGTGCCGAAGGGGTCACCGCGCTGATATGCGATTCCACGAATGCGATGCGCGACGGTGTCTCGCCGTCTGAATTGGACATTGCAAAGTCGTTATCTAAAATTATTGACGATGCGCCTAAGCGCGTCATTGTCACAACATTTGCCTCCAACATCGCGCGCGTCAAAGCCATTGGCACTGCAGCAAGACGTGCTGACCGCAAGCTGGTGATTGCAGGTCTGGCGCTTCATCGCAATATTCAAGTTGCAATTGAGACGGGTTACCTGCCGGAGGGGTTCAACTATTCCGATCAGCAATCGTTTAGTGATTTCCGGCGCAGTGATGTCGTTTGTCTTGTCACTGGTAGCCAAGGTGAGCAGCGCGCTGCCCTAGCGCGCATCGCGGCGGGTGAACATCGCGACATCCAGGTTGCCAAGGGGGACATGGTCATCTTTTCTTCCCGCACCATTCCAGGCAATGAACGCGAAGTCGGTCGCATTCAAAATGAGCTGGTCAATCAGGGTTGTCAGATCATCACGGACAATGAGGCTTTGGTTCATGTCACCGGACATCCGCGCCGGGACGAGCTGCGCCAGATGTACGATTGGTTGAAGCCTGATCTGCTGGTGCCGATGCACGGTGAAGCGCGCCACCTATCAGCGAATGCTGCGTTGGCGCGCGACAGCAACATTAAAGACGTTAGATCTCCGCAGAACGGCACGCTCATCCGTCTTGCGCCGGGACCCTCAAAGGTGGTCGATGAATTCCCCGTGGGACGCCTCTTTCGAGACGGCAAATTGATCATTCCGGAGGACGATGGGACGGTTCGTGCACGTCGCCAACTTGCGATGGCAGGCATTGTCGTCGTCAGCTTTGCAATTGAAGCGGATGGTGAGGTGATCACCGATCCCCAGATCGTGCTTGATGGCGTGCCTGCAGAGGATAGCGATGGCGAGACCTTTAGCGATGTGGCGCTTGAAGCCGTTGAAGGTGTGATTGCAAGCCTGCCAAAGTCAAAACGGCGTGATCCGGCACGTTTTAGCGAAGCGGTGCGGCGTGCGGTCCGCTCGGAAATTCGTACTGTTTGGGGTAAAAAGCCGATCGTTAAAGTCCTCATCAATCTTGTTGAAGATGAACAATGACGCCATGTGTGACCGGGTAAGGGTGAACTTTTGTGCACCGCTCTTTTCAGATTTAGGAGACACGTAGAAAATGATTGGACGCCTCAATCACGTTGCTATTGCCGTTCAAGATATTGAAGCAGCAACCGCTGTCTATCGCGACACGCTCGGTGCTGAAGTGACAAAGGCTGAACCGCAGCCCGAGCATGGCGTCACCGTTGTGTTTATCAATCTGCCCAACACCAAGATTGAATTGCTTGAGCCACTGGGCGAGGGCTCGCCAATCGCAAAATTCTTGGAGAAGAATCCAAACGGCGGCATCCATCATGTTTGTTATGAGGTTGATGACATCATTGCCGCGCGTGACCAGATGAAAGCGCAGGGTGCCCGTGTGTTGGGCGATGGCGAACCTAAAATCGGTGCGCATGGAAAGCCTGTTTTGTTTCTACATCCGAAGGACTTTTGCGGCACTCTAACTGAACTTGAACAGGCCTAGTTAAGACACGCGCCCGCAACGGGCATACTTCATAGCCCTTCCTCTGTTGGAGCTTGATTGCATGGACTGGACACTCGCCGTCGCATTCTATTTTGTCACCTGGTGGTTGACGCTATTCCTAGTGCTGCCGTTTGGTGTGCACACACAAGGCGAAGACGGTGCTGTTGTGCCGGGCACGCCTGAAAGTGCACCTGCACGAACGAAGATGTTGAAGATATTTCTGATCAACACGTTGGTTGCCGCTGTTGTGTTCACACTGCTTTGGACGGCGGTGCAATGGAGCGGGCTTGCACGTCCACCGGTTCCGCCTGTGCCTTAGCGGTTTGTTTCTACGCCCTGTTCGCTAAGGTGGGAAGGGTACTGGGTCCAGCGTTGACGCTAATTTTCTGTTCCGTGTGGTTTTAATTTTGTTGTCTCTTACAATGCGGGAATGGACCTCACGAACTGCATTCCGAAAAACAAGTCCGACACCGATGCTGTCGAGAGAGCCGCAGCGCATGGCTTCCCGGCTATCAATTCGATACTGCCTGACTTGCTGGAGTGGGTTCAGGATGCCAACTGGCCTGTTGCGCAGGATCTGTTTCCACTCCTTGCAAAAGCCGGCCCTGAGATTGCGCCACACATCAATGCGATTTTTGAAGGTAACGACTTAGGATGGAAGTACTACCTGTTGTCATGGCTGGTAATGGATTTGGACCCCGACGTTGCTGAGTTGCTTCGGGCAAACGTGATACGGATGGCTCACCATCCGACTAAAGACGAGCGGGACCAGGAAATTGACGAAAATGCACGCGATGTCATCAAGCATGGGGGATGGTAGCGCGCCATCGCATGTTTTTGTGCCTGCCGAACATGACCGTAGTTGGCTTGGGAGCGTATCCTCAGTCCTTGCATCGGGCATTGAGATCAACGCAGGGGCGAGGCTAATGCAATTAGAATAACGCACCTAGGATATATTGAACCAAACTTGGCGCGCCAACATCGGCTGGCATTGACGCCATTATCACGCCCGTCGATGCGGCTATTTTTGCAATGGGCGGGGCTATTGATGCAAATGCGTTTATAGAGAAAAAACGATTTCGAGTGTGTGCATCCATTGGCCATGCAGACATGCGCCGAATGCTCCAAAGATATTGCGACAGGTTGTCGACGTGAGTTGTCATTCGAAGCCGTTCTTGTTCGCTGTCTTGACCCATCCGAAGTCGTTCCTGAAGTGTGCTGATTTGATTTTGCACGGATGGCGCGACTGTTTGTTTTAACCAGTTTCTTGTGTCCACCATGCGAAGGCGCAACATCAGAACTGGTTTGATGAACCCGAAATAGAAATACGTCATGACCACAATCCAGTGAAAGAACATTGCGGTGCGCCACGAGTCTAAATTTATAATATTTGGGCAGGACTGATCCTGGAGGACAGGAATGACAGCAGACCACCATAGCCCTAGAAAAATGGCTGGCCCAGAAAATACGAGGGCCTGATAAAGGTAAAGATCTCCAATGGGTTTTAGTCCGGATGCATCGTCAAAATGATCAGGCTTAATACGTAAATCAATGTTTGCCGAACTTAAATAACGAGCCAGTGCACCGTAGTGTACAAATCGACCAAAATATAATCCGCTCCATGCAGCGGCAATGATCGCGACGAGAGTCTGGACAGATATCTCAATGATACCGCGTTGATCTGTGATTTCTAATCCATCTCTCCATTGCGTCCAGGCCAACATGGCTGCGTTGGCGTGTATCGCGATATAGGTGACGAGAATTATCAAAAATATCAGCAAGCCGGACCAGAATTGCGTCGCCTGACCTTCCGCGTCCATTCTTTGCTTGAGGATGCTCAACTCCTGGTCTGTCAATGCTAGTGTATTGAATTCTCGAAGCCGCTGAATTGTATTCTCAAACCGTGTCTCAGCGCTCATTCCGAGACCAAAGGAGAATATGAACGCGGATAGACCAACGATCCTTGTCCAATTCCAGCACCCAAACGTGCGCCCCTGCATAATTTCCATGGAAACCTGAAAGAGCAAATACGCTGACACCACAGTCAGAAAGACACGCATCACGCTAGGGCCGGTCATAGCATTAACAATTTTGTACACGGGGCTTGTACTCGATGCGTTCGATAGGTTGCGTATATTCTAATCAGTTATGGATTGTGATTGCACACTCACTGTCAGCTACAGGTCTTTTGGAAAATATTGGTCGCATTTGCCCTCTTTGTCTTTGAAAGGATAAACTTTCCCCTTCAAGTTTGCGAACAAATCAACAAGAAACTGTGCAACACCGTCAGCAAATGTCAGGGTGTTGAGTTTAAATGTGCACGCTATAGGATTTGCTGCCCCAAATACTTTGATCACCTGCTTGTCATCAAGCGGACTTAATATACCAAACGAAGCCTTTGCAATGACTGTTCCTTGAATCAGAATTTTTTCGTTTGATAGCTTATTCATATGCACTTGATGAACTTCTGCGCTTTTTTGTTGTTCAGAACCGCAAAATAATACCGGACAATTTTGCTTCCACTCTTTGTCCACTGTTCTTGGAACCGCGGTCTTGACCATAATAAATGCGGTAACATCTTTTGAGTCAGCGCGAATGACTTCCGGACAAGCAAAAATAAATGCAATGACCAGAGCGAGATGCTTTAAAGTGCAGACGTCTGCTTTTTCTGAACCCGTCATTGCGCGCGCTCTATCTATAGGGTTGCAGTCTATCTTATGGGGGTCATGCTAGTTCCACGTCGCGACAAGGTCAAAAAGGAATCCGGGTTCAAGCACTGTTGGGTGTTTAAAGGGTCTGGTTTGATGTTTCTCAGGCACTATTTTTTTGGGCGCTGCTGTCGAGCGGAAGCAGATCGTCGGAAACATTTGGCACGGGCCGGCCAAGCGCTTTATAAACCGCCTGGAATCCTGCCTTGGCGCCATTGATTAGAATGGATTGTGTTTTTTCCAATGGACCGATAGGCCCAAGGTTCGGCGCAATCTGGATCGGAAGTGCCTGAATTCCAGCTTCGCGTTGGCGCTCGTGAGACTTCAAAAAAGCGATCTGTTCTGAGTGTCGCCTGATGCCCTGCAGGTACTGGTTTCCAAGGCCGCTGCTGCGGTTGTTGAGCCACCGGGCGATGACGTACCTTTCGATTAGACTTGCCGGCGGGCGCAGCGTGCCCCGCGGCATGGTCAGCAAGGCAAGAACGTGGGTGCATCCGCCATCCGCTGCAGCGTTGTAGGGAATTGGCTGCGTCACACCTCCATCCACGTAATGTTGGCCTCGGAAGTGCACGGATTCGCCTGCGACCCATGGAATTCGCGCGCTGCATCGAAGGGCCTGGAACAAGTCTTCGTTGTCGGAAAAACATTCAAGGCTATGGGCTGTTTTGTCCGATAGCGCCGTTGCGGTGGCGACCAGAGGGACAGGACCGTTTAAAACCCTATCGACATTGAGAGGTTTTTCGTTGATGCAAACTTGATCGAGCAAGAACTCGAGCGACATAATTGGTTTCGTACTAAAAATATTTCGAAGGTTGATGAACTGATTGTTGTTGATATTTTCATAGTAGATTGATGTGCCTAAACGTGCCTGCCCAGCGACGAAATAGGCACCTATTATTGCGCCGGCAGAGGTGCCGTAAACAACATCAAACACATCTTTAAGGTCTAGCACTTCCAACGCAGAAATCATTCCGCCGGCTATGACGCCGCGCATTCCGCCGCCTTCAATCACTAAACCCAATTTCATTGAGTCGGTGCGTTTGGTGGGTTTCGAGCCGCAACGAAGTCGGTCTTCTATGACCTCCAAGACCGATGGGTAATCCATTTCCTGCATGAAATTAAATTGCCTGTCCCATCTGACGTGTCCCATATGAATAGACAAATCTAATTGCAATCGCTCAAGCGACAAGTAACAATTGCCGCCCCGCAAGGGTTTCACCAAGGTGGCGATGTAGGTTGGCGCGTTTTGACTGCTTGACCAAAACTTCAACGCCGAGGTCGGTCGGATGTTTGTAACATAGGGTGTTTTGAGGGTGGGGTATTCAGTCTGCCCCCTATTCTAGAGCATGAGCACCGCTAAGCGAATTACCGCTTGAGGCTAACAATGAATGCTCTATGGTCGGCGCAATTCGCTAGGTAGACTGCCATCATTTGGGACCGCTATGACAAACGCCTTCGCTCTTGCCTCCGCATCTCTTGCGGTGCTTACTCTGGTCTTGGGAACCGCGCTTTGGGCTGGTGCTCATCAGGTCGGAACTGCGATCAGCCTTGTAAGTCTCATCTTTACACTTTTTGAAATGTTCCGGGTTGGTCAACCGCAGAATGCTTCACCGGTACATAGCGATGGTAACGACAATTTTCATTTTCCGATGGAACGTGGCCTTTGGGGTGGTTTGTTTGGCGGCGTTGTCGCCGCCCCTATCATCGGCCTTGCCTTTCTGAAGGACGTTGACGCTTGGCGACCCTATGCCGAACAGCTCGGCCACATCATTCCAAGTAATATCAATATCTTTATCGAGATATTGGTTGCCAGCATTTCCATTGCAGTTGTTCTTGGTCTGTTGAGCCTTGGAATGGCGTTGTACTTCGATCATATTCGCAAGCGCGTCAGCAGCCTCGGTCTCCTGATCAATCGCTTAACTGGAGGGATCCTAGGAGGTGTGCTGGCCGGTCTGATAACTGGACCTATAGGGACGTTGTACTTTGGCCTCAAACCTCTACCCGTCTTGCACCCTCAAACATTGTTATTGGGTGCATTGCCCGCCACAGGTGTGATTGTTTTTTCGATTTTGAACTACGACAGGCACAAATTTGGTGGCCGAAGTTTGAAAAAGTTCATGCTTGCACTGGTCGCAACAGCAATCGTGTCTGTCCTTGCTGTCGTTGCGCTCACCGCGTTGGGTCCGGAAATTCTATCTTATCTGCAAAATTATGTTGTTAGCGGAACGCGCTCCAAACTCCTTCAAGGCGGATTATATTACGGAGCATTTACTGGCGCGTTATTGGGTTCTATTGTGGGGTTAACGCTTTTGTTGTCAGGCAAAGAGCCGACTTCGCCAGCCCACGTCACAGGTGGCAGACGTCCATAGGTCTTGAGGTGTCAAGATTTATTTGCACAAGACAAGCAGATGAATAGTCAAATCTCTGCTCACAGTGTGAAGTGGGACGACCGAGCTTTACAAACGCATCGCCCATAAGCGCAATGCAAAACGAAACAATAAGCGATCTGTTCAAGCGTTAGTACTGGAGCGGAGTGGACCGTCAATAGAGGGAAGACGGCCTTTGGTATCGGGCCAAACACACTATGTGTCAGGAAGTATCTTTCCTTTAGGATGAAAAGCATGAAACACGAACGCAAAGGTGACGTCATAGGGAACGTCTTGCAGTTGTCCATCAACCCCAATGCGTTGCGCGACGACATTTCCAACGTCACGTCCGCCAGCCACGGACGTGTGATCTAGCGCCGATGCTTGCCCGCTTTTCCACGATACGGTGACGCCGGACACATCGATATGTTTGACGTCTCTTAGATGCGTAAGTCTGATGGCAATAGGTGATGATACATCGCGTAACACCACAACGCGTGCCATCGGATTGATGCCTTCACGAAAATCACCACGAAATAGAAATGGTATTTTACTGGTGTCGTATCCCTCGTAGGGGTTTCGTCCGTAGGCACGCAGACTAGGATCGTTTGGCACCAGCACCTTGCCATCTGGGTGGCGTGTCTTGAAAAGTGAGAACGCCTCCAACCGCGATGCAATGATGCGCAGTTTTTGACCCGTCATTTCACCGACAATAGCTTCACCAGAAAATTGTTGCCACCAGCTCTCCGTTTGACGGTCATACATCACAAGGTCGGAGTTTCTGAGTTTGCCGGTCGTTCCAAATGACAATGTGTTTCCCGAACTCCTACGGTCGAACACGATGGCGGCATTACAAAGAGGACAATAGGTGACACTCACCGGCACCCCGCCCACTGTATCATTGGCAATCTCGTGCCACATCAAAAGTCGAATTGGGTAGGCACGCGCATCGCCATTAATTTCAAGTCCGATAACAGCTTCCTGATCTGCGATCAGTCGCTCAGCCTTCACGGAAACAAATTTTGGATCGTCGATCGGTGGAATCCCGTCTTTGCCTGGACCACCTGACAGGATTTCAGAGAACTCGATCAAATGTTTTGAGAAGTCGGTTTGGGTCCAACCTTCTTGGCGCCACAGATGTGGGTCTGCTCTTACATTCGCGACGTTTGACAGACATAAGACCATCAGAACAAGCACTACCCACGGTGTATTTTGCTTCGGCTGCCGCCACCTACGGTGCTTTGTCGCCAAAAACATTTTAACACACTTTTCGATGTCGAACTCCATCCCGGTAATCCGCAGATGACGGATCACGAAACTTGAAACCCATTCTCGTTTCCGCGGTAAACCTTACAACCAGAACTAGGCAATGTTTGGAACAAAGTTTCGTTAGTTCCCCGGCCATCGCGCGATGCAATTTTTTTTGATGTTTGGATGCGGTCAACCAGGGAGGCAGACATGGCAAACGCATTTAAAGTATTGGTGTTATCGTTCGTTTCAGGAGCCATTGTCATTGGGGTGGGCGCATCTATTAAGGGTGCACAAGAAAAACCCTTCACCGCGCACAAAAAACAACATAACCAAAAAATTAAAACTCAACCCTGTCGTGCCTCGTAACTTAGAAAAACAATACGGGCAGTAATGCTGACGTCGGATGGCCGCCATCTTGCGATCGCGTGTCGCCCGGTCAGCGGAGCCGGCCTTAAGACGTATACGCCGGTACATAGTGAGGAGGAAAAGCATG
>JAJFHG010000058.1 GCA_021775735.1 Hyphomicrobiaceae bacterium
ATTCATCTTCTACAATCAACTTGATTTATTTTGATTAATTTTCAATGACTTATGCATTTATATGTATCTATTGCTATTTTTTAGTATCAGCAAATATTTGTTTGTAGTGAACCGCAGATGAACCTCAAGAAAGAGCATCATGCCAAGCAAAAACTTCACTGATCGTTTTGTTCAAACTGTCTCTTTTAACAAAACAGTTACAGAATACACGGACACAAACCCAGGCTCACATGGGTTGAGATTACGTGTAAACAAAACCAATAAATCCTTTTCATCAATGTATGTCGCACCAGATGGTAGAAGAAAACGATATACTCTTGGAACATACCCAGCGCTGTCACTTAAAGAAGCACGGGCCGCCTTTAATCAGATCCGTGTGTATATTGAAAACGGTAAAGATCCATCTCAGGAAAAAAGAGCTCAGCGTTTAAATGCCAGGCAAGGTTCAACCTTCAAGGACATAGCCAAACTCTATATGCGTAGACACGCAGAGCTAAAACTAAAACCAAAAACTATCAATGAATATCAAAACCAACTATTAAGTGACATTTATCCGTTTATTGGACATCGCCGCGTCGATAACGAAGAACTGACCAAACGAGATCTAATTATCTGCATTGATAAAGTGGTTGATCGCGGTGCACTCGTAAAAGCAAATCGCATAACGGCCTTATTAAAGGCGATTTTTAGATGGGCGAGTGAAGAAGATTATATTCAATACAATCCTTCATATGGCATTCGAAAAAGAAGCCTGGAAAAACCTAGGTCTCGCGTTCTTAGTGACGACGAAATAAAACACTTCTGGAACAATTTTGGAGCTGAAGGTGTAACAGAAGCTGTTTCGATTGCGGCAAAACTGGAACTGGTGCTAGGCCATCGCACCAGCGAAATCACCCAGCAACCTAAAAATCAAATTGTTCTGAATACAAATCAACCCTTTTGGATCATTGAAGACACAAAAAACAAACAAGAGCACAAACAGCCTCTATGTACCCTGGCAATAGATCTTATTCGTAGAGCCATAGAATTATCTGGAGAAAGTGAGTTTTTGTTTCCCAGCCCCGTCAACAAATTCCAACCTATTGGTCCTCACGCCGTCACTAAAGCCATATTAAGAAGACGTGATACATTAGGATTTCATTTCACATCACATGACCTAAGAAGAACAATGAATACTAGGTTAGCCGCAATGGGCATCGACCTGGAAATGAGAAAACGTATCCTAAATCATAAAAGCAATGGTTCATCAGCTGATATCAACGAAGCCGCCTATAACTGGCACAAATATGAAAATGAAATTAGAAGCATCCTAAATGCGTGGCAAAATCAGCTTCTAGCAATCACTGAAGGAAAAACATTTCCTGTGAACGTTATTTCACTAAATGCAATTGCTAACTGAAAACAGGCTTCATATGATCACACAAAACAGAATTCAATATAAAGCGCCAAAGCCTGTTATCCTTGAATGGAAACAATCACTCAAAAAACCAAAACCAGAAAGAGATCAACTTTCTCAATCTATACGAGAAAGCACAGCAGCTAAACTTGTCGATGTTTTTTTCCTGATGGAAGACGAAGCACCACCAACCCACTCCATTCTATCTTCTGTCTATTATTCTGAGTACTCATTCCATTGTCTTGAGAATGAAGTAACACCTTTATCTAGAAGAGCTTTTTCAATCTTAGCCAAGAAATTCGTTATTTCAAAAAAAGGTAAGTATGGAATGATGTGGTACACTCTAAGACCGCAAACTCTAAAAATGTTACAAACAAACCAAATGATCCTGACATAAATTCAATTTTTTTATTATGCAACTATGGATTGTCTTCGTTAAATGCACCATACAAAATAAACTCCATACTGTCATAGTCAATAGAACAACTTTCTATATCCTGATCATGTTTTTTGTAATCGTCTAGGCAGCACATTTGATGTATTATTTTCAATTTTATCAGATCTATATGACATTGTTGGTCTTTTGAAGCATATATTTCTCGATCTTCTTCTGACATACATTCACGGAAATCTTGAAGATATTCACTATTCATACATTCATTATATTCCCATAAAAATGACTCCAAATGTTTTATTTGCACTGATATATTTTTGCAATAAATGCAGCTGTAAACCCACAAATGTTTTGATAAAATTTTATAATTTTTGCAAATATCAGGTTCAAATTTTTTTAAATCAGAGCATAAATTTTGAATACTTTTATTGCACCTTTGCTGCACATCAGCCTCCTGTGCCCATGGGTCATAATCAAGACCACTACTCCTATTCCAATCTTGATACTCAAGCTGATCTAACAAATGTTTAGCTTTTGCCAATTCATTATTTATGAATAAATACCTCAATTGTTCATGAAATCTATCCATCCTATCTCTATCAGTCATAAACATATATCCACTTAGAACAGGTGATCCTAAACCATCAGGAAATTTGAAATTTGTAGAAAATTTCAACCATACAAGCTCTTTCGGACATACCTGATTGTTTTTTTTTAGTGCGATAAGATATTCTTCAAAATCATTTTCATTCATCAATTTATAACCTTTTAATTAACTTTATTATTGTGGCTAATGAATATAAATACAAATAATACTGTCTATTTTTAATTCTATTTTGTATTTAACAATTATCTTTCTTCAAACAAAAACTTAAATCTAATAAGGCTGGCTTAGGCGAACTTGATCATTGCACTTCTGGAGCGCTTATTCTCACGTCCTGATCACGAGTTGTTATTCGTGTGTGAGAAATAGATGATAACTTTTTTCATCGTCACTTCCGCATCGCATTATCACGCTAATCGGGTGAAGAATGTATGCTTTGCCGCCTCTAACTTTTGCACCTACATGAACTTCCACAACAATTTGAATTGCTCTTTCTAGGTTCATAAATTCTCCTTTAAGGTCTAATCTGATAATATAACAGTACATAAAATATGTGAAACTTTTGAGATATCTAACGAAATGAAAACACTCTACATAGATATGGATAATGTCTTGGTTGATTTTCCCACAGGCATTGCACGAATTTCTAACGCACAAAGAAAAAAATTTGAGGGGAGGTTAGACGAAGTTCCAGGCATATTCAGTCTAATGGATCCGATGGACGGTGCAGTCAATGCGTTCAACAAACTTGCAGATACATTCGATACATACATTCTTTCAACTGCACCATGGGAAAATCATACCGCCTGGAGTGACAAACTAATTTGGGTTAAAAAATATTTGGGTGAAAAAGCATATAAACGCTTAATTCTCTCTCATCACAAAAACCTAAACTCAGGTGACTATCTCATCGATGATCGTCTGAAGAATGGTGCGGATAGATTTCCTGGAGAACATATCCACTTTGGCACTGATAGGTTTCCAAATTGGGAAATTGTTTGTAAATATTTGCTGTAGGAATGAAATT
>JAJFHG010000059.1 GCA_021775735.1 Hyphomicrobiaceae bacterium
GGCTGCAGCCAAACCGCAACATCCTTTGACACAGGCGGTGGTTGGTCCGTTCTTGCAGAACAGTATGGCTTTCTCGCCTTGTTTCCTGAGCAGCAGTTGAACAACAATTCCGGTCGGTGCTTCAATTGGTTTTTTCCGGAAGACACGCAAAGCGACGGTGGGGAAACTCTTTCGATCCGGCAGATGATCGACTATGCCATTAGATCTTACGACATCGATCCTGCACGCATTTTCATCACGGGATTGTCTGCCGGTGGTGCAATGACCTCGAGTCTTCTTGCCTCATTCCCCGAACTATTCAATGCCGGTGCAATCGTGGCTGGCCTGCCCCATGGCGCAGCAGAGCAAATCGGTGACGCGATGATCGCTATGTCGAGAGGGAGCGAGCGCACAGCAGAACAGTGGGGAGACATCGTTAGGTCATCGTCAACAAACGCAGGCCCTTGGCCTCGTATGTCCATCTGGCATGGCGGTCTCGACGGTACAGTTCATCCTGCCAATGCCAATGCCATCATTTCTCAGTGGCTCAACTTGCACGATTTAAAAATGCAACCGTGTCGCGACGAGGTCGTCGGCAATCATCGCGTTCAAGTCTGGAACGACAGTTCAGGCCGTGACATGGTCGAGTCGAATACCATTGAAGGTATGGGCCATGGCGTACCCCTTGCGGTGACTGGGCAAAGCGACTACGGAATTGCCGGGCCGTTCCATCTAGATGTAGGCGTTTCTTCGTCGCTAAGGATCTTGGGGTTCTTCGGGCTTACCGAACAACCGTAGGGTGTTAATAAGAAATCGAGCCAAAAAAATTGGCACTGGCCGACCGTATTTTCTTCTCATGCTTGTCGCCGCGCCGTGTGAATGCGCGTCAGCCTTGGCTCATTTGATTTGCAGCTTTATTGCGATTTGGGACAATTGCGTCTTATTGATCGAAGCGTTTCCACCCGTGGTTTCGATTTAGCTATTATTCAACCTCTAAGCGTGTTAGAACTACACTAACACCCGCTTATTGGTGCCTCAGCTCAACTGCAAAATAGAGAATTGAGGTTAGGTATAAACGAGCGGCTCACTCACGATTCAATGACGCTTGCACATCCCTTCTCACGCCAACCGCGTGGACGGGACGTTTCCACTTGGCCGCAATTCGATCATAGCGATCATAGGGCGGCAGGATGGGCTTTCCTTTGTAGCATACAGGCCGGTCAGCACCACAATAGTGCTGCTTCGTGGCAACGCGTTGATATAGAGCCCACCGATTTGGCTGCAGCTAAGCAGCGCGACGCAAAAATGAATGCGTAAACGAGCGGTTTCGACCGCGGTTGTTTGTTCAATGTGCAAAACAAGAATGTGCGCGCTGTGACCTCACCGGTGCGCCTAATAGTCTCAAGACATGCGATTTTAAATGGAAACGGACGGAGCCAAAATGGCAAAAGGCAACTCAAGATCAAATCGCGAGATTAGAAAACCGAAGAAGTCTGCGGCAGAGAGGAGCGCTGCCAAAGTCGAGAAAATCGATACGTCTAAGTTGCTCAAATCGCCAAAATCTCCCGGCAAACGGAAACCGTGAGCCTATGAGCGCATGGAACACCTACGACCAAATTAAGGAACCCAGTGGAAAGCATTGAAACCAGATCTTCTGAAAGGCGTGCCTTGCGCGGTAAAAAAAGGACCTGCCAGGAAGATGAATGCGGAGAGCGTTTTTATGATTTGAACAAAGATCCGATTGCTTGTCCCGTTTGTGCGGCGACCTTTATCCCTGCGCCTGAAGTCATTGCCAGCCCTAAAGGATACAGGGGACGGCCGGTTTACAGGCTAGAAAAACCGGAGCCGAAGGTCGAAAAAATAGAACCGACCGATCAAAATAACGCTGGAACCGATGTTCCCAACCAGACTGATGAACAGGTCCTAGATCCGGCCGATGCAGCGATACTTCTTGATAACGACGACGACGATGCCGTCGAGAAGGAAAATTTTTGTAAAAAGGATTCAATCTCCAAGGATACATAATTCGTAGGTTTCTCCGCGCTTGGCTGTAGTTTGAGGCCGAGTCCACATTGTCGCGCGGTATCTTTTCAGCTTGCAAGCGCGCTTTTGACAGAACCGGGGTCTGTCCAGTCGGTTACGCATTTCAACTTAAGATCTGACCAACGTGTTTAGTGAAGAATCCACGACGAACGCAAGCCTAAGAACTTCAGTTCCAAACAATCCAAATATGACTGTAAGTGGGAGTGCCGCATGACAATTCATAGTTTCAAGGTCGGGCAGACTGTTGTCTTTACACCAGGAAAGACAAGCAGCCCGAGCTTCTCCCCTGATTTTAAGATCACTCGACTCTTACCAGCAGAAGGTGGGCAGAACCAATATCGTATCAAAGGAACGACAGAAACATTTGAACGGATGGCTAAGGAAAATGAACTTTACCGCACGTAAGAAGCCATTGCTTCTCCAAACCAAATAACGAGGCCTGTATTGCCTCGCGCTTTGTTACATACAGTCGGTAGGCGGAACCTAAAAGGAATAGTGCTGGAACAGGCAAACATTGTGAGCCGGCAGTATTTTAAATGATGGCTGCAAAGTGCGCGTGAATTTACCTTAAGCACCTCGCAACATTCTATGATCTGACGTTAGTTTAAGACCCTATCTCGTGTGAATCTTTTTTTGATACGGCGTCCCGCTAACACCGTTTTGAAAATATCGCTTTTCAAGCCTTTCACTCACCAACTCCGCAGAGTGGAAAATTCTAGTGCGCGCATCTTTGGCTAGCGCATGCCCATCACGATGAAGCATCCCAACTAATACCAACCCGGAGACCCAAGAAATGTTTATAATCAAGCAACGGGACCACGCGAATTATCACGTTGTTCTTGCCGTGGTGCTGCTCGTATTTGGGGCGAGCCTTTCTCCGGCATTTGGTGCCAAAGGGCCTATACCAGAAAACGCAAAGATCGAGAAAGATTCTAGCAAAGGTTGGGAATGCCTCCACGGCTATCGGGACGTTCGCAATGTGTGCGTAAAAGTTGTCATTCCGAAGAATTCCTTTTCCACCAAGTCTTCCTTTGGAAGAGCCTGGGAATGTCGTTTTGGATTTAAACAAATTGATAAGAAATGCATAGCCATTACTATACCGAAAAATGCGTATCTAACTTCATTTGGCGATGGATGGGAGTGCGCACGCGGCTTTCAACCAGCAAACAATAAGTGCCGCCCAGTTAAGGTGCCAAAGAACGGCTACCTCACGGAGTCATTCTACGGAAAAGGTTGGGAATGTGAGCGCAATTTTCGCGCTCAGCGGGACAAATGTCTAGCGGTGAATGTTCCTAAAAATGGATATTTGGACAACTCGACCTATGGCAAAGGTTGGAGGTGTGATCGTGGCTATCGCGCAAAAGCCGGACAATGCGTTTCAGTTGCCGTTCCAGAACACGGTTATTTTGTTGAAGAAACCTATGGCAAAGGCTGGAAGTGCCACAGAGGATTTCGCGCGAACGGCGATCGCTGTCTCCAAATACCCGTCCCGGTGAACGGCTATCTTATTGACGCGGACTATGGGGACGGTTGGACTTGCAATCGTGGCTTCAGGAAAGATGAAGGTTCCTGCACAGCGATTGATATGCCAGAAAATTCTCACTTGGATTATTCAGGAGATAAGTGGAAATGCGACAGCCCATACAAAAGGATAGACGCAAAGTGCGTCCTTTGAGCTCTCGTTCGCGACTTGCGCAACTTATTTGGCGTCGAATTCAGACTGGTTGGGTTGAGCTTTTCATCGTAGTTGCAACTCACAAATATAGGATCAATTCAAAGTATGTCCACACAACCAACTTCTTCGACCGACCCGGCCTCCTATCCTCCTGCAAAGAACGGTTTAGGCGATGTGTTGCTGCGGCCTCGTCAGGCTAGCCCTCCCGGTACAGTCGGTACAACCGCCATCGTTTATTGCGAAGGCAACTTCGGGGCCATCGATGGTAAGACAGCCAACGGGCTCATTCGATATTCTGAAAAGTACGATATTGTCTCAGTAATTGACAGCCAGAAAGCGGGTCTTAATTCGGGTCTGGTACTTGAAGAACCGGAAAACGATATCCCAATTCTACGCGATCTTTCAGCTGCTATTTCTTACGGTGGTATACCGGACTATTTAGTTATCGGAACAGCGCCTGCAAGCGGGCGGTTGTCGAAGCAAGAACGCGGTCTTGTTCTTCAGGCGATCAGCCTGGGTATCAACATCGTCAATGGTCTTCATGAATTCCTGAATGATGATCCGGAATTTGTCGCAGCCGGTGCGCTACATAAAATTAGTATTCGAGATGTGCGGCGCCCACGGCCGACAAAGGACTTACGATTGTTCAGCGGAAGGATCGGCGAAGTTACCTGCCCCCGCATTGCAGTTCTTGGCACGGACTGCGCGATCGGGAAACGCACGACGGCAACTATCTTGGCGCGCGCGCTGAATGACCGCGGTTTGAAGTCCGTTCTCGTCGGTACAGGTCAAACTGGCTTGATACAAGGTGCACGATATGGGATCGCGCTTGACGCCATTCCATCTCAGTTTTGTTCAGGAGAATTAGAGGCCACGATCGTTGAAGCCTTCGAATGCGAAAACCCGGATGTGGTCCTTGTTGAAGGACAGGGTGCCTTGAGCCATCCTGCCTTCTCAACTTCTGCCGCTATCCTTAGAGGAAGCGCTCCTGATGGGGTCATTCTCCAACATGCGCCCCGGCGAAAACGTCGTTGCGACTTTGAAAAAATGAAAATGCCGACACCTAAGAGTGAGATCAATTTGATTGAAACATTCTCAAACACAAAAGTCATTGGCGTTACGCTCAACCACGAAAATATGACGGAGAGTGAAGTCGGGCAAGCGATCACCCGTTATGAGGCAGAACTCAGTTTGCCCGTCACAGATGCGCTTGGGTGTTCTACTGATCGCCTGGTGGAGATGGTTTTCAGGGCCTTTCCGCAATTAGGCAAGAAACTGACGTCCAAACTACAATGACCGCCCCCCGATTGGAAATTGATCTCGAGAAAATCTCCGACAACGCACATACGCTTGTCAACGCGCTGGCTCAAAAAGGCATTTGCGTTACTGGCGTAACGAAATCAGTTAGAGGTTGCATGAGGGTTGCTGAGGCATTCACGCGAGCAGGCATCACGCAGTTTGGAGATTCCCGTGTCGGAAACATTGAATCAATGCGCCAGGCTGGATTTTCAGCACCGATAACCTTAATTCGCTCTCCGATGATGAGCGAGGCAGAACGCGTTGTCAGATATGCGGGAATGAGTTTCAACACTGAGATTGATGTCATTAGTGCGCTTTCTTCCGCCGCGGAAGTGCAGGGCGTTGTTCATGGTGTCGTACTGATGGTCGAGCTAGGTGACCTGCGCGAGGGCATCATGCCTGGTGATCTCATCGATACTGTCCGGCGTACGCTCCGCTTTCCAGGAATCAAACTAAAGGGGATTGGCACGAATTTAGCCTGCCGCAGTGGCGTTGCACCGGACGAAAAAAATATGGGTCAACTGTCAGCACTTGCGAATATTGTTGAAAGCACCTTTGGCAATTCACTCGACATCGTGTCGGGCGGTAATTCGGCAAATATCGATTGGGCGCTCAGTGGTGCAGATACCGGGCGTGTAAACAATCTGCGGCTCGGCGAAGCGATCCTATTGGGTCGTGAGACACTTCATCGGCGACCCATTAAGGGGCTTCATACGAACGCTTTCTCTATCGTTGCAGAGATTATTGAACTCAAAGTCAAGCCATCAAGGCCTTGGGGGCAACTCGCACAGAATGCGTTCGGAGAGACGGCCCCAATAGCAGATCAAGGGACAATCACGCAGGCGATAGCCGCGATCGGACATTACGATGTTGATCCGATGGGTCTCGTTCCTCCAAGCGGAATAAAGATCATTGGTGCCAGCAGTGATCACCTGATCCTGGACGTGGGAACAACCCACTTGCGTGTCGGATCAGAGGTCACATTTGATGTGAATTACAGCGCACTTATACGCGCCATGTCATCGCCATTCGTTACCAAAGTCATGACGGTCATGAGGCGCCACCGCGGCGCTAAAACCGTAATTCATTGAACGGCATACAGCAGATGGTCAGGCAGTGCAGCTCGCCTGATCTCGACGAGCTGAATGCAACTCAGTGTTTGGCTATGTAGAAATTCTATCCATGGAGGGTACGTGATGCGCTATCACAAAGCCGCAGAAATAAGCCCACTTGAAGCTAGGTTTATCATCGACCACAACACAACGTCACGCAGTGCGTGCGTGGTGATTGAACATTACGACCAATGGTTTGACGTACGATGCATGACGGAGCAGGAGCTTGCTTCGTTCCTTGATGATCTCCGCCGCACCAGACTGGTGGAAGAAACTTCCGGAATACTGACTCCCCACTGAAACCTTGGGGGCAAGGCACACATTTCTGCAAATTCCGTCACGTCGTAGATCACAGCTGCCCGCACACGATGTCCGCTTTGGGTCATTAGCTACATGAAGTTTCTCAAGCTTTGCCCCTGTTTGGTCATCTACGCCCCAAAAGCGGACACTAATTCGGCAACTTACAGCTAACAAGCGCAAGCTGGTCATTTCCACCACAGATGGAGAGTGACCATGTCAGAATATCAAGCATCATTTCAACTTCCAGAGAAGCGCGATCCTTGGAACAAGGGGAAGCTTATTGGTCCAAAGCCACCGCTGCGTCCCAAACACGTGTGGGCAATTCGAACGAAGTTACAACTTGAGAAGCGAAGCCGCGATTTGGCACTGTTCAACCTTGCGATTGATAGCAAGCTTCGAGGCTGTGATTTGGTCGCCATTCGCGTGGAGGACGTGGCACCGCGCGGATATGCGGTTGATCGTTCAATTATCCGACAAAAGAAGACTGGTAGGCCGGTTAGATTCGAACTGACTGAACAGACACGTGAATCGATTGACGCCTACCTGTGCGAAAGCAAACGTGTGGCTGGTCAAACTTTGTTCCCGGGCCGCAGGATCCTAGATAAACACCTCACAACGCGTCAATACGCACGACTTCTAGGCGACTGGCTCATCTCAGTCGGGCTTGACCCGAGTATGTATGGTACGCATTCGTTGCGCCGTACGAAGGCCACTCTAATCTATAAACGCACGGGAAACTTACGTGCCGTCCAACTGCTCTTGGGCCATACCAAGATTGAAAGCACAGTCCGCTATCTTGGTATTGAAGTCGACGATGCACTCGAGATCGCAGAAAAAATTGATGTCTGAATTACCTGGGCAGAGCGGACATGCTCAGCCTTCCCACAGACTACCGCTTTGGGCCACAAGCGGACATTGGGTTATCTCCAAAACTTAAACGTAATAGCACTTAGTTGGTGCATCTGACCTAAATGGAATCCGATCTTGCGTGTTGAACTGCTTTATAACCCGCCAGTGCCGCAACGCGTGCCACCCCATGATCAACCACCGGCTTGGGATAGGTGACACCAAGCGCGACACCGGCATCTTTGAGGGTGTCGTCCGGCGCATCAAACGGGCAATGCACATATTTCACATCAAGCGCGGACAACTCAGGACACCAGCGGCGGACATAGGCGCCGTCAGGATCAAATTTTTGGCCCTGTAAAATTGGATTGAATATCCGAAAGTAAGGAGAGGCATCAGCCCCTGAACCGGCAACCCATTGCCAGCTTGCTGAGTTGTTGGCGAGATCTGCGTCGACGAGCGTATCATTGAACCAGGCGTGACCATGACGCCAATGGAGGCGAAGATGTTTAATCAAAAAGCTCGCCGTCAACATCCGTACCCGATTGTGCATGAAGCCTGTTTGCCAAAGTTCGCGCATGCCCGCATCCACCATCGGATATCCGGTTATGCCTCGCTGCCAGGCTCTAAGATGCTTTTTATTTGTGCGCCATGGGTAGGCATCAAATTCAGGGCGCCAATTTTCTGTTGCAAGTTTGGGGAAATGAAACAGGAGGTGTGTTGAAAATTCCCGCCATGCTAGCTCACTGAGAAACTTGGAGGTGTCTTGTGCCAATGCGGGCTGCGCGGCTGAGAGATGATGCATTTTTGTGAAAATCTGGCGCGGCGAGATTTCACCAAAATGCAAATGTGGTGACAAACGCGAGATATTCTCTTTGTCTGGGCGATCCCGTAGCGTTGCGTAACCTTTTAGACCATCTGAGGAGAAAGCTTTCAGACGCGCGTGCGCACCTTTCTCTCCAGGTTTCCATTTTGTTTTCCAACCCGCAGCCCAATCCGGGTGGGTTGGCAAAAGTTTGAGATCAGAGATTGAAGCGTCGAACTTGCTTAGTTGTGCTTTGTCCAAAGCCAACTTCGGTACTTTTGTAGGGGCCGTATGGGTCACCTTTGCCAGTGACCGCCAAAACGGTGTGAATACTTTAAATGGACCACCGCTTTGCGTTTTGATCTGCCAAGGTTCAAGGAGTAGGCTTGCATTGAAACTTTCGACCTGAATGCCTTGATCCGATAACCCAGCTTTGATTGATTTGTCGCGTTCAATAGCAGCTGGCTCATAGCATCGGTTCCAAACAACGTCGTTTGTACCGCTCATGGTCATGATCTCGGGCAGAAGTTCGCTAGGATCACCCCTGAATACCGCAAGTCCGCCAAGTGCCCTTTGGAGGGCTGTCAAACTATGATGCAGCCACCAGCGGCTGGCGGCACCCATGGGTTCGCGCGCTGCAACCGTTGTGCCATCTTCCAAAATGTAAACCGGGAGGATCGTGCCTTGGTGAGCTGCCTGGAGCAGTGCCGGATTATCAGCCAGACGAAGGTCTTGGCGGAACCAGACGACGGTTGTCATAATTTATGCGCTCGCTGTCTCGTTGAGGAGGGTGGTGACCGCCATTTGAGCTATCCCCGCACACCAATGAAATTCGACCTCACCTGGTCAGCCTAAAGCCATACCAAGTGAATACAGATATGAATCTGGCGCAGACCTGCCAAGTGTAGCTACGTCTCATTGCTACACTTAAGATCACCAAGGGCGTACAAGAGGAGCGTTTTTGTGCATCTGTAGCCAAATGAGATTGATTGCGCCACAGTGCCATCTCGTCCAAACGGCGCTGATTGTGATCTAGTCCGCGGGATAGTTCGTAAACTCTGAAAAGAAGGCATGTAGAATCTGTGGTCAGCGCAAGGCAGCAGGCGACACCCAGTTGTCCAAAGTCAGCGGACTTGGCTAAGCATCATGCTGAGCTCATGGTCAAAGTTGCGCAACACCAGGACTGGGTGGCCTTCCAGGAACTGTTTTTATTTTTTGGGCCACGTGTGAAAGCAATGATGTTGAAAGCCGGTGCGGATAATGCGCTTGCCGAAGATGTGGTTCAAGAAACCATGACCAAGGTCTGGCGCAAGGCGGGACTGTATGTCGCCAACCGTGGCTCGGTGAGTGCTTGGGTTTACACCGTTGCGCGTAATACCCGGATCGACCGCGTACGTCGTGCGTCTTCACAGGCCTATGATGACATCGATGACCTGGATTTGGAATCCGATGAGCCAACTGGTGAAGATCAGGCGCATCTTTCACAACAGGCCACGAGTATTGCAGCGGCCGTGCAAGAGTTACCGAAAGAACAACGTGAAGTTATAGAGCTTGCGTTTATGCATGATCTTCCACAAAGCGAGATTGCGGAAAAGCTCTCCTTACCACTTGGAACTGTCAAGTCACGTTTACGTCTCGCCTACGGAAAACTGAAAGTTAGATTGGAGGACTACAAGTGACAGTTGTCCATCACTTAGATGATTCAACGTTGATGCGCTTTGCGAGCGGTAACGTTGATGAGGCGTTTTCCGTTGCGATAGCTGCCCACCTTGAATTGTGTGGGCAGTGTCGCGCAGCGTTGCGTGCAGCCGAATCGTGCGGCGGGCGGCTTCTTGAGTTGACAGATGTTGCTGACATTGAAGACGATGCGTTTGATCGGCTGCGTGATCACATTGAAGGTAGCGAGATCAATCTTGTACAACTAAAGCCATCTGACGCTCGACCAGCACGCCATGCCGACGCATCAGAGACTTCAATTCCCAAACCTTTGCAATGTTATGTTGGACTATCGTTGGACGATGTCACTTGGACGACTGTTGCGCCCGGAGTTCTCAAGCGAGACATCACGCTATCCACTAAAACCACGAACAAGCTCTATATGCTGCACATTGCAGCGGGTAAACAAATGCCAGAGCATGGCCATGGCGGCTCCGAACTCACTTTGGTTCTGTCTGGTGCCTACAAGGATCATCACGGTCGGTTTGCGCGCGGTGATATTGCTGACCTTGATGAACATGATGAGCACCAACCCAGAGTGGATGGCGATCAGCCTTGTATTTGCCTGATCGCAGCGGAAGGGCACACTAAGCCGAAGGGGCTCGTTGCACGTCTACTACGACCGATTGTTGGGATTTAGTAGTCTAACGTAAAAAAAGGCTGATAATTGGCGACGGGTTTTCGACGTTATTTACTGAGCTTATAGAGACCAACGTCGATCGCACCATCGTCGAAGCCGGCTTCGCAATACATGAGATAATATTGCCAGCGGCGTCGAAACTGATCATCAAAACCAAGTTTCGAGATCTCGGGCCAAGCAGCTTTAAACGTCTTGCGCCATGCCCGCAGCGTCTCGGCATAGCAGGTCCCGAATTTCTCAGTGTGGGTAAGTCTGAGCCCAACGCGGTACGCTTCCGATGTGATCACCGCTTCCGTAGGTAACATCCCGCCTGGAAAGATGTAGCGCTGAATATAGTCGGGTCGGCGTCGATACGCATCAAATAACTCTGGTGCAATGGTAATCGCTTGAATCACCACCGACCCATCAGGTTTCAGGCGATCATACAACGTTTGAAAGTATTGGCCCCAATAGGCTTCACCCACCGCCTCTATCATTTCGATGGAAACAATATGGTCGTAACGACCCTCTGCTTTCCGGTAGTCCTGGAGATGAAACGTACAGGCCTGTTCTAAGCCGTTCTGATGCGCGCGTTGGCGGGCATAGTTGAGTTGTTCTTGAGACAATGTGAGGCCCGTGACATGGACCCCATCCAAACGAGCAGCGCGGCAAGCGTAGCTTCCCCAACCACAACCAATTTCCAAAATGGATTGCCCCTGCTTGGCAGCAACCAGCCCTCGGACACGGTCTAATTTTGCATCCTGAGCCTCTTCCAGGGTTTTCGCGCCGCCGCGATATAGACCACTGGAATAGGTCATTCCTCCGTCCAACCAGTACTGGTAGAATTCGTTACCAAGATCATAGTGTTCAGAAATGTTGCGACGGCTTCCCTTCAAGGAATTACGTCGCAACAGATGCACAATACGATCAACACTGCGGGCCTTGAAAAGGCGCCCACCCGACGCATGTAGGCGCGCTCGATTGCGCAAATAAAAGTGAATGACATCTGTCAAATCAGAGCATTCAATATCACGATTGATATAGGCTTCTGCAAAGCCCAGACTACCACGGCGCAATGAAGCACTGAAGACGCGGTAGTTGTTGAGGCGCAAAATCGGGGCCGAGAGATTTCCGGAGTGGGAGCCAATTTTGATGCCGCGCCCGTTTGGAAGGACAATGACAAGCGCACCTTCCAAGCCCTCGAACAGTGATGAGGTCAAGATGCGCTCCACAATGCGCGACAGCAGGAGTGGCGCGCGCGCAATCTCCGGTCTCGGCTCTCCGGCATCGGCAGGAAACATTACGATGTACTCTTTTTTGTAAGTGGCGGGTAATCAATAGGCTCTGAGGGCGGGCCTGGGCGTGTCCTTACCCTCAACCCCTTCAACCACAACTTGAGAGCTTCGTAATGAATGGCAGCCGTGACCTTCAGTGTCATCCAACCTGTTTTTATCAGTGCTTTCAGGAGATTTTCGTCGCTGAGCTCCCGTCGCGACCCGTGAAAGTGCGCCTTCATGGTGGCCCCCAAACTGGTCGTCAAAGCCACGCCAATGGTTAGATGTTCACGAGGTGATGTCACAGCGAACCGATAGCTCCCAGCGTCCGTGTTGAATGGAGACACATAAAGACGTTTACGGCACGACTGGGAGATTAGATCATTGTGTGGATTTGTGGCCGGAAGCACGTAGCTCTTGCGGTGTCCAAACGTGTTGTTGACCTCATAGATCATCAGCCGGATTTCACCCTCACAATCTAGTCCGAAATAGACCGTGATGGGGTTGAACGCGTAGCCAAAAATGCGCGGATAACACAGCATCATGAAACGCTGAATTTCATCGCCGTATCCAGATTTCTTGGCCACATCTGACAGGTAGCTGACAAGTGGGGTGCTATCACCATGGTCGCGATCATAAAGACTGAACAGATTGAAGCGGTTGTATGAGAACAACCGCAAGCCGTTGGTAGTGTCACCGAGTTGATTGCAATCGAGCAGGACAGAGAACACGCGATAGGACAACGCATGGCGTACCGGACGCAGGCGCTTGTGAACAACAGTGCCCAGATACAGACCATTCGTGACATCTGTCATTGTACGGTCTCCAAAGCAGCATTTGAGGACGGAAGACTTATTCGCCCAGATTCACTTTTCACCCGCCACGGACGACGTACACCACCCAGTTGTTCGGCAACGGCAAGTCCACTTTGCAGTCCATCTTCGTGGAACCCGTGACCAAAATAGCTGCCACAAAACCAAGTCCGGTTCTTTCCCTGCAATTGCCACAAGGTGGCTTGGGCACGACGCGCTGCTGTAGAAAAAAGCGGATGTGTATAATCGAAAACGCCGTCAACCTTATTCTCATCAATTTCAAACGTAGGGTTGAGGGTGACAAATAGGTCCTCACGTGTGGAGAGCTTTTGCAAGCTGTTCATCCAATACGTGACGCATAACGGTTGATCGTTTTTCCCTTCCGCCTGCATATAGTTCCAACTTGCCCATACGGCACGTCGCTTCGGCA
Organism: Hyphomicrobiaceae bacterium; assembly: GCA_021775735.1. Taxonomy (GTDB): domain Bacteria; phylum Pseudomonadota; class Alphaproteobacteria; order Rhizobiales; family Hyphomicrobiaceae; genus JAHZKN01. The sequence goes on from JAJFHG010000059.1 coordinate 12,911, forward strand.
TAGCTGAATGGTCTCGATGCAGAACCGCGCGATTTTTTTGATACCCAAACGCTTTGAGGAGTTTCGCTTCCTCGCGCGCGGGCGTGGCAAGCATGTCTAGGGCCTGATCTGCGTGCGTTGCAATCACAACCTGATCAAACAACCACGACACACCGTCATCATCAATCACCTCGACGCCCGATGCGTTGCGCACTACTTTATTGATCTTGGTTGCCTGGCGAATATCAAGGGCGCTGTCTCGAATGATTGCTTCAACATACGTTCGACTGCCGCCCTCAACCGTGCGCCACAACGGACGGTCTTTAAACTGTAGCAACCCGTGATTGGCATAAAACGAAATGAAACTTCGCGCAGGGTAGTCCAGCATATCTGTAGTTTTCGCCGACCAAATTGCGCCAGCCATTGGCAAAATATGGTGATCAATAAAGGCACGCGAATAACGCTCACGTTCTAAAAATGCGCCTAATGTGACGTCATCGCTCAGCGTTTGAGATTTTTGCTCTGCGGACTTAAAAAAACGCGCTATGTCTTTAAGGACGCGCCAATGTGCAGGGTTCAAAAGATTGCGCCGCTGACCAAAAAAGCCGCCAAAACCCGATCCCGAATACTCATACGCACCGGCGCGCATCGACACAGAAAAACTCATCTCTGTCTCAGTCGTCGCAATATCGAGATACGCAAAGAGAGCCGATATATTGGGATAGTTTGGTGCGTTGTAGACTATAAAACCAGTGTCGATTGAGGTTGGCCCATCGCGTGTTTCCACCGTCACCGTATTTACGTGTCCGCCGAGACGGTCGTCGGCCTCAAAGAGCACAACCTGGTGGCGTTGAGAGAGCAACCAAGCTGCACTTAACCCTGACACGCCAGACCCTATAACCGCTATCTTCGTGCGTTCCATTGACTGTCCTATTGATCCAAGTCTTCTACGAGGCGGGTACTGTTCTGGATCAAACGTCCCTCTGGGGTCAGATGATCCAAACGTCTGGCCCGTTTCGTATCTCGACTGGCCAGACGTTTGGAGACGACCATGCTTGAAAATGTAATTGCATATATCATCACCCTGTTCATTTTTCTGGCATTGGATTTCCTCTGGCTCACCAGAATTGCCAAATCATTTTACTTTTCCCGCCTCGGCCCTCTTCTACGCGAACGTCCTCGCCTTGGTATTGCAGCAACGTTCTACGCACTCTATGTCGTGGGCATTATAATCTTTGCGGTCTCACCTGGGCTGCGTCTCGGTTCTGCAGATCATGCGCTCCTTTATGGAGCTCTGTTTGGCTTCTTCGCCTATGCAACGTACGACATCACGAACTACGCGACGTTAAAGGGCTGGCCATCGTTAGTGGCGCTCGTTGACATTGCGTGGGGCACGACGTTGACCGGGCTGTCTGCTTACCTCGGTACGCTCGCGACGCAGTGGACACTTGCCACCCTATAAGAGGTGTGGAGACACTACTTCACCCGCTGCTCGACCAAGCCTGGTAGAACGGTTCCTTTTGGACCAAGTTCGTTCAATCCCTGCTGGCAACTCCACGTATGCGAGAGTTTGCACTCATTTGGGCCACCCGCGTTTTCACACCTCAATGTTTTTTCCCAACTGGCCAAAATTTTACTGGCTTGTTTGTTGAAGGTCTCAAGTTCGGCACCTGAAAATCGTGTTTTTAATTTTTCAGCATCCGGCGATACCTTCAATCCATAACAGAGAACGGCAACGCCTGCCGCCTGACCATAGCGGGTGCCTAACTGAATGGGCGTCGCTGTTGCAACATCAACGCGCTCTGTTTCCGTACTGGCAGAAATTGCTGCTTTGGAACCAAGTGACCCGCAAAGTCCAATGGCCAGTATTGTTGCCAGTGCGGTTGTTAGAAGATTGTTCATAGATTTATTCCCTTAGCATTTTTTGCCGCTCAATTTTCTATTGCCACATTGGGGTAGGCCCTTAACCTGATCTAACCCACGCACACTCACGAGAACCGCTGAGTCGAGATTAGCGCCCGTTATGTTTGCGCCTGTGAGATTTGCTCCCGTCAAATCTGCCTTTGTCAGATCAACGCGAGACAGGTTTGCCCCACTTAAGTCAGCATTTACAAACTTCGCCATCACAAAAGACGCATCATAAAGGTTGGCATTTTTGAGAGAGGCCCGTGTGAAATCACAGCCACGACAGAAGTTGCGTGGATAGAAGGAAATGTCTGCACGTGGTTCGTGAGGTTCAAAATTGAGGCCGGTTAAATTCGCGCCACGAAAGTTCGCACCGTCAAGATTTCCTGTAATGCGCGCAGAAGATAGGTTTGCACCTGAAAAGTTTGGCGCTTCAGCGCGATTGAGACTGAGGTCAGAAAACACGGTCGGACGCATAATAGATGACTGCTCAAGATTGGCGCCCGAAAAATTGGCACGTATAACAACCGCGCGGTTGAGCAATGCACCGGTCAGGTCCGTTCCGCGCAAGTCTGAATTCGATAGATTCGTGCCAAAGAACTGGGAATTCCTGAGATGCGCCGCCTTGAAGTTGACTCCAGAAAGATCAAAACCGCTGACGTTGGCATCGTTGAGATTGATTGGATTGCTGGGATTTGCCTGAAACAAGGCGGCCACCACATCCCTTACTTTAAGTTTTTTTGTATCAGGTTTTTTTCCGGCACAGGCGGGCACCGCCGCCATCACCATTATCACAAAGACACAGGTCGTCTGATGACCTGCCAATCGCATGTGTGATCGAAAAAAGCTCATGCGATCCAACCCTGAGAGTTATGGTTGCAAATTTTCCATTTGCACGACCGGTAGGGCGTTTACGTGCCAGGCAGTCAATTTGGATCAATGGATCGAGTTATTTGAACGGGCAACAGCGAAAGGGGCATAAATGGAGCTTAATAGTCAAATTAGACCGTTTTGACGCCCCGAGAAGACACCTTCGTCTGTGTGTAAAACTGACCCCTACCAAATAACACCACGACGTCGGCTAAGGGCCCACAGACGAACATTTGATTTACAATTCAGTGAATTGGCACAGGGCCGAACAATCCTTTCCACCCTGTGCCTATTAAATCTTAGAGCTTAGGCATGATAACCGTATCGATCACGTGAATCACACCGTTGCTGGCCACCACGTCGGCGGTGACAACTTTTGCGTTATTGATGTTGACACCCTTCGTGGCATCGACAGCCACGGTCTGACCCTGAACCGTTTTAGGGCTCAGCTTCTTGCCAGAAATGTCGGTCGACATGACCTTACCGGGAACTACGTGGTACGTTAAAATGGCAATAAGCTTGGATTTGTTTTCAGGCTTCAGAAGGTCTTCCACGGTGCCTTTTGGCAGCTTTGCAAAAGCTTCGTCAGATGGGGCAAACACCGTGAACGGTCCGTCGCCTTTCAGTGTATCGACCAGGCCTGCAGCTTTTACGGCTGTGACAAGTGTGTTGAATTGGCCTGCACCAGCAGCGGTGTCCACAATGTCTTTCTTACCAGCCGTTGCAGGCGTTACTGCGAATGCTACGGCTGCAATGAATGCAAGGGCAGTTGTTTTCAAGAAGCTCATGATGTCGTTCCTTTTCTCCATTTTATAATCGTGATTGAATGCAGTGCGATTGGTGCACCGATCATGCACGTTGGAGAAACGCAGGGACCCCGCAATTGGATCCCACGCAAAAATTATTTATCCGTAATGCTCGCGAGCTGTTCAAACTCAACTCATGCGACTGCACCAGAAACGCGAATTCGGCACAGTCAAGCCGAACAAGAGAAGCCATTGTTTCAGGCATGTTGATCGTTGTTGCCGTGATTATGTTGACTGGCAGAATAACAAAGTGGGAAGCGTTCTTGTTAGACCTGAGCGCACCATGGCTTATTAACTTCATCTGATACTTCTGATGCCCGCTCTTGAGCTGATGGCAGACATGTCTCGAAAATTTCAACCGGAAAATATCTAAAGTCTACTTTCGTTTGATGGCGCCAACTTAGTTTAGCACCCAAATTGATAAGTTGAGATATGTGGCAAACGACACCCAAAGTATATATGGCACAAAAAGCATGCTTGCCACACGGTCGATGCGCCAGAAAAGAATTGCCGTCAGGACAATTGCGAATAGCAAGAATACGATATCAATGAGAGCCAAATCTACGCGTCGCATTCCAAAAAATAGGAATGACCATGCCAAGTTTAATGCAAGCTGACTGAAGAAAAATATCAATGCGAGTTTGGCTTTGCGAAAGCCTGCACAACGCCAAACTCTCCATGCAGCAACCGCCATTAAAAGGTAGAGCAAAGCCCATACAGGACCAAACACCCAGTTAGGTGGATTAAATTCCGGTTTATTAAGTGTTGGAAACCAGTTGCCGACGCTACTTGTAGTGATAGCGCCACCTATTACAGATACCGTCAAGCTGATTGTCAAAAAGACAATCAGCCCGAAAATGTCATTTTTTGGTTTGGCCCGTTGATTGTTCATTGAGCTGCTGTTTTAATCTCGATGAGGTCAAGTGCGAGCTGCTTGCGCATTTCGACTGCCATATGAGAAAATTTTATACGTTGGCGTGATGTTAGTGCCTTGCCGTTTGAAACGATGTGTTCGATCGCATCAATCGCCTTCATTGATTCTGTTTCGAATCTTTCCGCACCTAATTCAGTCCTGTTCTGTCGAGCATCTAGTGATTTGCAAGAAGCAAAGACCTGGTGCGCATACCACGATGACCCTTTAGAGTTCCGCACTTCATCTGAAATCTTGGAGCAAAGCGCATGATCCCCGTTTACCGCGGCCATGCGCGCTTCAGTTAGTCTGTCAAATGCACTCACGGACGTGGCGAAGGGTACGAGCAAAAGACATGCGAATGCCAACAAGGCTGATCTATTCATTGAGTTCCTGCTTTTCTGACCCAAAACTTGGCATTCCTCACTTACGTTGGAGTGCAGTCGTTGGATCATACTTTCGGATTCAACTAGTGAAATGATTGAGGTTTCTTTGGGTTGAGGAGCAAACATAGGGGTGGCGTATGGAACGTCCGCTTTGGGTCATAAGCAGACATCGCTAAGTTGGCAGCTGCATGTCCGCCTTTTTTTCAGGTCAACCGTCGCAACGAGCCAAAACCGGACGAAGCAGCCGTTGGGCCCAGATAGGCCGCGGTGAGTGCGGCCCGCAGTTTTTGATCAACCTTTAAGATGCTTATCGTGCCAAGGTTTGGGCAGTTCACTTCATGCTCACCAGGTGAGCAGAATTTCCCGTCACTGGAGCTTGGCGATGTCGTGACATTCTAGTACTGGTAACGTCAGCGCCGCAAAAACAAGAGGGTGTTGTCGCGAAGTTAGGCCAGCGCGTGAGATTGTGCGTAGTCACCAGATCGACTACCAACGAAATCCGCGAGGCTTCAGGACAGCCGCAAAAAATACAGAGGGCAAGTATGTCTAACTGGAATTTCCTTAAGTCACATCGCTCCTGGGAAGACTGGCTCAGCATCGGCATAGGCCTTGTGATCATACTTGCGCCCTGGGTCATCAACGAGATCTCCAATCAGGCGGCAGTTATTAATGCGGCCGTGGCCGGAATTTCAATCTTTGTGCTCGCTGAACTGGATCTTGTAAAGTTCCGGCGCTGGGCGGAAGTTGGTTAGTTGGCGTGTGGGATGTGGGTCGCCGCATCTCCCTTCATTTTTAGTTACAGTGGTGCTGGTATGCTTCGCGTTTGGCACATTGTGGCTGGCCTTCTCGTCGTGTTTCTTGGGGCGCTGGAACTTTGGCAGCAGAGTAACGCCAAAAAATGACACCGACGGAGCGGGCATTTTCCCGGTCGGGATGACTGTCACGGTCAGGGAGAGCCTGTGATGACTCTTGATAGGCTGGTCGGTATATTCGGACTTGTTTTTATCGCTGCACTAATGGTGCGCGTTTATCTCGTGAGGCGGCAAATCGGGCGGATGCCCGTCATTTTTCGTCATGCAGATGCGGCGCGCGACTTCGTGCACAAGGTTCTGTTCGCCATTTTTTTGGCTGAAGCAATTAATATTGCACTGTTCCGTTTGCAGGCGCTTGACGCCTATCTGACTTCCACGACATGGCAGTCGGCCTACCGTTATCTTGGGCCGATAAACACGTTGGACACATCAACCGTTCAAGTGATTGGACTTATACTCGCGTACGGCGGTCTGACCTGGTGTGTGATCGCACAAGCACAGATGGGCAAGGATTGGCGGGCCGGTATCGATGCCGATAACAAGCTTGTCGTACACGGCCTGTACGCCGTTTGTCGTCACCCGATATATCTTGGCTTCATGACAATTACGTTTGGTCTGTTTCTAGCAGCGCCCACTGTGCTGTCGCTTTTCTGCGCGGTCCTGACCTTCATTGTACTGTCGATAGAAGCTCGCCTAGAGGAGGGGTTCCTGATTGCGCGTGACGGAGACCCGTATCGTGCGTATCTTAAGCGGACTCGACGCTGGCTTTGAAGCCAACACCGGACGAAAGCGACTCGGAGTACGAGTGACCTGCCCCCATCGATTGGTCCGGGTTCACGATTTAAAGCATACGTTTGGCCGTCGGCTGAGTGCAGCCGGTGTAAGTTTTGAAGATCGACAAGATCTTCTAGGGCACCGCTCCTGCCGGATTACAACGCATTATTCGGCGGCTGAACTTTCCCGCCTGATTGAGGCAGCCAATAGAGTATGTGGCAGGAACGGAAGCAGACCAGACCTAGTGATTTTGCGGGGTGGAATTCCTGCTGAGTCACGCAAAACTCCCGCAAAACTTTCAGTTTGTTCCGGGAGAAAGTCTCTAAGTCATTGAAAAACCGTGGCTGGGGAACCAGGATTCGAACCTGGACTAACGGAGTCAGAGTCCGTGGGTCTACCGTTAACCTATTCCCCATTGACCGGCATTTGCTGACCGGGAGATGATTGGATTTAAGCGCGCAAAGTAGCCAAGTACATGTCTTGCCTGGTGTTTGGCGCCGGTGCCATGTGTCCTTTGGCAGTCTGCCTCTATACCGAGTTGCCAGCAAAGCATCAAGCCTAGGCTGCAATTGGGATGGGAGTAGCTTTCAGGCGGGTTTTTCAGCCGACCTAAAACCACCTGCAAACAAAGGGTTGAGCATTCGGAGCAGCCCGTCGCTTTGATTTTTTTGCTCTGGCTGGGGCTAATTCGTCGTCAGCCTTCTAATTGGCTGGCTTTTTAACAAGGCTTTGGCGCCGTACGTAAAGGGCGATGGAAGCGACCGCAATCAAGAGCTGCGGGATTGGGGATCCCCAAATCATTGCAGCACTAAAAATGTTTGCGTGAAGTCGCTTCACTGCAGGTGTAAAGCCAACCACAACCATCCACACACTATCAATGACCAACAGGGTTGCGACAAGACTCCAGCGTGGTTTTGGTGGGTTCTCAAACGTCTAAACGTGACGTCCCTACAGCAGTCTTTTTTTTGGCGTTGCGTGTTGGGTCCGAAGACCACGTAAGCCGGGTGAGAGACGCGTTAATTTCAGACCTCAATGAGGTGAACGAAGCGGCAAACACCGTCTGTGGATCGTGCAAATTTAATGAGACTAACAGTGGCCATTTGTTGGGATTACGAATGTTGAGGTGGCAAATCCCAGAACAAAAAATTGAAAAATTCAACTTTGCGGCAGGATTGAATGCCCGTCATTTGTTCATAAGTCATGTATGAGAACTTGGTGTTGGCAGAGCGGGTCGCCACTCTATAGTGTGGCTATCAGGGGGCAACATACATGGCTAAAACGCAGCTTTACGAAGCCCAATAACCTGTTACAGTGATCTCAAGTGCAACCAGACAAGACGCTTGATGAGAAGATGAATTCGCGCCAGCGGGCACGGGTATCATCTGGAACCAGGCGCTGGGGACAGGATCGTGGGCACGCCAAGAGGCGGATATCACAGTCCTGATCGGGCCGAAAACCGCGCGCTGCGTGGTGAGGAGGCCAGTGATCAGAGGACTCCTAACACCACCACAACCCATGGTGCCAGCGAAGGTATCGTTGGTTCGAGTGCTGCCCCCGACCGTGCTATGGGCATTCCAAAAGGCCGGGCGAACCCAAAGAACAATGCTGGGCCGCCAAACGAGCAAACTGGTAATCCAAAAAATAAAAACGCGACTTCAAAGTCAAATCAACAACGCAAGAAACGCTACCAACGTCCTCTGGGCGAGGTTTACGGGGCGCTTGATCTGGGCACCAATAACTGCCGGTTGTTACTTGCGCGTCCATCACGACGTGGGTTCAAAGTCATTGACGCGTTCTCGCGTATTATCCGACTAGGCGAAGGACTATCGCAAAACGGTCGATTGAGTGAAGCCGCCATGGTGCGCACCATTGATGCGCTCAGAGCATGTTCACGAAAATTGCAACGCCATCGCGTAAAACGCGCGCGCTTCATTGCCACAGAAGCCTGCCGCAAAGCGGCAAACAGTGATGAGTTTTTGCGTCGTGCTGAGCAACAGTCGGGGCTGGCGATCGAGGTTTTGACACCGGAAGCTGAAGCGGGCTTGGCGGTGCAAGGTTGCGCGTCGCTGATTGATGCCCAATCACGTTATGTGTTGGTGTTTGATATTGGTGGTGGCTCGTCCGAGCTGATCTGGTTGGATTTGGCCAAGCGTAGGACGGAAATGCACGGCATGCATGTCGAGCGTATCGAGGCAGTCGAGATCATGGATGCCTGGACGTCATTGCCGATCGGCGTCGTCACGTTGGCGGAAAAATTTGGTGGACGTCATGTCACTGAAGATAGTTTTGAAGCGATGGTTTCATATGTCTCAGATTTGATTGCTCCGTTTGAAGCTATTCATCGCTTTGGTGATAGAATCGCGAACGAACCAGCACATTTGCTTGGCACATCAGGGACGGTGACAACAGTTGCAGGTATCAAGCTTAATCTGCCGCGTTATGATCGCGCGCGCGTCGATGGTGTTTGGTTAAGCTCAGACGACGCCCATCACGTCACCTATAGTTTGCTGCGGCATAGTTATGAGGACCGCGTGCGACAGCCGTGTATTGGGTCTGACCGTGCTGATTTGGTGCTTGCAGGTTGCGCAATTTTGGAAGCGGTGATGCGCATCTGGCCGTGTGCAAGGCTACGCGTTGCCGATAGAGGCTTGCGCGAAGGCATCCTCGCAACTTTGATGACCGAAGACGGGGTCTATAAGTCAGGGCGGCGTAAACGCAGCGGCGGTCGACGTCCTAACTCACTGTAATCATCTGAAACCGCGAGCGGAATTGAGCAATGAAAGACAAAAAAGCAGGACGCTCTGGTCCAGGTGGTGGCCAACGCCTGCTCCACACCAAGGTGAAGACAGCGCGAGGGCGGAAATTGTCGTCAACGCGTTGGCTGGAGCGCCAATTGAATGATCCTTATGTGGCTGCGGCCAAGCATGAGGGTCTGCGCTCGCGAGCTGCGTTTAAAATCCAAGAGATGGATGATAAGTACAAGTTCTTGAAACGTGGTGCTGTGGTGGTGGATCTTGGAGCTGCGCCCGGCGGATGGAGTCAGGTGGCGGCAGAACGATGCAAAGCTATTTCAGGACCAGGTCAGGTTGCCGCGATTGACTACCTCGATGTTGAAGCACTGCCGGGCGTTGACTTTATAAAAATGGATTTCATGGAAGACGGTGCTGAAGAAGCACTTATGGCCCTACTCAAAGATGGTCGCGCTGATGTGGTGATGTCAGATATGGCGGCACCCACTGTTGGTCATCAAAGAACAGACCACTTGCGGATTATCGCCTTGGCCGAAGCTGCGGCGGATTTTGCCTGCCGTATATTGAGACCGGGTGGTGTATTCGTTTGTAAGGTGTTCCAAGGTGGTACCGAACAAACATTATTGGATGTCTTGAAGCGCAACTTCCGTACTGTGCGCCATGTCAAACCGCCAGCTAGTCGCAAAGATAGTGCCGAACTTTATGTATTGGCCACAGGCTTTCGTGGCAGTGATGCGTGATATTTCGCGTCGTAATATGAAATTCAAGTGCCACAAAAAGCAACGACGACCGCTGATGCGATCGCCGTGCTAAGAAACTCGCTTATTTGCGAGCTGAAACGTCAATTTAGATGACGTCGATTTCAGCTGGCAGATAGCTTGTGACCTCAAGGCCAACTTCCTGCTCGCGTACTGCGGGCTTTGTCCAGGTCTTCATAGTTTCCTCCACTAGTGTTTATTCGTCCTTCGAAGGGGACGAGGGCAGTTTTATAGGCCTGTGACAATAATGTCTAATTGAATCTGTATCCCTGAATGATTAGAAAAACTTATTCTTAAATAGCGCGCGGTGGAGGTTGATGCCTCCCCTTTAAGAGGCCCACTTTTCTGATTGCGATGAGGGGTGTATAGCGGGCCACCACTATCCAGACCGTACCGGCCTGGATACCCCATCATGCAGGAGGAAACCCCTATGGCCAGCCGCCCGATCACTGCCGATTCCGGGCTAGCGTTAACCTTTGATGATGTGCTGGTGGTGCCAGGCGCTTCTGAAGTGATGCCTGGTCAGGTAGATGTTTCATCCTGTGTTACCAAGGACATAGGGCTCAATATTCCGATCATCTCATCGGCAATGGACACGGTTACGGAAGGCCGTCTTGCTATTGCGATGGCTCAGGAGGGTGGCATCGGGGTGATTCACCGTAATCTGGATACGCCAGAGCAGTCCCGTCATGCCGCGCAGGTCAAAAAGTACGAGTCCGGCATTGTGCTGAACCCGGTCACGATTACCCCCGATGACAAATTGTCCGAAGCCCTGGCAATGATGGCCGATCATCAGATTTCCGGTATTCCGGTTGTAGAAAAAAAGGACACAACCAGCGCTGCGGGAAAATTAGTCGGGATTTTGACCAACCGCGACGTGCGGTTTGCCACCAATCCAGGCCAGCCCGTATCCGAGCTGATGACCAAGGATAAGTTGGTAACCGTCACGCGTGATGTTTCGAGTGACGAAGCGAAACGTCTTCTCCATCAGCATCGTATCGAAAAGCTTGTTGTTGTTGATGACGACTATCTCTGTATTGGTTTGATCACTGTTAAAGACATTGAAAAAGCCCAGAAACATCCCCACGCTTGTAAAGATCTCGAAGGGCGCTTGCGCGTTGCCGCTGCGACCAGCGTTGGTGACGATGGGTTTGAACGCGCAGAGGAGCTGATCGGCGCCGGTTGTGACTTGGTCGTTGTTGATACCGCCCATGGTCATTCAAAAAGTGTTCTGGACGCTGTCAGTCGTCTCAAGAAACAATACAGCCATGTGCAGATTGCGGCCGGCAATGTAGCGACGGCGGCAGCGACACGCGCCCTGATTGAAGCGGGCGCAGATGCTGTGAAGGTTGGTATTGGTCCAGGCTCTATTTGCACAACACGTATTGTTGCAGGTGTTGGTGTTCCTCAGTTAACGGCGATTATGGATTGTGCTGAAGAAGCCCATAAACATGACGTATCCGTGATAGCCGATGGTGGCATCAAGTATTCCGGCGATATCGTCAAAGCGCTTGTGGCTGGTGCGGACTGCGTGATGATTGGCTCGCTGCTTGCAGGTACAGATGAAGCGCCGGGCGAGACCTACCTTTATCAAGGTCGTACCTATAAATCATACCGTGGCATGGGATCTGTTGGTGCCATGGCGCGTGGTTCGGCAGATCGCTACTTCCAGCAGGAAGTCAAAGACTCATTGAAGTTGGTTCCAGAAGGTATTGAAGGTCAAGTCCCGTATAAAGGTCCGACCGACGCCGTGTTGCACCAGTTGGTTGGTGGGTTGCGGGCCGGCATGGGTTATACTGGTGCACGCAACCTGAAAGAGTTGCGTGAAAAAGCCAAGTTCGTGCGCATCTCACCGGCCGGTATGCGCGAGAGCCATGCCCACGGTGTTCTGATAACGCGTGAAACACCAAACTATCCTGGCAATGCCTAGGGTTTAGACCACTGTTAGGAATGTGAGATGACACAGACGAACCTGATGCTGCCGGTGTTTGTGTTAATTGCGTCATCACATGGCGAGGCGCCAGACACCCATCGTGTCCCAACTAGGATAAAATTCTAAATGCGTCATGGCGCTTTAATGCAGGCGGCTCAAGAGGTCCTGCAAGATGTTTTTGAGCGCCATCGGCCAGCTAACATGGCGCTCGCTGAGTGGGGTCGCAATCATCGCTTTGCAGGCTCCAAAGATCGTTCTGCGATTGGGACGCTCGTCTTTGACGTCTTGCGTCAAAAGCAATCTCTTGCAGCCCGCATGGGGGATGATCGTCCGCGCGCGCTCGTACTAGCAGCGGCAGGTGAAGCGCTGGGTCTTAACGCAGCCGCGGTCAGTACAGCAGCAAGCGAGGGTACTTACGCAATTGGGACGCTGAGTGAAGAAGAAGAGGCCGGTCTGGCGCGCACGGTCCCCCCTGATGCAGCAGTTGACGTGCAGGCTGATATTCCTGGCTGGCTGGTGCCTTCCCTGACAACTGTCTTTCATGATCGTTTGGTGGACGAGGGTCAGGCCATGGCGCGGCGAGCGCCGATTGATCTCAGAGCCAATACGTTAAAAGGCAATCGGCACCGTTTGCTCAAAGCTTTAGAACGTTACAATCCTGAATTGACACCCCATGCGCCTGATGGTGTGCGCATTCCTGCGCCAAGGCCTGGCAAAAAGGCCCCTGCCGTCGAGCGCGACACAGCGCACGGAAAGGGTTGGTTCGAGGTTCAAGATGAGGGCAGTCAACTGGCAGCATTGTTGACAGGGGCGGGCCCGCGTATGCAGGTGTTGGATCTATGCGCAGGCGCTGGCGGCAAAACGTTAGCGCTGGCTGCGGCGATGCAAAACACCGGGCAGCTTTATGCCTATGACAAAGACAAAACTCAGCTCAGGCCAATCTTCGAACGTTTAAAGCGTTCAACGGCACGCAACGTCCAGGTGCTAGACGCCGGCGAAGAACAAACTCTTTTGGATCTGGGCGCACGCTTTGATGTTGTTCTGGCTGATGCCCCGTGCTCAGGGTCTGGAACGTGGCGGCGGCGGCCCGACAGTAAATGGCGCTTGAGCGAAGAAAACCTCAAACAACGCATTGTCGACCAGCAAAGCGTTTTGAAGTTAGCGGCAAATTTGGTGAAGCCTGGAGGGCGTTTGGTTTATGTCACGTGCTCGCTTCTGCCGGAAGAAAACAGAGACCAGGTATCGGATTTTCTGTCCGAACATTCCGACTTTTCCCTGCAAACTAATGCGGTGATGTGGCAAGCCGCGATGGGCGACGACGAACCCCTTGTCTCAGCCGATGGCCAGGATGCAGGGCTTCTGCTCACACCTGCGCGCCATGGCACGGACGGTTTTTTCATCGCCAGTTTGCTGCGCCATCGCTAAATACCGCTGACCCAATCCAGGCAGCTGAGCCGCTTATTGCAGCACAAGGTATTGAAATGCCAGCATGACGATAAACGCTGCGGTGACAGCACTGCCAACGTGCGCGCCTGAAGCATCTTCGGTCGCTTCGGGTACCAATTCAGCAAATACCATCCAGATCATAGCTCCAGCTGCAATGCCAAAGCCAATTGGCAACAGGGGATGAAACGCTTCAACAAACAAATACGCAGGCACAGCCATCAGCGGTTGCGGTAGACTTGAAAAGATGGCCCAAAGTGCTGCCTTCCAAACGGGTGTACCAAGAGGTACGAGAATGAGCGCAATGGCCAGCCCCTCCGGAATGTTATGGATGGCAATTGCCGAACTAATATAGGTTGCAAGCTCTTCACCACCACCAAACGACACCCCAACACCAATACCTTCGGCGAACGAATGCGCCGTCATAATGCCGACGACCAGCAAAGCGCGCGTTGTATTGAGACCGGTAAGGTCTGCAACCTCTGGTGTTCTACCGTTGGTAATGAGGCGATGTGAAACCCAAATCGCGACAAGCCCGATTGTCAATCCAAGCAAAGTGCGCTGGGAGGACAATTTCATGCCTTCTGCAACCAGGCTGTGGCTGGCGGCCAGCATCAAACCTGCTGCAATGGCATTAAATATAGCCATCCACCATGGCGACACGTTGCGCAAAAACAAGAATGGAAGTGCGCCGAGGCCGGTGGCGATGGCGGTTGCGGTCGCTATCGCGAGCACCGTCCAAATATTGACGTCAAACATGGGGATTTAGCGCCTCAGTGGTTGGCTTTCTGTAGCGGCACCATAAGCTGATGCGAGCCTGATTCCCAGACCCAGTTGGCATCGGTCTTCACGTGGCGAAGCGCTCCTTGACGCCACTTTGGCCGGATGGTCTACCGAGGTCACATTTAACCGCTCTGCATTGAATGACACATCATGATATGCAGATGCCGACGTAAAGCGAACAATGACTGAAACCGTTCTCATTATTGATTTTGGCAGCCAAGTCACACAGCTCATCGCGCGTCGTGTGCGTGAGGCTGGTGTTTATTCAGAGATCGTACCGTTTAACAATGCGGAAGATGCTTTTGATCGGTTGCGGCCTCAAGCGGTCATTCTGTCGGGCGGTCCACAAAGCGTCACGCAGACGGATACACCACGTGCACCGTCATGGGTGTGGAACAAAGGTTTGCCAGTGCTCGGCATTTGCTATGGCGAGCAGACTATGGTTGCAGAGCTTGGTGGTGGCGTTGAATCGAGTGACCATCGTGAGTTTGGCCGAGCTGAACTTGAAGTCGTTGCAGACTGTGCCCTATTCGACGGCGTTTGGGATAAGGGTGGCAAAGATCAGGTTTGGATGAGTCATGGTGATCGTGTGACCCGATTGCCGGATGGGTTCAAGGCTGTTGCCGTTTCGAACGTTGCGCCGTTTGCGGCTATTGCAGATGAGTCGAGGCGTTTCTACGGCGTGCAATTCCACCCTGAAGTGGTGCACACGCCCAAAGGGCATCTGTTGCTGTCTAATTTCGTCCATAAGATTGCAGGCCTTAAAGGCGATTGGACGATGGCGCATTTTAAAACGCAAGCCATCGAAGCAATCCGCAAACAGGTTGGCTCAAGCAAAGTCATTTCAGGTTTATCAGGCGGTGTGGATTCAGCGGTTGCGTCTGTCTTGATCCATGAAGCTATTGGCGATCAGTTGACCTGTATCTTTGTCGATCACGGTTTGTTGCGCCACAAGGAAGCTGAAGATGTCGTTTCGTTATTTCGCGAAGCTTATCACATTCCGCTGGTGCATGTTGACGCCCAGTCAACGTTCCTAGGTAAGCTTGAGGGCGTGTCTGACCCAGAGCAGAAACGCAAAATTATTGGCGGGCTTTTCATCGACACTTTTGATGCAGAGGCCAAAAAAATCGGTGGTGCTGAATTTTTGGCCCAGGGAACGCTGTACCCAGATGTGATTGAGAGTGTTTCCTTTACAGGCGGGCCGTCCGTCACCATTAAATCGCATCATAACGTTGGTGGTTTGCCAGAGCGCATGAACTTGAAGCTCGTCGAACCTTTGCGTGAGTTGTTCAAAGATGAAGTGCGCGCACTAGGCCATGAGTTGGGCCTGCCTGACCACTTTATTGCGCGCCACCCCTTTCCAGGACCGGGTCTTGCCATTCGTATTCCCGGTGACATTACCAAAGACAAGATCGATATTTTGCGCCAGGCGGATGTGATCTATCTCGATGAAATTCGCAAAGCCGGGCTTTATGATGAAATCTGGCAAGCCTTTACAGTATTGCTGCCCGTGCGCACCGTTGGCGTGATGGGGGATGCACGCACCTATGAATATGTGTGCGCATTGCGTGCTGTCAATTCAACCGATGGCATGACGGCAGATTACTATCCGTTCCCACATGACATGCTGGGGCGCGTTGCAACGCGGATTATCAATCAAGTTAAAGGGATCAACCGTGTGGTCTATGACATTACGTCAAAACCACCGGGTACCATTGAGTGGGAATAGCCCGCGAGCGTCACGTTCAGTGCGTGACAATCATTTTGGTTTCAAAAATTCAATACCCAAAAAAGAAAGCCCTTCGGCCGGGGACACCGAAGGGCTTCTTTAGGTCGCCGAATTCCGGGGGACCTGCGAGGGTTGAACCCGGCGAATAAAAATCGAGCAGCGCGCTGGGTGAGGGGCGTTGGGATATGAGCGACGCGCTGTCGATGTATGGACTTTGCCCCAGCGACGTCCATACCGCTGTTCCCTAGGTGACAGGGCAGAATTTTAGGTCAAACAACATTTGGGGCTCCTTGGCAGGCGTAGAAAGCCCTTATTTTGCGCGCCTAACCTGATCTGCTTGGGCAATGCCGAGCGGAGACGGGCAAAAAAAAGCCCCTCGGAAGGGGGGCCGAGGGGCTCAGGTATTAACCGGGCGGGGAGGGTGTCCCGGTTGTGGGAGAAGGAACCAGGGGGAGGAAGCTGGTGAACTCTTCATGAGCCCGACATTGCCCTAAGACGGCGGGGCGAGCTGTTCCAGACGAGACAGGGGTCGATTTTTTTGATTTTTTTTCGCGAAACCCAGTGTCTCGCGAGAAACGCAGTGCCTCTCGAAGAGTATCTTGCATTAACGCAAATGCGGTTTGATCAAGCCGGGTGTTATGGGTTTGGATCCAGCGCCTCAAGAGCGTGGCGGCTTAAGCCTCTGGGCTTGCTTTAAACTGATGATGGTTTTCACGAACCGTCTTGAGGATATCAAGCGGAGGTGTTGTGCTTGGTAGTGCCCCAAAGTCGCCTTCATGGTCGAGTGACTTTTCAAGAAGCTGATGGAATTCATCACGGTCGACTTCTACCGCACCAAATTGCATGAGGTGCGGCGTTACGAACTGCGTATCCAGTAAGACATAGCCGCCATGGATCAGTCGCGCCATCAGATAAAATAAAGCAATCTTTGATGCATCGCGCACATGCGAAAACATGCTTTCGCCAAAGAACGCACCACCAAGGGCAACCCCGTAGAGCCCACCGACGAGCTTATCATTCTGCCAGGCTTCAACCGTATGACAATGGCCGAGATCAAACAGATCGCGGTACAGGCCATGAATGCGCGTATTGATCCATGTTGAATTGCGTCCCGGTTTTTCTCCCGCACAGCCCTCGATCACGGCGTCAAAGCTCGTGTCGATACGAATGTTAAAAGGCTCAGAGCGGATTGTGCGAGCGAGGCGACGTGGAATTTTAATGCGGTCTAGGGGAAGGATGCCGCGATGTTGTGGCTCGATCCAATACAGTGCTGGATCGTCAGCGCTTTCCGCCATAGGAAAAATGCCGCAACGATAGGCCTTCATAAGGACCTGCGGTGTGATCTCCGGCAATATGTCGTCACGTGATGCCAAGTGACCTTAGCTCCAGTCACAGCCGCCTTCGTATGCCGCTTTTAGAAAATCACCATACCAAAAACAGTTGCGTGTGGCGCGACGCGCTCATTTCAGGGTACGGCTGGCGGCCTGATTTGAAAATTTTAAGGTTTGTCGAGGAATTTCTCAAGCCAATGGATGTCATAAACCCCGTTCGCGACGTCCGGCTGGCCAATTAGCTCAATAAATAGCGGAATGGTTGTGTCGATTCCATCGATTACAAATTCCGATAATGCTCGTTTTAAGCGCATTAAGCATTCATTGCGCGTTTTGCCATGGACAATGAGTTTTCCGATCAGGCTGTCGTAGTAGGGTGGAATATTATAACCCTGGTAAACACCGGAATCGACGCGCACACCAAGGCCACCTGGTGGATGCCAGTATGAGATTTTTCCAGGCGAGGGGCGAAACGTTTCAGCATGTTCCGCATTGATGCGGCATTCGATGGCGTGCCCTGAGAAGGTAATTTCATCTTGGGTAAAAGACAACGGGGCGCCAGATGCAATGCGGATTTGCTCAAGGACCAGATCAATACCGGTGATCGCTTCGGTGATGGGGTGTTCGACCTGGAGGCGGGTGTTCATCTCAATGAAGTAAAACTCGCCATCCTCAAACAGAAACTCAACGGTACCTGCGCCACGGTATTTTAAGCCACGCATCGCATCGGCACAGACTTCACCAATGCGTTGGCGGGCTTCTGCATTCAGTGCTGGCGAGGGGGCTTCCTCCCAGACTTTCTGGTGGCGACGTTGTAGAGAACAATCTCGTTCGCCGAGATGTACCGCATTACCGTTGCCATCACCAAAAACTTGGATCTCGATATGGCGTGGTTTCTTGAGGTATTTCTCAATGTAAACGGCGTCATCGCCAAACGCGGATTTTGCTTCATTGCGGGCATTGGCCAGCGCATCAGCTATATCATCTTCAGTTGCGGCGACCTTCATGCCACGCCCACCGCCACCAGACGCGGCTTTAATCAGAACGGGAAAGCCCATCGCTTTCGCCACCTTGAGCGCTTCAGCTTCGGTCTTTACTTCGCCATCTGAGCCCGGCACAACCGGAATACCAAGGCGTTTGGCGGTGTCTTTTGCGGCAATCTTGTCGCCCATCACCTTGATGTGTTCCGAGGTTGGGCCAATGAACGCAATGTTGTGTTCTTCTAGAATTTCAGCAAAGCGGGCATTCTCTGACAAAAAGCCATAGCCCGGATGGATCGCATCGGCACCGGTGATCTCACAGGCCGCCAACAAGCGCGGAATATTGAGATAGCTCTCTGCAGCTGGCGGCGGACCAATGCATACACTTTCGTCCGCCAAGCGTACGTGCATAGCATCTGCATCAGCAGTCGAGTGAACAGCGACGGTTGAAATACCAAGTTCCTTGCAGGCGCGCTGAATGCGCAGTGCAATTTCCCCGCGATTTGCGATCAGAACCTTGTCAAACATAGAGCGTGGTGTCTTCCGAGTTTAGTCTTTGCTGAAACGGCATCAGCGTGCATATTTATTCGATGATCACAAGAGGTTCACCAAATTCAACGGGCTGGCCGTTTTCAAATAGAATAGCGGTGACTGTTCCTGATTTTGGTGCCGGTATCTGGTTCATGGTCTTCATCGCTTCGACGATCAGGAGTGTGTCGCCAGCGCTGACCTTTGATCCGATATCAATGTATGCGGGCGCTGAAGGTTCTGGTGAACGATAAGCGGTACCGACCATCGGTGCTTTTACAGCACCTGGATGGTTGTGGGCGTCATCAGCTGCGGGAGCTCCTCCTCCAGATTGGTCTGCTGCACCTGTTGGCGCAGGTCCAGTTGGTGCAGGACCAACCGAAACAGGCGCTGCGGCAACCGTCAAATTTTTCGCCACACGGACTTTCAGCCCGCTCTTTTCTATTTCAATTTCACTCAGGCCGGTTTCATCCAACAGCTCTGCGAGTTCGCGAATAAGCTGTTGTTCTTGTCCGGCTTTGGCTGATTTGTCTTTCGCGGTCATGCGCGCTCCCGTCTTTTTACTAACGCGTCCGTAATGTATTTCAGTTCGTCGCTGTTCATGGGTCCCTTGGTTCAAAGGGAGCAATTCGTAGTCTAACTTTATTTGCTATCCACTATACCCGCCATGGCTTCAACTGCGAGCGCGTATCCTTGCGCGCCAAGCCCACATATCACACCAACGGCCGCCTTTGACACATAGGAATGGTGGCGAAAGTCTTCTCGCCGAAAAATGTTGGAGAGGTGGACTTCGATGATCGGCACGTCGGCGGCCTGAAGGGCATCAAGTAAGGCGACAGAGGTGTGCGTTAGGCCTGCGGCATTCATTATAATGCCAGAACCTTTCTCACGCGCTTCCTGCACCCAGGTCACCAACTCGCCCTCAAGGTTGGATTGCCGAAAATCACATTTCAGTCCCAACTCACCAGCCCGTTTGGCCGCCACCGCAGCAACATCGTCAAGCGTATGTTTGCCATAGATTTCAGGCTCACGCGTTCCGAGTAGGTTGAGATTGGGTCCGTTAAGGACGTAGATCGGCTTTGGCATCGCTGGTCAGTTCAAATCGCGCTGGAGGTCGCCTGATTGGGCTGACGACAATGCCGTCTCACGTTCCCGCTCAGGACCAAGAAGCTCAGCTTTACCAGCTTTTGCTGCATTGCGAAAGAGTGCCGGAGCATCGACCTTAGCTTGTTCAGAGTGAACGACCACTGTGATTAGCAGTAGGAGCAACCTTCTTTGCGCAGATTTTTGACGTGGCCAACAAGCTGGTCAAACAGATCCTGTGGTGCCCCGCCAATCGAGCGGTCGCCAACAAGGAAGTGCGGTGTACCGTTAATTCCCATATCCCTGGCTAATTTCTTGACGCCCTCAATCTCATCTTTTACCGCGTCAGATTCCATGTCAGCTTTCAGCTTGTCCATGTCCACACCAACTTCTTCGGCGGCTTTGAGCGCACTTGCTTCTGTCACGCGGCCACGCGCTAAAATGAGTTTCTGGTGAACTTCCCAGTATTTACCCTGTTGTTGTGCGGCTAGCGCAACCATGGCCGCTTTTTCAGAATCGGCACTCAAGATTGGATATTCTTTAAACACGACGCGGACATTAGGGTCCGCTTTGATCAACTTGGCAATGTCGGCAAAGCCACGTTTGCAATATCCGCAGTTGTAATCAAAGAATTCAACGACCGTAATATCGCCATCAGGATTTCCAGCAAGCGCTGCGTTTGGATCGCGGTAAATTGCCTTTGCGTTTTCAGCGATCGCTTTTTTCGTTTTTTCCGCTTGCTCTTTTTCCATTTTGGTTTCGAGCGCTGTTTGCACCTCGTACAAAATCTCAGGATTGTTTAGCAGGTACTCTTTGATGATTTTCTCGATGTCGGCGCGATCGCTGGTAGAAAACTTTCCAACCGCTTCAGGCGCCGTTTTGGGGGCGGTCGCCGCGCCATCGTTTGATGTTGTGCCCGCTGCATGGAGCTGCGTTGGCTCTTTGATGGAGCCGTAAGCGAACCAACCAAGAAACAGAAGCAGGACAGGCAGGAGCAGCAGAAGTGGACGCCCACGACCAAGTGCACGTGTTGCGACAGGTTCAGGATTTTGAGAAGTCATCAGGCTACGGGCTCCGCTTTATCTTTAAGCTTTGTTTGTCTGTTCTGGGTGTCTATCGCGCGCATCGGGCAAATAGGCAATGGTGGACTTTCAGCTATGGATAAAATTTAAGGTCCTAGTGCGACCAGTGTTTATGCGAGGCGCTGACGACCTCATCTGCGCCGCAGTTTAAATTTTATGATGTCGTCGGCCTTAATCCATTCCGGAGAATTCTTAGGTAGGCCAGCCTGGGCGCGCTGGGCAAAGTTTTTTGCCTCTTTGACAGAGCCAAAATAAAATAGACCCTGTGCGCGTGCGAGATAGCTTTTCGGATACAACCCTTTGTTGTGATAGGCTTGGCCTAACAGATTGTAGGCGAGTGGGTTGTCATTCTCGATCACGACTGCCCGCCTGATGAGTTTGATTGCTTGATCGGTGTATTTTTTATTGCGGGTCTGTAGCATCACTTGCGCCAATTGCACGCTGATGAGCGGTGCCTTGTTGCCTAGAATTTTAATAGCCCTTTTCAGGGGCGCGATCGCCTCAAGAGGTCTGCCCGCTTTTTGCAATAAATCCCCTTTGATTTCCCAGAAATAGGGATTACTGGGCTGATCTTTGATCATCACATCCATCTCACGGACCGCCCTATCCATGTTTTCGCGACCACCGAGACGAAAGCGGGCGACAGCCCGGGCATAGCGCGCAGGCAACGTCTTGTTTGACGTTGGGTAGCGATTGAAGACGATGGATGGGTCTTCAATGTAGCCGGAAAGTTTGGCCCGCATCATAGCGTGACGATGAACGAGGTCAGGGCTGTCTTTTTTGCCGACATATTGACTTTGATTCACCAGTTGGCGCAGACGTGCAATACGTGTCGTCGCGACGGGGTGGGTGCGTGCAAATACATCCTTATGTGTGTCAGAAATATATTCCTGCTGGGCGAAACGCTCGAACGTTTCCAACATACCGCGCCCAGATTGGCTGGTTGCATTGAGATATGACAGGCCTGCTTGGTCTGCTGCCGATTCTTGCGAACGGCGTTCGGCGGTGAGGCCGCGCAAAATGAGTTCTGTGCCGCCAAGTGCAATGCCTTGACCTGCTGCGCCAATTTCGCTGCCTGAATCGCCGCCGGTTGCCGCACCACCAATCAAAGCGCCAATGCCAAGAATTTGGGCAATGAGCGCGCGTGTCTGATCCTGTTTGATGCGTGTTCTTAGTGCAGCCAAATGACCACCAGCAATGTGTCCGGCCTCGTGCGCCAGAACGCCGATCACCTGGTTGGGTGTTTCAGAATCCATCAACGCACCGGTGTGAATAAAAACGTTGCGGCCATCGACAACGAAAGCGTTAAAGATCCTATTGTTGATGATGCGGACCCGAACGCGGCTTGAGCCAAGACCTGCTGCGCGAAATACGGGCCTGGAGTAGTCGTTGAGAAGATTCTCAATTTCGGTGTCGCGGATCAGTGGCAGGCTCTGGGCGGCGGCCATGTGCGGCGCACCGACAAGAGCTGTTATAGCTACAAGCCAAAAGCAGATGCGGTGTAACGTCTGAGCAAAGGTCGGATGCGAAGAAGTCATATCGTTTTAAGGTGCTCTTTTGGTATTGCCGGTCGGAGTTAACAGTGCAGCACGGGTTTTCATCGTGAAGGCGGTGTTGGACCCTTTTTTGTGTTCCAATTTGTGACCCAATGGAGACAAACGCAATTTCAGGTTCAAGTCAGAATGTTGCTCTATTCTAGTCGTCTTACGTGTGGCGACCAGTCCCAGATTTGAGATTTCCAAAGGTCGTGACCTCATACGCAGATTTAAGCGGATATTTTAGTATGTTCGGCGCATTTGACAGGGTAAACCCTGCGGCCTGCTCCGGCCAACGCCTGACCAACATCGTAAAGCCGTTGTGCTACTGAACCCCCGTCAATGGGGCAACAGGAAGGCATTTTTGGCTTTGATGGCAAGGTGTGGTGTTTGGGCTTTATGACGAGGCACGGCGTTGCGGTTTGAGCGGTAGGAATGCCGGGCCAACGCGCGTCGTGTGAAGAGACCATGAGGAAACAATGGCAGGCTCAGACCGTAGCCAGATTTCAAGTTTTATTGTGATGGACGTGATGCGCCAGGCAGCGTTGCGTGAAGCTGCTGGTGAAAAGGTCGTCCATATGGAAGTCGGACAGCCTGGAACGCCCGCACCTGAAACCGCCCGTTTCGCCGCCAAAGCCGCGTTGGATCAGAACGCGCTTGGCTATACGTTGGCGCTTGGCTTGCCAAGTTTGCGCCAGCGTATCTCAGATCACTATCGCGAGATCTATCAGGTCAGCGTTGATCCTGCCCGCATCGTAATTACGAGCGGTTCGTCAGCGGCATTTGTATTATCATTTCTGGCGTTGTTTGACCCTGGTCAGCGCGTTGCGCTGCCGTCTCCTGGCTACCCATGTTACCGGCATATCTTATCTGCACTGGGTCAGGAGACGCCGTTGCTGCCAACGGGACCTGACAGGAGATGGATGCCAACGGTTGCAGATCTGAAAGTGATGCAGGCAACAGGTGCGTTATCTGGTTTGGTGTTGGCAAGTCCGGCCAACCCAACCGGCACGATGATTACGCCACAACGTTTGCAAGAAATTTCCTGTTTTTGTGACGACAACGATATCTGGTTGATCTCAGACGAGATTTATCATGGACTGACGTACAATGAGACAGCACAGACGGCTCTTGCGGTTTCGGATCGTGCCATCATCGTCAACAGTTTTTCTAAATACTATTCGATGACAGGCTGGCGCATTGGCTGGCTTGTGGTGCCAGACAACCTGGTGTCCGTTGTCGAACGATTGGCACAGAACTTCTATATTTCACCACCAACGATCTCACAGATCGCGGCAGAAGGCGCTTTTTCTGGGCGCCGAGAGTTGGAGGCCAATCGCGCGGTTTATGCTGCCAACCGGGACCTTCTGGTGGCAGGCTTGCACGACCTCGGATTATCGAACTTTGCCCCACCGGACGGTGCGTTTTACGTTTATGTTGATATCAGAGACTTCGCCTCAGATGCCGCAACATTTGCCAAGCAAATGCTGGAAGAAACAAACGTAGCAGCAACACCTGGCATCGATTTTGATGCCGAGGGTGGCAACCATTACATCCGTTTTTGTTATGCAGGAACGACCGCTGATATCGAGCGTGCGCTTGACCGGTTAAAGGCGTGGCCACGATTAAGCGCGCGCACTTAGTTTGCGAAGAGATTTCAAAAACAAGTCCGAAATCTACTTGCGCCCAAAGCCACGGTTCCACCAGCCGCTGCGTGATGCCGGTGTGTCCCCACTTGGCTGAGATGGACCAGATTGTTCGCCAACGCTCTCATCAGGCGTGACCAACACGCGCTCAACTTTTGGTGCGCTTGATGTTGTTGAACGTCTGCGCGGTTTGGGTTTCGGCGCACTCTTTTCAGAGGCATCCATACTTTGCTGATCGTCTTGGGCTGTCTCTTTCGCGATTTTTTTCCGAGGCGCACGTGCTGGTTTTGAGCTTGTTGCGTCTTTTGCAGGTGGTGTATCGCCTGCATCAGGTGCGGGTTGATTGCTCTCGGTCGTTGATGGCGCTTCGCTTTGAGGTGCGTCGTCTTGGGCTTCAATATCGGAGCCGTTTGCGCTTTCGTTTGTGTCACGTCCGCGTCCGCGTCCACGATTGCCGCCACGCCGACCGCGTCTGCGACGTGGCTTGCGGGGTTCATCACCCGAGGCTTCTGAGCCTGCAGCATCAATAGGTCTGTCACCGTCTTGGTCGCCGCCATTGATATCTGGTTGAGGGCCTTCTCCTGCAGCGGGGTTTGAAGCGTTTTGGAGGTCGCTGGTGTCTTGATCTTGACCAGACTCATCACGACGACCGCGACGACGTCTGCGTCGGCGTGGTTTTTGTTCATCGCCTGTCGCTACTTGTTCGCCATTACGATCATTGTTGCGCTCACCATTGCGGCCACGCCCCCGGCCACGTCCGCGCCGACGCTCTTTACTCGTGTCTGGCGCTGGTTCAGGTTCAAAACCCCAGTCCATGTTAACGACGGTTTTTTCCTGTCCCCCAACGCCTGCAGGCCCATCGGTTACTTTGCCAATGGTAAAGTTTGCGCCCTGCATTTTATCGCTGGCTTTGACGGCGACGGAAATACCGTGGCGGTTTTCGATTTCATTCAAGAAACCGCGCTTGTTGTTGAGAATGTAGATCGCTGCTTCTGGTGATGTCGTAGCAACGATTGACGACGGCTCGCCCATCAATACGGCGTCTTCGATGGCGCGCAGAACAGACAATGCAACACTGTCGGTTGAGCGAATGATGCCGGTACCCTGACAATGTGGACATTGCGTTGTTGAGCCTTCCAGAACACCTGTTCTGAGGCGCTGGCGCGACATTTCCATCAGGCCGAAGTGTGAAATGCGGCCAAATTGGATGCGTGCCCGGTCGTGACGCAAGGCTTCCTTCAACCGTCGCTCAACCGCGCGATTGTTGCGCCGTTCATCCATATCGATGAAGTCAATCACCACAAGACCAGCAAGATCGCGCAACTTCAATTGGCGGGCGATTTCCGTCGCCGCTTCTAGGTTTGTGGCGAGCGCTGTTTCTTCAATTGAAAATTCGCGCGTGGATTTGCCGGAGTTGACGTCGACGGCGACCAGCGCTTCGGTTTGGTTGATAATCAGATAGCCGCCAGAGCGCAAGGTGACTTGCGGACTGAACATGGCGTTCAACTGACGCTCAATGCCAAACGTTGTGAACAGTGATTCTGATTGCTGATGATGGATTACGTTTTTAGCGTGAGACGGCATCAGCATGCGCATGAAGTCTTTGGCCTGCTTGTAGGCGGCATCACCAGCAACCAGTACTTCATCGATTTCTTTATTGTAAAGGTCACGGATGGAACGCTTAATCAGGTTACCTTCTTCGTAGACCAGGCTTGGCGCCGAAGATTCTAACGTTAGATCGCGGACGCTCTCCCAAAGTCTCAGCAGATATTCAAAGTCGCGGCGCAGTTCCTGCTTTGTGCGGCTGGCCCCTGCGGTGCGCACGATCAGCCCCATGCCTTCTGGCACGTCGAGTTCGTTGGCGACGGTTTTGAGGCGTTTACGATCTTGCGGGTTGGTGATCTTGCGGGAAATGCCACCGCCACGTGCCGTGTTCGGCATCAATACGGTGTAACGACCAGCCAGTGACATATAGGTTGTGAGCGCGGCACCCTTGTTGCCGCGTTCTTCTTTAACGACCTGCACCAAAATCACCTGACGGCGTTTAATGACCTCTTGAATTTTGTAACTGCGTGGACGCCGCCGTGGACGCGATTGCATTTCTTCCAGCGCATCTTCTTGGCCAACTTCATCTGGCGTCTCGCTAGACTGTTCGTCTTGTTGCTCAGCCCGGTCCGTACCGTCAGCGACATCTGTGTCGTCACTACCTACGTCAGACGTGGCTGCTTCCGCATCGTCGTCCGATGGGTCAGCTTCTGCGGTTGGAGGTTCATCATCGTTATCGCCGTCATAGGGGACAGCAATGGCCTCTCCTGCGTCGCTGGCAAGCGCGATTGAGGATGGCTCTTCGTCGTTATCGTCGTCATCACCAGTGTCATCACTGGTATCTGCATCGTCGGCAGAGGCGTCGACAACGTCATCGTCAAGGTCATCATCTTCATCTTCATTTGATGAAACAATGTCGTCGTCGTTCTCTGCATCCAGCTCATCATCGCTGTCATCTGCATCAACAATATCGACCTCAATGATGTCCTCGACTTCGGCATCATCGGCTGCAGCGAGCTCAGCCTCATCCATTGCTTCTTGCTCAAGCAGTGCTTGGCGATCAGCCATTGGGATTTGGTAATAGTCTGGGTGAATTTCGCTGAATGCGAGAAAGCCATGGCGATTGCCGCCATATTCGACAAATGCGGCTTGCAATGAAGGTTCGACCCGCGTGACTTTGGCGAGATAGATATTGCCGCGCAGCTGCTTGCGTGCCGCAGATTCATAGTCGAATTCTTCTACGCGGCCTTGTTTAAGCACCACCACCCGAGTTTCCTCTGGGTGGGTGGCATCGATAAGCATCTTGTTGACTGACATGGTTGTTGTGTCCTTCGCGCAACGCCAAGGTTCAAGCGCTGCCTGGCCAAGTGGCCACGGCGCGCGAATGATGCCCTTTGGGTGCGCGTTCTAAGTTCAGTTGAATTTGTTTGGGTATTGATGTGCGCTGGGCTTTGTAGGTGCCGCAGAATTTTCGCGACCGGGTGTGCGCCACATCTCGCGCCATGTTGGGGCACGTTGTGGTTCAGATCCGATGGGCAAAGACAGCGCATAGTGATTGTGTCTTAGTGCTATTAGGTTGTGCAGCTCTGGCTGACGTCGCCAACCGGAGCGCAATTGCTTCATTCAGCGCTGGCCTGAGCCCTTGGACCAGATGTGGTCATATGGCGAGACTGCGCGCGCGAATTAGGTCTTTGATCTGGTCGTTTGATCCTGAGTCGCCATTTTTGGTGACTGCGAGAACACAAACCAGTTCAACGCTTAACGCGGCAAAGCGTGTCCTTTTCGGGTCCAGACTGCGAAAAGACGCAACATGCGCGTGCGGTCTGAGGTCGTTGGGCCCGTTTTGCCGAGGTTCCACTCAAACTGGTCATTTCGGGGACAAGCTGCGGCTGGCGCGGGCCCGCAGGCCAAATTCGCACTCCAAGCGCGTAGCAAACGTCCATTGAAACGAACCAAGTGGTCTTGAATATGTACGTGCTGGCCGGGTCTGAGGCAAGCACCTTTCCCATGATCTGGCCCTGACGGAGGGCCAAATGCCCTATCAGATTGATCAAGTTCGACAAATAATGTGTTAATCTGAGATGATTTGGGGGTAATCGCGGGAAAAAAAGTCGCGATCCGACGGGGGTTTGATGCGAACGATTGGTTTCCTCGCCATAAGCGCGGTTTGTACGGCGCTCTATTATTCGCCAAGCACAGTCACGCGCCTGATGCTTGATGCTGCAACTCTAGCTCGCTCAGGGTCTGGGGCCATTGATCTGGCACGGGATTCGACTGAGGGCTGGTCTCGCCGTGCCGACGTCATTCCGGTTGCCGATCCTACTCCCGGGTCAGTTGGAGGGGTGGTAACGACCAAGCCATGGGAAACCGTGGCTGAAGTGGTGGCTAATGCGCGCCTTGTCAGCGTCTCGGATGCGGTTTTGGCACGCGATGGCGCAATGACAGTATTTACATTGAAGTTGTCGCAAGGGCTGATTGCGGAAGTGTTCACGCTGTCCGATCCGTTTCGCGTTGTCGTCGACATGCCGGAAGTCGCGTTCAATCTGCCGGATGGCACAGGCCAAAATGGGCGCGGTCTTGTTCGCGAGTTCCGCTACGGATTGTTTTCAGCAGACCAAGGTCGCGTTGTGCTCGACACAACTGGGCCCGTGCGGATTGCAGGTGCGCGCATGGTCCCCACCGACAAGGGTATGAACTTTGAAATTCGGCTGGCCTCAATGTCGCGTGCTGACTTTGGCCAAGGTACAGGTGCCAACCGGGCGGCGGCAAAGACATCGGCACCCAAGCCGAAACCTGGTCTTACAGTGTTGCATTCGACAAAAAGAGACACAGACAAAAAATCTTCTACCTCATCGAAGCCTGTTGTCGTTATTGATCCTGGCCATGGTGGCATTGATCCAGGCGCCGTTGGTGTATCTAACCTGCTTGAAAAAGATGTGGTTCTAGGTGTCGCTTTGAAGTTGCGTGATGAATTAAAGCGGTCTGGTCAGTTGGATGTCCGCATGACCCGCTCACGCGATGTATTTTTGTCGCTGGCAAAACGCGTTGAGTTATCGGATAGCCATAATGCAGATTTGTTTATTTCGCTGCATGCTGATTCTGTTGCCGACAAAGCTGTAGCCAGTACGATCCATGGCGCATCTGTCTATACGCTATCCAACCGTGCCTCAGATGGGCTTGCGCGTATGATGGCAGAAAAAGAAAACGCGTCTGATTTGTTGGCTGGTATTTCCAGCGGCGAACGTGAAAGCGCGCCAGATGTCCGCTCTATTCTAATTGATCTAATGCAACGGGAAACGGCAAATTTCTCAACTCAATTTTCGAACGTTTTGTTGCGTCAGCTGCGCCGCGACGTGTCGCTAACACGTGGTCCGAAGCGATCGGCTGCATTTAGCGTTCTAAAACAAGCCCGTGTTCCCTCCGTACTTATCGAGCTTGGCTATATGAGCCATCCTGGCGATGAAACCTTGATGCGCACGTCGCCGTGGCGAAAGAAGATGGCGAAGTCGATTTCAAAAGCGATCAAGAATTACTTCCGCAAACGCCAAGCGAGGCGATAGTGTGAAAGCGTGTTAAGGGCCAATGACAGAAACATCAAAAATGTGGTCACAAATGATTAAGTAACTGGTGGCCTATAGTCTCCCTGACGCGCGAAAGTCTGTCGTGGTTTGGAATTGGCGGTGCTTTGGCGTGGTTATGTGGCTGAGATGGTGGCGTTGGGATTATTTCCCTCAGCGACCTTGGCCTGCATTAGTCAGCGTGCCTCTGTCACAAAAGACTCTGCATCGTCACGCGATGCAAAAGCGCGGTGCGGGATTCCAATTGCCGAAAATTTGTGAATCCATAATAAGATCATGTCATCGCTGTCTTCAATTTTTTCGATGCCCTGCCAAATGAAGGTTGCCTTTGAAGTGTCTGTCCTTTGATGCAATCCGGTGGTGTCGATTGTGATCTGCCGTGCTTCAAAGATCTGTGGCACTGCGTAAAGCATACGCTCCATGATGTCTTTCTTGAAAAGGAGCATGGCCAATAAGTGGGTCAGAAGGCCAAGCAGATAAGCGATGATAATGCCAAAGTAGAGCGACGTTGGCATGTTGCCACCATATCCCCACCAAATCACGGCCAGCAAAATTACGATCGCCAGCAGCGGAACAGCAACACTTGTTCGGCGTACGATCGAACCACGTTGTGCAAACTGTGCTTGGCTCTGACTTTGTTTGTTCTGCAGTAAGCGCGCTTCAGCTTCAGTGAGGGTGAATGAGTCTGGTTGATTGGGCATCGTGTCATCCAATTGTGAGAGGCTCGCCAGCTTGGGCGCGGTCGGCAATTTGGTGTCTGTTAGGGGTCGCCTAAGATCGCCGTGGGTTCAATGCCCGTACGACGGGCCAGAACCGCTCTGTGCTGTATGGTGCCAAGGCGTGGCGAATCATTCCCCCAGGCCCCCAGGTTGCAGTGCCGAGCCGTCTTGACCTGTGCTCATGGATGTCTGGCCGAGACCAGCTAAGGGCGGGTTGTCGCAGCGATTGACCTTTTTCTTACAACACCCGTGCAAAATAACGCACTCCAGACCATGATCTTTGGGCATTCTTTGTCTCCAGCGACGAGTAACCGCCACAATCCATGCTATTTTAACCCGGGTCAGCCACCTTGTGGGGCCCTGGCAGGGGCTCTGAAAAAGGGACGCGCCTGGACATATGTCTTATGCCTGGATTGGTATGCCAACCTGGGCGTGAGGGACGCTTGCGAAGAAACACGTCAGAACGCACAAGATAGAAGAAAAGAATTCAACGAGAATATGCGCCACCCAGCCACTCATAAATGAGGGTGATGCATGCTTTGACGAGGAAATTTGACAGGCCGATGAGAGCCCCGACGCACCCACCTCCGATGCCGGCCCAGCCGCGCAGAAAACGCAAGCGACGTAACCGTAGTCTGCTGCTGAGTTTTCTTGGCTACTCCTTTGCTGCCGGCGTTGCCGCATTCATCGTTGGCTCTGCGGTCGTCGCCTACGTTTTCTATGATGCCTCACGTGATCTTCCCAGCTATGAAAGTTTAGCCAGCTATGAGCCGCCGGTGATGACACGTATCCATGCGCATAACGGCGCATTGATTGCAGAATATGCCAAAGAGCGACGGATCTTTGTGCCGATCAACACCGTGCCTAAGCTTGTTACATCCGCGTTTCTATCTGCAGAAGACGGCCGCTTTTATGAACATGGTGGTTTGGATTTCCAAGGCATCGCACGCGCAGTATTCAAAATGGTTCAAGCCAAGGTCGAAGGCGTCAACCGGCGTCCTGAAGGCGCCTCGACGATTACGCAGCAGGTTGCAAAAAACTTTTTGCTGACCAACCAGCGCACTCTGGATCGCAAAATTAAAGAAGCTATTCTGGCGATCCGAATTGAGCGCGCCTACACCAAAGACAAAATTCTCGAGTTGTACCTTAATGAAATTTATCTCGGCATAGGGTCGTATGGTGTCGCTGCAGCGGCTCTCAACTACTTTAGTAAAGAGCTGAAAGATCTGACGATTGAAGAAG
Organism: Hyphomicrobiaceae bacterium; assembly: GCA_021775735.1. Lineage (GTDB taxonomy): Bacteria > Pseudomonadota > Alphaproteobacteria > Rhizobiales > Hyphomicrobiaceae > JAHZKN01. The sequence goes on from JAJFHG010000059.1 coordinate 44,018, forward strand.
TGGCGTATCTGGCAGCATTGCCAAAAGCACCCAATAACTATCACCCGTTTCGCCATACCAAGCGCGCAACGACGCGGCGTGACTGGGTGATGAGCCAGATGTACAAAAACGGCTACATCACGAACGCGCAGTACGAAGAAGCGCGGAAAAAACCACTGAAGGTGAACTTCCGCACGTCAGGGGCACATATCTTTGCGGCAGAATATTTTGCTGAAGAGGTGCGCCGCTCGCTGCTGGCCGAATACGGTGAAGAAAAATTGTACGGTGGCGGGCTTTCTGTGCGCACAACGCTTGATCCTCGTCTGCAAGGTCTTGCAAAAAAAGCGTTGATGGACGGCCTGGTTGCTTTTGACCGACGTAAATATTATCGCGGGCCCGTTTCCACGATCGATATTAAAGGCGATTGGGGTGTTGGGCTTGGTAAGGTTGATACACCGAAGGATATCTTTCCGTGGCGATTAGGCGTCGTGCTCGACATTGATCCCAAAAAGGCCATCGTTGGTCTTAAGCCAGGTAAAACGCAGGCCGGAAAGATCGTCAAAGGTCGCGAAGCCATTGAGTTGAAATTCAGCGAAGTGAAATGGGCGCGACATAAGGGCAAGAAACCGCCCAAGTCTGTTTCTGATGTGCTGTCTGTTGGTGACGTGATCTATGTTGCGCCTAAGGATTCAACCAAGCTTGATGGGGTCTGGACGCTGATGCAGATTCCGGAGGTCAGTGGTGGTCTCGTCGCGATGGATCCCCACACCGGCCGTGTTCTTGCCCTTGCTGGTGGATTTTCGTTTGACATGAGTCAGTTTGACCGTGCCGTGCAAGCCAAACGTCAGCCTGGTTCGTCGTTCAAGCCAATTGTTTATGCTGCAGCATTAGACAATGGCTACAAGCCAACATCAATTATTCTCGATGCGCCGATTGAAATTGAGCAGGGCCCAGGCAAGGAAGTCTGGCGACCAGAAAACTACAAAAAGAATAGCTCATACGGACCAACAACGCTCAGAATCGGCATTGAAAAATCGCGCAACCAGATGACGGTGCGTCTTGCCCAGGATATGGGCATGCCTTTGATCACCGAGTATTCACGCCGCTTCGGAGTCTATGATGATCTGTTGCCGGTGCTGTCGATGTCACTTGGTGCAGGTGAAACTACGCTGCTACGTATGGTGACCGCATATTCTGTTTTCGCCAATGGCGGCAAGCGCGTCCGTGCGACCTTGATTGACCGAATTCAAGACCGTTGGGGTAAAGCCATTTGGCAACATGACCGGCGCACATGCAGCCAATGTGTTGTTGCCGATTGGCAGGGTGACATTGCAGAGCCTGCGCTTTCAGATGATCGTCGCCAGATTATTGATCCACACACCGCATTTCAAATAACATCAATGTTGGAAGGTGTTGTACAGCGCGGCACGGCGAGAAGCTTGAAAAAGCTCAACATGCCGCTTGCTGGTAAGACCGGCACGACCAACGAAGAAAAAGATGCTTGGTTTCTCGGGTTCTCGCCAGATCTTGTTGTCGGTGTTTACGTTGGCTTCGATACACCAAAACCGATGGGCAAAGGACAGACCGGTGGTAAGGTCGCAGCGCCCATCTTTGGTGATTTCATGAAGATGGCCCAGGCCGGAAAACCCGTCACACCATTTCGTGTGCCGCCAGGTATTCGTTTAGTGGACGTCAATGCGCGCACCGGTCTCAGAGCCTCACCTGGTGACCCCGATACGACGCAAGAGGCATTCAAGCCAAACGAATATCCAGATGATGCCTACTCCGTGATTGGTTTCTCTGAAACAGTGGGTGTTGATGGCCAACCAAGTTCAGATGGCAACTGGCAAACGGAGCCAACCCAACGCCGACCGAGCTCGTTTGGTGCGGGTCGTGGTGGCCTGTGGTGAGGTCTCTCTTTGAGAAGGCCTGATCCCGTGTCTCCAATTTTTCCGTAATTTTAAGAGACTTGCGCTGAAACGCCCGTTTGCACGAAGCGGTGGTCGGCACTAGTATGCCTGCCACTCCCAACTTTGATCGAGCCGAGGAGGCCCACGATGCGCGCTGAAGCGCAAAAACTTGTCGAATCTATTGAGGAGGCGCTGACTCTCCTGAGGAGGCATCTTTGACCCGGCGCAAGCCGAGGCGCGTCTTGCTGAGCTCAATCACGAAGCTGAAAATCCCGACCTTTGGAATAACCCTGCACAAGCGCAATCTTTGATGCGCCAGCGCCAGCAGTTAGAAGCGGCGCTCACTGTTCTCAAGACGTTGGAAGTAGACCTCGATGATGCGCGCACGCTCGTAGAGCTGGGTGAGATGGAAGGCGATGAGGATACCATCAAGGAAGGTGAAGCGGCACTCGCCCGCATCGTTGAAGATGTCCAGAAGCGTAGCGCTGAGGCGTTGCTTTCTGGAGAAGCCGACGCCAACAACACCTACTTAGAGGTACATGCAGGTGCTGGTGGTACAGAGAGCCAGGACTGGGCGCAAATGCTATTGCGCATGTATATGCGCTGGGCTGAGCGACGTGGATTCACGGTCAAGTTGATTGACGAAAGTGCTGGCGAAGAAGCGGGAATCAAGTCGGCGACACTTGAGATCAGCGGTGAGAAAGCCTTTGGATGGCTGAAGACGGAAAGTGGTGTGCACCGTTTGGTGCGTATTTCACCTTTTGATTCCAATGCTCGGCGACACACGAGTTTTGCCTCCGTTGGCGTTTACCCCGTGATTGATGACAGCATTGAGATTGATATCAATCCCTCAGATCTGGATATTTCTTTTACGCGATCAAGCGGCGCTGGTGGTCAGCACGTGAACCGTACAGAATCGGCGGTGCGCGTTGTTCATAAACCGTCCGGCATCGCGATTTTTGCCCAGGAGCAGCGTTCGCAGCATCAGAACCGCGACATCGCCATGAAGCGTCTGAAAGCCAGGCTCTACGATCTGGAACTGAAGAAACGTGAAGCACAAGCGATGGAAGATAACGCGGCGAAATCTGACATCGGCTGGGGACATCAGATCCGTTCATATGTTTTGCAACCCTATCAGTTGGTCAAAGACCTCAGAACTGGACAACAAAGTACGGACCCATCCGCCGTTCTTGATGGAGACATTGACCAGTTTATTGAGGCAGCTCTTGCCCACCGCCTTGAAGGCGGCGCGGATGCGGTTCAGGTTGAAGATGCTGTCTAGACTTCAAAGCACGTTGGGACTTTTATTGAACCGATCAAGAGTTTGTCTGGTGCAGAGTTGGGCGGGCCATGTCTGAAGCACCAAAATTGACTATTCTCGAAACCAGCGGGTTTTCAGACTACGCCTTGTTGGACTGTGGTGATGGGCGCAAACTTGAGCGCTTTGGCACGATTGTGTTGGATCGTCCCGAAGCCCAAGCCATGTGGAAGCCCTCATTAGGCGTCAATGACTGGCGCCAGGCCCATGGTATTTTCTCCGCATCCGGCAGTGATGAGCAACGTGGCAAGTGGCAAGAGCATCAGCCCATCCCTGAGGCTTGGCCGGTTCATGTGGATCGTGTCCAGATGGAATGTCGAACTCAAGGGCTTTGGCATCTTGGTTTGTTTCCAGAACAGCTTCCACATTGGATGTGGCTGAAAGAGCGCGTTGAAGCTGCGGCAACACGCGGGGAAACCTTGCGCGTCCTCAATCTCTTTGCTTACACAGGCGCCGCTTCCCTGATAGCCGCAGCAGCTGGAGCTGAAGTCACGCACGTTGATGCATCGAAAAAAGCAATATCTTGGGCGAAGGAGAACCAAGCAGCGTCGAACCTGAGTGATGCCAAGGTGCGCTGGATATTGGATGATGCCTCCAAGTTTGTTGCCCGTGAGGTGCGCCGTGGCAATTCCTACGACATCATTTTGATTGACCCGCCAAAGTTTGGGCGCGGACCGAATGGTGAAGTCTGGGATCTGTTCCAATCCCTTCCAAGCTTGCTCAATGGCTGCGCGAAACTGTTAAATGATGGATCAGCCGCACTCATTTTGACGGCCTATGCCATTCGCGCCTCAAGTCTGGCGTTTTATGCGCTTGGCCAGCAAGTGTTACTGGGTCAAGGCGGTGACTTTGAGTGTGGGGAATTGGCGATACGCTCTGAAGCAGGGCAACTATTGCCAACGTCGCTTTATCTCAGGTGGGCGCGCTGAGATGGCAGCACCACCAAACAAGACCTCCGAGCCGTTGGTGATCACCAGCCTGCAAAATGAGCGCATCAAAGCTATTCGCGCTCTCGATATGCGCAAAGAGCGCAAAGAAACGGGTCTGTTTGTTGCTGAGGGAACCTCTGTCTTAGTGATGGCTGAGCAACGCGGCGTTGTTCCTGAAACCATTGTTTGTCTTGCAGACAACCCAGAGGAAACGCAGCGGGCAAAAGAGGTATGTGCTTGGGCCGAGGAACAAGGTGCGACCGCACTATCGGTCACTGCACGCGTGCTCGGCAAACTTGCCAACAAAGACAATCCGCAATCATTGCTGGGTGTGTTTCGTCAACGTTGGTCGGAATTGCCAAATGTTTCTGGGGTCAAGCCAGATGATTTGTGGCTGGCGTTAGAGGAAGTTCGCGATCCGGGTAACCTCGGCACTATGATCCGGACAGCTGACGCTGTTGGCGCAACCGGCATTATTCTTATTGGCACGTGTTGTGACCCTTATGTGCGTGAGTGTGTTCGTGCGACGATGGGCTCAATTTTTTCAGTGCCGTTGGCGCGCACTTCGCGTGAGGATTTTGTCGCTTGGCGTGCAGGCTGGGTTGGAGATGTCGTGGCAACGCATCTCAACGGCCGACAGGATTTTCGCGACGTCTCCTATCAAGGTCCAGTGCTGCTGGCGATGGGAAGCGAGGGTCCAGGTCTCAGTGATGCGCTGGTTGAACAAGCCACCAAAGTCGTGCGCATTCCAATGGCAGGGCAATTGGATAGTCTGAATTTAGCGGTTGCAACGGCACTAACTCTCTACGAAATCAAGCGACCCACACTCAAACGTCAGCCCTGACCATTGCGTTTCAGAGATTGTGTCTTGGGAGGTGTTGTCTCAGGGTTGCTTCAGCATGTGATCAAGGTCCAACCAAGCCAATCTATCAAGATGCGCTGGGCCAGATTGTGAGCATGATGACAGCGCACGCCGCACAGGTAAGCAAAATCCATTGTGCGCAACGGCGTAGGTTTGCCCAGCGATTTTCTCGCTGAGCACGTTTCAGCCACCGCTTACTCACTTTAGATGTGGATTGGACTTCATTTTGGGCAGTATCGGTTGCAACCCAAAAGAATCCGGCACCGTCGCGATCAAGGAGACCAACATCGCGGGTTTTTTTTGATCTCGGTGCGGGTGGTCCTCTAAATGGCTTTTGATCTGCTTGTTCGACGCGGTTTGCCAGACTGGCAACGCCTTGGTCATCACGTGAGTGATGATGCGTTGTCGGTTTCTTAGCAAGAACTTCTTGAAGCGCGTGGGCTAAGCGTAGTTCATCGGATACGGGCTCTTCCTCTAACCCAGATGGCTCTTTGGTTTCCTGCGCCTTCGGCAGCATTGCTGCTATTTTGTGGGAACGTGGAGTTAGGCCAAACATGGAGCCACCTCCGCGTTCTGCGCAGGTCGCAACGGCATCTCAAATTTGAAGGGTAAGGGTGTGCGTATCATCTCTGCGCAAGCTTCTGGCTATCGCCATTGGCCCAGATCTGCCGCACGTCTGGAACTATGAATTGTCGTAGAGGCCATCCCTCAATTTTGGCCTCATAACAAAACTTTAGTTGAATAGTCTTTGTACGGCAAGGTTATTCAGAGATCTGCGACATCGCATCGGGTTGGGCTAAGGTTTGGCTGGGATATGGGACGTGAAGTCATGCACCAGAGAAGAAAAACGTCTAATTGTGTTCTGGTAATTTGATTTTATGGGACAGTAGAGCTAGGTCGTTCAACGATGAAAAAAATAGGGGAACACACATGATACCGATGGTCATAGGTTTAGGGATTTTCCTTGGTGTGCATTTATTGCCGACGTCGCCGGATTTGCGCCAGGGACTGGTCAATCGCTATGGCGCCACGGCCTACAAAATTGGTTTTTCGCTTGTATCTCTGGTCGGCTTCGCACTGATTGTGGTCGGCTTTCACAAACTACAACTGCATCCCGAGAAAGCTGGTCCGCTTTGGACTCCATCCGCTTGGACGCGTCACGTTGCGCACCTTTTGATGTTGCCTGCGTTAATTGCTCTGGTCGCAGCCTATATTCCATCTCGCATCCGCGCCATGCTCAAGCATCCGATGCTGGTCGCAATCAAGCTTTGGGCTTTGGCGCATCTGATTGCTGCAGGCAGCAGCGTTGCAGCTCTGATCCTGTTCGGTGCCTTTCTCGCCTATGCCGTCTATGATCGCATTTCCATGAAGCATCGCGGTAGCGACACTATTCCACCTGCCCCAGCATCTCTCATGGGTGACTTTGCAGCAATCGCAATTGGAAGTGCTATCTATGCTGCATTGCTGCTGGGTGGTCATCAGTGGTTGATAGGCGTACCGGTTTCAAACGTTTCCCTGTTCTAGGGCAGCGCCATTTGCTGACGTGCTCAATGCAACAAATAAAAAAAAGGGCTCGCGCTATGCGGCCCTTTTTATTGTCGGTGTTTATCGAACCTATTTGGTCAGAATAATGAAGTCGGTGTGTTTTCCGGTCTCGATGCTCTTTGGATAGTCCGAAACGATAATTGAGGAGCCAGCTTTTATCAGGTCTTCAATCTTGTCGCGCGCATCCTGAGATATTTCGATCCGATCAAAGGCTAAGCGTGCTGGATTTGCAGTCGAACGCTGACGGCGCAGTCCCCGTTTCTTGCCGTAGTACTTGGCGTAGCGTGTGAGTGCCTTGCCTTCGTAGCGTTTAGAGCCGCTCTCAACGGTCACGACATTCCATTCAAGTTTATTGCTATTGTATTTGTTGTCTATGGCTGTGAACAAATGAGTGCCAAGCGCCACGTTTGGGCTGCGGATCGTCACTGGGATATCCAGAATTGGATACCAGCCTTGACGGGCATAGAGGCGTCCGGTTTTGCCACTGATAAAAATGGAGACTGGTTTGGCGCGCTGCTTTTCTTCTTTCTCATAACGGACAATTGCAGATTTTGCGTTTATCAGACGTTTTTTTACTGGTGCCAGTTTATTTTTTGCACCTTTGAAGGTTTGTGCAGCAAGGGTGACGTTTGCTGTTAAGCCTGCAATGCGGCGCTCTGCATCAAACACTGTCTTTTGTGCTGCTTCAGCAGCATCGCTGAGGCGTAAGGCACGTGCGTCGAGAGCCTCTTCAAGTTCAGCAAGTTTTTGTAATTTGTCAGACGTTTGTTTGCGAGAAATATTGCGATATTTGCGGTCAAAGTCTTTCAGCTTGCGGTGGGCTGCTGCGGCCGCAGAGGCAGCCTTCTTTGCTTCCTTTTTACGCGCTGCCACGGCGGCTTTGCCTTTGGCCAGTGCAGTGCGGGCTACCTTGAGCTGAGCAGCGGTACGCGTGGCATCAATATGAAAAAGTTCATAAGCCTCTTGGGCGGTCACAAGTTCTTTTTCATTACGCTCTTTTTTCTCGATACGTTTACGTCGGTATTTATTAGCACGTTGCAAACGTTTGGGATCTTCAAGTGCCGCCACCTGTGCTGCGTTAGCTCGTGATACGCCAATGACCGCGCCAAGATCAGAAACGATACGGCTTTCAGTTTCAGCAGCTGCCACGTCAATCGTTTTTGGCAATGTCCGGGAAGCTTCTGTGGTTGTTTGTTCACCACCTGGTAAAGGTTGGAAGAGCAGGTCATCGTCAATCGCTGTTGGTTGTACAGGATCGTCCGCGACAATCACACGGCCATGCATGTTTGTGATGCCAAATAGTGTTTTGGCAAATGAATAGGGAAGACGAATGCAGCCATGTGATGCTGGGTAACCTGGTAGTGGTCCACCGTGCATAGCAACACCGGACCAGGTGATGCGTTGCATGTTGGGCATTGGGGCGCCGGCATAGAGATTGGAATAGTGCCGCTTGTTTTTCTGCAGGATGGTGAAGATGCCTTTTGGCGTGTCCAAGCCACGGCGACCAGAAGAGATTGGTGACTCTGCAACAAGACCCTGCTTGTCGTGTACATAAATGCGTTGCTTTTTCAGCGACACCAGCAACAGCACATCACTAACCGGATCTCGCAGTTTCTTTGCATATGAGCGGCGCGATTTGCGCGCGCGGCGGACACGGCGCTTCTTCTTTTTAATATATCTACGCTGACGATAACGCTGTCCCGTGTAGCCATAGGGGCTCGAGTAATAGTATTGCGCGGTCGCACCACTGGGCGCAGCAACTGTGCCGAGCAACGCAACACCAACCATGCATGCGAGCGTGGCCAGTGTTCCAGTCAACAAAGAAGATGTTCCAGTCAACAAAGATGAGGCTTTTTTCAATACGCGAAGTTCGTTTGTCACGACGCTATCCACCATGGCTCCATAATTCAAAATTGGCTTTGCCAAAGGTCTATCTTCACCGCCCTAAATCTTGGTTACCAAACCCTAAGTAGGCCTTGCAACTTGAACCATAGGAAAATGGTTATGAGGGGCGCAGACTGTTGCTGGCATTCAACGTTGACCTTGATTGGCCCTGTTATTGGTCAATTGGTGCATTTTTGGCTAGTTAGTGGACCATCATATCGCTGTGATGTGCCTATGTGTAGGTCCTCAGCGCCCTATTTTATGCCCCTGAGAGGCTAACTGTTTCCCACATGTCACAAATTACGACCGCTAAACGCCGTTTGGCACCAGATATCACAGCTCTCAAGGGGGTTCGCCCGATTGTCTCGCTGACATCCTATCATGCCCATACAGCGGCGATTGCAGACAAATATTGCGATTTTCTACTGGTCGGCGACAGTCTGGGCATGGTGATGCATGGTTTTGAGACCACCGTGCCGGTTCCTCTGGATCTGATGATTATGCATGGGCGGGCTGTTGTTCGCGGTGCCAAGCGCGCGTTGGTGGTCATCGATATGCCGTTTGGGACTTATGAGGAGAGCCCTGAGATTGCGTTTCGCAATGCGGCCCGGGTGATGAAGGAAACCGACTGCGGCGCTGTGAAATTGGAAGGTGGTCGCCGGATGGCCGAGACCATTGCCTACCTGGTGGAGCGCGGTATTCCAGTTATGGCGCACATCGGATTAACGCCCCAGTCTGTCAATGTGATCGGTGGGTTCAAGCCACAAGGACGCGATAAAGCTGATTGGGCCAATCTTGAAGAAGATGCCCGCGTGGTCTCAGAGGCAGGGGCATTTGCCGTCGTTCTTGAGGCATTGGCAGGCGAGTTGGCAGAGCGGATCACAACCGCGGTTGCGATCCCGACAATTGGTATTGGCGCCTCGGCGGCCTGTGATGGGCAAATCCTGGTGATGGAGGACATGCTTGGCTTGTCGCCGCGGATCCCAAAATTCGTGCGTGAGTTCGGCCGTATTGGCGAAGCCATTGAGGGGGCTATTTCATCATATGCCGACGAAGTGCGTGGCGGGACCTTTCCAGCTCCCGAGCATAGCTACGAGGTGAAGCAGTCTCGTAAAGGTCGCACGACGAAGGCTAAAACAGCTGCTAAAACAAGGGCTCAGGCCACGAAAAAGCCGAAAAAACCACGCATCTAGCCTGAAAATTGGCAACGGTTCTGCGCGCAACGTGCCGCTTGGTTTGCTTTTTCAGGGTGCTTGGTTATGTATCCGATTGGCTTGGGGCTTAGAGAGAGGCCTCATCTGATCCAACATCAAACAGATAATGAAGAGTAGGGCGGGCGAACCACGATGGTCGATGACAACGAAGGACTGTTGCGTGAAGTTGAAGAAGAGCTTCGTAGAGAACGACTGACCAGCCTCTGGCAGTCGTACGGAAACACGATAATTGCTGGCTTGGCCCTGCTGGTGGCTGGTGTTGGCGGTTGGAAATACTGGGAGAACACGCAGCTCGCAGCCGCCCAGACAGCGGGCATTAGCTATCAGAATGCCATGATCTCACTTGCCAATGGCAAGGTTGACGATGCGCTGAAGGCCTTTGATGGCATCGCGAAAGGTGGCCAGACTGGGTACCAGGCGCTTGCCGTAATACAGACCGCTGGAGCCCACCTCAAGCAGGGCAAGACCGCAGAGGCAAAAGCCGCATTTGAAAAAGTCGCTGCAGATACCGGTGCGGATTCGGTCCTCAGAGACTACGCGACATTGCAGGCGGTGGCTCTGAATGTTGGGGACGCCGACTTGTCCGACATTCAGAATCGGCTCAACCGTTTTATGGTCGATGGTTCTCCGTGGCGCGCAAATGCCCGTGAATTGGTCGCTTTGGCCGCTTTTCACGTCAAAAAATTCGATGTCGCCAAGGTGAATTTGCGTGCAATTGTAGCGGACCCGAAGGCTGCAACTGGTACTATTCAGCGGGCCAACACATTGCTGGCTAGTATTGCGGCTAAGGAAGTGGCCATGAAGGGCGCTGAGTCGGCTGCAACAAAGGCATCTGATGAACCGGCAAAATCAGAGGCCGGTAAGACAGAGGCCAATGCTGGTGGCGCCGAAACGTCAGGCGAAAGCAAAACCGCGCCTGAGAAAAAGGAATAGCAAACTGAGAGATCGACCCGGCATATCCAATTTTGCTTTGGCACGTGTTAGCGATTTGCGCATGCCAAAACCAAGTGGCGTTGCGGTTGCTGTGCTCGCGATCAGTGTTGTGCTTTCAGGCTGTAGTGGCGATCTACCAAGTCTGCCCAGCCTACCAAAAATGAAAGACCTCAATCCTTTTTCTGAAACCAACCCGCCACTACCGGGCAAACGCATTTCTGTGATGCCACAGAAAGCTAAGGTGCCTGGCGAGTTGGCTGATGCAGCGAGCCCGATTACTCTGCCAGCGCCTGTGGCCAACGAAGATTGGACCCAGCCCGGCGGCAAAGCCAATAACGCACCTGGACATCTAACCCTTGCTGCGGCTGTGAAGCAGACCTGGAGTGCGGATGCAGGCACGGGGTCTTCTAAGAAGGGTCGCGTTACTGCAAGCCCCGTTGTTTTTGGTGGCCGGGTTTACACGCTCGATTCAAATGGTCTTGTCAGCGCATTTCCATTGGCAGGTGGTAGCACGTCCTGGAAGTCTTCACTCAAGCCGACGCTTGAGAAGAAGCAAAAGCCAGGGCTTGGCATTGATTTGTCCTGGTCTGGACTGACTGGTGGTGAAGAAGGCGGCGGTCACGGCGGCGGTCTTGCCATTGATGAGGGTCGGATCTATGGCGCCAGTGGCCACGGTGCTGTTGTGGCCCTTGACCCGGCAACGGGCAAAAGGCTTTGGGAAAACAATCTTGGGCTGCCCATTCGTGCCTCACCAACTGCTGCAGGTGGCAAGGTCTTTGTTGTCACGATCAATGGTCGTTTTTATTGCCTGTCTGGTCTGGATGGAACAGAAGTTTGGTCTGTGCGTGGCTTGCCACAAACAGCAAGCTTGATTCTTAACGTTTCGCCAGCCGTTGAAGGCAACCTTGTCGTAGTACCATATCCATCAGGCGACGTGGTTGCATTGAAAGTGTCTGACGGCACGCCTGTCTGGTCTGAAAACTTATCGCGCACGCGATCGTCATCGCAATTGGCGTCATTGTCTGATGCCGCGCGCCCCGCAATCGACGGTGGCACGGTGTTCGCGGTTGGTCATGCCGGCCGCATGATCGCGACGCAAGCAAACACAGGCGAGCGGCTATGGTCACTCAATGTGCCAAGCACACAGACGCCGTGGGTGGCAGGTGACAATATCTTTGTTGTCGATACAGCTGGCCAATTGCTCGCCATTTCGCGTGGCGCAGGCAAAATCAAATGGACCTCTAAGTTGCCCGGCCCAGCCACATGGTCAGGGCCCACGTTGGCGGGTGGCACGCTTTGGCTGGCCTCCAACAAAGGTCAGCTGGTGGGTGTTGATGCGGCCAGTGGGCGTGTGAGCTCGCAGCAAAGCCTCGGCGGTGCGATCTATGTTGCCCCCGTTGTGGCTCAGAGCCGTATGTTTGTGCTGACCGACAGCGCGAAATTGATTGCCCTTAACTAATCGCGACAGAGCCCTATCCAATTGGATCAATCGCGTTTAGTTTGCCCGCTCGTATCCCTTTGCAGTTGTGCACAACCCATCGCCCCTAGAGCATCCTGCGTTTTGTCAAACGCTGACAAGATGTTCTCTCTTTGATCAAGGTGCGCGCTCTGTGTTGCCCGTTTTGGTATCAGCCTCATGCCGTCTCAAGATCCTGTCGCAACCCTTGCTATCGTCGGGCGTCCCAACGTTGGCAAATCAACGTTGTTTAACCGCCTGACACACACACGCGCTGCGTTGGTGTCTGATATGCCAGGCCTGACACGGGATAGGCGTGACGGACTGGCAGAGTTTGGAGCGCAAACGTTACGCATCATTGATACCGCCGGTCTTGAAGATGGCAAAGAGGGCAGCATAGCACGGCGCATGCGCGAACAATCTGAAGCCGCTGTTGCCAGTGCTGATCTCGCTCTGTTCGTGATCGACTCGCGTGCTGGTGTCACACCGGACGATGAAGCTTTCGCACGCATCGTGAGAAGCAGCGGCAAACCGGTCGTTCTGGTTGCAAACAAGTGTGAAGGTCATGCGGGCGAGTCTGGTTTTTATGATGCCTACCAGTTGGGCCTTGGTTCTCCCGTTGCAATTTCGGCGGAGCACGGAGAAGGCATAGGTGAGCTGATTGAAGACGTGCAGGCTGCACTCGGCCTTCAAGATGACCTGACGGAAAATCAAGATGGCGATGCGTCTTCTGCAAAAGCAGATGACGATCACCGCCCAGTGCGCGTTGCTATTGTCGGGCGCCCAAATGCAGGCAAATCCACATTGGTCAATGCGCTTTTGCAAGATGACCGCATGATCACTGGACCAGAGCCCGGTCTGACGCGTGATTCAGTGGCGACGGATTTTTCTTGGCAAAGCCGATCCATTCGTCTGTTTGATACCGCGGGTTTGCGACGTAAGCCAAAGGTTGTGGAACGGGCGGAGAAACTATCAAACAGTGATGCAGTCCGCACCATCAGACTGGCGGAAGTTGTTGTGTTGATGGTTGATGTTGAGCGCCCTTTTGAACACCAGGACCTGACCATTGCCGGTCTGGTTGCCGAAGAAGGTCGTGCGCTGGTGGTTGCGATCAACAAATGGGATCTCATCACTGACAAGCAACAAAAACTGCGTGAGCTGCGTGAAAAGGCAAAAGAAAAGCTAACTGACTTGCCCGGCATACAAATTGTGCCGATTTCTGCGCTGTCTGAAAAAGGCCTCGACAAGTTGATGAAGGCTGTGTTTGCGACGCAAGCGATATGGAATACGCGTATTGGTACGCCAAAGCTCAATCGTTGGCTGCAAGATGCAACCGCGCGCCATGCCCCGCCGGCAGCGAGTGGTCGACGCATTAAATTGCGCTACATTTCTCAGCCGACGTCCCGACCACCGACTTTTGCTATTTTCTGTTCTAAGCCCAAGGACTTGCCGAAGTCCTATTTGCGCTACCTTAGCAACGCATTGCGTGATGCTTTCAATCTCCCAGGCGTTCCGATCCGGCTCAAGCTGCGCAAAAGCGACAATCCTTTTGAAGGCGACAAGAAGCGACGCTGACATGCCGGTGATCTGATTGTGTCGCAACGAAACAAGCTATCTTGTTCCATTGTCATATTATTTTTAGTTCACATAAATTTTGTTCTGAGCTTGAACCAAGTGCGTGCGCTGCACGACACACAAAAGAGAATTGGTGTTTTGTTTTTTGGAGAACATCAATCGGCGCTGGCTTTTCACTGAACGAAGCAGTACACTCTGCTCCAGTGATCTCAGTCGCGTAGAAACAAAATTTGCGAGGATTGATGATGAACCGCACACGTCTTTTGGCTGCACGGCTTGAGGTTTTGGATCGCGCTTGGGTGCTGGTCATGGCAGGTACTGTCGTTGTGACCGCAATGATCATTGCAAGCAGTTCGGCTGGCGCGGTCAGCCAGCGCGTCAAGAATGCTTGTAGGGATGACTATTTCCGACATTGCCCAGCATATCATGTTGGAACACCGCAGCTGAGAACCTGCATGACGAAAGCCGGTAAGCGTAAGCAGTTGTCCAGACGCTGTCTAAGGGCGCTTATTGATGCGGGCGAAGTGCCGCGCAAATATCTCAGCAGACTTTAGAGGTCTACAGCTTCCATTCACGATGTCATTTGGGCTAGGGTACGTGAAACCCATCCGTTTTTGCGAACGCAAGTGAAATGCGCCCTGGACCACGCGTAACATGAGCCAATCTGATCAATCCGCTTGTGAAGTGCTGTTTTATCAGCTTGATCGCCAGCCGTTGGAGCAGGTGCTGCCAAGCCTAGTGGAAAAAACACTGGAGCGGGGATGGCGTGCTGTCATTCAATCCGGCAGTCAGCAGCGACTTGAAGCGCTTGATACAATGCTGTGGACTTTTCGCGATGACAGTTTCGTGCCGCATGGTACGAAGAGTGATGGTCACGGCGAACACCAGCCAGTGTATTTAACAACCGACGACGACAACCCCAATGGGGCGGGTGTGCGTTTTCTCGTCGAGGGTGCCGACACAAGCCAATTCGAGGGCTATGTGCGTGTCGTCTATCTGTTTGATGGCCGCGATAAAGATGCGGTGGCCCAAGCGCGCGAAGCTTGGCGCCAAGTTAAAGAGATCGGCTGTACAGCAACCTATTGGCAACAGGGTGAAAGCGGTGGCTGGCAGAAAAAAGCCTGACCTTGCAATCCCATTTTATCTTTATTTCCCGCGATGGGCGTGTCTGTCCGGGCCAAGTCGCAGCAATTCTGCAACAGCCTCTACCCAATCGCCACTTTGAGATCGGCAAGCTGTGTATCGGTCGAGTTCGTGCCCTATTTCAAACCCAGCTTGGAGCACAACTGCACGAAGCCGCAGCCGAGATCTCTCATTGAGGGAATTCGGCTTGAGCAACTTGAGCTTGGAGTTGTGCGGCGCCTGCGGGGGCAGGCGTGAGAACTGGGGGGAGTTTGGGGCATGCTGTTTTTAAAAGTGATGTTGGTCGCCAGCCATTTGATGTTGCCGGTTGGAGAGTTTGACGCCATGGATGAGCCGATTTGGTGTGCAGAGACCACCGGTCTGCTGGCTCAGATCCACGGACTTGGCGGACATGCTGTTAAGCGTCGGTATGTTGGTGATGGCCGGACGATTGAATGGTTCTGGAGCGCGCGCGAAGAAGTGATCCTGGAACACAACCCTGGTGGCGATAGTTGTTTGGTGCGCATGAGAACAACAGAGCGCTAATTAATCCCCTGTCTAGTTGTCGAGGCTAGTTGTCGAGGTTCGGCAACTTAAGGCGTTTGCTCTCCTGAGCTTTCCAAATTTTGAAGGCTGCGGGTGGTACTGCAACGGCTTTGTCGAGGTTGAGAGCCATCTCAAAGTTGCGAGCGGTTTCCAGGCCAACAATACCAGCCAGATTTGCGCTCTCGAAATTAGCAAGATGCACATCCGCGTTTGTGAGGTTCGCACCCCTTAGATCGGCTTTGGTGAAATCAGTTTCTGCGATGTTGGCACCTGTAAAATCAGCACCATTAAACTGAGAAAAAGTGAAATTGACACGATGTAAGTTGGCATTGTGCAGTGTCGCACCAGAAAAATCGCAGGATGTAAATTCATTGTAGGACAGCGTCACAAAGAGGCCTTCGCCAGGGCGCTTCTCATAGGGGCTGATATCCGACCGTGTCAGGTTAGCACCGCGAAAACGTGCGCCAGATAAATTTGCTTGAATGCGGGTGCCGACGAGTTGGGCGCCAGAAAAGTCTGGTGTGTCTGCAAGATTTTTTGACATGTCGCGATAGACTGCAGGACGTAAGAGCGTCGCGCCACTTAAGTTCGCAAAACGAAGATCGACATCAATGAGGGTTGCGCGATCAAGCCTAGTCTTGGAAAGATCTGCGCGGCTCAAATTAGCGCCCGTGAAGTCAACGCCATAAAAATCTGACTGCGTCAGGCGGGCCCCTTTGAAGTTTAATCCTGACAGATCAAGATAGGTCAGGTCGCGGTTTGAGAAATCAACGCGTTCGCCAGGTTCTGCGCGATACAGGCGTTCTGAAATTTCGCGGACCGACACTTCTGCAGCATCGGTTGAAACGGGTTCTTGGGCATGGGCGATTGAACACGCAAGTGAGAGCGCAAGTGCCAGCGTACATCTCAAGGAGGATGCCGCTTGGATTAGGGTTGTCCTCATCACCATAGTCTACACCATGTCACGGTGCTTGTTAGGTCCAAAGCCGCCGCCTGTGGGGGTATCAATTGTGATGCTATCGCCTGTATTGAGCCGGACCTCAGCACAACCTGCCAAGTTCTCCCGCACGTTATTGGCGCGCAAAAGGCTGTTTTTGCCGACGTCGCCAGCAGAGCCTCCAGCTAAACCAAACGGTGCAATTTTGCGAAAGCCTGAAAGGATCGCCGCAGTCATGGGCTTTAGGAACCTTAAGGTGCGCCGCGTGCCATCGCCCGCCCACCATTGCCCTTTGCCGCCGGACCCACGTCGGATAGAAAATTCGTCAACAATGACCGGATAACGCAATTCCAAAATCTCAGGATCTGTCAGACGTGTATTGGTCATATGCACTTGGACGGCAGATGTGCCATCAAAACCAGGGCCAGCTGGACTGCCAGAGCAGATGGTTTCGTAGTATTGGACGTCGCCGTCGCCAAACGTCAGATTGTTCATTGTGCCCTGTGAGCTTCCAAGTGCGCCAAATGCTGCAAACAGAGCGTTGGTGACAACTTGGCTCGTTTCGACATTGCCAGCAACGACGGCGGCTGGAGGTTTTGGGCTCAACAATGAACTTTCAGGTATGATGATCTCAAGTGGTCTTAAACACCCCGCGTTCATCGGTATTTCATTGTCCAACAACACGCGAATGACGTAGAGCACTGCGGCACGCGTGACCGGTTCTGGTGCATTGAAGTTATTGGTCTGTTGTGGCGATGTACCCGTAAAATCAATCTTTGCGCTGCGGTTCTTGGCATCAATTGTTATGGTGACTTGAACGCTGCTGCGATCATCCATCTCAACTCTAAACTTGCCGTTGTTCAAGTTCGTAAGGAGGCGGCGCACAGCCTCCTCAGCATTATCCTGGACATGACGCATGTAGTTTTGCACCACGTCTCGGCCATAGACCGCCACCATTGCACCAAGGTCGCGCGCGCCGCGCGCGTTGGCAGCGACCTGGGCTTTCAGATCAGCGACATTCTGGGACGGATTGCGTGCAGGGTAAGGCGCATCAGCCAACAGACGGAGTACGTCATCCTCCAGAAAAATGCCGTCGCGGACCAGAGTAACGTTGTCGATCAAGACCCCTTCTTCAGAAATTGATGTTGCTTTTGGGCTCATGGAGCCCGGTGTAATACCACCGATATCAGCATGGTGGCCGCGGCTGGCGACATAGAAATCAATGGCAGTGCTGTCAGCATCAAACACCGGCGTGATTACTGTGATGTCTGGAAGATGTGTGCCGCCTTCATAAGGCGCATTGAGCATATAGACATCGCCGGGTCTCATGGTGCCGCTACGTTTTTTGATAATCGTTGCAACAGAGCGATCCATGGATCCAAGGTGCACGGGCACGTGAGGCGCATTAGCAACCAGGTCTCCGTTGCGGTCAAAAACAGCACATGAAAAATCCAAACGTTCTTTGATGTTGACCGATTGGGCGGTGTTGGCGAGGGCGGCTCCCATCTGCTCAGCAATGGCCATGAAGTGATTGTTGAAAACTTCCAGCATCACAGGGTCAGCCGATTGACTGGTAATAGCTTGGCGTTGCGCGAATGCCGTTTTGTTGAGGACAAGGACTCCATTTTCAGATGTGGTTGCAGTCCATCCAGGTTCCAGAACAACAGTTTGATGATCCTCAATCACCAAAGCAGGACCATCAATGCAGCTGCCCGCACTCAGTTGGTGTCGCTGAAAGACGTTTGCGCGGTGATGCGCGCCTTGAGAATAGAAACTGGTTTCACAACTGCTCGTGGCGTGCACCGGGTCTGCTTTGAGACGAGGCAAAGTGTCTGCGTGTTCAAGGCGTGCCCCGCCACCGGTGGCTTCAACGTCCAACGTTGCAATCGTCACTTGTTTTTCCGGAGATGCAAATCCATAGCGTTTTAGATGGGCGGCTTCAAACGCCTGACGCATCGTGGTGTCATCGGAGAGCGTGATGGGGAGCGCACTGTCTGAACCTGCGTATTTCAGATGAGCACGTATCACGCATGTTGTGTCTTG
This sequence comes from Hyphomicrobiaceae bacterium, assembly GCA_021775735.1. GTDB lineage: Bacteria > Pseudomonadota > Alphaproteobacteria > Rhizobiales > Hyphomicrobiaceae > JAHZKN01. The sequence goes on from JAJFHG010000059.1 coordinate 62,271, forward strand.
GCCCGCAACACCTGCCGCCTGTAAGTCGTCAGAGACTGTATCGGTTAATTTTTGAGCTCGTGTGTTCAACCGAGCTAACGTCTCTTCCGATAAATCTTCCTCAATAGTGACAGCACGACCAGCGCGCAAATCGGCGAGCCCCATGCCGTAGGCGGACAGCAAACCTGACAGTGGGTGGATCAGGATCGTTTCAATGCCAAGCGTGTCTGCGACGAGGCAGGCGTGCTGTCCGCCTGCGGCACCAAAGCATTGTAGCGCGTATCGGCTGACGTCGTGCCCGCGCCCGATGGAGATTTTCTTGATGGCGTTGGCCATGTTTTCAACGGCGATGCGGATTGCGCCATCGGCCAGATCGTGAGGGGATTTATGTCCTGAGGTTTGTTTGGCCAAACGAGCAAATGCGGTGTTCACCGCGCTGGTATCCAATGGCTCATCGCCATTTTCCCCAAACACGTTGGGAAACCATTGCGGGTTGAGTTTGCCGACCATGACATTGGCATCGGTAACGGTGAGTGGGCCACCTCGGCGATAGCATGCAGGCCCTGGATTAGCGCCAGCGCTTTCAGGACCAACGATCAACCGTGCTCCGTCTGTTGTGATGATGGAGCCCCCACCAGCGGCAACCGTCTCAACAGCCAGCATCGGTGCATGGATGCGTACCCCTGCTACGGTGTTTTCAAAACTGCGTTCAAAGTGTCCGGAGTAGTGGGCAACGTCTGTTGAGGTGCCACCCATGTCAAAGCCGATAACTTTGTCAAAGCCCAGCAGACCTGCTGTCTTTGCCATCGCAACCACACCGCCAGCGGGACCAGATAGAATGGCATCACGACCACGAAAGTTTGACGCCGGGGTGAGGCCTCCTGAAGAGGTCATAAAGTCAATTCTGGGGGTGGGCTGTCCCTGTGTCGTGTCAAAGGCAGACGCAACGCGTTTGACGTAGGATTTTAAAACAGGTGACAGGTACGCATCTGCAACTGTGGTATCACCACGTCCGACGATTTTGATCAATGAGGATACGTCATGGCTGGCCGAGACGTTCTGAAACCCCATCTCATTGGCAAGCTGCACAGCTTGTTGTTCGTGATCGGGGTAGGCATAGGCATGCATAAAGACAAATGCGACAGATGACATGCCAGCTTTAAGAGCCGTCCCGAGATCGTGACGGAGTTGGTCAAGGTCAAGCGGTCGTTCAACGGTGCCATCAGCGCGCACACGCTCGTTGGCGGCAATAACACGTTGATAGAGTTGCGTCGGCTTTCGGATTTTACGGGCAAAGATATCGTCGCGTGCTTGCGTTCCAATTTCGAGTTGGTCGGTGAGGCCTTGCGTCATCACCAGGACAACCGGTGCCCCTTTGCGTTCCAAAAGAGCGTTGGTGGCAACTGTCGTGCCCATTTTGACAGACGCTATTGCAGAGGCAGGCAGTCGCACACTTGAGGGACTCCCAATGAGACGATGCATGCCTTCAACCGCCGCATCATCATAGCTTGTTGGGTTTTCTGACAGCAATTTGAGGGCGTGTTGCGTGCCATCTGGCGCTTGCGCGACAATGTCGGTGAACGTGCCGCCGCGATCAATCCAAAACTGCCATTTTGAGGGTGCTGTGTCGGGACTTGAGGTCATGCGTCAGGAATTTAGAGCATCATACCCAGAGAGGAAACCAAACGTTTTGATTGACAAAAAAGCAACCCGCCGAGCAGGAAGCTGCCGACGGGTTACTGATATGAGAGATCAGATAAAAGTTCTGCGAGATCGCTATCTGAGGCGTCTCCACGTGTCGTTTTTACAGATCAAGCCACCGAGAACGCAGCCAGATAGTGTCAGGCTGCTACCAATAAGTTTGACGTAGCCTGAGTATTTTTGGTTATCGTCAAGGTTGAGAACGGTGCCTTTCCATTTGTTCACGCCTGTCTTCTTGGCGCCGCACATAATGGTCTTGCCAACTTTTTTTGGTGACGGTGATTTGATAACCCTCATGCCAATACCGCCACCGCAGTTAAAGACTTTGATATGGGCGCCATTACTGCGCTTCCAGGTGCCATTTGGTGACCCTGCAAAAGCGGCGGTGCTTGCCACCACTGCAAGAGCCAGCCCGCAGGTCGCAACTGTCGTTAGTTTTGATATGTTCATGGTGCCGTTTCCTCTCTGTACTATTTTCGTTTGTCGTATCGTTATAGTTAGCGCACACGCGACCACGTCGCGGTTTTGCAGAATACGCCATAGGCGCATCCTGATAGGGACAGGGTATTCTTACTGATGACAGTGACTGTGCCAGAGTAAGTTTTTCCGTCCTTACGATTGTAAAGCGAGCCAGACCATTTTTTGGCACCGGTTTTTCGTGCTCTCAAAATAGTCAAGCCAATGATCGAGCGACCACGCTTCGCTTTATTCGGGTTTTTGTAATCAACTTTTTGTCTGTCGGTAACTTTAGCAATGGAGCCACACAGGTTTGGGCCGCACTTGTACATTCGGATCAAACTGCCGTTTTCGGGATGACGCCAGGTGCCAACGGCGTCGTTTGCAGATTGCGCATGAGCAGATGTGAATGTCGCAGATGTTAAGATGAGGGATGCGGCTGCAAGACCTGCAAGTGATTTCATGTGGGACCTCTCCTGAAACTTAAAAAGTAACGATGGCATGGCGCCCATTGTAATCCAGGTCTCGCAACGCGTGGCCAATAATGGTCACTGTCTGTGTGGTTGGCCAACGACTGTGTCTAATCTTGCGCTCTATTTACCATTACGTCAAAGGGGAGATTTTTCTGAAAAACGAAAAACACTCATAACCTCTTTTCTTACAAGAGGTTGTGCGGGTATTAGTTGGTTGTGGGGCTTAATCAGAGGCGCGTTTTTCGACGACGAGCGGCCCGGAAAAGCCGCTTTTTCCGGATTGGTTCATGAGATGTTTTGGTTGTGTTCGCCGTGATCAGGCCGTGAGCACACCTAATGCGGCGGCAACAGCAATTGTAATCAAAAATGTACGCATGTCTTACCCCGAAATCATGCTGTTTTTCTGGTATGAGAGGCAAGCCGTGCACGCGACTGGTCTCAACATACTGGACAACGGCATCAAGCATACAACAGATTAAGAATTTGCATAGACACCGCCGCAGTGCAGCATTGAGGCTGAATTGAATTTGTTACACAAATAGTTGTGTGCAACGTCGGTAATATTGCATAGCAAAAAAAACCAGAGCTCATTTGGCGTAAAGGCAGAGCAAAAAATGGCAAGTTTCAATTTGAAGATGCGCAAAGGGGCTTTGCAGAAACGTGGGTCCTAATGGCACAAACTGACGTGCAGCAGACACCAGGAGTTATGCCTGGGTTCCTGCAAAGATTATTGAGCTTTTTTGGTTTTGGGAAACGCAGTTGGCGCAATTCAGAGCGCTGTGCTGCCTTCACCAGTGCATTTATTTCATTGGCCGCCAAAATGGCTAAGGCTGACGGCGTGGCTGTTGCTGCAGAAGCCAAGACGTTTGAGCGATTTTTGGATGTTGATGCGCATGAACTTCCCAACATCCGCCGGCTCTACGCACAAGCTGAACGTGATGTCTCCGGTTTTGAGGCTTATGCTGATCGCATAGCTCAAATGCTGGCCAAAGATCCGGCAATGAAGCGGCGTGTATTTGAGTGCTTGTTCTATGTCGCCTGCTCAGATGGGATTTTGCATCCTGCCGAAGATCATTTTCTGCATGATGTAGCAGGACGCTTTGGTTATGACGAACATACCTTTCGCGCCATTCGTGCAACCTTTGTTCACGACCCTGATAGCCCATATGCGGTGCTTGATATCGCGCCAGATGCTTCAGACAAAGCAATCAAAGCGCGCTACAGAAAACTTGTTTCTGAGAACCATCCAGATAAATTGATGGCGTCGGGTGCGCCGGCTGGCGTGATCAAAGCGGCTACGGCCAAAGTTGCAGCCTACAACGCTGCGTATGAGCAAATCGAGGCCGCGCGAGGGCAGGCGACGTCATGATTATAAAGCCCGACAGCCAGTTGGTGGCGGATCTTATTCCGTCACCGAATATTGAGCCGCGCCAAAATGGGCTACGCCCGACCATTCTCGTGATGCACTACACAGGCTTGCCAACAGCAAAAAAATCAATCGAGATTTTATCACGACCGGATTGCAAGGTGTCGTGCCACTACGTTGTTGATGTGGACGGGCACGTGACGCAAATGGTGGCTGAAGAAATGCGTGCCTGGCATGCTGGGGCGTCTTCATGGCATGGTGAAACGGATATCAACTCCCAATCAATCGGCATTGAAATTCAGAACGTGGGCCACAACCAAGGCTATCCAGACTTTCCTCACATTCAGATGGCTAAGGTGCGCGATCTCTCTGTCGACATATTGAATCGTCACGACATCCCATCACACCATGTGGTTGCCCACTCTGATATTGCACCGGGGCGAAAAACAGACCCTGGTGAAAAGTTTGACTGGCCATTTTTGCACCAACACGGCGTTGGCCACTGGGTGGATCCGGTCCCGGTCGAAGAAGGAATGCCAAGCATTCAGTTGGGTGATCAATCACCCGTCGTTACAAGTGTGCAGACAAAATTACGCCGCTACGGTTATGGCATAGAGGTAACGGGCCAACACACGGAAGAAAGCGTGACGATTGTCTCCGCTTTTCAGCGCCATTTCAGACCAGCGCAGTTTGATGGTGCGATTGATCAATCGACAATTGCAACCCTTGATGCTCTTTTGGAGACCCTCGAAACCGGCCCGCCGGATACCATTGTCTAAGTAGAATGGCAGATCCCAGGCCAATGGCAGCATGCGCTCAAATTGTAAGATAATATGGAATAAATTTATTGTGCGTCTTGGCCTGACCACGTGACTAGGCCAAGGTTTGCGCAAGCGATTCGATCTTCGTTGAGGACGTACGCGCGCTTACATCGTTTTAGTTTTCAGCAAAAAGCCGGAGCCGCACCATGCATCGTGTTGGGATTATTCCTTTCGATACAAAGGCAGACCAGATTGCCTTACTGTTCGTCACCTCACAAACGCGCGGTCGATGGATTTTGCCGAAGGGGAAGCGCAAACCAGGTGAGAGCCAAATGGAAGCGTGCCATCGTGAAGGCTTTGAAGAAGCAGGCGTGCGTGGCGAAATTCTTGAAGATTTTCCGTGCACAGTTGTGATCGGCAAGCAAGGTAAAAACGGCAAGCAAGACATCGTCGTAACGTACTATCCGTTTCTGGTGAATAAACAAGAAGATGATTGGCCGGAAAAAGAACGTCGGCAGCGTCATTGGGCTTTGATTGAGGACGCACCTAAAGTTGCCTACAAAGAAGACTTCCTTGCGGTGATCGAGCAATTCCAGGCGCTACGTCCTTGGATTAAAGAAATTGCACAAAATAGAAAATCAGCGCAGCCAGACAAGCGGTGACCGGCACGGTCACCAACCACGCTGTTACAATTGAAAACACAAACTTACGTCTGACAAGTCGCCGTGTGGTGCGGACGCGACGGCTTGAGAAGGCTTGTGCTGCGGTGCGATTGAGTTTGTGGCCCGGGCGCACTTTCCTTTTGTTTGGATTTTCAAGGAATTCTCTCAAAAACCCAACGCCAAAGACAGCACCGACAGCAATGTGCGTTGAGCTCACCGGCAAGCCCAACGTTGTTGCGATGAGAACAGTGACGGCGGCAGACAAAGCCACACAATAAGCGCGCGGCGAGTTGAGGCGCGTAATCTTTTCGCCGACGACTGCGATCAATTTGGGTCCGAACAGTGCCAGCCCTAACGCGATGCCAATCGCGCCAATTGCCATCACCCAAACCGGTATCGAGACCTTTGCTGCGATTTCACCTGAGTCACCCAGGGTTGAAACAATAGCAGCCAGTGGGCCTACAGCATTAGCGACATCATTGGCGCCATGAGCAAACGACAGCAGCGCTACGCCAATCAGAAGGGGTAGATCAAAGAGACAATACATGTCTTTCTTGCGATTTTTTAACGTCGCCGTGCGCTTGGCAATGTATGGTTTTGCCAATAACCACGCTGCAACAAATGAAGCCAATGACGCTAGAATGATGATTCCGGTTGACGGTTTCCAGACCTTCTTGAGGCCTTTCATGCCCATGTAGGCGGCAAATGCAGCGGCCATAAGCGCAATCAGGATTGGCACCCACTTTTTTGCCGCCTCAATACGGTCCGTCGCATTGAGGATGTTGACCTTAATAAAATACAAAAGAGTTGCAGCAATGGCGGCGCCAAACACGGGTGAGATCACCCAGCTTGCCGCGATCTTGCCAACAGTTGCCCAGTTGACGAGATCAAACCCGGCAGCTGCAATGCCAGCACCAAGAACGCCACCGACAATAGAGTGCGTTGTTGAGACAGGTGCGCTTAAAATGGTGGCAAGGTTGATCCACAACGCTGCAGCCAACAAGGCACTCATCATGAGATAGCGAAAGTCAATCACGCTCACGTCTTGGCCTGGCGAGATGATTCCCTTGGAAATCGTTTTCACAACATCACCACCGGCCAGAAGCGCACCTGCACTTTCGCACACCGCAGCTATAATGATGGCCGTGGTGATTGTGAGAACCTTGCCGCCGACGGCCGGCCCCATGTTGTTTGCAACGTCATTGGCGCCAATGTTCAACGCCATGTAACCACCGATGACGGCGGCGACGATGACAATGAGTGGGCTTTTTGTGAAGCCTTCACCGCCAACCAAAAGGGCGACGATGGCGAGAAAGATGACGGACAATCCGATCGGCACAATATAGGCGCGCAATCCGAGCGATTGTTGTTGGATGTAGCTCAATCGCCTGAGGTCGTTGATATATCTATTCTCAGGTTTTTTGCGTGTTGGTGCGTTCATGGAAGATGGGCCATTTTCGACGGTATGATTCAACCGCTGGCTATCAAGTTTCGTGTTTGACCTCAAGTAAACCGAGCAATTCGCCCCTAGTTCCTATTGATAGCTGTGAATTGTTGTCATTTAGGTACTCTAGATCTGGCCGAGGATCCTTAGCGCAACAAGGTCTATGGCGATCAATACGGAGATGAACAGCGCCCAATGCCACCACGACACGTGCATATCTTTGGCGACCCAAAAATCAGCCACGCACCAAGCGGTAATGAACCCCGCCCATATCAACCAACTGGGTTGAAGCACAATGAGCCAAAGGCATGCTGCGATGAAAATGGCATTTATAATCAAAAATAACTTCAATTTCTGAGCTCCGTTGGCTTGGAGGTTAACATGCAAAAAGTGGCGTACGGATGGGTATCAAACAATGTGATCTGCCGCTCATTGTCACTTTGCATGCTCTCTCCTATATAGATGGTGTCAGTCGGCCGGGTGATCGCTGCTGGATGCTGGGACTTTGTGGTCAACTGCATCTGGTGGAGGAAAGTCCGGGCTCCATGAAGACAGGGTGGCGGTTAACGGCCGCCGGGGGCGACCCCAGGGAAAGTGCCACAGAAAGCAAACCGCCCATTGCGCTTCGGCGCGGTGTGGTAAGGGTGAAAGGGTGCGGTAAGAGCGCACCGCGCGGCCGGTGACGGTCGCGGCTTGGTAAACCCCACCCGGAGCAAGACCAAATAGGGACAGCCTTGGCGCGCGCAAGCGCTGCCTAAAATCCGTCTTCAGATATGCTGTCCGGGTTGGTTGCTTGAGGCGCATGGCAACATGGGTCCCAGATGAATGATCACCCGGAGGGTCTTTTCTCTTTGAGTTAAGACACTTCGACAGAACCCGGCTTATAGGCCGACTGACACATAATCTCATTGCGCACGCTACCCGGCATTAGCCATGACGCTCATGTGGGTTTTGATCCTGGCATTTATTTGCCTACACTGCGGGCTAGCGTATAGATTGGTGTCGAGCAACGAGGTGTGGCTGCATTTGTTTTTGGACAGCCAGTTCTGGAGAGTGTCCCTTGAACTACGGGTTGAAAATCATTCGATTGGCTGGTGTTTTTTTGCTGGCAAGTGTTGGCGCTATTGCCGTTTCAAAAGGCGTGGTTGGCCAATCCTGCGATGTAAGCGCGTGCCCGGCGATCAAAGTGTATGGTGACAGCGAAGCGGCAAAATGCCGAGCTTGGGCCACGCAAGCGGTTGGTCAGCAGCTTGAGAACGAGCAACGCTCGTGTGGTTACAGTGGGGATGATTGGCACTTAGACATCAAATTACATTTTCGTGTTTGCGGTGGGCTCAGCGACTTGGATCGCGAACAGTTTTCTGAAGCGCGTGCCGAGATGTTGGCAAAGTGTCGAAGCTCCCCGAAACGCGCCTCCAACAACCCCGACGCAGAACCCAAGGCGGCCAAATCTGGCAAGGTTCCAGAGTGGGATGAGTACTGTCGCAAGTCTTATATGGTGGACGCGCTAAAAGTTGCGCGGCTGGCCAGGGATTGGAAGTGTACAAATATTGATCCTGAGCTGCACCTCAGCAAACAACGCCACTATGATTTTTGTATCAAAAAAGCGCCAAAGGGGGCAGGCGACTATCCGCTGCATGATTTGATCGGTGATCGTCAGGAAAAAATCAAACAATGCCAGCAAGCAGCGGCCGTGAAGAAGCCAATCGATCCTAAAGTGACAAAGCGGCGGCGTGCGTGCAGCAAGTTTGCTGATATCTTTCTAAACGCAAAGCTCGAAAACGACAGACTGAAATGTGCCTATTCTGGTGATGATTGGCACACCAATTGGAACAAACATTATCGTGACTGTACTGATTTGAAACTTACTGATCGCTTGCGTCTGATTCACGACCGTCAGGCTGAAATGAGTTCGTGCCGCTCGAAGGTTTTCCCAAAAGGCCAACTTGAAGCTGATGATCCTGACCTGAAGCCTGACACGAGTGGTGACAATGACACCGGCGGTGCAACAGAAAAAGTGCGCAGTGCGTGTGATGCCTATGCCAAAGACGCGGTAGCCCATGAGGCTGCTAACAAGCAACTTAGCTGCGGTTTTTCTGGCCCGCTTTGGACATTGAAAGAAGCCACGCATTTGGACGCCTGCATGTCGAGCCGTGCCGATTATGCGTTTAAATCGAACATGTCACGGGATGCAAAATTGCGTCAGTGTACGGCCGTGCGCTTATGCAAAGACCCCTCGCGCGCGAAATCTCTATTCTGTCAGGACTTAACAGGATTGGTGCCGCCGAACGCCAACTAATTGTGTGTGGCGGAGCAAAGTCGTTGGCCGGCGTGGTTGATTGGTCTCTGCGGGTTCTTTTTATGTCGCAGCAAATGGCAAGCCATCTTCATCGCTTCTGAACGGCCAGTAGCCAACTTGCTCATTAGGTGCAGCAGGTGCTGAGATGGCATCGCTGTACAGCGTGCCTTCATGATAAAAGTACGAGATTGTTGTGCGAAACATAGAAACGTTTGCACTTTCAGGCGTCTCTAGGACACTGCGCGCCACGCTTGTGACGCCAACGACTTCACGTTTGGAGATGGCTTTTTGTAATTCGTGGTCGTCTAACATCTCCTGCAATACTCCGGCTGCGATCTCAACTAAGTTTTTGCCCCGCCAATTCTCAATGGATGGCCGTTTGGTAAGGGCTGGTTTGGACACAGCAATCAGTTGCAAGTTTTGCGTGCGTGTTAATGCGCGTGGGGCAGGGCAATTCACAACAGCAGCAATCAGCGACCGCAAAAAAACTTCCGGTGGTTCAAGGGCTAAATCACGCAAGTGCTTTTTGTGTTGGATGCCAGGACTGTCTTCTCCGCGTTCCCACCGCGAAATCGTCCGTTGAGATACACGCATAAGTTTTGCCATATCCGTTTGGCTCAACCCATGACGTAACCGGTAGTGCTTTACAATTTCATTCCAATTTTCAGGCATGCAAACCATTCACAAAAGTCAGAGTTAGACGTTGATCAACGCGGTGTCGGATCGTTACACCATGCGTGCGGTTATGAAAAGGTTGGACTGGCTGCAACTGTGTCTGGCTTGTGCGCCCTATTTGAGTTTGACGAAAGTGCTATTCAAATTTGGGTAACCGTAAGAGCGGGGAGGTTAGCGGCTCATTGTATTTTTCGCGTGTCTGCGCCCGATACATGAGCCGCTAACCTAGTATCTATTTGGGTTTGCCAATTTGGGCCCGTCAACGCGTTTGCATCATTCAATCAACGCAGGTTCTCTGCAATTCTAGATTGTCGTTGGCCGCACATGTGCAATCTTTGGGGTTGCACGCCCAGGTGGCGCTGAAAATGGTGAGTTTGCCAGAAAATCCAGACTTATCTGTTCCCCGAAGTGTGGATAGCTTCATTCCCCGACCCAGGCGACTCGGGTAGTGCTGAGGCTAACTGGGTTGATGAGAAGTGACAGGGCACAACATACGACATGGAAAATTGTCGAACTTGCAGCACACGTGGCGCAGATCAGTGCGCCGCCATCTGGAATTTTGACGCGCATGTTGTTGCATGTCTGCGTCGCGGTGCTGAAATCGCGCAACGCTCGGGTGTGTCGCAAATTTCAATTGCACATTTTATGACGGCGCTTTGCCATGATGAGGCGGCGGTGAACATGCTTAGCGGTTTGGGTGCTGACCCGCGCGTTCTGGAATTTGAGATGGTGCAACTCGTGGTGTCTTCGCGCCAAGGGCCTGGCCAGGACCGTGTGGTTCTGTCTCAATCGCTGAATGCATTATTGATAGCCGCAGAACAAACAGCGCAACATGCCCGTCGTTCTGTTGTGACGTTGGATGTGGTCATTGCGACGCTTATGCAAAATGCAGCGCAGGACGATGCGGCTGGTATTTTTTATCGCCATGTTGCAAGTCGCAAGGGTCAACAGCAGGTGGCATCAGCGGGTGTCCGACGTGATGTGAGATCTAATCTTCGACAGGACGACGGTTTGAGCCCGCGCGCAGGTGCGCGAGCCAGGTATGCCCATGAGGGGCGTGACGTTGAATCGAGCCGTCAGTTCCGGCAATCTCATGAGCAGTCATATGCATCTAAGCAGACACAGCAGCGGGCATATGATGTTTTAGGGTCGCGCGGCGCCACTCACAATGCAGCCCCCTCTGCCGGCGCGATGTCGCGATCTGAACGACATCGTCAAACTGCATCCGCACACAGCGGGTCTATGCAGACGATGATATCTGATACGCGAACGCAATCAACGTCTGTAGCCTCCCAGTCGACGGTCGCTCGTGAGGGTGGAGTCAACGCGCGCGGTGAACGGAGCCAGCGGTCCAATCGCTCGGACTACGCTTCGACAGTGTCATTACGAACGCCGGGCGCCGCTCAGTTTAAAGATCACGCCGGTCGGCGCGAGGCGACCGAGCATGAGCATTATGAAACCATTTTACGGATGCTGCGCGTTCAAGAGGCGCGTCTGGAGCGCCTCGAAACGGACACTGAACGCACGCGTGGGCGCAAGTCGAGCCGATTGAGGGTCCGAAAAATTGCGCCTTTGTCGCTTTCCAGTCGGGGTGCCAAGACATCCAAGTCGCAGACAAAGCGACAATCGCAATCTCATAGTGGATCGTCAGGAGCAACGACCCGGCAAGCAAGCCAAACAGCTGCGAATTCGTCCGATCATTCCGGGTCGCGTTCTTCATATGGATGGCGTGAGCGTCAGTCATCAGGGGCGAGTTCACAGTCGAGCAACACACATTCCAGCAGGTTATTTGAGAACGCGTCGGTTCGTGGATCCCGCGCAGGTCAAGACCGTCGTCGCGACAGTGATCGTGATGGATGGCGTACGGGGTCCTCTCGGGAGCCGGATCTTCGTACTGCAACACAACGCCAAACTGAGCGCACAGACGGTCAGAAAGAAAAACGTTTCTACCTCGCGCGAGAGGATGAACTCGTTGAAGCACCTTCAATTGGACCAAAGACTGCGGCGCGATTTACGCCGCTCGGCATTCGCACCGTGCGCGATCTTTTGGAGCTTGACGCCGATACTGTTGCGGCTCAGTTGAAGGTGCGTCACATTTCAGCGGACGTGCTGCGCGATTGGCAGGACCAAGCACGTCTGGTGTGCACGGTGCCGTGGCTGCGAGGCACGCACGCACAATTGCTTGTCGGTGCAGATTATCGCAGTGCAGATGAACTGGCGAAAGCAGACCTTGGTGATGTGTTCGCGGGTATTTTACGGTTTGCGTCGACAAATCAGGGCGAGCGCGTTTTGCGCACCAATCCACCGCCTGAACGCGAAAAAGTCGCTACATGGCTTGGGTTTGCCAAGCAGTCTGACATGAGCCGCGTTGCGTGACGCTTTCCTCGCTTTAACGTCTTGATACGTCGCCGACATGGCGCTGCGCTCAAGTTGGATGCGACCGATTGGAACGTGCTAAACTCTCAGGCCAGCAGATCATAGTCACGAGAACTTTGGAGGTCGCCATGGAAGACGCGCGGATCGAACTCCTACAGGGCATGCCGATCTTTGGAGGCGTCCGGGCTGAGACGCTTGAATTCCTACTTCCCTTCTGCCCGGTCGTTTCGGTTGCCAAGAACGACTATTTTTTTCGAGAAGGCGAGGAAGGCGATTCCATGTTCGTCATCGAGAAAGGCAAAGCCGCCGTGTTGAAGTCGTGGCAAGGTCAGGACCACGTTCTCCAGACCATGAACGCGGGCGACTGTTTCGGCGAGATGGCGGTTATGGACTTCGGCGCACGCAGTGCATCCGTTCGCGCACTGGAAGATTGCACCGCAATCCAAATTTCAGTCGGCAACCTTTATAAAGTCTATACGCAGGATCTGAAGCAGTTTGCGCTTATCCAGATGAACATGGGACGGGAAGTCTGTCGCCGACTTCGGGCAGCGGATGATCAACTGTTCAGCGCAAAAATGGAGTCACCTTAACCGGCTTTAAGATATGTTTTCACAGTCGACCGGTCTTTCATTGTCGGATGATAACGCGGTCGGCTGGCAAAAAATATCTACATAACTCTAACTCTGGGATTTGGGGTCCGATTTCGATAAAGCAATAATACCGATATTTTCTGCTGTTGTTGGCCGAGCGAAATAGTATCCCTGTATCTCTGTGCATCCTTCTGCTTGCACAACGGACAACTGCTCTGCATTCTCAACGCATTCTGCTGTCGTCTCCATGCCAAGACTATTTGCTAATTGGGTTAGAGATCTAACAATAGCTAAAGATTTTGTGGGTTGATCTCCCAAACCTTGAACAAAGCTACCATCAATCTTTATTCGGTCGACCGGGAAAGAATGGACGTGACTGAGAGAGCTGAAACCCGTTCCAAAATCATCAAGAGCAACCCGTAGTCCAAGCTCCTTTAGGGCCACAAGAGTTTTGTAGATCTTGTCTCGACCGCCTTCAAGAATTGCGGTCTCAGTAATTTCAAGCTCAACCCTATTTGGAGAGATGCCGGAATTCACTAGCGCAGACTTGACATTTTCTACAAAATTATCTGCGCGCAACTGCACTGGCGAAACATTTACTGCAATTCTAATGTCTTCGGGCCATTTACACGCATCGTGAAAAGCTTGACTGAGCACCCATGCTCCCAATTGGACCATCAGCCCCGTCTCTTCTGCTACAGGAATAAAGTCATCCGGTGAGACAAGACCTCGTTTTGGGTGTTCCCAACGCAAGAGTGCTTCACAGCCTGCAATCTCTCCACTATCGACTTTCGCGATCGGCTGGTAATGAAGTATAAAATCACCGTCTTTAATTGAGCTGCGAAGATCACTTTCTAGTGCGAGGCGTTTTCTCATGTCTACGTCCATCTCTTTTTCAAAGAAATGGAACGTGTTGCCTCCGACCTTCTTCGAACGATAAAGAGCTAAGTCGGCATTTTTCATGAGTTCTTCGTCTTTGGTGCCATTTTGCGGCGCGAGCGCAACACCAAGACTAGCTGTTAGAGGCACGGCGACGCCGTCAACACGGAACGGTTGTTCAAACGCTGACAGCAAACGTTTGCATATAATAGCAGCATCTATGGCACCACGCTCCATCGATTCGGCAATGGCAAATTCGTCGCCACCCAGTCGTGCCAACACAGACGTTGAACGGAGCGCAGACCGCAATCGCTGCGCAACCATAATCAGAACTTTATCAGCAAATGGATGTCCAAAAGTATCATTTATGGATTTAAAACCATCAAGATCAATAAGAATGACACCTATATTGGTGTCGCCCTTTCTTGATCGAGTTAGCATGCCATTTAGTTTCACGCGATATGAGCGACGATTTTCTATTCGGGTCAAAGCGTCGTGCGTGGCAAGAAAAGACACTTTACGGTCAGATTGGAGTTTCTCCGTGATGTCTTCTTGCAAATCGACCCAACCACCTGGTGCCAACCTCGTATACTGTGCTCTTAAAAAGCGGCTATCAAAACTTTGATTGATTTGGGAAAACGATTTCTCATCATCAATCTTTTTAGCGTGATTTATAAGCCAATTATTGATGCCTTTTTTTTCTTCGTCATTTAGTGGGCGGCCATTCTTAGTCTCAATATGGTATCTAAGAATATCTCCGAACGCGGTACCAGGCGCGGTGAGCTCTTGCGGCAAGTCGAAAAGTTCACGATACCTTTTGTTGCAAAAGGCAAGTTTATGATTGGCATCAAATATTGAGAAGCCAATAGGAAGGCAATGCAAGGCCTCCTCTAGCGATAAATCACAACCAGCGATTGGCGCTGTGACCTCTTTAACGGCTTTAGCGGTGGTATCATTGCCGCCTGTGTAGTCTCCGAGATCGGACGAATGTTGTTTCAATATACTTTTGGAAGCTGACATTCTTTTTTTGTCCGATGTTTGACGATGAGCAATTCATGGTGCGAAATCAGCATAACCGCGCTCTCGCAAAGGTTGTGTTAATGTCACAATACATCTTTAAGTATAATTGAGAGTTAAGGAAAATATGTCTCGAACACATAACTGTCGGTAAGAAACCTTTTACCGAGGTCGAGATCCAAAATAGCGCTCCAACAGGCCTTGAGCTTTTGCCACCCAGGAAGGTTTGGGGTGTTGTTTTTGCACATAGGAGACAGACAGCGAACGCTTCGTAGATGCTTTTCGCAGGCCGGACATCGACGACAAAGTCCGCTTGTCGCCCCGAGCGGACCTTATGGCGCGCTGCGCTAGAGGTTTGCTCTTCGTGTGGATGCGGAAACCGCACTCGGCTGGTGTTGACGTCCATACATGACCCGAAGCGGACTAGTTCACGTCGAGCGCTGAGGCTGCAATGACACAACTCGGTTTTAAACCAGCAAAAGAAACTCTAATCCTCTTGTGAGGCAAATCTGTCTGCTGTCTAGTTAGCACACCTGTAAAGAACGCTGTTTTAAAGCGGTTTGCAGGTGTTTGTTGCAGCAACTGCAGCAAACATGGTGAAGACGTGCGGCACGTCTTCAGTTTACGAGCGGTGCTGCTCGTGACGTCTCCTGAATGGGCGCAGGAGCTGCGGCAATCTAAAGTGGGGTGGTTATTAAGCGAAGGCTCGCGGCAGAGTCCATTCGCTTGCGCGTGTTGAGCGTTCTTCGCTCAACTGAGGGCGCGTGTCTAAATTCCAAATCAGCGGGGAAATGTGGCGCTTGCGCACGGTCTGGTTCTGATCAGTCGATGTGCAGGCAGAACGGCGCTGCGTTCATTGCAAATTGCAAGAGCAATTGCAATGCGCGTTCAGCGGGATTGTAGCTCACCTGAGCTGCCAATGTGCTCCGGGGCGGCGCGCCAAAAGACGATCGAACACGATCGCATCCATCAGCGGGAAAACTCAGGGAGGGCAACCTCCAATTGTCTCTTTGCGTACTGGCGTGGGGGCCGGATACCATGTTGCGTAAAACTGCTGTCACGAACACTGTTGCTGCGATTCTATCTATAGGCGCTGCAATGATCGCAAGTCCTGGACCGGTGCACGCTCAGGAAATAAACTGGAACTGGACTGGCTTTTCCGTCTACGGCGGTGTTGGCGGAAGTTGGATTGATGGAGATATTTCCGTCTCGGATAGGACGCGGCATTCTCGGAGAGATACGTGTGTCGCGATCCCAGATACAGGAAAAAGGCGCGGCAAGTGTCGTACAAGACGTTTTCGACCGCGCCGCCCAATTCGCAATGATATTTTTTCAAACTTTGACAGTGACATCGGAGTCTTAGGAACGATTGGTGTCGGCGCTGACTTTGAGCCGGTGCCGGGAATTGTTCTTGGTCTATTCGCCGATGTCGATGTGTCGAGCGCTGAAGGCAGCTTTTCTGCAACCTCGACCAACCGACGCCGTCGCAATAGAACCTCGCTATATGGTGAAATGGAACATGACTACTCCTGGACGATTGGTGGTCGTGCCGGCCTCCTATCGCTCGACCGTAGTACGCTCGTTTATGTGCTTGCCGGCTATAGTGAAGTCAATTTTGATGACCCGTCATTCACAATCGCGACGATCAGGGGACGACGGTTTCCTGCTGTTCAACATGCATTGCCAGATCAGTTTGAGGGGCTAACGCTTGGCGTCGGCACGGAAGTCAAACTTTCTAATGTCTGGTCATTGAAGCTCGAAGGCAGATATACCGATCTCAACTCACAGACATTGCGGTATGCAGATACAGCAACCCGGTCTGTGGCGGGGCGCGTTTTCGAGCACGGGTGTAAGGGCCCTAAGGGCAGCGATTGCCAAAGGTTCCGCAACTTTAGATCTCGGAGCGCTGGAACAGTCGACATCGATCCTGAAATTTGGTCAGCGCGCATCGTCCTCTCGTTTAAATTGAATTAGCCTGGCCGTTCACCGGCGGAGTAGAGTTTTTTGCTGCCCAACACTCGGCAAGCCGGTGTTGGGGCCGCACCGGCTGATGTTTGAGATCGGTGCACATCCTTCCATGTGCAGCGTGAATCGAAAAATCCAACAATAAGGCGCCGCTGCTCAGCTCCCCGGACACACCGTTGCGCGACACACAAATCTTCGGGCCCGCCGGGTTGGGAGGTGACGATATCTGCCCGCGTGGGGAGATCAATCCAATGCGCTGCGGGCGCGGTCATTCCGGCCTTTTCCACTGGAATACATCCAGATTCCATTGACTTCCATAAAAATCCATGGAATCCCATAATAGCCCAACTGCACTGGGCTTTGGACCGTGACTGCCCCGCGCGCCAGATTAGAGGGACCTGGCAGAGCGACAGTCACGGCCCGTCTCTTTTTCAGGAGGTATCTCCTGGGTGTGATGTGTTGCAGGTCGCGTGTGTCATGCGGGCAAACCTGAGTTGGCGTAGAGGTGAGGACAAAAGAGGGAATGGACCGTTTTGTCTCGACGTACACCAATAAGATTGACGCCAAAGGCCGGGTCTCAATCCCAGCCCCGTTCCGCTCCGTCCTTGAAAATGATGGCTACAGCGGTGGTATCTATTGCTACCCCTCGCTCGACGCTGCTGCCCTTGATGGGGGCGGGGAGAGACTTGCGCAAAAGATCGACGGGCTTCTCCAGGGCTTGCCGGACTATTCGGACGAGCGCGATGAATTGTCTGTCGCGCTCTACGGCGACGTCCACGTTCTCTCCATCGATGGCGATGGACGTATCATCCTTCCTCAAAGCCTGCGCACCCATGCCAACCTTGAAACCCAAGTCACATTTGTCGGCCTTGGCGACAAGTTCCAGATGTGGCACCCAGAGACCTTCCAAGATCGCCACAAGCAGGCGCGCGAAAAAGCCAAACAACACCGGACCTTGTTCGGCGCGGGGAGCGGCAACCCAACTGGGAGCCGTGACGGAGGAGCACGGGAATGACAGCGGCAGCAGACTCCGAGGCAACGCCCGGTCGTCACGGCCCGCCGCACATTCCCGTGCTGCTTTCCGAAGTCTTAGAGGCGCTAAAGCCCACTGATGGGGCAACCTATATCGACGCAACATTTGGTGCGGGCGGATATTCCTCCGCGCTATTGGATGCGGCCCGTTGCGATGTGCTGGCACTTGATCGCGACCCGTCAGCCGTTCAAGCAGGTCAAACGCGTGTCACGCACTACACACCAAGGCTGAGTTTGGTGTTGGCGCCGTTTAGCGACATGTCTGACGTTGTGGCTGAGCGTGGTCTGGCGCCAGTCGACGGTGTGGTGTTTGATCTTGGTGTCTCATCCATGCAGCTTGATCAAGCAGAGCGTGGATTTTCGTTCGCACAAGATGGTCCATTGGATATGCGCATGTTTGCGCCAGCCAAAACGGGCGGCCTTGACGCGGAAGACAGTGGTCGCTTGGAACGCGGGCCGTCAGCGGCAGATGTGGTCAATACATTTGATGAAACCGAACTTGCCAATATTCTGTATGACTTTGGTGAAGAACGTCGCTCGCGCGCCATTGCCAAAGCCGTGGTCCAAAGACGTTTAGACAAACCATTTAAGACCACGCTCGATTTGGCAAGCGTTGTGGGTCGCGTTCTTGGTCAACGTGGTGGGGATCAAAAGCACCCAGCAACGCGCACGTTTCAGGCGCTGCGTATTTTTGTGAACGATGAACTCGGCGAGTTGCGCCACGGACTGGTGGCAGCCGAGCAGGTCCTGAAGCCAGGAGGCCGCTTGGCGGTGGTCTCATTTCACAGTCTTGAGGACCGAATTGTGAAACGGTTTTTGACCGAGCGGGCGGGGAAGACACCTGGCCCATCACGCCACTTGCCGATGCAATCGATACAATTGTCTGAACCTTATTTTCGAATTGTTAACCCTCGCCCGTTAACACCTTCTAAAGGTGAATTAGATGTGAACCCACGTGCACGCTCGGCACGGTTACGCATCGCGGAGCGGACAAACACGCCAGCAAATCTAGCAGCGTCTTAACCATCCTCTCCCGTGTTTGTGACCCGGTAATGCCGCCGAGCCACGTTGATCGTGTGGAGCGTTTGTAATGCGTATGTTGTCGGTATCGGCCCTGTTCTTGGCGATTGCCAGTGCTTTTCTTCTCTACAGCTTAAATTATGAATCCCGACTCCTTGAAGCCAAGGTGCAGGCGCAGGAGCAGTTTGCTGAATCTGTGCGTGGTGATATCGCGGTTCTGAAAGCGGAACGGGCACATTTGGCGCGCCCTGAACGCATTGAGCCACTGGCACGCGCGCAAGGCCTGAAGCCGCTTGATGAGCGCCAGGTCGTCACCTTGCCCCTTGCCACCAATCCCGTCGCTACCGGATCGGTGGATCGTCGATGACCCAATCACGCAGACCGGTCATCATTACGCCAGGTCTGCCAAAACGGCGCGAAACAGTGTCGTGGCAGAGGTCGGGTAGTGAGCCAAAAAAGAGGTTGCGGTCTGCGGCAATAACATTGTCGGTCGTCGTGATGTCAACCGCGATTGCAGGTCAACTCGTACGCCTTGCCTGGGTTGGCCGAACCGGTCTTACAATTGCGATTTCCAACCCCATTGCAAATAGTTTTGCGCGACCAGATATTGTTGACCGGCGTGGGCGCTTGTTGGCAACGGATGTCAGCTTGCCATCTCTGTATGCAGATCCCTCGCGCATTTTGGATCACAATGCGGTTGTCGAGCAGCTGACAAACTTAATGCCTGATCTTAACGGTCCGAAACTGCGTGCCGATTTATCAGATCGATCGCGGCGCTTTGTATGGGTGCGTCGTGGCGTTTCCCCAACCATTGCGCAACACATTCATAATCTTGGATTTCCAGGCCTGAGTTTTAAGAACGAGCTGAAACGTGCCTATCCAGCGGGGAAACTCGCTGGCCATGTGTTGGGTGCTGTCAATGTCGACAATAAAGGCGTGGCTGGGCTTGAGCAGTACATTGACACCGAGGTCGGCGCTGATCCTGTTCTTGGTACGGCTCTTTCGCGTAAAGCACCAGTACAAACCTCGCTTGATCTGGGTGTGCAGCATGCTTTGCAGGATGAACTCAAAAGCGCGATGCGTCGCTATCAAGCCAAAGGGGCTTCGGGGGTCGTGCTGGATGTTGAGACTGGTGAAGTCATGGCGGCGGCTTCGTTGCCCGGCGTTGACCCGATGCAGCCAGCTCAATTGCAGGAGCCTGAACGCCAGGATCGCGTCACCGGCGGCACCTATGAACTTGGCTCAATATTCAAGGCGTTCACGGTTGCTATGGCGCTGGAAGCAGGTCTTGTCACAGCAAAGACCCGTCTTGATGTTTCAAAACCGTTGGTCGATGGTCGTCACACCATTCGCGATGGTCACGGTTCGGGTCGTCCGTTGAGTGTCACAGAAATTTTTACCCACTCGTCTAATGTTGGTGCAGGTTTGTTGTCGTTGGCGGCGGGACCTGAGCGCCACAAGCGGTTTCTTGAAACGTTTCGGTTGTTAGGCCCCATAAAAACAGAAGCCGGTCTCGTTGCCGCGCCGCAGTCACCTGAGGTCTGGCAACGTATTCAACAGATCACCATTTCATTCGGACACGGCATCGCCGTTTCGCCTTTGCAGTTTGCAGCCGCAGGAGCAGCGCTTGTCAATGGTGGTCGCTATCACCGCCCGACGTTTTTGCGCCAAGGAACGGTTGGTCCACGTGATGGTCAACGGGTCTTGTCTGAAGCAACAAGTCGAACGATGCGCAAGTTGATGCGTTTGAATGTAAAGGATGGAGCAGGTACCGGACGGCACGCCAATGTGCCGGGCTACCGTGTGGGTGGAAAGACCGGGACGGCCGAAGTCGCAGGCCGAGGGGGATACAAAAAGAAAACGGTCATCTCCTCATTCTTTAGCGCCTTTCCCATGGATCAGCCGCGCTATGTGGTATTGGTTTCAATCTTTGAGCCAACAGGAAATCGCGCTTCTGGTGGGAACATTACAGCGAGCCGCAATGCAGCGCCAACCACGGCGCGTGTGATTGAGCGCATCGCTCCCCTGCTTAATGTTGCGCCACGACGCGCGCTTGCCGTGCTCAAAAAGTAAAGCAGGCACGATTTATGGTCCTGCTAGTGCCATACCGCAGGTTGCTCTAACGCGTTTAAGTAGAACAAATTATCCGCCGAAAATCGCGTCTGATTTAACGTGGTTTGATCTAGGGTTTGACGGCGTGCGCCGTGGCTCATAAGAACCACTCATGTCAATCTTGCGCGCTACGAGGTCCAATGCGGCTCGCCACACTTATTTCAGACACTGAACTCTCAAGCCAATCGATACCCGAATGTCATGTTACGGGTGTATCGCTTGATAGTCGTACGATCAAAACCGGTGAGGTGTTTGCAGCGCTTGCCGGCAGTGCTGCTGACGGGGCGCGGTTTATATCTGATGCCGTTGACAAAGGGGTGTGTGCAATCCTGACGGGTCAGGAAACGCGCGTGCCGGATGGTATTAAGGTGCCCGTGCTCAGGGCTCAAAACCCGCGCCAAGTGTTGGCTCAACTGGCGGCAAAGTTTTATGCTCCGCAACCTGAAACCGTAGTGGCCGTCACAGGCACCAGTGGTAAAACGTCGGTTGCTGATTTTACCCGCCAGATCTTGCTGAATGCGGGCCGCTGTGCAGCCTCGATTGGGACCATTGGTGTCGTTACTGCTCAAGATGCGCGCTATGGTTCGCTTACGACGCCAGACCCTGTGACCTTGCACAAGATGCTACGTCATTTGGCAACCTCGGGCATTGATCATTTGGCGATGGAGGCCTCGTCACATGGTCTTGATCAATATCGCCTGGACGGCGTTGGTTTGAAGGCTGCAGCCTTTACCAACCTTGGGCGTGATCATCTCGACTATCACCCTGACGTCGAGGCATATCTCAACGCCAAGCTGCGTTTGTTCACTGAGCTTTTGCCGCCTGATGGCGTGGCGGTTGTTAATGTCGATGATGCTGTGTCGCGACGCGTGATCGATATTGCTAAAGCGCGCGGACAACGTCTGATTGATGTTGGGTTGAATGCTGGGCGTGTCCGCTTAAACAGCGTGACGCGTGAGGGCTTTGCGCAGGTTCTGTCTCTTTCGATTGACGGTCACGATTATACCGTGCGCCTTGGTCTCGTGGGTGACTATCAGGTCAGCAATGTGCTTGTTGCAGCAGGTCTCGCACGTGCTATCGAGGTTGCCCCGGATGCCATAGCGGCAGCCCTTGGCAAACTGGTCGGTGTCCCGGGTCGCTTGGAAATCGTCGGAGATGTCAAAGACGCGTTGATGGTCGTCGACTATGCGCACAAGCCGGAGGCTCTTGATGCCGCGCTACGTGCCTGTCGTCCGTTTGCAGCGGGACGGTTGATTGTCGTGTTTGGCTGCGGTGGCGATCGCGACAAAGGCAAACGCCCACTTATGGGCCGGATTGCCCATGACGGTGCCGATGTTGTTATCATCACGGATGATAACCCACGCTCAGAAGATGCAGGCCAAATACGCGCTGAAGTAGGCGCGGGGCTTGCCGGTGTCGTTGAAATTGGAGATCGGCGCACTGCAATCCGCCATGCGGTTGAGATGAGCCGTGCTGGCGACGTTGTGCTTGTCGCTGGTAAGGGGCATGAGACAGGTCAGATTGTCGGAAACGAGGTCATTCCATTTTCAGATCATGACGAAATCAAAGCAGCCATGGAGATGTTTGCTGGATGACCGAGCCGTTGTGGACCATCGATGAAATCGTAAAAGCGACGGGCGGACGGGTTAAAGGCCCTGCAACGCGCGCTGTTACGGGCATATCAATTGATACACGCACGATTCAATCAGGCGACTTGTTTGTACCGCTGAGTGACAAACGCGACGGCCATGACTTTGTTGCTGGTGCGTTTGACAAGGGCGCGGCAGCAGCGCTGGTTTCGCGCAATGTTCAGTTGCCCAATGCAGATGCCACCCTGATCCGCGTTAGCGATCCTCTGACCGCTCTTGAAGACCTTGCGCGTGAAGCCCGCCGACGTCTCAAGCCTGATGCTGTCGTCATTGCCGTCACAGGAAGTGTCGGTAAAACAGGTACAAAGGATATGCTGCGCGCGTGTTTTTCTGCAGTTGGAAAAACGCATGCTGCTGCAAAGTCCTTTAACAATCATTGGGGTGTGCCGCTGACGCTGGCCACGACACCACGGGATGTTGACGCTGCGATCTATGAAATCGGCATGAACCACCCAGGTGAGATTACACCTCTGGCCAAAATGGTGAGTCCGCAAATTGCGATCATCACAACGGTTGAGCCGGTGCATTTGGAGTTCTTCAGCTCAGTTGAGCAGATTGCAGAGGCCAAAGCCGAAATATTTTATGGTCTGGAACCCGGCGGCATCGCTGTACTCAATGCGGACAATGCCTACTTCTCCTTGCTTCGAGACCGTGCCACGAGGGTCAATGCGCAAGTATTGTCTTTCGGCCGCGCAGCAGACGCAGATGTGCATCTTGACGACTACACCGTACAAGGATCAGGCGGTCACGTGTCAGCGACGGTTGGAGATCATGACATTTCCTACGCGCTTGAAATACCAGGTGTCCACGTTGCGCAAAATTCTCTGGCGGTGATCGCCGCCTTGCACGCATCCGGGCGTGATGTGATGAAAGGCGCCAAGGCATTGTCTGGGCTTAAGCCAGTTGCAGGACGGGGCGCGCGCGAGTTGCTCAAAGTTCCTGGCGGTGAGGTCCTTGTGATTGATGAATCCTACAATGCTAATCCGGCCTCCATGCGGGCAGCTCTTAGTGTCCTTGGTGACGTCCCGCGTGATGAACACCGGCGGCGTCTGGCGATTCTTGGTGATATGTTGGAGCTTGGCGCAGACAGTGACGCATTGCATGCTGGTTTGAGTGAGAGTGTAGAAACGGCGGCGATTGACCTGGTCTTTTTGTCTGGCCCTCATATGCAAAAGCTTTTTGAGCAGTTGCCCGACGCCACGCGCGGCGCCTGGGCCAATGATGTGGAAGATATTGCTGACGCTGTCGTTGCAGCACTGCACCCCGGCGACGTGGTGATGATCAAAGGCTCGCTCGGCTCGCGGATGGCACACGTTCTGGCCGCAATTCGCAACAAGTTTAGTGATTAGTTGGATTTTGGTGCTGACCATGGTTTCACTTGCTGAAACCTCGTGGTAGGGAGCGCTAGACCAAACCGCCCTAAATCAATCCTGATTGAAGGCGGATAATTTGACCGACTTCAAAGAGTTAGAGCAACTTGTCTGTGTTGGATGAAACGCGAGGCTTGCTCTAAGACGCGCCGATTGGGTGCCTGAGGGGGAAGTAGATGCTCTACGAGCTCATCAATTTCAGTGACCAGATTGGTCCGCTCAACGTTTTTCGCTACATCACCTTCCGTACAGGTGGCGCGATTTTTACCGCGTTGCTGTTTGTTATGCTGTTTGGCCCAGGCATCATCGCCTTGCTACGTGTGAAGCAAGGCAAGGGTCAACCAATCCGAGACGACGGGCCTGAAACCCATTTTGCCAAGGTTGGCACCCCGACCATGGGCGGATTGATGATTTTGGCAAGCGTCGCCATTGCAACGTTGCTGTGGGCTGACCTTTCCAATCAATATGTCTGGGTGGTGTTGGCGGTTATTCTGTCTTACGGCGCTATCGGGTTTTATGATGATTATCTCAAACTCAAGAAGCAAACCTCAGCTGGTTTTGGGGGTAGGGTCAGATTGGGTCTTGAGTTCCTGATCGCTGTGCTTGCAACCTATGCTTTGATGCAGATAGGTCCACCCGATCTTGCGGACAAATTAGCAATCCCATTTTTTAAAGATGTCGTCTGGTCGCTTGGACTGTTCTTCATCTTTGTCGGCGCTTTCGTCATTTCCGGCGCAGGTAATGCTGTCAACTTAACCGACGGTCTTGATGGCCTTGCTATTGTGCCGGTGATGATTGCGGCAGGAACATTCGGCTTGATTGCCTATCTCATTGGTAACGTGAAGTTCGCCTCGTACCTGCAAATACACTACGTTGCAGGTACCGGTGAGTTGGCAGTCATTTGCGGCGCGCTGATTGGCGCTGGACTTGGCTTCTTATGGTTCAATGCTCCACCTGCCATGATCTTTATGGGTGATACGGGTTCATTGGCTCTTGGTGGGGGACTTGGTTCCATTGCCGTTGCGACAAAGCACGAAATTGTGCTCGCCATCGTTGGCGGACTGTTCGTGTTGGAAACCCTATCCGTCATTATTCAGGTTGCCTCGTACAAGCTCACTGGGAAGCGCGTATTCCGAATGGCGCCACTGCATCACCACTATGAGCAAAAAGGCTGGCAGGAAAGTACAGTCGTTGTCCGGTTCTGGATCATCTCCTTCGTCTTGGCTCTCATTGGGCTGGCTTCGCTCAAGTTGCGCTAAATTGTTGGTCGAATCTCGTCCTCCTGATGCATGGATGTGGTTTTAGATGAGGCGTTGATCGCTTAAAGTCCGCCCCATGATTCGATTGACCTCATTTCAAAGCAAATCGGTCGCTGTGTTTGGGCTGGGTGGCTCGGGCGTTGCTGCCGCTGAGGCGTTGATAGCAGGTGGTGCGAACGTCGTCGCCTGGGATGATAATTCACACGCACAAGAGACCGCGCGCCGAGCGGGCTTAAATGTCACGGATCTCAATCATGCAGACTGGTCAGGTTTTGACAGTTTTGTTGTGGCGCCTGGAGTACCGCTCACCCATCCGGAGCCACATTGGAGCGTTAAGAAAGCTCAGGCGGCAGGTGTTGAAATTATTGGCGATGTTGAATTGTTTGTGCGCCAGCGGGCAATTGACTGCCCCGATGCGCCGTTTATCGCTATCACTGGCACAAATGGCAAATCAACCACCACAGCCCTCACGGCACATATTCTGCGCGCTCTTGGCTGTCAGGTCTCAATGGGTGGCAATATAGGTAAAGCTGTGTTGTCGCTTGAACCGGCTGCCGACAATCGCATTCATGTGGTTGAGATGTCGTCGTATCAGATTGATCTAACTCCCACGTTGCAACCAACTGTTGGTGTACTTCTCAATGTGACTCCGGACCATCTCGATCGTCATGGTACGATTGAAAACTATGCGCGCGTTAAAGCGCGGCTTGTGCAAGGGGCAAAGGCAGCATGTATATGTGTGGATGATGCCTTTACCAAAGACATTGCTGAAACCATAACGCCACCTGAGCGGCTCTATGCGTTTACCAAAGGCAAAGGCACCTCGGTTGTCCCGCGTGGTTATGCGATTGGTTCAAGTTTGTTTGTGCACACGGTTAAAGATGGCATCGGGAAAAGCGAAGAGATCGCAAACCTTGATGGTGTTGCAGGGTTGCGCGGTGCGCATAATGTTGAAAATGCACTAGCCGCAGTCCTTGCAGCACGTGCACTTGCAGATCAATGTGCTCGGGCCCATCCTAACCTTGCTGAGAAGTTGTGGCGTCCAGCGCGGATTGCAGATGGCCTGAAATCGTTTCCGGGTCTTGCTCATCGCTTGCAACAAATTGCACGGCGTGAACGGGTTGTGTTCGTCAACGACTCGAAGGCGACCAATGCAGAAAGTGCGGAAAAAGCACTGTCGAGTTTTTCGGGCGACATTTATTGGATTGCAGGGGGGCGCGCAAAAGAGGATGGCATTGAAGCGTTGACGCCATTGTTTCCGCGCATTTCCAAAGCCTATTTGATTGGCGAGGCAGCAGACGATTTTTCAAAGACCTTGTCAGGACGTGCGCCATTTGTGAACGCGGCGACAATGGACGCGGCTGTACAGATGGCAGCCAAAGAGGCAGCGCTAAGCAAGGCAAAAAACCCCGTTGTTTTGCTGTCACCGGCATGCGCTTCTTTTGATCACTACCGCAACTTTGAAGTGCGTGGTGCGCATTTCACGGAACTTGTCGCTGCCCTGTCTGATGTTGAAATGCTGGGAGACACCACATGAGGGTGTCACGGGCAGATCAAAGTCGGCTTGCCGGATGGTGGTTCACTGTCGATCATGCGCTTCTTGCAGCCGTGGCAGCAATCATGGCAGCGGGCATCGTCTTGTCATTGGCGGCAAGCCCGTCGGTTGCTGTGGCTAAGGGTTTGCCGGCCTACTATTTTGTCAAGCGCCACATTTTATTTTCTGCTGTGGGGATGGGTGTCATGTTGTCGGTCTCGTTTCTTGTGCCGCAAATGATCCGGCGTCTCTCGGTGGCACTGCTTGCATTGGCGCTCGTTGCATTGATTTATATTCATTGGAATGGCCATGAAATCAATGGTGCGAAGCGGTGGTTGTTGCTGTTTGGTTTTTCCTTTCAACCCTCAGAAATTGCCAAGCCAGCGTTTGTTGTGATCACGGCCTGGTTGTTATCTCAAACCCATGTGGCCAAAGACATGCCGGCGCTGACGTTGTCGATCGGATTGGCGATCGTGCTGTGCACGCTCCTGGTGTTGCAGCCAGATGTTGGCCAGACGGTGCTGGTGTCCATGGTCTGGGGCGCGCTTTACTTTGTCTCTGGTCAACCGCTGATCGGTGGCGTCATCATTGCAGCGCTGGGGCTGGTTGGGTTGGCGGTCGCATACGCTACTTTTCCGCATGTTCAATATCGCGTTGAGAAGTTCTTGAACCCAAATCCTGGCGATCACAGCCAAGTTGACCGCGCCATGCAAAGCTTTACCGAAGGCGGCTTTTTTGGGCGGGGACCTGGGGAAGGCACGATCAAAACGGTTTTGCCGGATGCTCACACGGACTTCATTTTCGCTGTTGTTGCAGAGGAATATGGGGTCATCGCCTGCTTGGCGTTATTGTTTGCGTTTACGTTTATTGTAATTCGCGCTTTTCAACGCGTGCGTCACGAACCAGATGGATCTATACGATTTGCGGTGATCGGGCTGGCTTTGCTGTTTGCGCTTCAGGCCTATATCAACATGGGTGTCAATATCGGGTTGTTGCCAGCCAAGGGGATGACGTTGCCGTTCATATCATCCGGGGGGTCTTCGATGATTGCCATTTCCATCACTGTTGGCATGTTGTTGGCGCTGACGCGCCGGCGGCCCAACCTTGCACACATTCGTGCACCCTCTGTATCTGCCGGTGCCTATGAACCTCATCGGATATAGTCATGAGTGAAGAAAAATCAGTCCTATTGGCCGCTGGTGGCACAGCAGGCCATTTGTTTCCTGCCTTTGCGTTGGCGGAAGAACTGGCATCACGTGGACTCATTGTCGACCTTGCGACGGATATGCGCGGTGATCGCTATGGAGGTGGATTTCCTGCCCGTAGGGTGTATCAAATTCCGTCAGCTACGGTGCGTGGAAAGTCACCTATTGCGCTTGCTAAAACTGCAACAGCACTTGCGCGTGGCCTTGCAGTCGCATACCGCATTCTCGGCAACCTGAAACCAAGAGCGGTGATTGGGTTTGGCGGCTATCCGACATTCCCACCTCTTCTTGCTGCACGCATGCGTGGGATTCCAACGGCGGTTCATGAGCAAAACGCAGTGCTTGGACGGGCCAACAAAATGTTGTCATCCCGCGTTGACTATATTGCAACAACGTTTGCGCACACCAAGTTGCTTGACGAAAGTGCTGAGCGCAAAGTCCGCGTGACGGGTAATCCGGTGCGTGGCGCTGTTTTGCAGGCCGCGCAACTTCCGTTTCCAAATCTTTCAAGTGACGCGCCATTTCACATGGTGGTGTTTGGAGGGAGTCAGGGTGCGCGCTTCCTATCCGATGCCGTGCCACAAGCCCTGGCCAGCTTAGACCAAGATCTTTTGCGCCGTTTAATCGTGGTTCAGCAAGCCCGCGACGAAGATGTCGCGCGGGTTAGGACAGCCTATGAGGCGGCCGGTATAAATGCTGAGGTCGCGACGTTTTTCCCTAACCTCCCCGAGTTGATTGCGAAAGCGCATCTGGTGATGGCGCGGGCAGGGGCCTCTACGGTTGCTGAACTGGCAGTGATTGGCCGGCCCGCCATATTGGTGCCTTTGCCAGGGTCTTTGGATAACGATCAGTTGGAAAATGCCAGGCAGCTTGCCGAATCAGGCGCGGCTTGGTGTATCGAACAGAAGGATTTATCAGCAGATCGCATTGCCAAAGAGGTTGCCCGTCTGGCAAACCAGCCAAACCTGCTTCAACACGCGCAGCAGGCTGCCAGAACTATGGGCAACCCTGAAGCCGTCGGTGCGTTGGCAGATCTTGTGCAAGAGATGGTGGTGGGCTCCGGTGCGGCAAACGACACCATCACCTAGCGTTACGAACTTAAACGTTTGCGGCTAACGAAGTCTGCGACGCACGGAATAGGATTGAACGACCATGCAGATGCCTCGCGACGCCAGGCACTTTCATATCATCGGGATCGGCGGCATTGGTATGAGTGCCATCGCGGAAATTCTGATGGCGAAAGGGTTTAAGGTTCAAGGCTCGGATCAAAAAGATTCAGCCAACGTACAGCGTTTGCGCGCCAAAGGTATTCGCATTTTTATCGGCCATGACCCCGTGAATCTGATCGGCGCGCAATGTGTGGTGATTTCAACGGCTGTGAAATCCGACAATCCTGAACTTGAGGCTGCGCGCAAGAAAAAACTCACGATTATTCGTCGGGCAGAAATTCTTGCGGAGTTGATGCGCCTCTATGCAACCGTTTCTATCACCGGAACGCATGGCAAAACCACGACGTCGTCTCTGGCATCGCACGTGTTTGAAGCAGCCGGGCTCGACCCAACAGTGATCACCGGCGGCATTATCAACGACTGGGGTTCCAACGCGCGCCTTGGCAAAGGCGATTGGATGTTGGTCGAAGCCGATGAAAGCGATGGTACGTTTACACGACTGCCAACACAAATTGGTGTTGTGACCAACATTGATCCTGAGCATCTCGATTACTTTAAGAGCGTCGATAATATGCACCGCGAGTACGCAGCGTTTTTCAAAAACATTCCATTCTATGGATTGGCGGTGGCATGTGTTGACCACCCTGTGGCACGCAAAATGATTGAAGTCTTAGGGCTGCGTCGTGATGGCCGCCGTCTATTGACATACGGTGTCAGCGAAGATGCAGACCTCCGTCTCACGGACTTGCAAGCCGACGGCCATTTCTCCAACTTTGATTTTCAGATGAGTGACCGTGTGCTGGGTGGTGCACGTGTTGCACAAGGTTGGCGGCTGCCCTTCTTAGGCGAGCATAATGTGCTGAATGCTTTGGCGGCTGTTGCGGTTGCCACTGAAGTTGCTATTCCAGATGATCAGATCCGAGCAGGGCTTGCGTCATTCTCGGGCGTCAAACGGCGCTTCCAGCTCACCGGAACTTGGAACGGTGTCAGCATCTTTGATGACTATGCCCACCATCCGGTTGAAATTCTATCCGTTTTGAATGCCGCAAAAAGTGGCGCGCGGGGACGTGTGATCGCGGTTGTTGAGCCTCATCGCTATTCGCGCGTGCGTGATTTATTTGGTGACTTTTGTGCCTGCTTTGCGCCTGCTGACCAAGTGATTGTAATGCCGCTTTATTCTGCTGGCGAAATTCCAATTGAGGGCATTGATCAAAATTCCCTTGCTGAAGGCATTCGTGCAACGGGGCACCGATCTGTAGCGGCTGTTGATGGCACTGGCACGTTGGTTGACGTGTTGCGCTCGTCTGCGCGCGACGGTGACATGGTGGTCTGCGTTGGTGCAGGTGTGTCAACGGAATGGGCGCATGCCCTTCCGGGATGGCTCACTGAAGATCACCCTATGCGCGCCGGGGGCGGGTATTGATGGCGTTTGACGATCTGACAGAAGCGCTACGAGCAAAAATGCCAGAGCTGCGCGGTAAACTCATTGCCAACCAGCTCTTATCCAGCATCACCTGGTTTCGCGTTGGTGGTCCGGCGCAGGTTTTATTTACGCCTGCTGATGAAAGTGATCTCGCTTACTTCTTGAAACAAAATGCTGGCGCGTTACCCGTTTTTGTCGTCGGCCTTGGCTCAAATCTGCTTGTACGTGATGGTGGATTTCCAGGTGTTGTGATCCGACTTGGTCGCGGGTTTGGCGCGATAGCTGTGGAAGAGGAGCACCGCCTACGTGCTGGCGCTATGGTACCCGATGTCAAGGTTGCGCGGGCTGCTGGAGAAGCAGGGATTGCTGGAGTTTCCTTTTATCGCGGCATACCAGGCTCGATTGGCGGTGCATTACGCATGAATGCTGGCGCGCATGGTACAGAGACCAAAGATGTCTTGCTGGAGGCGCGCGCTATTTCACCGGACGGCGAAATTCACGTCCTTTCAAACACGGACATGGGTTTTACCTATCGCCATTGCGCGGTGCCAGACGACTGGATTTTTACCGAGGCGTTGTTTCAAGGTCGCGCCGGCGCGACAGACGAGATTTCTGCGGAAATGCAAGATGTCGCGACGTATCGCGAAGAAAATCAACCGATCAAGGAGCGCACTGGCGGGTCAACGTTTAAGAATCCGGATGGTCACAGCGCGTGGCGTTTGGTCGATGCGGCCGGTATGCGTGGGTTTAGGGTTGGTGGCGCCAAAGTATCTGATATGCACTGCAACTTTTTGATCAACGATCAAGCAGCAACGGGTGAAGACCTTGAACGCCTGGGCGAAACCGTGCGCGCGCGCGTTAAGGCCAATTCTGGCATCACCCTCGACTGGGAGATCAAACGCGTCGGTGTCGCCAAAGATGGAGGCACCGTTGGCGAAGCTTTGGCTGAACCACTGCCAGAGGTGGGAGAGGCATAGTGGCTGATCACCTTGGTACCGCGCCAAAACGTACGTTTAAACATGTCGCCGTGTTGATGGGTGGCTGGTCCTCAGAGCGTGAGATCAGTTTGAAATCCGGCGTCGCGGTTGCAAAAGCGCTTCAGGGCGAAGGCTATCAGGTCACGTCTGTCGATGTGGACCGTGATATTGCAACGCGCCTGAAAGATTTGTCGCCGGATGTTTGTTTCAACGCTTTGCACGGGCCAATCGGTGAAGATGGGACGATTCAAGGTGTCTTGGAATGTATTGGCGTTCCATACACACACTCAGGCGTTGGCCCATCCGCTGTGGCGATGCACAAGGCGCAAGCCAAAACCATCATGGCTGCTGCAGGTGTTCCTGTTGCACAGGCCAAGTTGTGCCAACGCCAGGCTGCAGCGCAGGCGCATGTTTTAGCGCCACCCTATGTCGTAAAGCCGGTCGCGGACGGCTCAAGCTTTGGTGTCGTTATTGTACCGCCTGATGCAGCTACACCTTCTAGCGAGATCGCAACCGGTGGCGCGCCTGACGATGTGGTGATGGTCGAACAATTCATTCCTGGGCGGGAGTTGACCTGCGCGGTCATCGGCGACTTCGTTTCGGACGTGACGGAAATTCTGCCCGCTGATGACCGTCCGTTCTATGATTTTGAGGCAAAGTACGCCTCTGGCGGCTCAAGACACGTGGTCGGGGCCAAACTTTTACCAGATGTTTACCAAAACGTTAGGAAATACACCCTTAACGCCCATCAAGCTTTGGGCTGCCGCGGGGTCACGCGCGCAGACTTTCGGTTTGATGATTCAAACGGTGCAGACGGTGCCGTCATTTGCCTTGAAGTGAATACACAACCGGGCATGACGGAAACCTCTTTGGTGCCGGAATTGGCGGCGCATGCGGGCTGGTCATTTGGCGAGCTGGTGCGTTGGATTGTTGAGGATGCGAGTTGCGACAGGTCGACAGACAGACTGACTTAACCCCAGCCCGGATTGCACAATCCGCGCAAAGGCATATCGTTGACCAACTCGCACCTGAAGCTTCACATTACCTGACGGAAGATTATTTTGAAGCGCGCGATCGCCGCCGTTCTACAACCGGTGCACTAGGTTGGCGCAAAAAGATGGTGCGCCGCTTGGTAATTGCTGGTGGTGCAGCGCTTGCGGGCATCGTAACGTTTGCCATCCTAACAGACGGTGGTTCGCGACTTGCAACACCCAGAGCGCTACATGGTGACCTTGAGCGCATGGCAATAGCCACCGGCTTTGGCATCAATCAGGTTGCGCTTTCAGGACACAGTTACACTTTCGAAGACGATATCTTTGACGCACTAGATTTGCCCAACATGCATTCGTTTTTGAGCTTCGAGCCGTCCGTGCTGCGCGAACGCCTGCAACGTTTGCCATGGATCAAAACCGTTGAAGCCTCGCGTATCTATCCGGGCCAATTAAAAATTCACGTTACAGAGCGCCGACCAGCAGCCGTTTGGCAGCGCGGTGGTCAGGACTATTTGATCGATGAAGGCGGGCGTGTGCTGTCTGCCATAGAACCAGGGGTTCTTGATCACTTGCCACGTCTCAGAGGTGAAGGTGCCTCCGCTCATGTTGGGGAATTGTTCGCGCTCATGCAGCGGTTTCCGGATGTTGCAGGCTTCGTTACGGTTTCAGAACGCGTTGGCGAGCGACGCTGGACGCTGAAACTTGTTGGAGGTGGCGCAGTACACTTGCCAACTGGTCAGGAAGCAGGCGCACTGGAAGCATTTCTCGCCCGTGACAAGGCGCTCGACATCATCCAAAGCGGCAGCAGCATTGTTGATTTGCGTGCCGTTGGACGCATCACCATCAGGCTTACGGTCCCGGGAACACGAATCAGTGCCCGCGAACAAGGTATGGGCTGAGGGGAGCAACAACCATGGCAAGCGCACATTGGAGCAAGGTTGGCGGTGATCGCATTATCGGCGTGCTCGACATAGGCTCTGCGAAAACAACCTGCCTCATTGCAGCTGTTGGGCCCTGGGCAACGACGCAATCGCAATCTCAAGATCAGTTGCGCGTTGTTGGCGTTGCTCAGCAGCGTTCACACGGTGTAACCGCAGGCGTGATCACGGACTTGGATCGCGCTGAGCAGGTGACGCGCGCAACGATTGCACAAGCTGAAACGATGGCGGGTGTTACGCTGGATGACATTGTTGTTTCGGTATCGTGCGGGCAACTCTTATCTCGAAATTTTAGAGCGAGTGCGGACGTTGCTTCAGGCATCGTTGACGATGATGATTTGGCGCGCCTACACGGTGCAGGTCGCGGCTATGCCAAGCACGATGGACGCAGCCTCATTCACCTCAACCATCGCGGATATCGTATTGATGGTTCTGAGTCCGTTGTTGATCCGCGTGGTATGGCGGCAAAACGGATCACAGCGGATTGGCACGCTGTAACGGCAGATGATGCACCGATACAAAACCTGCTTTTGACGATTGAGCGCTGCTATCTGCGCGCTAGCCATATGTTTGCAGCCCCCTATGCAAGTGGACTTGCCACAACAACTAAAGAAGAGCGCCAGTTAGGGATTACCTGCATAGATTTTGGAGGCGGCACTACAACTCTTTCGGTGTTCTCTGACGGTGAGTTCATGTTCACAGACTCGATAGCGATGGGCGCAAACCACATCACCTTCGATATTGCACGCGCATTGCAGACGCCGCTTGCAGAAGCTGAGCGAATCAAGGCGCTCTATGGGTCTGTAATTAGTGCGCAATCCGATGAACATGAGACGTTTTCCTATCCGCTGGTGGGCGAGGAAGATGGTGATGTGAACCAAACGACGAAAGCGCAGCTCTCAGGTATTATTCGGCAACGTTTTGGGGGACTTGCCAAGCGCATTGAAACGCGCCTCAGCGAAGCCGGCGTTGGTCCCTATACGGGTGATCAGGTTGTCATTACCGGGGGTGGTAGCCAGCTTGTGGGCGCTGGCACATTTTTATCGCAAGTGCTGGGCAAGCGTGTGCGCATAGCAGGCCCTCATGCACTTTCTGGTCTCCCCAAGATCATGACCACGCCGGCGTTTGCGACGGCGGTCGGTTTGTTGGAAGCGCGTGCAAAAGATTTGAACACGCCTGCGGTAACGCGCCGTCCAAGGGGGCGTCGCTCAAAAAATTATATCGATCGGGTTGGATCTTGGTTGAAGCATGGGTTCTAGAGTGAACGGTAAAACGGTTCAGTGTTGCGTCACACGACGACAGAAATGAAACACTAGCTTACGCCAATAGGGCAGGCGCACTGCGCTGTTAGACCACCGAGATTGGCAAGAGGATGACATGAGCATCAAGTTGCAATTGCCAGAGCTCACCGACTTGAGACCACGTCTCGTTGTGATCGGTGTAGGTGGTGCGGGCTGCAATGCCATCAATAATATGATTGCAGCTGGCTTGGACGGCGTTGAATTTGTCGTTGCCAACACGGATGCGCAAGCACTTGCTGCATCAAGCGCTGAGCATCGCTTGCAACTGGGCGCTGAATTGACAGAAGGCCTTGGCGCGGGATCGAAACCTGAGATTGGCAAGGCGGCTGCCGAAGAAGCGATTGAAGACATTCGGGCTCAGGTTTCTGGTGCCAATATGGTCTTTATCGCAGCAGGAATGGGCGGTGGCACGGGCACAGGTGCGGCGGCAACGATTGCCGCTGTGGCCCGTGAGATGGGTATTCTCACTGTTGGCGTGGTGACGAAGCCGTTTCAGTTTGAAGGTGCGCGGCGCATGCGCATTGCCGAGGCGGGCATTGCAGAGCTGAAGTGCAACGTCGATACGTTGATCGTTATTCCAAACCAGAATCTGTTCCGGCTTGCCAATGAAAAGACAACCTTCTCAGAAGCTTTTGTTCTGGCCGACCAGGTTCTGTTTTCAGGCGTTGCCTGCATTGTTGATTTGATCATCAAAGAGGGTCTTATCAATCTTGACTTTGCAGACGTCAGAACTGTGATCAGTGGTATGGGCTCTGCGATGATGGGCACAGGTGAAGCTGCTGGCGAGCGTCGGGCCATCGTTGCTGCTGAAGAGGCGATTGCAAATCCGCTGTTAGACGATGTTTCGCTAGAGGGCGCGCGCGGGTTGTTGCTATCGATTACAGGTGGCTCTGATCTGACGCTCTACGAAGTCGATGAAGCGGCGAGCCGGGTCAGAGAAGAAGTGGATCCAGATGCCAACATTATTGTTGGTGCGACGTATGATCAAAGCCTTGGTGATCGCGTGCGGGTCTCGATTGTGGCCTCGGGCATGAAAAAGGGTGCGGGCACGGAAAGCCCCTTGGACTGGAAGGCACCTCCGCCCCTATCGCCATCTGAGATGCCCGTCACACCAAATATGTTTTCAGCACAGGCTGACAGCGAAACACCTGTTGGTTCGGCCCGGACCGATATGCAGATTGAGAGCGCGCAGAATGTGCAGCAGCGCTTAACGGAAGCTTTGCAAGCGGAACCAACAGTTCCTGGTGAGCCGCATCTGCCACCAACTGCTGACGCCGTCCCACCTATTCCCATCACACGTTATGCAGGCGAAACTGATTTTGATCCTGCCCAACCAACACCAATGGCAAATGAGGGCGGAAGCGCTTGGAGTGGTGCAGGCGATGTGACGATTGAAGATGGTTTGCCGCCGCTTCCAAATACACATACGCCCGCGACCCAATACGATGCGCCTGCAACGTCTCATTATGCAGAGTCGCAGGACTTTCAGCCCGCGATGGCGGAGCAAATTCCACGCGCTGGTCGGCGCATGCCAAGTGTTGAAGATTTTCCACCCCACGCCCAGATGGAATACCATCACAAACAAGCTCAAGGGCAGGCGTCAGGCGGACCTGGTTTTAGCGACCCGTTCGCTCACGAAGCGCCACGCAAGCGAACACTCCTGGATCGCCTAACAGGACGTACAAGACGTAAGGGTGATTCGTTTGTGGATAAGCCAAATTCAGAATCGGAACTGCAATCAAGTTCTGAGATACACCAAAATGATTCGCCTAAACAGCGTATAGAACAGGCCTATGAAGGGTCTGAAGGTGAACCTCAAGAACGCCATCAAGATGCTGATCTACCAATGTTTTTTGGTCGGATCGCAAAGTAGAAAGTTGACCAAATGGGAAGCTTTCCTGGCCATTTTCAATTTGATTGCAAGACAGTAACACTTGGTAAGAAACCGTGATTTGTAGTCGTCCATACACCCAGGTATCGTTTGTTTATTCGAGACCGTGTTCGAATTACCTCAGATGGTCTCATTGCTCCCGAGGGGGGCGGCAATGAGACTGACACGTAACAGAATTACTGAGGCTTTGAACAAAGGTTATGGGGGTGGCAGTTCGCTGATCTTAGACGATCGTGGGCATGGCCATTTAGGGACCGAGGGACGGCGCAAAATGTCGAATCGCTTTATCGGCGCACGGCAGACCACGATAGCTCAAGAAATTGAGCTGAGGGGGACGGGGGTACATAGTGGAGCTCCAGTTTCAGTTCTTCTGCATCCAGCAGAACCTGACACTGGGCTCCGTTTTTATGTCACCAAACGCGGATCCATCATTGCGGATATCCCGGCACAGGTAAGTCAGGTTAAAAATCTGACATTGTGCACGGTGATTGGTGATGATGCTGGTGTGACCGTATCGACCGTCGAACATCTATTGGCAGCGTTGCGTGGCCTGTCTGTCGACAACTGCATTATTGAGATCGACAGCAAAGAAGTTCCGATTATGGATGGCAGCTCAGCTGCCTTTGTGGAGGCGATCGACGAAGTTGGTATCCGCCAGCTCGACGCGCCTCGTAAATTTATCAAGGTTCTGAAACCAATCCGTATTCAGGAAGGTGATTGTTGGGGTGAACTGACCCCGCACTCAGGTTTCCATCTCGACGTTGAGATTGATTTCCCATGTGATGTGATTGGCAAGCAGCGCTTGTCGTTCGAGATGAACCCAGCCATTTTCCGTCACGAATTGTCTCGCGCCCGTACGTTTGGTTTTATGAGTGATGTAGAGCGACTGTGGAAAGCAGGCCTCGCGCTGGGTGCAAGCCTCGACAATACGGTTGCTATTGGCGACGATAAAATCATGAACAAGGAAGGTCTGCGCGATCCTCTTGAGTTTGTGCGCCACAAAATGCTCGATGCTGTTGGTGATTTGAGCTTAGCTGGCCAGCCGCTGCTTGGTGCGTTTCGCTCAGTGCGTGGTGGTCATCGGCTCAATTCGCTGGTCGTTCAGGCTCTTCTGGCTGATAGCTCAGCTTGGACGTTGGTTGAAGCTCCGCGGGTACGCGATGTTTCGATCGCAACACAGCCTTACCAGGTGGCTCCAGCTTTGGCCGCAGGCGAGTAAGTCTGCCCATATCCTTTGATTTCAAGACGATTTGAGTGCGCGGCGATTGCGGCGCGCTCGCGTGGGCTGAATTCGTCTTGATGCTAATTCTATGAGGCTATCTGGCCCCTTCATCGCGCGCGAAGCAGGCCTCTGCCAGCCCCAGAACAACCATATTCCAAAGCTAAACAACGGGTTGAATGGGATAATTAGCTTTTTCGCTCGAATTGAAACGCGCGGCTCGCTAGAATACCGCATCGAGTCCGTTGGAAAAGTGGCGTATGAAGCTGTGATGACGGGGCAAGCCCCTGAATTGAGATGAGAAGACTTGAGCTCAAAAAGCTCAACATATTAGTTTGCACGAACACACGAACATATAGGCGTCGGGATGGCCGGGGGAATTTATAGACTTAAGCAAGGTGTGGTGCGCGGTGCGCGCCCATTTGTGTTTGTCTTAACGGGTCTTGCCGTCACCGCGTGTGCGTCTGCTGACATTACAACGTCGCTCAATCCAGACCCGCCTGAAAAGATTTATAATTCGGCTGATGCGCTGATGACGGCTGGCAAGTTTCAAGAGGCTGCCAAGAAGTTTGAAGACCTGGATCGGTCACACCCGTATGCACCTGAAGCGCGCCGCGCGATGGTTCTTGCCGCTTATAGTTATTACAAAGCAGGCAAGTTGCCAGAGGCAATTGTTGCAGCACAGCGCTACACGAGCTTGCATCCTGGGACGAAGGATGCCCCGTTTGCGCATCACATCATTGCCTCGGCTTACTTCGATGAAATGAAGAAGCCGAACCGGGACCAATCCTCGACCCTGAAGGCTGTGAAAGAGCTGAAGAAGTTGCGCTCTCTCTATCCTGACAGCAAGTATGCCAAAATTGCAGAAAACCGTATTCGTTTGGCAGAAGACACCTTGGCTGCCTCAGAGATGCAAGTCGGGCGCTACTACCTGAAGCGTAATAATCATGTCGGGGCCATCAATCGCTTCAGGACGGTGGTGTCGAAATATCAAACAACGGCCCACGTTGAAGAAGCCCTGATGCGGCTGACGGAAAGCTACATGGCGCTGGGCGTTGTCAATGAAGCGCAAACTGCGGCTGCTGTCTTGGGACATAACTTCCCGCAAAGCCCGTGGTATAAGGATGCTTATGCGTTGCTGCAATCTGGTGGACTTGCTCCGCGTGAAGATGGTGGCTCGTGGATATCGAAGACTTGGAAGTCGCTCCCGAGTTTCTCGCTTGGTGGACCTAAGAACGGTTAGCCTTTGACTTGCGTCCCTGTCTGTTTTCTTGTCTGCTTTTACAGATCAGATTTGCGGCGCCTACTTCACCTCAATGATATCACCGACTATACCAACCTTCGTGTTCCAAATCTTGGTGCATCCTGGGTTCACGTGTATTTTGTTTCGCCCAACCATTTCTCAGACCCCTAATTCAGGAGCGATTTGCCAGCTATGGCCGCGGCGAAATCAAAATCACTAACGCCGGTTGACGCGCTCGATAAGAAAGCCGCGCGGCGTGAGCTTGCGCGCTTGGCGCATGAGATTGCCTATCATGATGCGCGTTATCATGGTGAGGATGATCCAGACATCTCTGATGCAGAGTATGATGCGCTTCGCCGGCGTAATGCAGAAATAGAATCCCTTTTTCCCGAACTCGTGCGGTCCGACAGTCCATCAAAGCGTGTCGGGTCAACGCCGGGTTCTGGATTTGGTAAAATTACCCACGCCGTTGCGATGCTTTCGCTCTCAAACGCCTTTGATGACGAAGACGTTGCAGATTTTGTTGAGCGCGTGCGCCGGTTTTTGGGTCTTGGGGAAGATGAAATCGTTGCCATGACGGCAGAGCCCAAGATTGACGGCCTATCGATTTCGCTACGTTATGAAAAAGGCGCGTTTATTCAAGCCGCGACGCGTGGCGATGGAGCTGTTGGCGAAGATGTAACAGAGAATGTGCGCGTCATCGATACGATCCCTGACAGGTTGAAGGGTCGCAGTATTCCTGATGTGCTTGAGGTGCGCGGTGAAATTTACATGAGCCCGAGAGATTTCGCGGACTTAAATCTGCGCCAAGAGAAATCTGGCGGTAAGGTGTTTGCAAATCCGCGCAATGCAGCGGCAGGCTCGTTGCGCCAGCTCGATGTGGCGGTCACGGCTAAGCGACCATTGAAGTTTTTTGCGTATGCATGGGGCGAAGTATCCAAAGCGCCCAAAGCAACTCAGTATGCAATGTGTGAATCCTTTGCAGCGTGGGGTTTGCCGGTCAATGCGGACATGGAGCGGGTTACTACAGTAGATGAGATGTTGGCCTACTACGCCGACATCGAAAAACGCAGAGCAAACCTTGATTATGACATTGATGGCGTTGTGTACAAGGTTGATGATCTTGCGTTGCAAGAGCGCCTAGGGTTTGTCTCGCGCAGTCCGCGCTGGGCGATCGCGCATAAGTTTGCTGCAGAACAGGCTGTCACCGTTCTCAAT
Source organism: Hyphomicrobiaceae bacterium (assembly GCA_021775735.1). Classification (GTDB taxonomy): domain Bacteria; phylum Pseudomonadota; class Alphaproteobacteria; order Rhizobiales; family Hyphomicrobiaceae; genus JAHZKN01. Next base: position 102,466 of record JAJFHG010000059.1, read on the forward strand.
GACATTGATATCCAGGTTGGGCGGACAGGAGCGCTCACCCCGGTAGCAAAACTTGAACCTGTTACCGTTGGCGGTGTTGTTGTCTCCAACGCTTCGCTCCACAATGCAGATGAAATAGAACGTAAAGATGTTCGCGTTGGTGACACCGTTGTGGTCCAGCGCGCTGGCGATGTGATCCCGCAAGTGGTTTCTGTTGTCTTAGAAAAGCGACCTAAATCATCCAAACCCTATAAATTCCCAACAACGTGTCCGGCCTGTGACAGCCCTGCTGTTCAAGACATGGATGAGGATAGTGAAAAGAAAGACGTTGTGCGCCGCTGTACGGGTGGGTTCATTTGCCCTGCACAAACGATTGAGCGTCTGAGACATTTCGTGTCACGCAATGCATTTGATATTGATGGCCTTGGTGACAAGAACATTGAAGCATTCTTTGATTTGAAGCTTATCCACACACCAAATGATATTTTTTCTTTGGAGGACAATGACAAGGCGCAAGAGCCACGGCTAAAAGACCGTGAGGGCTGGGGCGCGCAATCTGCAGCCAAGCTATTTGCCGCCATTGATGCGCGGCGCACCATTGCGCTTGATCGATTTATCTATGCGCTCGGCATTCGTCATGTCGGCGAAACAACGGCTAGAGTTTTGGCGCGTGTCTATGGCAGTGCGGATCATTGGGTGGATGCGATGACTGCGGCTGGTGATGGGCCAGAAAGTACAGCCTACCTTGATCTCATTGGTATTGATGGTATTGGCGAAGCCGCAGCAGATGCGGTCGTTGCGTTTTTTAAAAATGCGCGAAATGCTAAAATTGTTTCAGCTCTTCTCGACGCTGTTACAACCGTGCCCTTGGACTCTGTTGCGTCGGAAAGTCCGATCTCTGGAAAAACGGTCGTATTCACTGGAACATTGGAAAAAATGACACGGAGCGAAGCCAAAGACCGCGCCGAGCGATTGGGTGCCAAAGTGTCAGGTTCAGTTTCAAAAAAAACGGACTATGTTGTTGCAGGCAGTGATGCTGGCAGCAAGTTGAAGAAAGCGGAAGCGCTTGAGATTGACGTCTTGAGTGAAGATGAATGGTTGTCGCTGATTGCCACTGACTAATGTGACTGCTTCAGATTTTACAGACGACATCAAAAGGAATAAGAAATGCCACTTTTGCGTATTGATTTGATTGAAGGCCGTACAGATGATGAGCTGAAGACTTTGCTGGACGCGCTACATCGCGCCATGGTTGAGGCGTTCAAGGTTCCCGTGCGCGACCGTTATCAAATTGTCCATGAGCATAACCCAACCCGCATGATCATTGAAGATACGGGGCTTGATATTCCACGCACTGACAAGGTCGTCTTTTTGCAGGTGACATCAAGGCCGCGTGGCGTTGAGAAAAAGAAAGAGTTCTATCGACTCATGTGCGAGGAACTTGAAAAGTCCTGCGGCATTAAAAGTTCAGACGTTGTGTTCTCGATGGTTGAGAATAGCGATGAAGATTGGTCGTTTGGTCTTGGGCGCGCGCAATTCTTAACGGGCGAACTCTAACCTGATCTGGTTATAGCGGTTCAGTGGCACCCTTAAGCCAAAGTCGTGCATCGGAGGGCAAGGCGCCTGTAAGGCGCTTTCGCACGTCGCTATGATAGGCGTTGATCCAATCGACTTCCATTGGTGTGAGAAGGTCCTTATCAATTAAGGTTCGATCATAGGGAGCGAGGGTGAGAGTCTCGAAAGACATCATCTCGCGTTCGCCCCCCTTAACGTGTTCGACCGGGCGCACTAAAACCAAATTCTCGATGCGAATGCCATAGGCCCCTTGCTTGTAAAACCCAGGTTCGTTGGACAGGATCATGCCGGGTTCCAAGGCCACCATGCCAGCGCGCGAAATAGATTGCGGGCCTTCATGTACTGATAAGTAGCTGCCAACGCCATGGCCCGTGCCATGGTCAAAGTCGAGGCCGTGCTGCCACAAGGCATGGCGTGCAAGGGGGTCGAGGTCAATCCCGCGCGTTCCTTTGGGAAAGCGCGCTGCAGAAATTGCAACGTGACCTTTAAGAACAAGGGTGTAGTGACGGCGCATGGTCGATGTCGGACTTCCAATTGCCATCGTGCGGGTGATGTCGGTCGTGCCGTCGAGATATTGCGCTCCTGAATCGACCAGCAACAATTCGCCCCGCTTTAGCTTGCGGTTCGATTTTGGGCTAACACGATAATGGACGATGGCCCCATTGGGTCCGCTGCCCGAAATGGTGTCGAATGATATTTCTTGCAGGGCGCCAGTTTCGGCGCGAAAGCGCTCCAGATTTTCGACGACCGTGATTTCATCGAGGGACGTTCTGCTTTCAATCTCGCCCTCAAGCCAGCTCAGAAATCGAACGAGCGCCACACCGTCGCGTTCATGTGCTTGGCGACTGCCTTCGATTTCAGCGCCATTCTTAATGGCTTTAAGGCCAAGGCACGGGTCGCGACCGACATGATACGCTTTGTTGGACCCCAACGTGCTGTGGAACCAATAGGCTGCTGTCGCTGGATCAATGCGGGCAATCTTGCCGTTAGACTTGAGCTTGCGCACGCGATGACGCAACTCCTCTGGAGCGCTTATTTTCAGAGTACCTTTGAGCGCGCGTTTTACATCGGCCGGGATCTTTTCTGGTGCTATAAAAAGTTCAGGCTTTCCACTCTTGGGGACAAGCGCAAAGGCAAGTGCGACGGGTGTATGAGGAATGTCCCTGCCACGAATGTTAAACAGCCACGCGATGGAATCTGGTTGTGTCAGGACAGCGTAATCTTCGCCGCTCTCCTTTAGGAGGCACTGGACGTCTGAAATTTTCTGTTCAGCGGTTGCGCCTGCAAATTTAAGTGGGTGCAATGAGATAGGTGTTATTTCGGTCTTTGGGCGTTCCGTGCCCCAGATTTTATCAACCAGGTTGCGTGCCATTGGTTTGAGTTTGATGCCCGCTTTGCTGAGATCGGTCTTCAACTGTTTGACTTCAGATATGGTGACGAGCCAGGGATCAAACCCAAGTGTATCGCCGCGCTTTAACGTTTCCATAGCCCAGGGTGCGATCTGGGTTCTGGCCAATCCGGGATAGGCAAAAAGTTTGGGGTCAGTCTCTAGCCCGACCTGAACGGTATAACGACCATCAACAAAAACTGCGGCCTTGCGTGCTGCAATGACAGCGGCCCCCGCGCTCCCTGAGAATCCAGTAAGCCATTTTAGGCGCTCTGTGTGAGGTGCAACGTATTCGCCTTGGTGTTCGTCTGCGCGCGGTACAAGATAAGCGTCTACATTGGCTGATTTCATCGCGGCTCTGATTGCGGTTAGTTTGTCAGCCGCTGCTGCGGGATCGGGTGGAGAATCAAAAGTCTGAAACATGACGCGTTGGGACCTGCCATTTTATTGTGTTGGCTTACAAGGCGCGCGAAAGGGTCAGCGTTGTCCAGCCGTGGAGTTTCATCTTAGAGCACACCTGAAAGCCATGGGCGAGATAGCGCGCCTGTACTTCACTCGCTTGTGTGTTGAGAATACCAGAAAGAATAAGCTTACCGCCAATTTGTGAGGCACCTGCGATCTCAGCCGCCAGCGTGAGTAAGGGGGCGGCAAGAATATTGGCGATGATCAGATCAAAGGGCGTGCGGGCGCGCAACTGAGGGTGATTGAGACCTGCGGCCGTTACTGTTGTGATGTGTGTGTGGGCACCGTTTTGGCGCACATTGTTAGCCGCGACGATCACCGATTGCGGATCAAGATCACTGGCAATGATGCTGGCATTGGGTTTTGCACGTGCCAATGCAATTGACAGAACGGCCGATCCGCACCCCAAATCCAACGCATTTTGTACCGAGCTTGTTCGCGTAACGTGGTCAATGGCAAGAAGGCAACCATAGGTGGTGGCATGATGAGCGGTGCCAAAGGCCTCGCCAGCGTCGATCAATATGGAATTAGGTCCGCGTGCCACACGGTGTTGATCGTGACTACCGTAAATCGTGTATCGTCCCGCTTCAACGGGCGGCAAAGCGGCCTGTGACAGCGCCACCCAATTGTTGTCTGGTATAGATTCTGGTGTGAAGTTATTGGCGGAAACATCAAGGCACATTGCCATGGTTTCTACGAGATGGCCCGTGTCTTCAGTATTATTGAAGTAAGATTCTATTCGCCAGTTTTTGACTTCACCTGAACCACCGTCTTCTCGTACTTCAAAAATGGTCAATGCATCGGGAGTTGGTATGAGCAGTTCTTGAAGAAGGCTTGCTGCCCGGTGGGCGGCGTCACGCTCTGCGCATTCATAGACAATTTTTTGCTGTGACATCTGCGTCCGATTTCAAATAGTGAGTGGTATGGCTCGCAGCTATGTCGTGCAACCGTGGGGTCCAGTTGAGTTGGCTTTAAGAGGTGCGACCCTCAATTTCAACACCTTCCGCCTCATCGACATCAGCAAGATTGTCAAGGAATACGTCCCACTTGGCATCAAGATGTTCACTGGCATCATAAGGCGGTAACGTTTCAAACCTTCCGTCTTCGTGCTCGGTAACAATGCCATCATCAATCAGTCGACCCAGGGCATCTTCAAGATCAAAATCAACGATCACGTCAAATGTTTCATACAGATAATGTTCAATCGCTGCGTCGATGGCGTCTAGGTCTTTGCGTGTCGCTGTTTCTTTGGCCAACACCGAATAAAGCAGCATTTCCTCTTTGACGTCTTCTTCTGCTGCGCGCTCGGCCAACATCACCATGGCGCTGCGATTGTCCGCCATCGAGTGAAAATAAAGGTTTTGTGCCATCACCACCATGTAGCGCTGCTTTTGATTGGAGAAACTCATGAATTGGCGAAATGCAACGGCTCCAAGGCCGGCAACGGCGCCAGCGGCAGCCACCGGGTTTGAGGCGATCAAGGCGAGTTTCCCCGCTGCACCAACCGCGCCAACACCAAGCCCACCACTGGCCGTGACGCCGAGTTTGACTTTATCGAAGAGACGAAAACGAACTTCCGTATTCGGGAAACACATTTCAATGTCGTTGCGGGGAATGTTTTTAAACAGCTTCATGTAGATGCTGTCCTCGCTGACCGACTTTGGTAGCACAGACCTCAATTTCTTTAGGACTTTCTCAGCCTCGCGTCGGTTGAGTTTTTCCTTGGTCATGATTTCGCGTAGGCGCTCCTCGTAGGGCTTCAATTTAAAAAGCACAAACAGGCGCTGGAAAATCGGAACATCAAATTCTTCACGGCGCAGGAATTTGCGCCAACTGCGACGTGTATCGCGTCGGGTCGTGGCGCCTCGATAAAAAAGTAGACACTCATCAAATGCACCAAGGTCAACGAACAGATCGAGGCCGTAATGACTATCTTTGGTGAGGATGATCTTGAGATCGTTCGGATCGACTTCCGTATAGTTGGCCTGAGCGAGAATAGCGCGCATTTCGCTCATTACCCGCGCTTGCATGTGCTCCAGCTCATCCTCAGAATGCTTGCGCGTAATCAGCAAGTCTGTATCCGGGCTAAATGGCTCATAGGATGGTTGTAATTCGAGCATGCGCGCGGTGTATTTTTGGCGTCGCCAATACTCAAGATAGCGAAAGAAGCGGTGTGCTTTGCGGGCTTCGCCACTGGGCCAGGCTTCCGACACGGCCAGTCGATCAACCAATGCAGAAATGGTGACGGGGATAAATGTTTCTCGTTCCGGAGTGGTGTCACTATCAAGCACGGGCTTGCTGACGCCCGAATTGGTGGGGGTGCTGGCAGCATTTTCTGTGCTGGGTTCTTTCGCTGACGACATCATAGCTGTCATGTCACGCGCGACTACCTCACTTGAGGCCATTGCCATCCACTCCTTACAACGAAAGGCAGCATCTGCCGCCTCAGGCCTCGAGCCCGGTTTTTTCTACGTCCTTCGATCAGCCATTGTCGAGCCTAACCCGCCTGAAAGCCAAGAATTTGACTGGGAATGAACTAAATTCGCTGATGTTAGGCGTGCCTGATTTGTTAATGCACTGAAAAGACAAGAAAAATTATGCTGACTGAGCTGTGTCATGAATATGTGAGGTGCCGTTGAGCTGGTTTTTGGTTGTGGGTAGAAGTGCAATAGAACTGAATAAAACCCCTATTGCCCCGGTAGCGCCTTTCTTCGATTGAAGCTAGTTTGCCTCTGAGTAGTAGTTGGCGGGTTCGCATCTGGGGGGGTAACGGTGCGCACATTGAGCGTGAATCAAATATTTTTAGCCATGATCGTTTTTGTGGGCTGTGTGCTCGGGTTGGCGACGCTTGCCGAAGCCCAAAGCCCGCAAGCGCCCAAACGCACGATTATAGAGAGCCTTGATGATGTTGGTCCGGCACCGCGACCTTCGAAACTAACGCAAACTTCTCAAAGATATGACTACTCGGTGTCGCGTGAGTTGTTGCCGCCCATTTCGGGAATGGAAGAGGTTACCGCGACGGCGGGTTGGGTGACCGTGATTGAAGCACGTGATCTCACGACAGGTTCGTTGCCGTCAAATGATACACCAACCCGATTGTGGCTTGTTGGCCTGTTGATTGCAGTCGGCAGCGTCGTGCTGTTTCGCCGTCCACTGCAAACAGGATTGGCACATGCACTATCAGGTTTGTCATTATCTTCCGTCACGAGCCGTTTGCCATTTGCGCACCTGATTGCGCGAGCAAATGATTTGGGCGCCGATTTTGCACAACAATTCAAATCAGATCATGAGCCGCAGCCGCAATGGGATGCTGAAACTGAAAGCACGAATTATCAAATCACAACACTGCTGTCGCAGATCGAAGGGGTTGTTTCCCGACTAAAAAACGGCGCGCCATTGCGCGATGTCCTTAATCAGGAATTGCGCCTTATTCACTATCGCATTGAGGCTGCCGCAGACGCAGCTCGCCTGGGTCATGAGACCAGCGAAAAATCAGCAGCTCGGTTTCGCGGGCTGGTGCGCGAATTGGAACGTGTGCGGCGTATTGCTGATAGTGCAGCCGCCAGTGTGATTGATCCAAGAGATCAACTTGCGCACCCACAATCGCCAAGTGAAGCCTATGCAATGTTGGGTGTGAACCCAGATGCAGCACCGCAGGTTCTTAAAAAGCTTGTTGATGCGCTACGCGTCACCTGGCATCCAGACCATGCTCGCAATGAGAGTGACCGCTTATTGCGTGAAGAACGTATCAAGCAAATCAACAGTGCGTGGGATCTAATCAATCCCGATGGCCGCATTTAGCTACCGCCCCGCTCTCATTTTTGTAGATCTTAAGAGAGGGGCGGCGTGCGTTAGCTCGGGCTTTTTAAGCTCGTTCTTTTTAAGATGACAGGTGGGGTGGCGTGCCCTGCGTGCTAAAGGGCGAAGCCGCAGTAGAGCTCTGTGGTTGTTGGACTTGGTGTCCGCCGCCCGCGCCATTGTGTGCTGATGATGTCTCAGTACCTGGCTTTACAAGCTGCGGACTGATGTTGTCACCTTCGCGTGCCTTGCGCGATCGGCCATCAAAGCTGGCACCGCTTTCAATCGCTAAGTTATTTGAGTGAATATCGCCATCAACGTCTGCTGTGGCGTGTAAAATCACGCGGCTACCAAGAATAGCGCCTGAGACTTGACCAAATACATTGACAGTTTCAGCAGCGATTGCCCCGGTTATGCGGCCTTCTCGGCCAACTTCCAATTCCTGTGAATGTAAGTCTGCTTCAATATCGCCATTTACGCGCAACCTGCCCTTGCAGCGAATTGTGATGGTTTCTCCTTCGATCGAAAGATCGTTGCCAATTACGGATTCAGCGGACGTTGCGTGTGTTGCTGCATGTTGTGCTTGCGCGACGACAGAACGATAGCCTGTGCGCTTTTGTGGAACAACTGCTGTGCTCGTGTCTGGGCTTGGTTCTTGCTTACGACTAAATACCATTGAAGACCTCCCTCATGTTATGATCTGCGCTCACAAAGACGCTTTGAGGTGGTCGAATTATGGCTAGCGCAACACAAAATTATTGCGCTCCAAATGGGTATAACGTTCTGTTGTGCAGCAGCAATCATTTAACGTGTTGGAAAAACAAAAACGATTTTCAGTTTGGCGACATCAAGAGGCGCGTGAAACAAAGCTATCGACGACACGTTTTGCTCCTGCATGATCAAACTCAATTGTGAGCTTGTTGCCATCAACACTGGTTATGGTGCCGGTGCCAAATTTTTTATGCACGACGCGATCACCAACCTGAAATCCAGCAGGCTCTGCTATCGATGACGCGATGAGTTCACCTTCAATCGTGACGGGTGGTTGATTCATCCGCCGCGCATGCGGTTTTCCAGCCGCCGCTGAGTCCGCATTGCTTTGTGTCCGTTTGCGCGCGCGTTTCCAGCCTGGCGTGTCATAAGGCTTCGCCTGAGAGATGTCTTGATCATCAAATCGGCTGGCGCCAAAGGGGTTTGTCGGCCGATTAGCAAAATTCTTATAGGTTCCGCCGAGCGGATTTGAAGCTTCCTCTACGTCGACGTGCGCGCTTGGTAGCTCATCAACAAAGCGCGACGGCGCCGCAGATTGATAGAGGCCGTGTGTGCGCCGGTTTTGGGCAAAAGAGACCTTGAGGGTTTTGCGCGCCCGCGTGATGCCAACGTAGGCAAGGCGGCGCTCCTCTTCGAGACCGGCTTGGCCTTGTTCATCGAGGGCGCGCTGATGTGGGAACAGGCCTTCTTCCCAACCGGGTAGATAGACACTGTCAAACTCTAGGCCTTTGGCGGCATGGAGGGTCATTAGCGAAACGCGATCACCATCGTTGGCCTGCTCTGCATCCATCACCAACGAGACGTGTTCTAAGAATCCAGACAACGAGTCGAAGTCATGCATAAAGCGGATCAATTCTTTGAGGTTGTCTAGGCGGGTTTGGGCTTGTGGACTTTTGTCGGCCTGCCACATTGCGGTGTAACCAGATTCATCCAAGATGAGTTCTGCTGCTTCTGTGTGTTTTAGCGTGTCAACAGAGTGGCGCCAACGTTCAAACGATTGCATGAGATTCGTCAACGAACGTCGCGCCTTGCCAGAAAGATCCTCAGTTTCAACAATCACGCGCGCAGCTTCGGTAAGTGTGTAGCCCTTATCGCGTGCAAGATCGCGCACACGTTGAACTGACGCTGCACCAATGCCGCGTTTGGGTTGGTTGATGATGCGCTCAAATTTCAGATCGTTCGATGGGTTCGTGGTTACATCAAGATAGGCGATAGCGTCTTTGATTTCTGCACGCTCATAAAAGCGCGGACCCCCAATGACACGGTAAGGCAGTCCTAAGGTGACAAAGCGATCTTCAAATGCGCGCATTTGTGCTGAGGCGCGGACCAGAATGGCCATTTGATTATATGAATGGCCCTTAGCTTTTTTAGCTTCAATATCATCAGCGATCATGCGCGCTTCTTCTTGGTCATCCCATACGGCAAGAAGTGATATTTTTTCACCGGGATTGTCTTCAGTGAAAAGTGTTTTGCCGAGCCGACCAGTATTGTGGGCGATGAGACCAGAGGCGGCTGCAAGAATATGCGCGGTTGAACGATAATTTCGTTCAAGACGGATCACCTGCGCACCAGGGAAATCTTTTTCAAAGCGTAAAATATTATCAACTTCAGCGCCGCGCCAACCATAGATGGATTGATCATCATCGCCAACACAGCAAATGTTGGCGGTTCCTTGGGCGAGCAGTCGCAACCACATGTATTGTGCAACGTTTGTGTCTTGGTACTCGTCAACCAGCATGTAGCGAAAGCGTTTTTGGTAGTCGGCGAGAATGTCAGGGTGTTTGAGGAATAGATTGAGGCACTCAAGCAGAAGATCGCCAAAGTCACAGGCATTGAGTTCTTTCAACCGTGCTTGGTAGTCAGTATAAAGGTTTGCGCCTTTTCCAGATGCAAAGCTGAAGGCCTCGCCAGGGGGTACTTTACCCGGCGTTAAACCACGGTTCTTCCAACTGTCGATCAAACCAGCCAGTTGGCGCGCTGGCCAGCGATCTTTGTCAAGACCAGCGGCTTCGATGACTTGTTTGAGCAGCCGAATGGAGTCGTCAGTATCGAGAATCGTGAAACCCGATTTTAAGCCGACAAGTTCAGCGTGACGGCGCAGGATTTTAACGCCGATGGAGTGAAACGTGCCAAGCCAAGGCATGGCGGCGACATTGCCTCCAATCAATTCACCAATCCGCTCCTTCATTTCGCGTGCCGCTTTATTTGTGAAGGTCACGGCGAGGATTTGCGAGCCATAGGCTTTATTGCAGGCGAGGATGTGGGCAATACGCGTGGTCAGCACGCGCGTTTTGCCGGTCCCCGCACCAGCGAGTACCAAGACCGGGCCATCCATGGCTTCCACACCGGCGCGTTGTCCAGGATTAAGTCCATCAAGATAAGGCGCTGCGTTGCGCGTTAAAGCGCGTTGCGAATTAGACAACGGGGAATCGGCTGCGCCATCGGCATTCGGCAGGTCGAAGGGAGGTGCCTCCATATCCGAATCGGCAGGGCCTAAGTCTTGGGAATCTTTGGGTAACTTGCTCATTGCTTTCAGTATATCATGGCTGTCAGCGAGCGCCTGTGCCCAGCTGCTTGCTTGCCCACAGTCGGGTTGGGGCTTGGCGCCGCAGAGCGTAGTAGGCCGTCTACGCCTTTAACGGTGCTCTTCAACATGGGCTTCAACTAAGGCGTGATTGTAGGCGTGGAGTGCCGCCATGCGTTGAGCCTTGCCAATGATGCGCTGCCCGTCTTTCTCAGGATCAACAACAGGCAATACAGCTCCGCCGACGCGGGCGAAAGCTCTAAGTGCGTGTTCTAAGTTGTCGTCTGGTTTAAGAAATGGATCTTGCGGTGAGTTCAATTGTTCGACGTCATCGTCTTCACCTTGAAGCGTCATAAAGTCCGAAACACGGGTGCGCCGCAAGATGGCGCGATGTGCTCCTTCATGGAGGAACAAGCCGCGTTTTTTAAGTTGCCAATGGAAGAAGCCTTGGCCGAGAAAGGCGTGCGAGAGACCGGTTGCAATGGATATCGTGATCAGTAAGGCAATCGCCATATTAAACCCACCGGTCAACTCGAACACAATCATCGTAGTTGAGATCGGTGCGCTAAGCACAGCGGCTGCAACACCACCCATGCCCAGGATGGCGTATAGGCTGGTTGATGACGATGCATCCGGGACTTGTGCTGTTGCTATCAATCCGAATGCCGCCCCCGTCATGGCCCCTAAATAAAGTGAGGGTGAAAAGATGCCGGTTGCAAATCGACTTGCCAGGGTAAACGAACTGGCCGCTGTTTTGGCAACGATCAACATCAATAACAGAGAGAGGGAGTAGTGCTGAGATAGGGCCTGATCCGTTGCTTCATAACCTACGCCTAAAATCTGGGGGAAAGACACAGCGATCAATCCGACCGCAAGTCCACCGATGCCTGCGCGCAACCACAACGGCATTTCAATTTTCCACATGACACGCTCTGTTGCACGTATTGAAAGTTGAAATAGGATAGCGACGAGCGCACAAACGACGCCGAGGATCATGAAAGCGGGGAATTCCCAATTGGATACAATTTCGAAATTTGGAATAATGAACGCGGCCTCATTGCCGAAATGCAATCTGGCGATGACGCCGGCTGCGGCGCTGGCAATGACAATTGGAACAAACGCGCGCAAAGCGTAGTGCTGTAAGATGACCTCGTGTGCAAACAAAACGCCTGCAATCGGTGCGTTGAACGATGCTGAAATGGCGGCAGCAACACCTGCAGCCAAAAGCGTGCGTTGTGCGTTTCGCGATAGATTCAACTTGTCGCGTAGCCAAGACGTAAGTGTCGCTGCCAGATGCACAACCGGACCTTCACGGCCAGCACTGGCGCCAAATCCGAGCGCAAATGCTGACAGCAGCGCGCTCAGCAACCCTGTCTTTGGGTCAATATGACAGTCGCTCAGCGCTTTGGCCTCAATGACGTCTGCGACGGAGTGTGCGCGTTTGCCTGGGACGTAGGCATCTAGGGCCCAACCAACAACAATCCCGGCGCAGGTCGGTGCCAGGATGAGGAGCCACCACGGCGTTGCGTGAGCTGCTGCAATGATACGCTCGTCGGCAGTAAACAGCCATGGTGTTTGGAAGACTCCTATCAGCAACCTAAAGCCAATTGCGGCATAGGCGATGGCAGGTCCCAGAGCTAATGCAACCAACCACAGCGTGAATTGCTGTTCGCTTGCAAACAGTTGAATGTTGGTTGCAAACTCATCTTTCAGCTGTCTTGATTTTGGAGCTGCTTGGCGCCGGAGCCAAAATCGTAGATTTCGGAAAAGGTAGGGTGTGGTCAGAGCAGCCACAAGCCTATCTTTCACAGCTTGAATTACGTCTTTTCCTGTCATGGGATGAAAGGTGCCCGTGAACTAATACCGGTCTTGGTACGTCTTAGTCCCTGTTCCGGTAGCAATAATCGGGCAGAACGTCTAAGGTAAATGCGGCCCTAGCGCCATAAATTCGTACAGTGTGGGGTGTAGAGGGACGTATGTGCTCCGATAATTTTTGCAGCACCGAAGTCCTGGTTGCTTGGACACGTAAACAGATCTCACGTGCCGTGCGTGCGTGCCAAGGCCAACCCAACTACGAATGGGCCCATCGCTTAATGATTTGGACTATGGCTTTTGCAATTCTGGAGACGACTTAGTGAATAACTTTCTGCTTTGGATTGGCGGGTTAGTTACGCTCTGTCTCGGGCTGTTGTTTGCGGCCCCGCATTTCATTGATTGGAATGGCTACCGCGGCGTTATTGAAGAGGAAGCTTCGCGATATTTCGGCCGTCGCGTGCGTGTTGGCGGTGAGGTCAATCTACGCATTTTGCCGGTGCCATATGTCAGCTTTGACAAACTCTCCATTGCCGATACCGATACGACATCCGGAGCCCCCTTGATCCGGGCAGAAAACTTTAAAATGTGGTTGTCCGTGCCGCCGCTACTTCAAGGCGTGATGGAAGCACACCATGTTGAATTGCGCCGCCCGGTGATCGAATTGGTCACCAACAACACGGGTGGTGGCAACTGGCAAAACTTGCGCCTCAAAACCGGTTCCATGACCTATTTGCCAGGTGGATTTGCGCTCGAAGCACTGGACGTTATTGATGGACAAATCCTGCTGCGCAATGCCTCTGGCGCAGAAATGACCAGGTTTGAAGACATCAATGGTAACTTATCTGCGCTTGCAATCGAGGGACCTTATAAGTTCAAAGGCGGATTTAAGTGGCAGGACCAAGAGCGCACGTTGCATCTTGCAACCGCGCGTCCTAATTCGGACGGTGACGTGCGTCTCAAAGCGTCGATGACGTCCTCAGAGAAATCACAGAGGATTGTGCTTGATGGCATCATCAGCGCGCACAATGGGCGGACGGCGTTTGATGGTGATGTAACAGCAAAACTCTCCGCAACGCGCCACACAAAGCAAGATGACGATGGTGCCCAAAAGCCAATAGGCAAAATCATAAAGTCTGCATTTGATCTCAAGTCAAAACTGGTGGCTGACACCACGGCTCTGAAATTAAAAGATATAAACTTGGCCCTGCAGACCGATGGCCCGCCTCAGTTGATGACCGGCAGGGTCAACCTTGGTTGGGCCAAGGAAATAGCGCTTGATGTTGACCTCAGATCGCGGTGGATTGACTTTGATCGCTTCACCATCAGCACGGGCGACTTGGCACCTCTTGAAAACGCACGACAGTTGTTGATTGCACTCGGCCGCTCATTGCCTGAACAGGCTGATACCAATGTGCGTATTGCGTTTGATCAAGCCACACTCGGTGGACAAGCGCTTGGCGCCATTCAATTGTCTGCATTGCGAAAATCTGGTCCGCTGAAGTTACAGGAATTTGAAGCCAGCGTGCCCGGGGGCGGAAAAATCGCCATCTCGGGAGAACTTTCCGTGTCGCGAAAAGCGCCAGGGTTTAAGGGACAGTTGTCCGCAGATGGTCAGAGCTTTCTTAGATTTCTGCGCTGGGGACTTGGTGATGATTCGCTCGCGCCGGGTCTGACGGATGGCCCTTTCTCACTCGAAAGCGGCCTCAATCTTAGTGAAGATAGTTTTGCTCTAACCAATGCAATTGCTGATTTTGGTGGCACACCGCTTAAAGGTGCGCTCACGATGCAACTCGGCACCAAGCGCTCTATTGCTCTTGATCTTGAGGGCAATACCATTGTCTGGAATCGACTGTCGCCGGAACCACTTAATGTCGGCATTGCGCGTAAGTTGCTGATGGATGATGCCCAAAAAGGAGAAGAAAACGCAGCACGTGAACCTGCCAGCGGTGAGCCGTCAGGACCACTAGCGTCTCATAGTTTTGCAGGCCTTGCATCACGCTTTGATCTGAACCTCAAACTAAAAGCGCTCAATCTGATTGATGGTGATGATGTGTATCGCGATTTTGAGGGTGCGCTTGATATAACGTCAGGAAAGTTGTCCGTTCCTGTTTTGCGCTTCGGGCGTGAAAGCGGACTTGAATTGGATGTTGGCGCGGAGTCTGAGAGTTCAAATGCAGGGGGGGACGGCGGACGGCGCAGCACCATTAAAGGTGTGATCACCGCAAAATCTCACATTGCTATCGCTGAGTTGTTGCAATTTCTGGAGGCGAGCGATCTCGATCCTGTCCTGCGCCAGCGTTTGTCCGCTTTGGCGCCGTTGCGTGTTGCCAGTGTTATTGAGCTAGGCAGCGCAAAGCACCCAGCGACAGACATGCGCTTTGATGGTCGTGCACGCGGTGGACGTCTGGTGGCCAGCGCACATTTTTCAAAAGGCCTGCCCGTTTGGCGGACGGAGCCGGTTACGGTGTCAGTAACAATTGAAAATGACAGGGCGGAACGCCTATTCTCGTTGATTTCCGATAGCCGCACGTTTACCCGAGGCCCGCTGAGCCGAGACCGCTCTGGTCGTCTGTTTGTCAAAGCGGTGGGCACACCGGCTACCGGACTTCTGACTCGTGCGGTTATCGAATCCGATGGTTTGGATCTCGATTATTATGGCGATTTCTTACTCGCAGAAGGCACTCCATTTGCCTTTGATGGTCATGTTGATTTTGATGCCGAAAGTGTGCGCGAGGCGATGGCGCTGATGGGTTTTGAGTTGGGTGATGGCGCCCGGGCACAACCGATCAAAGGTCGCTTTGATGTGGTCCGCAAAGATGCAACCCTGCGTTTGAATGCCAAAGACGTTGTCGTCAATCATAGTCGCGTCAGTGGCCTCATCTCACTGACCGAGCAAACCAATGCGCCATTTAAGCTGGTTGCGCAGCTGGCGGTTGACCACGCGACATTGCCTGGTGTGATGCGCTCTGTTCTGGCACCAAAGAAAATCAAAGCCAGTGAGGTAGCGCCCGCACCGAGCCCAGTTCCACTTCGATCCAAGACGCACAAAGGCCTGGTGGAGAAAGCCGCCATGACAGCCGGCGCACCTTCAGGCGTGCCCCTTTCAACTGAAGCACCTTCTTCTGCGATCTGGCCAAAAGAACATTTTGATTTATCACCACTTACCAACATGGAAGGCTATGTTACCGCAACCTTTGATACCTTTGCCTTTGCTTCGGATGGTGCTTTGTCTCTGAAAGATGCGCGTTTGGAAGCTTCGGTTGCTCCTGGCTCGGTGTCGGTCACCAAGCTGACGGGTGCAGCACTGGGTGGCGTGACGGATATTGCATTTGATATCAAAAAGGCCGCGGCTGGCGTTGATCTTAATGGCACGTTGAAAATGCAAATTGGCAAAGCGCCAAAGCCAAAAGGTAACGGGAATGCAGGTAAGGATGGTGCCGGGGAAAGCGCGCAAGACGCACTTCAATACGCGGCTGTGTTTGATCTCACTTATGCGGGGCGCGCATTTGCACCACAGGGGCTGGCTGCAGATTTGGACGGTGAAGGCAAACTCGTTCTAGCCGATGCATCACTGACAGGCCTGACCGCCAAAGAGGTGCGCCAATCAGCGCGCGAAACGATGGGCCAACAAGGTCCAATCAACAGCGAAATCTTTATTGCAGCCCTACGAGACAAGCTTAAGCAAGGTCAAATCAAGTTGGGCTCACTGAACATTCCTGTCACGCTCAAAGATGGCGCTGTCACCATCGCGCCTATCGAGATTGACGGACCTGATGGTAAAACGACATTTTCATCCAGCCTAGAAGTGGCGGCAATGAAATTCGACAGTGAATGGAAAATCGCAGCGCGCGAACCTGACGCAAAAGAGGGTGACGCCAGCAATAATGTGCTGCTGCCGCCGATCACTGTGTTGTACGTGGGTGACCTCAGTGCGTTGGCGACCGTGGAGCCACGTATTTCTTCAGGCGCGTTGGAGCGTGAAATCGCGGTCCGTAAGATGGAACGGGATGTCGCTGAATTAGAGCGGTTGCGTAGACTCGATGAAGCGCATGCGAAGGAAGAAGAAGAACGGCGCAAGGAGCTGGAACGGTCTTTAGCCGAGCAGCGCCGTCTGCAGGCAGAACGCGAACGCAAATTGCTATTAGAACAGCAACAAAGTTCGCAAGTTGGTCCGGATGGTTTGCCAATCCAAGGCGGTGATGTGGTTGATCCAACCCTCACCGACCCCAATGCTGTCCCTGGCGAGGATCCGGAGGCCAAACCGCGTCCGCGCGTTCGCAAGCGGCGCCCTCCGCCTAAGAAAGATGTCTGGAATCCATTCCAGATCACCCCTTATTAGTTACATGCTAAGTCAGGTTAAAGCCCAGACGGGTTGCGCAGATGTGTAATCACTTTGGCATTTTTTTAACAAACATGCGCGCGCTGTAGCCCGTATTGATTTGACCCTTAAAGTAAGGGGCCACCTTCGGTAGCGCTGCTGTGAAGTGTAGCGGGTTAATTTTCCTATGCCCTAGTTTGCTAAAAAACGAAAGCTTTTCGATGCCCTGGCTCTCAGCCACAAGCTTGAATTCAAACGAACCCTCTTTGGTAAGTACACGCTGTT
The DNA here is from genome assembly GCA_021775735.1 of Hyphomicrobiaceae bacterium. Taxonomy (GTDB): domain Bacteria; phylum Pseudomonadota; class Alphaproteobacteria; order Rhizobiales; family Hyphomicrobiaceae; genus JAHZKN01. Next base: position 119,380 of record JAJFHG010000059.1, read on the forward strand.
TGTCATATGCATCGGGGTAAAATAACAGCGTATCAGAGCGACTGGTGCGCCCGGGGACTGCAATCGGGACAAACGGCCTCTTGGGTCGCGTGAGGCCCTTTGTGTAGTCCTCTTTTGTCGACAAGTAATTGTCGCCTGCAATAAAGTTGGAATGAAAGGTGCGGGTAACACCGGTATCGCTATTTGTGACTGTTAATTTTAGGGATGATACAAGCCCATCGCGTGCACCTGTGTTCGCAATAGTGACTGGAACAACAAACACCTCAAAGCTGCCGTTGGGATCGCGCGTGTAGGCGATGGTGTTTGGGACAAATGCATAAACTTCCGCTTGTTTAAGCACAGTCTCGTAGAGGCTAATTCCTGAAAAGATCAGAGCAAGGGCGGAGACAAGGCCTGTGAGCCAGCCAAATGTGCCTATGCCGTGCGAAGCCTCTCTTGCAATATCGCCTGTGTTTGTCGTCAAGTCTTGATGCGCGTTACGTCTGCTTTTCATGAACATGATGCGACCCAGTCTGTTTGAAAAGTCCAAACTTCATAACCTTGTCTCAATAACAGCCGCAAGTTGTAAGCGGATCCGTCACTGGGCTTCATGCGTGAGGCGTGTCTTTTTTGTTCGCCGCAAATATGCTCAATGTCGTTCTAGCCAGTCGTTTTCGTGCGCCTGTTCAATCCCGACTACCGCCATCATAGCGTCGGGTTGGGTTTGTGCGGCGGTAGTAGTGCAACAGCCAAATGCGTACAGCGCTTGAAAGACCGTCAGCTTGGCGCGTCGCGTCGATGGTTTCAACCAGCTTGGCGAGTGATACACCTTCGGATTTGGCCGCCTCGTTGAGCGCATCCCAAAACGGTGCCTCAAGAGATATCGAGGTGCGATGACCTTTGATGTTGAATGAGCGTTTTAAGGGTCGCATGGGGCCACAGAGGTTTGAGGGCCAGATAGGCTTAAAAGTGGTGCCGGCTGTTCGCTACGCGAATCTAGAAGGCATACCACTATCTTTTCACGCGCGCTCCATCGCTGCAACGTTATGCCGGTGCGATCATCTTGGCTGGATCAACAATCTGCGAAAATTCTTCATCGGTGACATAACCTCCCCCGACCGCTTCTTCGCGCAATGTCGTGCCATTGCGGTGTGCCGTTTTGGCAATTTTGGCGGCGTTATCGTAACCAATTTTGGGTGCAAGCGCGGTGACCAACATCAACGAGCGCTCAAGACCAGCTTTAATGTTGTCTACGCGTGGCTCTATGCCCGCGACGCAGTTGTCGGCAAACGAGATGGCGGCATCCGACATCAAGCGCACGGATTGCAGGAAGTTATACGCCATGACGGGGTTGTAGACATTGAGCTCAAAGTGGCCCTGGCTGCCGGCAAACGTCATGGTTGTGTTGTTGCCCATGATTTGCGCACAGACCTGGGTCATGGCTTCACACTGAGTTGGGTTCACTTTGCCTGGCATGATGGACGAGCCCGGTTCATTTTCAGGTAGCGCCAACTCACCAAGTCCTGAGCGTGGGCCTGATCCCAAAAATCGAATGTCGTTGGCAATCTTAAACAGCGCCATGGCTACCGACGTGATTGCGCCGTGGCTAAATACCATCGCATCATGGGCGGCCAACGCTTCAAATTTGTTAGGTGCGGTTGAAAACGGAAGACCAGTCAGCTTGGTGACGTTTTCTGCAACCTTTTCAGCAAAGCCAATCGGCGCATTGAGCCCGGTGCCAACCGCGGTGCCGCCTTGTGCCAGCTCCAGCAATCCAGACAACGTGTTTTCAACACGATGGATGCCGTTTTCCATTTGCTTTGCGTAACCAGAAAACTCCTGGCCCAACGTCAGCGGCGTGGCATCTTGAGTATGCGTGCGGCCAATTTTGATGATGTCATCCCAGATCTGCGCTTTGTTGTTCAGCGTTTCATGCAGGTAGTGCAAGGCCGGCAGTAATTTGTCGTGCACTTCCTGGGCCGCTGCAATATGCATGGCGGTTGGGAAGGTGTCGTTTGACGACTGGCTCATGTTGACGTGATCGTTGGGGTGGACGGGTGTTTTTGACCCCATCTCTCCGCCGAGAATTTCAATTGCGCGGTTGGAGATGACCTCGTTGGCATTCATGTTGGATTGTGTGCCAGAGCCTGTTTGCCAGACCACAAGAGGAAAATGATCATCCAATTTTCCGTCGATCACTTCTTGGGCTGCTTGCTTGATGGCTTGACCAAGCGGTGCATCAAGACGCTTTAAGGCAACGTTGGCGCTCGCAGTAGCATGTTTGACAATGCCTAGTGCGCGCACGATGGGGGCTGGCATGGTTTCCCAGCCGATTTTGAAATTGCCCAACGAACGTTGCGCCTGTGCACCCCAATACTTGTCATTCGGCACATCAATGGCGCCGAACGTGTCTGTTTCTTTGCGGCTGGTCATTTCGTTTTGGTCCTTGACTTTGGTCATTGGGGTTGGCCGTCTGTGACGGCGTGTTGATCCTGCCTTATCATGCAAGCCCCGCAGGCTCCAGGTCACAGGAGGGCGGAAATGCGATCGGTGGTCAACATGGTCGCTTGCAGGGCGGTGGCAGCCTTGAGTGCGCCGGCTGGATGGTTGTGTGGTGCTTGCGCCTAGGTCTGTTTTTTGCGAAACGCGTCAAGACGCAGGATTTTTGCACCCTCGGTTGCTGATGCGACCTCCTCGGTATCAAGCACCGTTGGTTCATCATCAAATTGGCCATCATTTGAAGGCTCAGCGGGCTTGATGATGTTGGCATCAACTTCAACCGGAATTGTAGTGCTGTCTCCGTCGCTGCTGTGCTCAACCGGCCCAGTTCTCGTGCGAACAAGTTCTGGACCGCTACGCAATGTAGTTTCTGTATCGTGTCCTTGCGTGCCGGCAAAGGGATGCAATTCCGCATCCGCGTTTGAGGAGATGGCATCGGGGTCTTCAAATTGAAGCCCGTAGCGAACGCTTGGATCAAAGAAAACTTTGATCGCTTTAAACGGAATGACCAGTCGCTCCGGGATGCCGTCAAAAGTCAGCTTAACTTCGAACCCGTCCTCATTGACGCTGAGATCGCGAAAACGATGCTGCAGGACAATGGTCATTTCGGTTGGGTATTTTTCTTTCAATCGCGGTGACATGGAAACATTTTCCGCGCACGTATCAAATGAAATATAAAAATGATGTTCGCCCGGCAAACCTGAGTTGGCGGTTTGCTCAAGGACAGAACGGACCAAGCCCCGCATGGCGGTCTGCGCGAGAGCTTCATAGTCAATGTGCGGGGGTTCGCCGGTCATATATGCGTGTATCGTCTTTTAGGTCCCAAGCTGTCTCAAATGCTTTATACTATCAACAGCAACAAAAGTGGAGGGCTTCTGTTGCCCGGTGCCCTCCGTTACCGCGCCTTAACCGGCTAGGGCTAAGGGCTTAAGTGAGGCTCTTGGCACTGCATTACGCAGCGAGTTGAGCTTCAGCATAGTTGTCATTTGCAACTATTCAGATGGCCCGATATCGGTGGTACCATGCCGAGCAAAAGATCACCCTTTACACCCTCGTCGATCCTAGTTCGCCCCCATCAACCGCTCACTGTCCTTGGGACAGAATTGGGTAATGATCTCTCATTGTCTGCCTGCATTTTGCGAAAGACGGTTTTGCCTTTCTTGTCAGACATTCCAGGCCAATGAGCCGATGGTGGAGGCGCCGGGTACTGCCCCCGGGTCCGAATGGTTTATTTCGATGTCCATTTATCGCCATAGCCGGACGAATCCAGCACTTTCAAATATAGTGTCAAAGCGATGAAATTAAAAGGGTTTGTCCGTTTGCTGGGTGGCAAAGCCTGGTCAGTTTGGAATTTTTACGTTTCTAGTCCTGGTCTAGTCCTGACCTCCAGCCGTTTCAATGTCCAGAATACGGCCACAATGCTTGCAATGGACGGCGTCGCGTTCATGGCGATTGAGGCCGCAATCCGGGCAGCGATGAGACACCCTTGGCGGCTGAAACACGGTGCGCACAAGGCGCAAAAACAGCGCAACGCCCACCACCATGATAAACACCGATAAAAGACGTCCCGTTGTGCCATACAGCGTGATATCGCCAAAACCCGTGGTGGTGAGGGCTGCGACGGTGAAATAGAGTGCGTCAATATAGTTGGCAATCATCGGATTTGAGCGCACCTGGGCAACAAACACGATTGCAGCCATGACAAAGACAAACACGCCAAGATTGATGGCAGCTTGAATAACTTCTTCATTGCGTTGGAAGAATGCCGACTCTGTTCGTAAATCACGTAGCACATGGTAGGTGCGCAGCAGTCTTAACGCCCGCAAGATGCGCAAGAACAGCAGGCTTTCAAAGAAGACGGGCAATAAAAGCGAAATAACAACAACAATATCGACCCATGTAACTGCTTGCTTGAGCAGCGATGTTGGACGATTGGAGATGTAAAACCTTGCCAACAGGTCAGCCAGGATAAATATCGCTATGATTGCATCAACCCAATATATCCAAGGTTCATCGCGGATCATCGATGACACTAAGAAAAACGCAATCGAAAGAACATCGAACGTGAGCAGCGAGAACCGGAAGACACGCGCACGCTGATCCCAGCCGTGGTAGAGACTGTGCAAAATTTCGCGAAATGACATGGAAGCGTAGACTCCGACTTGGGTTCCAGGTTGGGTGGTGGGACGCATGCCCGCTTTTCTGCTGGGCGAGAGTTGGCGAAAGCGAGGCTCTGTTGTCAATCGAGAAAGTGCCCCTTCGTCGCATGATGTGGGGTTTGCGGCGCCTTTGATGACAATTCTCATCCTCTGATCAGCTCAGTATCGTGGAATGTTCATGGTCTGGGGCATTCTGAAATGGTCCATATCGGCGCAACGACGGTCCTCGATACTGCGGCCACGGGGCGAGTCAGGTACAAGGCAACAAATTTCGAGTAGGTTGCCATGCTTGTGGGATTTACCGCGCCTGATGGCGTGAGGAGGGATTATGTCCGCATTGCACGAGTTCATCACAGCGCCTGCGCGTTACGAGCCCGAGACGCCATGGGGTCCCTTTGAAGCGCTTGCAGCAACGGTTGCGATTGTGCTGACGCCGATGTTGTTATTGGCGCTGGTGATGCTCACGCAAAGTGCGTTCGGTTCCATGACTGGCGGTGGCGATGCTTTTATGAAAGATATGATGCGTTTAAGCACACCAATTGGTGTGCTGGTGTTTGGTATCAGTCAATTGGTATCGCTTGGATTGGTGTGGTGGTTTGCAGGACGCCAGGGCATGCGGTTGCCGACACTCAGTCTCACCTCCCCTTATCCAAGTTATACCATGTGTTTTTTGTTCGCGGCTTTGTTCATTCTCGTCATGGGTGTGATTGAGCTGGGGCTTTATCGACTGATTAAATTCGACGTTTTCAAAGACAGCAAATTTCTCGTTGAAGGTCTGAGATCGGCGATGTGGCCGTTCACGGTGTTTATGGCAGTTGTGTTGGCGCCGCTGTGGGAGGAGTTGACCTTTCGTGGATTTTTGCTGTCAGCTCTTGCCAGAACACGCCTTGGTATTGTTGGCGGCGGTTTGATCTCAACGGCACTGTGGACACTGCTCCATGCCAGTTATTCTATTCCGGCTTTGATCAGCGTCTTTGCAGCTGGCTTGGTGATGACATGGCTGGTGTGGAAGACGGGAAGCTTGCGTATTGCGATTGTTACCCATGCTATGGTGAATGCCTCAGCGGCAGTCTTTGCCGGGCTGTATTCGCCCTACTGAATTACCGCAAACTCTGTCGGCTTAACCCATGTTTCAACACTAGATGACCAGGACGTGATGTTCTCATGCAGCAGTATCTTGATCTTCTCAGACACATTCGTGATAGCGGTGTTGAGAAAGGTGATCGTACAGGGACTGGCACAAAGTCCGTATTTGGGCACCAAATGCGCTTCAATTTGAGTGAGGGTTTTCCGCTTCTCACCACCAAGAAATTGCACATGAAGTCTATCGTGCATGAGCTGCTTTGGTTCTTGGCTGGTGACACCAACATTGGCTACCTCAAAGAGCATGGTGTGCGCATTTGGGATGAATGGGCAGACAGCGATGGCAACCTTGGTCCGGTTTATGGAAAGCAATGGCGATCTTGGGCAGCTCCTGACGGGCGCACGATTGATCAAATTTCAGACGCGGTTGCGTTAGTCAAGACGACTCCTGACAGCAGACGCATCATTGTATCAGCGTGGAACCCTGCAGACATTCCCAACATGGCGTTGGCACCTTGTCATTGCCTGTTTCAATTCTATGTAGGTGATGGTCGCTTGTCGTGTCAGCTTTATCAACGTTCGGCGGATGTGTTCTTGGGGGTTCCCTTTAACATTGCCAGTTATGCCCTGCTGACTGAGATGTTGGCACAGGCGACCGGACTCAAGCCGGGTGACTTTGTGCACACGCTTGGCGATGCCCATCTTTACAATAATCACTTCTCCCAAGTTGAGGAGCAGCTCGCCCGCACCCCGCGTCGCTTGCCTAAACTCATCCTAGAAAATCGCGGGCAATCTCTTTTTGATTTTAAATACAGTGATATAGCGATATCCGATTATGACCCGCATCCCCATATATCCGCACCGGTAGCGGTGTAGGGGCGACTTTTGTCCCCATTGTTGACGACGGGGACAGTCTTGCTGGCGACTCGACAGGAAAGGTGTGCCCCACTATGGCTTTGCAAAGAATGCTAGTTTTATGAAATTGGGCGGGGCCCCCTGAATGACGCACTTTTCTTATATCATTTTTTGCCTTGGTGCCTTTTTGTTGAGTGGTTGCGCGACAATTACTAAAGGTACGACACAAGCCATCACGTTGGATACGCCTGGCGCGCCAGGAGCTCAGTGTACACTTGTATCTGAGGGTATTGGCACCAAGGTCGTTCAGAGGCCAGCGACGTTAACGCTCGACAAGAGCCAATCTGCGATTTCGGTGACCTGCAAGAAAGAGTGCTTTCAGGACGGTATAGGTATTATTGCTTCAAATACCGAAACGATGACCGCTGGTAATTTGCTTCTTGGCGGTGTGATCGGACTTGGTGTTGATGCAGCGAGCGGCGCGATGAACAAGTACAACGCGAACAACCAAATCGCCATGGTGAAGGTGTCCGGATGCCAGCCAAGACTTCAAGGGACCTAGCGTTTTGCAGATCTCGTTGATTGTTGCAGTTGCAGAAAATGGTGTCATTGGGCGCGATGGCGATCTGCCATGGCGGATGTCGTCTGACCTCAAAACCTTTCGTCGCATTACGATGGGTAAGCCGGTGGTCATGGGCCGGAAGACCTTTGCGACGTTGAAGAAGCCATTGGATGGACGCACGAACATCGTCGTCACACGCGCAGCCGACTTTAAAGCAGACGGTGTGGTGGTGACGGGCTCGCTTGACGATGCCCTTGAAGCGGCTCGCCGTGCGCTGACAAGTGAGAATGAAGACGGTGAAGTCATGATTATGGGGGGCGCGGAGATCTACGCCCAGACCCTGCCCAGGGCGGATCGCATCTACTTTACCGAGATCCATGCTGCGCCAGACGGTGATACAACGTTTCCTCCGCTCGGTGAGGGGCGCTGGAAGGAGGTCTCGGTTGAGCCCATTCCTCAGGGCCCACGAGATGACTATGGCGCTACTTTACGGGTGCTGGACCGCATTAAAGACGGTGAATAGCTGTGATCGGTGTTGCGGTTTTTGGCCGCCAACTCTTGATTTTGACAGGCCCGTTACCATCTCTCAGAGCTCTATTTGCGATCCCCTTGAGGCTAGCCTATAAGCGGGATTCATAAGGTGCCAACCGTGCCAACGCGCGGTCTGGAAGCCAGCCCAGCTGACAGACGTCCGCAGGCTTTATTAATCGACATGTCCAAGTGAAAGGCCTTGTTTATGCCCTGGAGCAATCAAACTGGCGGTGGCGGCCGCAAAGGCGGCGGAAATGGCGGTCCGTGGGGTGGGCAAGGCCCAGGTGGCAGCGGTGGCGGTCAGCCGCCGGATTTGGAGGATATGTTGAAGCGCTCACAAGACAAAATGAAACGCGCCATGGGTGGCAGCGGAGGTGGCGGCGGCTTCCCAGGCGTCTTGATGTTTTTGATTTTTGCAATCGGCGCATTGGTCGTTGCTTGGTACGCCTTTTTCTTCCAAGTCCAGCCTAGTCAGCAAGGCATTGTCCTGCGCTTTGGTGAGCACGTGCGCTCAGAAAGAGAAGGTCTGCATTTTCGGTATCCGTATCCTATTGAGCAGGTTTATTTGGTGGACATTACCACCAATCGCTCCGTCGAACTCGGCATCAGGACGATAGATAGCTATCGTGGCCAGTCGACGGAACAGGATGTGCCTGAAGAAAGCTTGATGCTGACAGGTGATGAAAACATTGTTGACATTGATTTTGTCGTTCAGTGGAACATCAAAAAAGTCGACGACTATTTGTTCAACATTCAAAACCCAGACTCGACGGTTAAAGAAGTTGCTGAAAGTGTGATGCGCGAAGTCGTTGGTAAATCCAGCATTGCGCCGTTGCTGACCAAAGAGCGGGAAAAAACAGCGAAAGAAGTATCAGCTTTGGTCCAAAAAACCCTTGATTCCTATGGCGCGGGTATTCGGATCACAGGTGTTCAAATGAAAAAGGCGGACCCGCCCGGAAAAGTGATTGATGCCTTCCGCGATGTCCAGGCTGCTAAAGCCGATCAAGAGCGTTTGCAGAACGAAGCCAACGCCTACTTCAATCGTATCGTCCCTGAAGCCCGCGGTGCAGCAGAACGCATTTTGCAGGCAGCACAAGGTTATAGAGATCAAACGATAGCCCAGGCCACAGGTGAAGCCGCACGCTTTGAGAAAATCTATGACGAGTATCGCAAAGCCCCAGAGGTCACGCGCAAGCGCATGTTCCTTGAAACGATGGAGCGCGTGTTCAAAGACACCGATAAGATCATCTTGGATGGTGGCAAAGGCGGTTCTGGCGTTGTGCCGTATCTGCCGCTCAATGAGCTGACGAAGCCACGAACTGGCACAACGAGCACTCAGGCTGGAGGACAATAAGATGAGAGCAATTATATCTGGCCTGTTTGTTCTGATTTTGATACTTGCAGCCGCCACTGTCTATTTATCAGCGTTCTTTGTTCACCAAACCGAACAGGCAATGGTGCTGCGCTTTGGTGAATTTCAGAAGATTATAAAAAAGCCAGGACTACATTGGAAGGTTCCGATCGCGGAAACAGTCCAATACTTTGATAAGCGCATTTTGGACTTGGATATCGCGCCAAAAGAGTTGCCTGCTCTTGATCAAAAGCGGTTGGTTGTTGATGCGTTTGCACGGTTTAAAATTGTGAAGCCGCTTGAGTTCTACAAGTCGCTGACCAACGAATATGGTGCACGCAGGCGTCTTGGTGAAATCTTTGAAGACGAGTTGCGCAGTGCAATTGGTGCCTCCACGTTTACGGATGTGGTGCGTGACAAGCGCGATCATTTGATGAAAGAGATTTTGCGTAAGGTAAACGCAAAAGCAACAGCGCAGGAATATGGCATCGAAGTTGTTGATGTGCGTACGAAGCGTGTGGATTTGCCTGAGCAGAATAGTGAGGCAATCTACCGGCGCATGCAAACTGAGCGTCAACGTGAAGCCGCTGAGTTTCGTGCTGAAGGTAACGCAGCAGCTAACCGTATTCGCGCAACGGCGGATAAAGAAGCTGTGGTGATCAAGGCCGATGCTACGAATAAGGGTCAGCAGACCCGAGGCGATGGCGATGCGCAGCGCAATGCGATCTTTGCTAAAGCCTTTAGTCGTGATGCCAACTTCTTCGCCTTCTATCGCTCGATGCAGGCTTATGAAAAAGGTCTCAACGCCAGCGATACACGCATGTTGATCTCACCGGACTCAGACTTCTTCAAATACTTCAAGAATCCAGACGGAGCAGCGCCATAGGCGCTGAGATTTGCGATGGGCGATCTGACTGTCGCATTTGGTTTGGTTTTGGTGATCGAGGGTCTGTTATGGGCCCTCGCACCCGATGCCGCGCGCCAAATGTTGGCGCTTGCCGCTGAAACGCCACAAAAGACCTTGCGAACTTTCGGTTGGGTTGCTGTCGTGACGGGCGTCAGCATAGTCTGGCTTATCCGCGGTTGAGTCGTGCCCAATCGCGGGTTGAAGTGCTATCGCAAGCGAAGGATCGTCGATGTTTGGCTATCGCCCACATTTTTTCCGCAGCGCTTCCTTTCATTCAGCGTGTCATGGCGCGCTGTGTCTCGCGTTATTTCTGAGCTTTCCAGTCCCCGCCTCGGCACATGTTTCATCGCGGCCAGGTCCTGAAACAGTAGCGCCAATAGCTGAAGCGCTGTTTCCGGCCGTCGTCAACATCTCCAGCACGCAATTGGCTCGTGGACCTGAGGGCATACCGTTGCCTAAGGTGCCCAAGGGCTCGCAATTTGAAGAATTGCTGGAAGACCTGTTCAAGGGTCGGGGCAATTCCCCACTAGATCGCAAAGTTTCATCCCTCGGATCAGGTTTTGTCATTGATGGCAAAGAGGGTCTCATTGTCACAAACAATCATGTCATCGATGGTGCCGATGAAATTTGGATCACGTTCCCGGATGGCAAAAAGCTCAAGGTTATTGAGATTGTCGGTCGCGATCGCAAAACAGATCTTGCGCTTCTCAAGGTGAAGTCGCGTAAGCCCCTACCGTTTGTTGAGCTTGGCCCGTCCAACAACTTGCGGGTTGGCGATTGGGTTATGGCGATTGGCAATCCATTTGGCCTCGGTGGCTCCCTTACGCTTGGTATTATCTCAGCAAAGCAGCGCGATATTAACGCTGGTCCCTATGATGAATTCTTGCAGACTGACGCCTCGATCAACAAAGGAAATTCTGGCGGTCCGTTGTTTGACATGAATGGCAAGGTTGTTGGCGTGAACACCGCCATTATCTCTCCAAACGGAGGATCGATCGGAATTGGATTTGCAACGCCATCAGACATTGTCAAAGAAATTGTCGGGCAGTTGCGCGAGTTTGGATCAGCCCAACGGGGTTGGCTTGGTGTGCGTATTCAAACCATTACTGAAGACATCGCAGACTCGCTTGGTGTAGCTGCCAATACCGGAGCGTTGGTATCAGGTGTTACACCAGGTGGCCCGGGAGAGGTGTCCGGACTGAAGGCTGGTGATGTGATTTTGAGGTTTGGTGGTCAAAATGTTTCGTCTATGAAGGGGCTTCCGCGTCTTGTGGCGCGCGCAAAAATCGGACAGCCGGCCATTGTAGAGATTTTGCGCCAAGGCGAAAAGAGAACACTCAAAATTGTTGTTGGACGCATGAAAGAGGGCGCTGATTTTGCGCGTCTTCCCAAACCTGATGCCAATTCAAATAACAAGCGGCAGAAGACCATTTTAGGGTTAGGGCTTTCCCCACTCACAGCATCTGTGCGCGACCAACTGGGTCTCAGAGAAGCTATGAAAGGGGTGGTTGTGACCAGTGTTGATGCGAGTAGTGTGGCGGCCGAAAAAAATATCCAAGTCGGTGACGTCATCACTGAAATGCATCAGGACGTAATAACGACATCGGATGGTGCAGCGGCCAAGGTCGCGCAACTCAAGAAAACGGGTGCCAAGAGTGTTCTGGTTCTGGTGGAGAATCCCAAAGGCGACACCCGCTATGTGGCGCTGCCCTTTGAGTAGGGCTCTTGAATGGCGGGTAATGTCCGGTTCTTCGCCCTTCGTGTCGTCGGAGCGAATGGCCTCTGGCCGCAGTAGCCGTTCGATGTCACAAACCCACAGGTGAGGCGATTTCAGCTGCCGACAACCTCTGTCAGCCTGTGCTATGAAGACGCCCGATCCTCCCGGCCGATTGCGGCTTGGGCGTAACTTACACGCTTTACGACGAATGGAGACTTAAAGTGTCGGACGGCCATTCTCTGCTTGAAACCATTTCAGACACGCTCGCACCGGTGCATCAGGACGGGCACAAATTCGTCGCCATTGGGGCTGTCCTCACCCTGCTGTTCTTTCTCCTTTGGCCACCACTAGGCTGGCTGTTGGCGGGCGTGACAGCTTGGGTAATCTACTTTTTTCGCGATCCTGAGCGTGTCGTACCCATGCGTGAAGGACTGATCATGGCGCCTGCTGACGGTAAGGTTTCGATGATTGAAGAGGTGCGCCCACCCACTGAGCTGGGTCTTGGCGACGAGCCGCGTGTACGTGTGTCGATCTTTCTTTCTGTGTTTGATGTTCACATCAATCGAGCGCCGATTGCCGGACGCATCACACGTTCCATCTATATTCCGGGCACTTTTGTCAACGCAGCGCTTGATAAAGCAAGCGAAGACAACGAACGCCGCGCGTGGTTGGTTGAGGCGGCAAATGGTGTCGAGGTTGGTGTGGTGCAGATTGCCGGGTTGGTGGCGCGACGCATTGTGGCTTTTAAAAAGGAAGGTGATGGCATCGGTGTAGGTGAACGCATCGGGCTCATCCGATTTGGCTCGCGCGTCGATACGTTCCTGCCGCCGGGGCAAATCGCGCGCGTTTCTATTGGCCAGCGCGCGGTGGGTGGTGAAACGATGCTTGCTGATCTAAAGTCTGATGAACCAGAACGCGACTATCGAGCAACTTAAACCTGCGCTCATGACCCAAACGAAGCGTTGAGGACCACATTGATGGACCCTGTAATACCAGAACTTGAAATGAACATTCGACGACGCAGGCGGCGGCGTCTGTTTAAGCATTCGAAAATTCCGGTGCGGCTTTTGATCCCAAACTTTGTCACGCTGTTTGGGTTGTGCGCTGGATTGACCTCTATTCGCATGTCAATTGAAGAGCGCTGGGAGCTTGCTTTGGCAGCTATTGTGCTTGCGGCACTCCTTGACGGGTTGGATGGTCGTGTGGCGCGGCTTTTAAAAGCTTCATCACGATTTGGTGCAGAGCTTGATAGTTTGGCCGACTTCGTCAATTTCGGCGTGGCGCCAGCAGTCTTAGTGTTCACTTGGGGCTTTGGTCATGTCGCAGAGTCTGGCCAAACCGTCAGCGACCTAATAAGTGTTGGCTGGATTTGTGTCTTAGTGTTTGCTCTGACTTCAGCTTTGCGTCTTGCTAGATTTAACGTTGCCCTTGATGAAGATAAGCCCAAGTGGCAGTCCAATTACTTTCTCGGTATTCCAACACCAGCAGCTGCAATTGTTTTGTTGTTACCCTTCTACTATGACCAGGTTGTTGGTTTTGAAGATTTGAAGAACAATCGTCTGGTACTCAATGCGGTCATGGTCTACACGCTTCTGATCGCAGCGCTTATGGTGTCTGCAATCCCGACTTATTCGGGAAAATTGTTGGGTGAGCGTATTGGCAGTGAATGGGTTTTGCCCATTTTCGTGGCCGCTGTCGGACTTTTTGCCTGCCTCGTGACATATCCCTACGGCACGCTTGCACTGGCCTCAATCTTTTATCTTGCCATGATCCCGATGAGCTGGTGGCGGTTCCGAAGTCAGCAGAAAAGCAGTGCTGAGGACGCAGGAGCTGATCGCACATCATCGCATGAGGATGCCGCCCCGGACACAAAGCCCGATGCAGCACGCGCGTCTTCAAGTGATAATCGCGTCGTGGATTTGCGCCGCGATGACAGCTAGAATGTCGCCGCCGCACGCTCTTATCGTTTGAGTTGGTCTATTGCCGTTTCAGAAGGCGCTCGCGAAGCGAGGCACGTGCTTCCGCAGACACCAATTGTGGGGCCTGACCTGCAGCACCGGCAGATTGCTCTGACGCTGGTTTGCGCAGGCGCGATCCCGCCGCAATGCTTGATCGTGGTGCTTGAGCAGCTGCTGGTGCACGGCTTGTGGCGCCAGCCATGGCCGGTTGCGGTTGAGCTGCTGGTGTTGGACGTGGCGCTGGAGGAGGAGCAACGCTCGTGTCTGGCGTGCGCACGCGACCAGGTTGGGCAGGAGCTGCCTGTTGTTGCGCGACCTCATCAGAGTCAGCTGCCGCGCCATGCTCGCCATCATCGTCTATATTCATGTTGGACGAGCGCCAGCGCTCAACAACAACGTCGAGGAAGCTGGTGTCTTCGACAGAGGTCTGCCATTTTTCAGAGAATTTAGCAGTTGAGGAGCGTGGTAGTGTGTCGGCATCGAGTTCTTTGAATTTGATGCGGACGGGCAGAGCAACGCCATCACCAAAGGCAATGGCTTCACGTTGTCCAAGGGCTGGCAAGAACTCAAGAAGACCTGATCCCGTATCGGAAATTGCAGAGGTGACGATCTCTTGGTCGCGATCATTTGACATGCGCAGGGCAAATACAGTGTTGCACTGAGATAGAATGGTTGGATCAATCTCAGCAGGGCGCTGTGTTACAATGCAAAGTGAAGCACCATATTTGCGTCCTTCCTTTGCGATTTTTGCAATTGCACGTTTGCATGGCTCAAAGCCGAGATCAGATTTAAGTGGAACGTAACGGTGGGCTTCTTCGCAGACCAACGTTACGGGAACCTGACCTTCACTCCACAGCGCAAAGTCAAAAGTCATGCGGCATAGTACTGAGACCACGACGTTGACAATTTCTGTCGGAATACCGGTTAGTTCCAGGATGGTGATCGGTTTGCCTTCAACGGGCACGCGGAAGATGCGCGATAAGATTTGCGCCATACCGTCGTAAACCGTGAGCGAGCCAAACATAAACGCATAGCGGCCGTCATGAGTGATGGTTTCGATACGTGTTTTTATGTTGCGGTACGGCGTTAGATCTTTCTTGTTTTCGAGCATGCCCATGCGTTCATCAATCATGGCCATGAGATCTGAGATGCGATAGGGAACTGGCGTATCGACTGTATAACGACCTGCCTCTGAGCGATTACGGCGCAGTTTTTGTGGTTCACTACCGCGGCCAGAGCTGTACCGCTGTTTGGCGGCAGGAATCAGTTCTTGTAGAATTTCAATTTCTTGTTTGCGCGAGTGGTCGCCAATTAAGACTTCCACCGCTTCTTCAAAGTTGAGCAACCAAAGCGGCAATTGCATGTTGCGCGGATTGATGACCTCTGCATATTCCTTAAATGCAGAGGCGTACTCATTGTGTGGATCAAGAAGAACAATGTGTGCGTTTTTATGTTGTTCTAAGATTGCGCGCAGGATCAATGCTGTTGTGCACGATTTGCCGGTGCCTGTGGTGCCAAGAATGGCAAAGTGCTTGCCCAGTAGATCATCTACACGGACCATGGCATCAATTGAGCTGTCCTGACGGATGCTGCCAACACTTACAGTGCGCTCGCCAGTGCCAATGAATGACATTTCTAGTTCATGTTTTGTCGCAACGCGTACGCGATCACCAAGAGCCGGGTAGAAGGTTGTTCCGCGTTTGAAGGAGCTAACCTTGCCATCAGCATTTTTCCAAAGTTCGCCGGCAAGACCTAGTTCTGCAATCCAAATTTCTTCGTCACTATCGCGATTAGCAGGAACCGGAACACTCAATGCGGAGACAATCGCCAGTACGACAGTATTGGGTGTATCAATCGCAAGCAGTGTACCCATTTCCGGGCGATCATTTGCATCGCGTTGTGCGCCATCAAGCGCTGGATCGAGCATCACAATAGCCCGTGATCCGGTGACCGATACAATGCGTCCGATGGAGCCATCGTGTTGTGCGGCTTCAAGGCTTTGGAGTTGGGTGCTGTCCTGCATCTCTTTGTTCACGCTCTTCTCGAGATTAAAACTAAGAACCAATGCCGTGGCCCGAGATTGATTCACGGGCTCGTGCTAGGGATACTTTGTGTGGTGGTGGTAAAATAACGGCGGCTTCGGTGCCCTCACCTTTGGTGCTGGTGATCTGCAATTTACCGCCATGAAGTTCAATAAGCGCTTTCGCGATCGGCAAACCGAGTCCTGTGCCTTCATTCATGCGATCACGGCCACCATCAGCTTGCCCAAATGGTGTTTGGGCGATGTCCAGCACTTCGCTGGTCATGCCGATGCCCGTATCTCGGATCACAACCGTAATCCCGCGCTCATTGCTCGGTGCGACGGAAATCGTCACCGTGTCGCCGCGCTTGGAAAATTTGATGGCGTTTGTGATCAGATTGGCGAAAATCTGTCTCAGCTTTTTTGCATCGCCTTTGACAACCGGCAGATTGAGCGCGATGCGGCTTTGAACTTTGATATTGGCTTCTGCTGCGGAAAGACGTGTTTGGGAAATAACCGCCTCAATAATCTCTTCGAGATTAACTTCGGAAGAATCCAGGGAGTAGCGTCCGCTTTGGATCTTGGAAATATCAAGAATGTCATTGATGACAGATAACAGATGCGACGCGGCGTCGTGGATCAGCGTTGCGTAGTCAACAACCTCAGTATCAGGAAGCTTACGTTTGTCATGGTCGGTCAAGAGCTTCGAAAAACCAAGCACGGTATTGAGTGGCGTGCGCAACTCATGACTCATGTTGGAAATAAATTCTGATTTGACCTTATTGGCCAGCTCAGTTTCGATGCGTGCAGCCTGTTCGGCAGATCGCGTGCGCTGGCGCAGGGACGCCTCTCCTAACAACGAGGTATACTCGTTGATTAGGGAATTGGCTGAGTTCTTTGTGAAGGCTGTATTGAACATAGATTGACATAATTCCGCTACTCTGCGCCAACCTTAGTCGAGAGGTGATAAAGCACAGTTAATAGGGATTTGCCGTGTTGAGTTGCTTTTGATTTAAATTAAGACGCTGGTCAGATGAGTTATTCTGGATCGTCATCGATCATTTTGTAACCAGATGGCTTGCACGCACACCATCTATTAACCACGCGTTAACACCTGCAGGTCGGTCCAAGACACGCAATGCACATTATTGAGACTTGAAAAAGTTGGTAGTGGTGGCTGCGATCGCACTGATTTTATGAGTGGCGGCGCGGTAGAAATTTGGCAGCGATAGGCGAGAGGTCAGGTGGTGCTAATTTGCGTTCGGCACGTTCAATCTCGTTTAGAGTCGCTTGAAGCGCTTTGCTGACATCCTCAAGGCCCGGAATCCGATCCGCATCAGACTTCATGTAATGAAGTGTCTCACGCAGCGTTGTGAGATCAATTTGTGCCAAGCCTGGGCGATGACGGGTAATTCTAAACACCGAACGCAACCTATTTGTAACTAAATTTGGATGAGGCAAAAGCCTCAACCACTGTCTTCGCAAGAATCAGGCCGGTGGGCAAGATGCATTAGGGGCGATGTTTGTCTCAGAATGAAACAGCTATGGGCAGGATTGTATTAAAAAGAGCGACACTTATTTTACAAGTTTAGCAGACGATCACCTGAATAATCTGTGAGCCTGTGAGGATGTTTTGCCTTGAGGGTTGAGGCAATAGGGTGGAGTTGCAAGTGCGCGGTCGTTCAGGCGTTCTGATCATAGTTGAAAATTTGACCGTACCGTTGGATCGGCGCGTATGGCAGGAGGCACGCAGCCTTAAAGAAGCTGGCTATAAGGTCTCTATTATTTGCCCAAAAGGTGGTGCTTATCGCGACTCTTATGAGTTGCTTGAAGGCATTCATGTGTTTCGCCACCCAATGCCCTTTGAGGGTGACACTGCGCTTGGCTATGCCGCTGAATACGCATGGGCGTTGGCTTGGGAATTTGCATTGTCGATCCGTGTCTACTTCAAGGTCGGCTTTGACACTATCCAGGCGTGCAATCCTCCTGACCTCAT
This sequence comes from Hyphomicrobiaceae bacterium, assembly GCA_021775735.1. Lineage (GTDB taxonomy): Bacteria > Pseudomonadota > Alphaproteobacteria > Rhizobiales > Hyphomicrobiaceae > JAHZKN01. The sequence continues at coordinate 136,997 of JAJFHG010000059.1, forward strand.
CTTTTTTGTTGGTGGCTTCTGGAAATACTTGTTCGGCAAAAGGTATATCTTCGATCATCACGACATCAACCCCGAGTTATATGAAGCCAAGTTTCACAAACGCGGTGTGTTTCACAAGTTGCTCAAGGTATTTGAACGTCTGACGTTCATGGTGGCCGACACTTCAATCGCGACCAATGAAACTTTTAAATCAATCGCAATTGAGCGCGGCGGCATGGCGCCAGATGATGTCTTTATTGTCCGATCAATTCCAGATCTATCGCGTTTCAGAAGGGTTGCTGAAAATGAAACGCTGCGTAATGGTCGCAAGCATGTTGTGGGTTATGTCGGCATCATGGGTGCACAAGATGGCGTTGATCTTCTCATCGACGCGATGGCTGATCTTGTTCACCAACACAAACGTAATGATGTGCAGTGCGTTATCGTTGGATCAGGAACTGAGCTAGAGGCTCTTAGGACGCAGCGTGACGCTTTGCGTTTGCAAGATTATGTCACGTTCACAGGCTTCCAGTCCGGCACTTCACTTCTGTCATCTCTGTCGACGTTTGATATTGGTGTCATTCCGGATCCCAAGAATGTGTACAACGATAAGATCTCGATGAACAAAGTGTTCGAATATATGAGCTTGGGTATTCCGTTTGTGCAGTTTGACCTGATGGAGGGTCGTAAAATTGCAGGTGATGCATCGCTCTATGCTGGCAACAATGATCCGCGTTCTCTTTCCAAAAAAATGGCACAGCTTTTTGATGACGAGGCCCTCAGGACGGAGTTAGCTAATATTGGCAAGGATCGGGCGAAGCGCTTGCTGTGTTGGGATGCAGAACGGTCTCGTTTATTGGCCTGCTATGACCGCGCGCTCACTTCGGCCCGTAACGAGGCAACGCTAGGTGCGCCTGCGACGACAGATTAAGAAATCAAATGCCATGTTTTGGCACAACTTCGAGCCTCAACAACATGTATTCCGATTATGCGCATACCATTCTCGGTGACTTTTTCAATATTTTCACTGTCGTGTTCTTGTAACAGCGAAACGTGCGCCCATGTTTCATGACTCAAACTTTCCCCCTACCTAAGATGACACGAAAGAGTCTAACGCTGTCCGTGACACATAATGCCAACTTCAAGTCTCGGCTGATGACGTTTCGTCCTCCAACACCCTCACCCGGTTTAATCCGCGCACTAGCGCCGATTAATCGCTGGCTGATGTTGGGGGGGATTCCAGGGCTGCGTTCGATTCCTGGTCTTGGTTCTGTGCCGGGTGTTCGCGGGACAATGAATATACCCGAATTGGATTTTCCAACTGCAGACCAACAGCGTCTTGCTGCAAGTGTGAATGAAACGACCGCTGCGTTTATCACGCCCAACCATCCTGAATTTTTAACTGATTGGTTGCTGGACAAGGAAGTTTTGAGCCGGGCAGCACCGCTCGCAGCGTGTTGGGCGACGCATGATATCGTGAATGGCCTTGGCCCAGCGATGCAGAAGTTTTGGCTGAAAAACAATCTGATTGCACAAATTCCTGGCGCAGGCGGGCAAGCAGGCAAAGACTATTCGGTCTCGTGCGCACGCAGGGGTAACGGTGTTTTGCTTCACCCGGAAGGTTTAGTTGGGTGGCATGGAGATTACATTGGCAGCCTATTTTCCGGCGCTGCAGAGATGGCCTTGGAAACCGCGCGCCGAATTTCCGAAGCAGGCCAAACGCGCCTCGTTTATATCGCGCCAGTGGTTTGGAAGCTCTTTTTTACCAAAGATGTGACGCGTGGGCTGCACAAAGAATTGTCGTATATAGAAAACGATTTAAGCCTACCGAAGCGACATGACATAGCCGATCCCGCAACCCGGCTTTATCATGTTTATGATGCGTTGTTAGCGCGTGATGAGATTAAATGGCAGGTGCATCCCACGGACGCGCCGTATTTTGAACGCCTCGCGGTCTTAGAGGAACGGCTTGGTGAGCAACTAGAGGTCCGTTTGCGTGATGTGTCAGCGATCAACGTCAAGGATGTCGCCCGATCGCAACTTTTGCGGTGTGCGGCTCGCTGGTTGCGTAGTTGTGATAAGTCCGACCCAGCAGCAGATGAGGTTAGACAAGTCACGAAAGTTCTGACGAGGCTCGGGCGTCTGCGTCCAGAGTTCTACCGCTCTGATATGATGAGTCAGGAACATGTGGCTGAAAATATGAAGCGCGTACGTGGTGACTATTGTCGTAGAGGTCGCCGCAACAGCGTGCACAATTTGATTCCAATACCGGTTGGCCCACGTCGAGCTGTGATCCGCGTGCCTGAACACCTAGAGGTGTCCCTTAGTGTTGATCAAACTGCCAGTGTGTTGACTGAGCGCTTGCGAGAGCGCATGCAGGACTGTCTTGATGACATCAACGTGCAACAGGCCGGACGGCAAAAGTCTCTGCCGCATTTCCCTAATCCATTTCTCTAGATGACGGTCGCACGGGCGATCTTCAGGTTACTTCCAGCCGGCAGCTTTCGGAGTGTGCTTTGACAGGTGCGCAAACGGACGCTTGATCCAGCCACCAGCCATGCGCTTTAGTGGTTCGCCGCTGACATAAAACAGGCTGCATGTTGTTTGAATCCAGCGTGCACTGAGCGCGTCACCCCATTTGTTGAGAAATGCCGCTTCCATTTTATCGAATGAAGGATCTTTGTTGCCCGCCGACAGATGGGCAAGATGAAAATCGATAACATAGGCGGAACGCCCAGCAACCTGCGCCATCATGCAAATATCGGCTCCGTAAAAATGAAAACCGGACAGGTCGTATGAAAAGCCAATGCGTGCGTCGCGGCGTACGACGATGAAATTCTCATCAACAGCCGAGACACGGCACGGAAAATGTCCAATGTTTTGATCAGCGCCATGGGGATCGGTGATCCGAAGTGCGAGTTGTCCAGGGCTCACGCCGCCTGCATTGCCTGCCACGGCCCAACCGGGGTCGCTCGTGTCTAATTCGTCCAAGCGCGCGTCGAGCTCCGCGCGTCCATCATCAAATAGCCGCACATCCTGGTGGCATAAGATGACAATGTCACCGCTGGCTTGATTGAGCATATGGTTGAGGCCGTTGTAGGCGCAGGTTTGCTTCTCTCCGGTGTTGTCAATTTTGAGAAATTCACAATCTCCAAAACCAAAATCGACAAAAGACTGCTGCATCACTTCGTATTGAGCCGGATCAGTAACCAACGTTGCAATGGTATAGCTGCGTTTTTCGAGGTGCTGCAGTTTGGACTGCGCTGACACTTCGCTCATAGCTCAGCCTCCTTCAAGGATGTCGCCACGGATGGGGTTTGATTGCCACCAACTGGTCCGGTTAAAGACCGCTTTGCATCGCGTTCTGGCTTGGTAAGTACCTTGCGTGCATACCCGAATTGCCATCTGTCGCGCGCGTCCCATATTTCCTTCCACACGGCAGCTTTTTCCTGCCAGGCTTTGCGCTTCATTACGCGGCCTGCTGCTTCAAAAGCCAACCAGCGGGAGAGTGGCCAGCCAAGCAGAAGTTTTTGGCCAGCGATGTTCATCGGGTAAGGCCAATGACGATCGATCAAGGTTGCAATTGCCGTGAACAATTTGATGACTTTGCCGGGGCGGGTTGTTTCAGATGCCGCCCCGTAGTGAATGATTTCTGCATCAGGTGTCATCAGCGGTGTCGCGCCAATACGTTTGGCACGCAGACACAGGTCGGCTTCTTCGCCATACATAAAATAGATCGGGTCAAAGCCGCCAAGTGCGTTCCAGACGGTGGTTGGCATCATGAAGAAGCAGCCGGAAACTGTGTCGACTTCACGGACACAGTCGCGTTGCCAGTTGCCAAAAGATTCGCGGTTGAAAATGTCAGAGCTCGGGAACAGCGCACTCAAGCCGGTGATGCGACAGAGCAACGTCCACAGTGTCATCTGCCGCCAAACTGAGGTTGGATTGAGGGTGCCGTCTCCAAACAAGGTACGTCCACCCCAAATCAATGCACGCTTGTTGTTGTCTGCGAACGTGACTAGACGGTCGACAGCACCGTCGAGCACGACCGTGTCGGGATTGAGCAACAGAATGTAGCGCCCAGAGGCATACTCAGCGGCTAAATTATTAGCACGGCCAAAGCCGATATTCTCGTCAAGCGGGATCAGACGTGAAACCGCTTGGTGTATCTTCAGCGCTTCAGCAGAGCCATCCGTTGAGGCATTGTCGACCACAATGACTTCATAGTTGACGTTTCGCGTTTCGGCTTGAAGTGATGTAAGGGCCTCCAGTGTGAGTGCCTTGGTGTTGTAGGACACCACGAGTATCGACACATCAAGAGCGGGTTGATTGGGCATAGCGGCTGCTTTCAAGGGGCTCGGTCCAGGCACTAAGCCAAAGAACCGAAAAGTGAGTCGCACGAAGCCTAGGTGATGACTGTTAACTCGCCGTTAAGCCTTTTTACACCTGACCCAGGTAGATATCGGAGCACAGGTTGGCGACCAGGCCCCGACTGGACGCAAAAAATCAATTGCTGATGCAAGCTTTGAAAGCACCTTGATGAAAAACAAGAAGAATGAAGAGCAAGGATTTGACGGTGTGATTTGCATTGGTGGCGAGGACTGGTGGTATCATAATCGCGGCCATTTTGATTTTCAGATGATGCGCCGCCTGTCTCGACGTTGGCCTGTCTTGTTCGTTAACTCACTTGGCGTGCGCATGCCGAGTTTTTCTGATCGCTCTGTCTTTGTTGAGCGGATTGGACGCAAGATTAGGAGTCTATCCCGTGGCGTGGTTCGGGTTGAGCGGGGGTTTTATGTGTATTCGCCAATTTCTGTGCCAGGTGCGCTCGGAAGTAAGGTCTCAAACTGGGCCCTAGCCCCGCAGATCAAACTAGCAGCGCGCCGCGCTGGCATTCGCAAACCACTTCTTTGGGTGCATTGCCCGGCTGGTGTTGATCTGATTGATCAGATTGACCATGTCGGTGTTGTCATGCAGCGCACGGACCGGTTCGAAGCATTTCCGGAAGGCGATCCCGTCCGTTTGGGTCAGCAGATAGAGCAAATTCGCAAAGCGGCAGACCTGGTTGTTTATTGCGCGCCTCATGTGGCTGAAGAGGAAAAGCACAGTGCAGCGCGCCAACTCATCCTAACCCATGGTGTTGAGGCCGATGCTTTTATAACCGCTGGCCGAGTTGACTCAGATGGTCCAACAGATGTGTCGCACATTGCGCGGCCAAGAGTTGGATTCATCGGTGGCATAGATGCCCATACCTTTGATCCTGACTTGTTCCTTGACGTGGTTAAACGCGTGCCCGAAGCAGAATTTGTCTTGATTGGTGCGTGTTCGCTTCCAGAGAACTGGTGCCCACACAAAAACGTTCATATTGTTGGTCGACGTCCCTATGAATCGATTGCGCGCTATATGGCGGCGATGGACGTTTTGATTATGCCCTGGAATGACAGCGAATGGATCAAGGCCTGCAATCCCATTAAGCTGAAAGAGTATTTGGCGGTTGGTCGCCCCGTTGTGACGACAAACTTTGAGGCACTCGGGCCATGGCGCGACGTCGTGCGGGTCGCTGACGGTGGAGAGGCATTTGCTGCTGCTGTTGTGGACGCACTGAAAGAACCCTATGACGCGTCTGGCCTGGAAGAGCGCATCCGTGCTGAGACGTGGGATCACAAAGCGACAGAGCTTGCGGACGCACTGCTTGATATGGGGCTTAGGTATGCGCCTTCGCTAGCCAAAGGCAAGGGTGCAGGCGATGTTCCAAAAGAAACTGTGAGCCAGGCTTCAGGTTCCTAGCGCGCGACCTCTATCACATTGACCTATGCCGTGCTGATTGATGTCATTTCATGACCTAGAGCAACTCTTTTGCGTTTGATTAAACGCAGTCTGGTCGTGCGCCAGCGGCCATTACCGGTCCAACGTCTGCGCCGTAGGCGTGTTGCGCTGGTAGCGGCGTCATTGCTCTATTCTGCGCGCGGCGGCGTCTCTTGGGTTGCCGTTTGGGATCTGCAAGGGCACCTGCAAGGCCGATAAAGAAGAAGAAGAACGTGAGCGATACATTCCAAAAGTGCACTGTTGTTGCGATGAAACACAAAGCAATCAGTGAAAACAACCAGCCGCGCGACAATCCACGCGTTAGAGCGCTTCTGTTTCTGACACCTCGCTTATTGACCGCACGGACCAAAAACGCCAGGGCGATGATAAGCAGGGCGACAGACGGCAGGCCAGAGCGCATTGCTGTCAGGAGCCAGAAGGTATCAATGGTGTCAGAGGCCATCCATGCTGGCCGCGCCCAATCCGCAAGACCAATACCGAGCATGGGATGTTCAAAGACAGTTTTCAGACCATGCTCCCAAATTATAAGGCGGTAGAACCCTGTTGAGGAATCAAGAGTTAGCTTGGTTGCAAGGATGGTAATCGGTGAACGCGTCGCCACAAGTGAGACAGCGATGTAGGCCGCAAGTATAGCGCCAATCGTTAGCCAGACGCGGGCAGACAATCCACGTGTCAGTCGTTCCCATGTAATCAAACCGGCTTGAATGATAAGGCATAAGATGGGTGCTGAAGAGAGGCCTAAGAATGTTGCACCAGAGACAATGGCCGAGCGGCGTACGCGACCAAAGGTTCCCCGTTCCGCATACCAAAACATGGCAAGTAGGGCTGCACAGAATGTTCCATAGTGAATGGGGTGGTCAAATGTACCGTAGGCCCGTGTCAGCCCCAAGCGGGTATGAACGGATGTTGGATGATAGTAGCCGGTGAGCTTTGCCAGTAGGTCATGGGTGTAAACATGCCCAAACAGAGTTTCTGGCAACGCAATAAGAGCAGCCAAAATAATGACGCCTAAGGCGACCTTGAGCGTATTGCGTAACGTATCCACATCGCGCACCCAGGCACGGACTATGAGATAGCTACCTGTTGTTTCAAGTGCCAGCGACCCACCGTATATGAAACCGCTCATGCCAAACCCATGGTAGGTATAGGTCGCTACGACCCAGGCGCCAAACAGAACAAATGCGCCATCGAATGCGCGAAGGCGTGTGTCCGAGCGCGTTAGTATGCGTATGACCGCAAATGGGATCAGCAGCAACAGCGCAATGCGGTGAGGAGGCAGGCGGATTTCGCCAATAAATATCGAGAATTCTGTTGGGCAGAGAAAACACACCAGCAGGAAGATTATCGGTGTTGGCGTTTTTTGGAGTGCGCGCACCATTGTTTTACTTCACCGTTTTGGTGCAACCAGCGGGCGCAACGCCCGCTGGTGCAATCTCTTCTAGTGGGCGTTGGCGCCGCGAATAACGGCCCATACCGTCCGGCACAAGATTTTGAGGTCGAGTGCGATGGACCAGTTTTTGATGTAGTCCAGATCAGCACCAACACGGGCTTCAACGTGTTCTGTTGAAGAAATTTTGCCGCGCAAACCTTTGACTTGGGCAAGTCCTGTCATGCCTGGCTTAACCTGATGTCGGTTGGCATAGGCTGTCAGCATTTCTCCAAATTGCTCGTCGTGCGCAAGTGCGTGTGGGCGAGGACCAACAAGACACATTTCACCGCCCAAAACGTTGAGGAGCTGGGGAATCTCATCAAGGCTTGTGCGACGTAGAAACTTGCCTACGCGTGTCACACGTGGATCTGTCTTTTCAGTTTGTGGCACATCCTCACCATCTTCCATGACGTGCATCGTGCGGAACTTAAGCATCTCAAAGACACGCTTGTTGAGACCACTACGACGTTGCCGGAAGATAACCGGACCGTTGCTGTCCAATTTGATCGCTGCTGCGATGATGGCGAACAAAGGCAAGGCAGCTATAAGAAGGGCTGTTGATAGAACAACATCTTCAACACGCTTTACGATTGGTGCCCAATCAGTAAGCGGTTTTTGCTTCACGTCGAGCATACCAACCGTACCAATGTTTGATACGTTGTGCGCAGGACCCTGCTCGACCAAGTCAGATGCCATGTGGGTTACGATATGAATGCTCACAGGGAGACGCTCAAGTTTTTTTGCGACGTAAGAAATGCGGTTATCAGCCGATTGAGGTAACGCAATAATGATCTTGTCGATGCTTTCATTGCGGCACGTCTCGATGAGGTCATCTAGCTTGCCGTCGACTTCGAGGCCTTCCGGGTTAATCCGGTCTGTTCCAGCGCGGTCATCATAGACACCCGCAAACCGAACACCTGATTCTGGATTTTTCAGATGGTCATAGACCCTGCGTGCAATTTGACCGGCACCAAAAACAGCGACGCGCTCGTCAAAACGACCTGCGGCAGTCATCCGTTGCAGTACGGGGTGAGCGACGCTGCGAACGAGAAGTGTCATAGTGTAGGCGCCAGACACAGCGACCAGGAACCAGATCCACAAATGTCCTTCTTGCACAGCGTGCGGCATGCCCACGCCTAACAAAACAACAAACGCGAATAATACAGCAGCAAGCAGACGCCCTGGATTAATTGGGAAATCGTGCATGCGTGTGGTGTCATACATGTCCCACGATTTAAGCGTGAAGAACGCGATGACCGAAGCAGCAAAACTGGTTTGCAAAAGCAAATTCCAATCTGCGACCAGGTTTCCTGCATTGCGATAGATTAATGCTGGTAGTAGTCCGCCCATAAAGATGGCGGCTAAATCTGCAAAGCTGATAATATCAGCAACAACTTGACGTGAGAGGCCAGCTTTGGTTGTTCGTTTTGGTGCCACTTCGACCGATTGGCCAACCCCTGACACTTCACTTGCTTGTGTGCTCGACATTTACGGACCCTTACCTACCTGTACAATTTTGACACGACCCTGAAATATAAAGATCACCTTACCTAACAACCCTAAATTTTAGATTTATGCGGCGAGCTTTCGTTGCGTGCTTTCATGCACATTTTGCTGTGTCGAAAAACCTAAGCTGTCTTCCAGGGCACTTGGTGAGATTTGATTAACCACAACGCCAGCAACTTTTTCTTGGTTGGGGCCAAGTAAACGCAGTGCACGCTTCGCGAGTTGTTTTGGTGTCTTGCGCCACGTGATTGAGAACACAATTTGATCTGCATAATCAGCAAGAACGCGACCATCGATCACCGGCAGGAGTGGTGGTGTATCGATAATGATGGTGTCAAATTGAGTTTTGAGATGTGCAAGGACGTGCGCCATATGTGATGAGGCCAAAAGCTCGGGGCTTGCTGGTTCGAGTGGTGATGGTCCCATGGCTGGCATGAAGTGCAAGCCCGTAGATTGATCACGCAATATGGCATGATCAGGCGATGTACCATGCCATAGAACTTCCAGCAGTCCGCTATTGCGTTGTGCCGCTAAGCGGCGCGTAAGAGATGCTCGTCTCAAATCGCCATCAATGAGCAGTACGCGTTTGTTCGTAAGCGCATAATGATGGGCGATATTTGATGCAATGGTTTCTGTGCCTTCTTCAGGCAAACTTGAAGCAATAGCAATTACGCTCGCACGATTGTGGGTTCGCCGGACATCCAATTCACGGCGAATGTTGCGAATGGCTTCGGAGTAGCTGCTGCGCGGTTCGGCAATAATCATTCTCAGCGCATGTGTTGGATTGAAGCCTGGTCCGGAACGATCATCAATCGCCGGAATTGATGACAAGTGTGAGATATCAAAGAAGCGTTCAGCGTCTTCTGGACGGCTGATACCTGAAGTAATAAATTCAAGGGCAAGAACGAGCATCAGGCTAAGGCCAAGAGCGCCAATAAATCCGATAATCACAAAGCGTTTATGGTTTGGCCCACTCGGCTGTAGTGCAATATTGGCGCGTTCCACGATGCGCACGTCTGGCAGCTGAAGGTTCTGTGTTTCCGCCGTTGATTTGTAGCGGGTCAGCAGCGATTCATAGACTTGGCGCGTGTTTTGAGCTCGGCGCTTAAGTTCAGACAGTTCGACGGAAACTTCATTCGTTGCAGATTGCTGAGATTTGAGTTCGGTTAGGTCCGCTTGAAGTTGTTTTTCTCGTCCGCGTGCAACATCGTACTCATTTCTCACGTTTGAGACGAGACGATTGACTTCACCGTCAAGCTGCCGTTGAGCTTCACGCACATCGGCAATGCTTTGTTGCATGTCTGGATGACGTGCCCCGTATTTGGTCGCGAGTTCTGCACGTCGACGACGCGCTTTGGCCAACTCGTCCTTCATCCGTGTGATGGTGTTGCTTTGTAGAACGTCGGCTAAGTCACCGTTGTCGCGACCTGAATTCAGGACGTTTTGAGCCTGCTCATATTTTGCGCGCGCCGCGGCGGTTGCATTGCGTGCATTTACCGTTTGCTCCATGAGCCGAGCCAATTCGCTTCGGCCAAGACGCAGGTTGCCGTCTTCAAATATTTGATTCCGAGCCTTGAAGCGCTCAACATCGGTTTCGGCTTTCGCCAATTCCGTGCGAAGGGCATTGAGCTTCTTTTCCAACAGGTCTGATGCCAGACCCGCTGCACTTTGCTTCGATTGAATCTGATCGCGTAAATAGACATCGGCCAGAGTATTGGCGATTTTGGCAGCTTTTTCAGGGCCGCGCGAATATGCCTTGATCTCAATCAGAAGCGTATTCCGCAGGCGACGGATTGCGAGTTGATCGTTGAGGTTTGCAACAACGAAATCGCGTTGAGGGCCACCTGGTTGCTCACGCTTGCTTGCCAGAAGATCTTCAACCGTTGTAGGGCGCGCGTTCGTCTGCGTTTTTTTGCTAGCGTTATAGCCTTTATAGCCGCCAAACTCTGGATCAGCGCGCAAGTTCAAAGCGCTGATCACTTTCAGCAAAAGTGGCTTTGAGCGAATAAGCTGTACTTCACTTTCGATGCTGGCATGGTCGCCTCGCATGTCGGAAAAAACACTATCGACATTGGTGATAGATTTCTGTCGTGGATCGACTTGGACGACAGAATAGGCTTCGTAGTAATTTTGCAAAGTGTATGCGTAAACGGTCGCGATCCCAGTGCCAATCGCTGTCAAAACAGCAATGAGAACCAGACGACGACGAACAGCCGAAAGAGCGCGCTCAATCAATGCAGAGCTTGCCCCTTCGTCTTCTTCGTAGTCATCGTAGTCTTGGATCATCGTGACGCCTTTAGAATTGCAACTTTGCACCAACCGTGAACCGGTTGTTGGTTGCATCGAAGTTTGGATCGTTTGAATTGCGCTGGATGTATTGATAGCCAGCGCTGAAATGCATGTTTTTGGAATAGAGGTATTGAACGCCAAGACCCGCAGAGATTGTGTCGTCTTCGCGATTGCTCGAGGTGAATTCGCTATTGTCGTAGCCAATGCCCGCGCGACCAATCACATTGTGGTAGATTTCATAATCGAGCTCAGCGCCAACACCTGTCGTGATGTAGCTGCCGCCGTTCGCGTCAGGGCTATCGGAAATATTACGTTCTGCTTTGCCACGTACCGTCATCTTCCGTGTCGGCAACCATTCCACTTTGCCGCCAAAGACTGAAGTCGAAATGGCTTCTTTATCCGCTGCATCAAAGTCGCGTACGCCATAGCCAGCCATGAACTCAAATTTGAGCAATGAACTTGCTTCTAAGGCAATGCCAGCGCGGACATCAACGTGGTTGCCGTCAAAGTCTTGGACGCCAACACCTTTGTTCTCAAGGCGATTGCCGCTGACGCTGCCAAGAACTTCAAAGCCTGGTGAGATGCGATAACCCATCAACAGCCGCGCGCCGATGGCATCGAGGTCACGATGGTCCTGGTCGAGCTTTGAACCGTCCACAGCTTTGACGTCTTGATAATCCCAACGCTCAACCCGCCCGCTCAACGTTCCATAGAGACGGCCAACGTCACGGGTGATGCCTGCGCTCACACGGTGATGGAACACAGGGATCGGTTCAGCGGCATTAAATGGTGCCGTTTGCCCGCCGCGTTCTTCATGGGACAAGCCCGTGATCAAACTTGCAGACAGCGTGTGCGCGTGATCGAAGTGCAATGCACCACGTAAATTGGCGTTATAGTCTTCATGGTTTTGGTCGCTGTTGTCCATGAAGGTTACGATGCGACCGCTCAACGAGAAGTCGAGCTGATGACGTGGCATGTCAGAGCGTATTCTCACCGACGGGGCGATCACAGTTCTAAGATCAGACTGCTTGTTGTTGTCCGATCTAAAAATATTATCATCGTAGGTAGATGTTGCCGATAGAGACGGAAATACAAACGATTGACCGACGTGAAGCCCGTCCGGCGCTGCAAACTTGCGGTTTTCGTCGTCAACCGCTGTCGCACCACGTTGCTTTTGGATGTAGTAGTCTTTGTTGCGTTCGCGCCGCGCAATCGTTTCGGTAATCAATTCCGAATAGGGATCATAACCCGACCCTTGGGTCAGATTGACCTGACTGAAAGCAGGGGTTGCTGACAGCACCGTCAGGCCAGCAGCACTTACCACGACGCCCAGCAGAGCTGGGGCGGGACGCGTCATCAATGCGCGGTATGTGGCTAGAGTTGTCATCTACTGTGTGTGAGTCCTGCTAGAAGAAGCGCTCTGGAATACGGATGTTATCGCCAGGAAGTACGGGCATGTTGGTTGGCATGGTGATGCGATAGGGCGGGTGGCCGTCGCGTTCGAGGAACAGATAATTTTTGTTGGCGCGGTAGGTGTAGCCACCGGCAGTTGCGATCAGGTCGCGCATGCGCACACCGGTGCGGTATGGGAACTCGCCGCCGGTTTTTACTTCGCCGTGCACATAGATGGGGCGATAGTTCAGGACCTCGACGGTCACCTTCGGATTTTTCAGGTATCCATTTGATAGTTTGGCGACAACGGTGCGGCGAAACTCAGAGACCGTTCGGCCCTTAGCTGGCACATCGCCAATCAACGCAATGTCGACGGTGCCTAGTGTTCCGACTTCAGTGTCGCCAGAGAGGTTGGTTTCACCAAACACAGCGACGCGTAATTTATCACCGATGCTTAGTCTATAGACCCGGGATAGGTTTTTGGCTTCAGAGGTTGCATAACTTGGCGCGGGCACACCTGTGCCGTCCGCACAGCCATTGAGGAACAGTGTTGATAGTAGCAACAGACCAAGTCTGCTTAGACCAAGTCTGCTTATGTGTGCACGGGACGAAAAACGCATAACACCTGCCGTGTTTTAATTTAACGATATTGTTAAAGCGAGGGACTTCCCGCTTCAGTTTTGATGACAGAAAACACGGACTTACGTAAATTTGGCGCTAACACGACCAATAAAATAGTTCGCAATGAGGTGTCTGAGAGTGTTGCAAAACCAAACACTTTTCGAGCCCGGCCGCTATCGCTTGCGGTGCAATTTATTGCGCGCTCATAACCATTCTAAACAGAGTGATAAGGTTTTAGCGTCGAGTGCTTCAAACCGAAACAAGATTTAGGAAGGTGCTATCTTCTTGTGCCTATGCTGGGCAAATGAGCTTGTTCAAAGATTTGAGGTTTCGTGGTGAATAAGCAGTAAATTTATGAGCTTTAAGCGCGTCGGACCAAGGCAGTTCCGGTCATGACATTGAAAATACAAACATGAGGTTTGCTGGCTTGACCGGTTTTAAGATGAATGTAGGGCATCTTAAAACGTTGCGCCCAATTTTCGTGATCAACCTGCCAGATTGCAACGTCGATGGTTTCATCACCAATTACAACTTTGGCGGAGTGCACTTGAGACCAATCAATAGATTGGCGCAGGTTGGGGATTAGTTTGGTACCACGGCGGCTGGTTTTTTGGCACGAGGCCATGGCTGCTGAGCCATAGGCTTTCATTAACGCCTGTTCGCTTGCCGCACGAAACAGCGATTGCTGTGTCCAGACTTTGACCCCAGCCAGTATGGCCAAGACAATGACAAGCGCTTTCATTAGAACAGCATCCTTGGTGCCGTCAGCGGCACCCCGGGTGCCCTTCTCGGGCCGATAGTGCTGCCAACGTGGTGAATAAAGGGTTAGATTTGAAAAAGTTGGCTTGAAATATCAGGTCAGTCTTTGAGGCGCTGCCAATTTCATTGTGCGCGGTGCCGGGATCTGTGTCTGGCTTGGGAACCTACCCAGTCGGCGATTTTTTGGGGCCATCAGGGTGAGCCCGCCCCCCACCGGAACCGCTATGACTGAAGTCTGTTTGAAAGAGCTATTCTCTTTGCCTGATTTAAAAAAAGAGGCTTGATGGCAGTCGGCGTCAAGGGTTGCCACAGCCCCGTTAATCGGGCATGGATCGCGATTACATAGGACGAAAGTCGAAGACCGGGGAAGGATAACGCCATGAAGAAGCGCATTTTGATCACCCGCCGCCTGCCAGAGGCGGCCGAGGCACGGGCGCGTCGTGACTATGAGGTGGTGCAAAACGCTGATGACCATCAAATGTCGTCTGAGGAGATCCTCGCGGAGGCGCCGAATGTCGATGCCATTTTGGTGACAATTACCGACAAGATGCGCAAGGACGTTATCGATAAGCTGCCAGACAACATCAAAGCCATCTCAACGTTCTCAGTTGGATTTGACCATATTGATCTTGAAGCTGCCAAAGCCCGTGGCATTAGTGTCGGATTTGCGCCGCATGGTGTGACCATTGCGACAGCGGAAATCGCCATGCTGCTAATTTTAGGATCAGCGCGGCGCGCAGGTGAAGGCGAAGCCATGATCCGCAATCGCCAATGGCCGGGTTGGGCGCCGCTACAACTTGTTGGGCAGCGCTTAGATGGCAAGAAGCTCGGAATTTATGGTTTCGGTAAAATCGCCCAGGCGCTGGCACAGCGCGCGCGCGGTTTTGATATGGAAATTCACTATTTTGATATTGTCCGCCAACCGCCTGAAAAAGAACAGGGCGCGATCTTCCACGATAGTCTCGACAGCTTATTGGCTGTATCTCAGTTCTTTTCAATCAACGCGCCGTTGACACCCGAGACACGTGGCTTCTTCAATAAAGATGTGATCGAAAAGCTGCCACAGGGCGCTGTGGTTGTGAACAGTGCACGTGGCGACCTTATCAATGATGAAGACACCATTGCCGCGCTGAAGTCGGGTCGGTTGTCGTACGCTGGTCTTGATGTGTTCGTGGGTGAACCGAAGATCAACGAAGGCTATTACGACTTGCCAAATACCTTCCTTCTGCCGCATTTGGGCTCTGCGGCCATTGAAGCGCGCAATCAGATGGGCTTTGAAGCGCTCGACAATCTCGATGCTACTTTTGCAGGCAAAGAGATGCCATTCAAGCTCGCTTAAGCTGGTGCACCGCTTGGTGTGACGGCGTCAAAACAAAAAAGGGATTGGAAATCGTCCAATCCCTTTTTTGTTGCCAATTGCATTTGCGTGGACAGTGCTTAGATTGAGTTCAACGCCAAGACCTCTTTGGCTTTAAACGCGGCACGATAAAAACATGTCTCAATCACGCTCACCTGAAAACGGTTCAACCTGTTTGGAGGACAAACCAAGTGTTGCCCTCGTACTCGGTGGCGGTGGCGCGCGCGGTTTGGCCCATATTGGCATTCTGGAAGTCCTTGATGAATTAGGAGTGGTGCCCAAAGTCATTGCGGGTACATCCATTGGTGCCATCTTTGGTTCTGCTTATGCCTCAGGTATTCGTGGTGCGGATATTCGTCGCCACACGATTGAAGTTTTGACACGACGATTTGACCTGGTACGCGATGTGTTTTCGGCACGCGCCATGTCGGGGCGGTCTGCCTTCAACCTGTTTGCGGGGCGTGGATCACTGCTGGCACCTGAAGCGCTTCTGGATATTGTATTGCCCAGCGATGTTGCGGAGACATTTGAAGATCTCAAAGTCCCACTTCACATTGTTGCAAGTGATTATTATGCGCTTGAGCCAAAGGTGCTGACTGAAGGGCCATTGAGGCCTGCTGTTGCGGCCAGCATGGCGTTACCGGTCATCTTTCGTCCTGTGACGATCGATGGGCGGATGTTGATGGATGGTGGCTTTGTTAATCCTTTGCCGTTTGATTTGTTAGATGGCATGGCGGATATCTTGATCGCGGTTGATGTCAGCGGTACGACGAAACAGCCTGAAAGTGACAAGCCACCTGCAATATTGGAATCCTTGTTTTCTCTGTCTTTCTTTTTTGAGCGTTCGCTTATTCGCGAAAAACTGAAAGCACGTCAGCCGGACATCTATGTTGAAGCGGGCACGGGCACGTTTAACGTGCTCGACTTTCTCAAAGTCAAAGAGATCCTGGAAAAGGCCGAGCCCGCCAAAGAACGTTTTAAAGCCCAGTTGGCACGCGCGTTGGAGGCTAAAACGCTCCACGTCGATGAATGAGGAAGGCGCAATGTTTCACCGTCTGGCGGCAAAAAAAGATTTCAGCAGGTCAGCTGCTTCGACTTCACCAATGCCACCGTAAACCTCGGGTGCGTGATGACATGTGGGGTGAGTAAAGATCCGCGGTCCGGTTTCTATGCCCCCGCTTTTCAGATCAAGCGCCCCAAAGTAAAGTCTGCGCATGCGGGCGTTTGAAATTACAGCGGCGCACATCGGGCAGGGTTCGAGCGTGACATAGAGATCATGTCCGGCCAGGCGCTCAGACCCTGCCTGCCGGCAGGCTTGGCGGATGACCAGCATTTCGGCATGAGCGGATGGATCAGAGGTTTCAACCGTGCGGTTGCCGTCAACAGCAATGATTTTGCCGTCCGGGTCGACCAACACTGCACCGACTGGAACCTCGCCCCGTTCGCCGGCCGCCCGCGCTGCGTCCAATGCGACGTCCATATAGCGTTGCTCAGTTTCCGGTGCCATAACGGGCGCATCTTTCTAATTGAGAACGGTCCATGTCACCACCACCCAAAAAACCAACAGTCAAGGCCAAACCGCAGCGCGGCTCAAAAGGGCTTGTGCAGGGTCGACGTGGTGTCTCTGGTGCCAAGGCCAAGCCCAAGTCCCACAAAGCAAAACGATCCGTGACCGAAACCAAACGCAACGTCAAGGCAGGGAAGGTCACTGGCACAGATAAGACACCCGCCAAGGGGGACCGTATCGCCAAAGTGATGGCGCGTGCCGGGCTTTGTTCCAGGCGCGAAGCAGAGCGTTGGATTGAGGACGGTCGGGTGCGCATTAACGGCAAGAGGCTAAAATCTCCTGCCTACGATGTGGCGCGGCGCGATCGCATTGAGGTGGATGGTCAACCTTTGCCTGCGCGTGAGCCGGTCCGGTTGTGGCGGTATCATAAGCCCAGAGGCTTGGTCACAACGCATCGCGACCCGCAAGGACGCAAGACCGTTTTTGATGCCCTGCCAGGGACGTTGCCGCGCGTCATCTCTGTTGGGCGTCTCGATTACAATACGGAAGGCTTGTTGTTATTGACCAATGACGGCGACTTGGCGCGTTACCTTGAGTTGCCCACGACAGGTTGGTTGCGTCGTTATCGCGTGCGCGCACATGGTCGTGTCACAGAGGAGCAACTGAAATCTTTGAGCGACGGAATTAAGGTCGAAGGCGTTAAATATGCTCCTATTGTAGCCGTCGTTGACACACAACAAGGGGCCAACCAGTGGCTGACGTTGGGTTTGCGCGAAGGTAAAAACCGTGAAGTGCGTCGCGTTCTGGGTGCGCTGGGTCTTGAGGTCAATCGCTTAATTCGCATTTCGTATGGACCATTTCAATTGCTGGATCTCAAGCCCGGGCAAGCAGATCTCGTGCGCCGCAAATCGCTCTCCGATCAGCTTGGACCGAAGCTCTCAGAAGAATTTCAGGTGTCAGGTGAAGAAGAGGTTATGTCTTCACCACGCCGAGGGTTTAAAAAACGCAACGGTGAACCAGTGGATGGACGGAGCGCGCACGCTCCGTCTCGAAAACCACAACGAGATAAATTGATCTCTGACAAAGCCGGCCCTCGTGCGGCGCGGGCAAAGGCAAGTTTCAAACGCAGCCCACATAAGAGGCGCACCAAATGAGAGTCGTTGGTGGGAGTTTGCGCGGTCGCGCTTTGAAGACGCCCCAAGACAGTAACGTTCGTCCAACGTCGGATCGGGTGCGTGAGTCGATCTTCAACATCTTAGAGCATGGTGTGGCGGACTTCGCACTTAAAGACGCGCGCGTCATTGATTTGTTTGCCGGAACAGGCGCGCTTGGCGTTGAGGCCCTGTCGCGTGGTGCGCGGTTTTGCTTGTTTGTTGAGCAAGCCCCGGACGCACGGGCTGTGATCCGCGCCAATGTTGAAACGTTTTCGCTCACTGGTGTAAGCAAAATCTTTCGCCGTGATGCAACGGATCTGGGTCCCATCGGGAACCTTGCGCCATTTCATCTGACATTTTTAGATCCACCTTATGGCAAGGGGCTCGGTGAAGCTGGCTTCAAAGCGCTGCGGGACGGGGGGTGGCTAACACACGGGGCAGTTGTTGTTTTAGAAGAGCATGTGAAGAGTGCAATTGGCCCGGTTGAGGGATATGACGTCCTTGATACGCGCAGCTATGGCGATACGCAGGCGCGCATCTATCGCTTTGTCGGCGATGCTTAACTGCGCCCAAACAAACGCTCAATATCAGTTAGCTTGAGTTCAACATAGGTCGGGCGGCCGTGATTGCATTGGCCTGAATAGGGCGTTGCTTCCATGTCACGGAGCAGCGCATTCATTTCCTGGGGCGTCAGGCGCCGACCCGCGCGTACGCTGCCATGACACGCCATGCGCGAACACACGGCTTCCAGTTTGTCCTTCAGTGCAAAGCTCTGACCATTGCTGCGGATTTCATCAGCAAGATCTTGCACTAGGCCTTTGATGTCGCAGTCACCCAGGAGGGCAGGCACTTCGCGGACTGCAATAGCACCTTGTCCAAACGCTTCGACAACCAATCCGAGTTCAGCAAGTTCAGAGCTGCGGTCTGCAAGCGCTTGCGCGTCGTCATCGTCGAGTTCGATAATTTCAGGTATGAGCAACCCTTGCCTGGTCACGCCTCCGTTGCCAAGAGCCTTCTTCATGCGCTCATAGACAAGGCGTTCGTGGGCCGCATGTTGATCGACGATCACAACAGAGTTTTCTGTCTGAGCAACAATGTAGGTTTCATGCAGTTGTGCGCGTGCTGCGCCAAGCGGGCAGCGCATATCATCAGCAGGAATCGGGTCCAGTGTTGCGTCCGCGTTGGCACTTGGTGTGGTGACGGCGTCAAACGGCGCTTGGAGATCTTCAGCTAGTCCGCCACGCATGGGTCGCGCCGGATAGATGGGTCGATTGCCATTCGCCGCGGTGCCCGGTGCATATGATGCATTGGCGGTCGACGGCGTGATGGATGATGCAAGCGTATCGATGGTCTTTACACCACCAAAGGCGCTTGCCTGATGACCTGCTTCTCCAAGGGCTGCGCGCATCGCGGAGATCAGCAGTCCACGCACGCGGCCGGCATCGCGAAAACGTACTTCCACCTTAGCCGGGTGAACATTGACGTCGACATCAGTTGGCGCAACATCAACGAACAATGCCAGCATCGGCGAACGTCCACGCGGCAAGAGATCACCATAGGCCGCACGCACTGAGCCAAACAACAGTTTATCTTTTACAGGTCGTCCATTGACGAACAAAAATTGTTGACTGGCATCGGCTCGGTTGAGCGTTGGTAGGCCAATGAAGCCACGTACAGTGGCGGCTTCTGTGGCCGCATCGACAGGGATGGCATCGTTCAGAAAATCTTTGCCCATAATCCGTCCAAGGCGGGCCAACAAGTCATCGCCGCTGACGCCAGATTTTGGGAGTGCAAGCGCGGTTCGCTGTCCGGTGGTCACAGTGAACGCGATATCCGGATGCGCCATCGCTATGCGTTTCATGATTTCGTTGATCGCTTGGTTTTCAGAGCGCTCTGATTTGACAAATTTGAGACGTGCAGGCGTTGCCGAAAACAGATCGCGTACTTCAACCTTGGTGCCAACATTGCTGGCCGCTGGTTTCAAACCTTCTTTGCGCCCTCGGTCAACGACGATCTCAAAACCAGATCCTGCCTGTTGGGCTGTGACAATTGACAAGTGTGCGACAGAGCCGATGGAGGGTAGGGCCTCCCCGCGAAAGCCAAGTGTTGAAATTGTCGAAAGATCATCGTCAGCGAGTTTTGAGGTCGCATGGCGTTCAACGCACAGCGCCAGATCATCTTGAGACATACCGCGTCCGTTGTCGGTGACCCGGATCAGCGACAACCCGCCATTGACTGTGACGACTTCAACATCGCGTGCGCCAGCATCGATAGCGTTTTCGACCAGTTCTTTCACAACGCTCGCGGGGCGTTCAATAACTTCGCCCGCGGCAATGCGATTGACGGTTTGTGGTGGTAGTTGGCGAATGGCCATCGGCTTGGCTCCTGTTTCAGGACCTGCAATAGCGCGCTTAGTGATTCGCCCCCAGGGGGTGGAGTGGTCAATCCGATGGTCATCCCCAACTCAACCGGGCCCAACTCAACCGGGCCATTGGGCAAACGAGATTGGCGTAGCGACGCTGACGCCCGAAGGGTCAAGCGGGAGGGGGACGAGTTTAAGGTGAGGTGAGAGAGGAGTGGGGATAAGAATTCGTCCGCTTTGATATCAAGAGCAGACATCAACTGCGCAAGTCCTCAATGTCTGCTCAGGGCCAATTGCGGAAATTTCGCCTTGTCTAGATTTGAGCGTATGGTCGCGCGCTTTTTTGCTGTGGCCGTAATATTTCTATTTGACCTTCCAGTTGCTGGAAGTGCCAAGATTAAGAAAATGAGTTTTCATTGATTAGCGCAGAGTGAAGCAAACAGTGGCACATATCCAACATCATCAAAGAGCACAGACCCGTAGTTCACTGCGGACCTCAGCTCATGCAACGCTGCATTGCCTGATTGGCTGCACAATTGGCGAGGTTGCAGGACTAATCCTTGGCGTATCTCTTGGGCTTGGTATTTGGCTAACAATCGCGCTTGCGGTTTTTCTAGCCTTTGTCGTCGGACTATCGTTGGCAGTGCTCCCAATAATGCGAGATCAGGGCATCGCCTACTTGGCGGCACTAAAGATTGTCTGGCTGGGTGAAGTGATTTCAATCGCAGTAATGGAGTTTGTGATGAATGCGGTTGATTACATGATCGGCGGCATTCAAGCGATGTCCGTTTTCGAGCCGATATTTTGGATTGGAATCGCAGCTGCGATACCAGCTGGTTTTCTGGCCGCCTGGCCCGTCAATCACTGGTTACTTTCGCGCCATCTTAAGAGTTGTGGCCATTAGGCTCAGTGACTTTGTTGAGAGGAGGTCGGTATGTTTACCAAATTTGCAGCCTCAGCGGTGGTCTTGGCTGCCCTGACTGCAACCGCATACGCGGTCTGCCAATTCTGTCCGTAAAGTACGTAATCTATGTATGTTGACCTTCCGGTAGCCGGAAGGTCTAATTTGCCCTATTGTGAAGTCAAAGGAGACGACGCACGGCATGCTCATCTATGTCCGAAAAACTGTGGCCTATCTGCTCGTCATTGCACTCATGGCGACGAGCATTAGCCGTGTTTTGGTCGCAGCCGAGCTTGC
>JAJFHG010000060.1 GCA_021775735.1 Hyphomicrobiaceae bacterium
CGATTTTTGCTGGCAAGGTCGTCAGACATGTCGGTTGCCATTTGAATGTTTTAACTGCGCAATTTAGTTCAGACTTGTGATGTCTTACATCGACAATCCATGTTGAGAGCGGCTCACTTGGTTGTATCCAATTCCAAAAAAACAAACACCGCTCAAAAGTTAAAATTGCAACTTTTCGCTACCCCGGCTGCTACCCCAGAGGCTTTTTTGGCCTTTGAGTGCTAGCTGAGATTTGCGCTTAAGGGTGTGATTTGAATCGCAAAACGATGGTGCTGCCGGAGAGATTCGAACTCTCGGCCTCTCCCTTACCAAGGGAGTGCTCTACCCCTGAGCTACGGCAGCTAACTTATTGATTTGACAAAGAAAACTCATTTACCAAGAATGTATAAATCAGTGGAGCCACTGAGAAACGACGATTATCCTATGAGAACATCAATAAAGCGTTCTCAAGCAGGCTGGGTTTAGTCGTTTCGGTCGTCGTGTTCAACTCCTTTAATTTGTAGATCAATACTCATGCCAAGACCAAAGATGACAACCCCTCGCCCAACGCTTGTTAAAGAGCGTTCCAGCGGCATTTGGCACGTTTCCTATACTGTTCCAGAGACAGGCCGGACCCGAAAACTCTCGACTGGTGCGAAAGACCGTGAAGATGCTGAGCGTGCCATGCCAGCCATTGTGGCAAAAATTTTCAATCCTGTTGGATACGAAAAGGCTAGCTATAAGTTGGGCGCTTTACTAGGCGCTTATCTTCACCATCATGAGACGTTCAAAATTAAGAATGGCAGAAAAGATACAATCTATTACGCCTTGAAAAACCTACAAAGTTACTTCGCAGGGTTTAGCCTAGATCAACTCAATGATGCGGCTTGGCAAGCGTATAGAGATCATCGCACGAAGCAACCCAACCGTAGTGCTGCGATGCGTGGCAAGGGTAAATTCGTCACAGATGCAACCGCTTGCCGCGAACTTAGTACCTTGCGAGGTGCTCTAAGTTGGGGACGAAGAAATAATTGGAAGGGCCTGGAAAACGTACGTGTGCATATACCTAACGAACCGAAGGTTGGCGTTGCAGAGTATTTAACTAGAGCCGAGGCCCTGCGCTTGATAGCCGCTTGTGTGGAACCACATCAACGGTTGTTTGTTAGACTTGCCTTGGCGACAGGCGCACGCATGTCAGCATTGCTTCAACTAAAATGGGAAAATGTCCATTGGCCAGCGGGGGTTGCAAAACCTCTATGGGAAAGTGAAGCATTTACTGCTGTCAACCCACGTCCATGCCCAATCCAAGAATTAGACTTCGACCTGGAGATGAAAGAGCCAATGCGGATAGACCTTGGCGTCGGACGGGGAAACAAACGCAGAGGGACCGGTGTTATTGGAAAAGCAAACGTCGCGCTATATGACGATCTTTATGATGCGTACTCTAGGAGGCAGTCTGAGTTTGTTATAGAATATCGTGGCGCACCATTGTCGAAGGTTGACTTAGCTCCGGCTTATCGAAGGGCTGGGCTAAACTATCAGCGACGGCAGCACCTTCTCAAACACACCTGCGTTTCATGGCTTGTGCAAGAGGGCGTTTCATACGAAAAAATCGCGAAACTTATAGGCACGCGTTCAAATATTATCGAAAAACACTATGGCCATCTATCGCCTGAGCACCTAGACACAGTAGGGAACGTTCTAAGCATTTAGGTGATCTTTTAAGATGTTCTGTAGTTAATGGTCGGAGGCAAACCAACATCATTAAAAATAGGATCAGTTATCACTATAAAATCAAGGCCCTATTTCGCGCCGAAACATATTGTGTGTACCAAAACTCCGTAATGTGTGTGCCAAATCGTGTTCCAATTTCCAGCAACCTTATCAAATTTCGCGGACCTGGCATTTTACTTTAGAACTTTGGGCACGAGTATACATCGGGGCCGGATTGGTTGGTTCAAGTTAGTTTGTTAACTACAGACGTTAGGTATCTTTCTCACTGCAATATCCATAACGCACTTCCTGATGGTGTGGGTTGGGAAGTCTTCGTCTCCCTCCTCCTTCTCACTCTCATGATTCAGTTCCCAATAACTATTGGTCTCGGTGACGATACCGAACAGGCACCGAGTCGGCTCGTTGTTTTCGGCGGCATGCCATGTGAGGTTGATCTGGTCACCTTTGCTGTAACTTACGGCCTCTTGGACGCGGATTGCGAAATCCGGAGTCCCGTCTTCGTGCCTTATCCTTAGGTAGTGTTTTGTTGTCATCCTGGCCCTCATATCCAAGTGTTAGAATGAGGCCCTAGCTTACACAACTTGCTGGCACTCCGGTAGAGCTGCAGTCATTGATGAGTTCTCAAGGCTGTCTGAGTTGGTCGTGCTGGACTCACCGATATCCAAATCAAAAACTAGTCGGATTTCTGATTATCTATTGCAACAACTCAAACGCCAGAATTCTTGGACTTCACGATAGCCTCTAACGTGACGCATGCGAAAACGTGTAACTTGGAAAACCTTGGTGTGGATAAGGTGTACCACCCAACGAAATTGTTGACACCTTGCTGCGAAGGTTTTCACTCTCCTCTAATTTTAGAGGAGGGACCGCGATGGCATACAGTATTGCTCGCGTCGCTTGTGTTTTTGCAGGAATTTTTATTTCAGGCTGCAGTGCCGGCGCTTTGAACGAGACCGGCGCGATTGCGCTGAATTCTTCACGGGGCGTAAGCGATGGGGATCGAACCGTTTATGCGCGAACATACTTAGATTTCAAGTTCGGACGCATTGCTAGCGCGGAACAACACCTTCGTCAGCTGATTTCACATGTTGAACGTTTGCCACCCGAACCCTACGCCCGCGACGGCCACTACAATCGCCGCGCCGAATACGCATCCGGTCTTGCATGGGCTGCGTTAGAGCGTGGTGATATCGAAAATGGGCGTCAGAAATTTTCCGATGCTGTTTCCAAGTTGGTGTCTGACGAGCAGCTGCATCTCACCTACGTGCGCAAAGATGATGAGCAGCAGCAGGCACTCAATACGGTCGTTGGTTTTGGCCTTGTTGGTCTTGCAACAGGCCTCGACTATAAAAATATCAAGTCTGGCGCATACACCCAAGGTTCTGGCGCGCTTGATATTCTTCAGTCGAGTCGGCTTGTTGAGGAACTTTCAAAGCCTGTCGATAACACAGATCAAATCAGCCGGTTCATTGGTCAAGCGCCAGCAAATACGGATGGCGTGCGTATGATCGTGATGCCGGCACTCAATGGACCGTTATCGTTGATTGGCAGGGTGGTTTGGGACAAAGGCGATGGTGGGGTTGGGTTGTGCACCGGCGCAATGGTGGGTCCGCGTGCGGTACTGACGGCGGCGCATTGTCTATCAGATGGATTCCGGCCAGCGCAACCTTCTGAATTGACATTTACGGTCTCAAGCCCAACCTATACGCGTTCCGCGGTGGGAATACGGATTGTTCGTCCACAGGCAGTCTGGCGAAAAGGCGACTTTGATAACGATTGGGCGGTGATCCAGCTGACCGACAATCCGACAGCAAGCCAGGATCAACTCACTGCAAGTAGCGCCTACTTTCCTGGAAAGACAAAGTCAAGATGGTCGAGCAAGCTCAAACGACGTCTTTATCTTGCAGGTTACTCTTCAGACCTGGACGATGGACGTTTTCTTACACTTGCTGCCGGGTGCTCATTTGCGCGTGTGCGTGGACGTGTTCAAGGCGTTCACCACTGTCCAAGCTGGAGAGGGGCCTCTGGTGCTCCTGTTTTGGTTAAGCACGGAAAGGCCGGGTTGGGCGCCTATCACGTCATCGGTATTCACGTTTGGTCGAATGGCGGAATGTACGACCCTTCAGTTGTCCGTGGAATGCGCTTGATTGATAGCGATATCACAGCTGCCATTCGCCAGATCAACGGTGCTGGCCACTAAATCCCGATGTTTGCGGCTGGTTTGCAGTACCCAGGGGAGCAACGATTAGCGCGTTTAACAGTCAATGACTGCCGCTTTTATGGGATATGGATCATGATTACGGCATAAACCAAATAAA
>JAJFHG010000007.1 GCA_021775735.1 Hyphomicrobiaceae bacterium
ACAGTTGTTCTCAATATTCTGAACGCGTTGCTGCTAACGTCAAGCACGGGCCTTGCCATCTGGCTTTGGCAACAAGGTGCGGTGGCGGCGGGGACCATTGCCCTTGCTATGGGATTGGTGATGCGTATGCAGGGCATGTCGCATTGGATCATGTGGGAAATTGCGGGGCTGTTTGAAAACATCGGTGTTGTGCGTGATGGCATGACGACGATTGCGCAAGCGCAGATGGTGCAGGACCGCCCTGATGCCCAAGACCTGGAGGTTCCTGAAGGCAAAATCACATACCAGGCCATCTACTTTGATTATGCCAAGCCGGTTTCAAGCGATGGTGCCAAATTGGACGGCGGGCAAAACTCTGAAGGTGGAGTGATTGAAGACCTGTCGCTGACCATCAATGCAGGTGAAAAAGTTGGTCTTGTTGGCCGCTCTGGAGCAGGTAAATCAACGCTGGTGAGTTTGCTGTTGCGGTCCCATGATCTGGAGCGCGGCAAGATCTTGATAGACGATCAGGATATTGCCTTTGTGCGTCAGGAGAGTTTGCGTTCGCAGATTGCAATGGTGACCCAGGACACCTCCCTCCTGCATCGTTCTGTGCATGACAACATCGTCTACGGTCGCCCGGATGCCTCGCGTGAGGATGCTATTCGAGCAGCCAAGCAGGCACAGGCTCACGAGTTCATTCTTGAGTTGGAGGATGGCAAAGACCGCAAGGCGTATGATGCGCACGTTGGTGAGCGTGGCGTAAAGCTATCGGGCGGGCAACGTCAGCGTATCGCTGTTGCCCGTGTGCTTTTAAAAAACGCGCCAATTTTAATCCTTGATGAAGCGACGAGTGCGCTTGATTCTGAAGTCGAAGCCGCAATCCAAGAACAGCTTGTGCATTTGATGCGCGGCAAAACAGTGATTGCGATTGCGCACCGTTTGTCGACGATTGCGCACATGGACCGGCTCGTGATTATGGATCGGGGAAAGATTATTGAGGAAGGCGATCATACAACTCTGTTAGAGCGTGGCGGTATCTATGCCGACTTGTGGGCGCGCCAGTCAGGCGGATTTCTGGCGCGTGAGGCTGCCGAGTAGAAGATGCCAGGCACGTTGACGCATGCGCGTGTTCTAAGGCGGTGGAAAACCGTTTGTTTGGCGCAGGGCTTCGCCAAGCGTCATCGCAACAGATACCGCAACGTTAAGTGAGCGTAAGTTGTTATCGATAGCGATCTTCAATGCATGGTCAGCAGCGCTTGCAACATTCTCGGGAACACCTGCGCTTTCACGCCCGAACATCAGCGTGTCTGACCCGTGAAATTCAAAATCAATGTGTCGTGTAGAGGCCTTGGTGGTCATCAAAATGAGCCGTGAGGGTGGTGATTGCGCAGTGTGGCCTGCATAGAATGCATCCCAGCTTTTGTGGCGTGTGATGTCGACGTGGTCGAGATAATCCAGTCCGGCGCGACGTAATGAGCGGTCCGAAAGGTCAAAGCCGGCAGGCCCAATCAGATCAATAGCGACATCCATACAGGCGGCTAGGCGCAATATGGTTCCCGTGTTTTGTGGGATGTCAGGCTGGTAGAGTGCGATTCGCATGGCGCGTTTTTGCTTTTTTGACTTAGATCAACAGGGGTCGTTGTGAGGATTGGCGTGCGCCAAATTGCCCCTGATTTAGAGTGCAACGAATCTTGAGGGGGCTTACAAACGATGTCAAAAGATAACCAGTTCTTTCCTCAAGGCGTGCTGACGACCAAGATATAGGTTCAACCGGCCTAGCTTGCGTGTTGTGCGGGCGTTTTTTTTGAAGGAACACGCAGCGCCTGTATTTGCTCAGCAGATAGCAGCGGATGTGAGTTCAACGTGGAGGCAAGCGTGACAACCCATAATGATGATAATGCAGATCCAGTTCGCCGGGATTTTATGGTGTTAGCAGGTAGCACCTTTGCAGGTGTTGGTGCTGCGGCATCTCTCTGGCCATTTATCGATCAGATGAACCCCGATGCAGGCGCTCAAGCGCTGGCGTCCATTGAAGTGGACTTGGAGCCGATCCAAGAGGGTCAAGCCGTCACCATATTGTGGCGCGGCAAACCGGTTTTCATTCGCCATCGCAAGGCTGAAGAAATTAAAGCCGCTTTGGACGTGCAACTGAGCGACCTTATTGACGATAAGGCGCGTAACGATGACCTGCCTCCGGAGGATCCGGCAACCGATCTCAATCGAGTCAAAAAGGGTCAAGAAAAATGGCTGGTTCTGATTGGCATTTGCACACACTTCGGTTGCATTCCAAAAGGTCAGCGCCTTGGTGATTCCAAGGGTGAGTTTGATGGTTGGTTCTGTCCATGTCACGGCTCGCACTACGATACATCGGGACGTATTCGTAAAGGCCCGGCACCACGAAATATGGAAGTGCCGCCATACAAATTCGTCTCAGATAGCAAAATCAAGATAGGTTAGAGGGAGTACGCCCGATGGCGCACCACGAGTCGACGTACAACCCGCAAGGCCGTTGGGCCAAATGGTGGGACGAGCGGTTACCTGTTGCTCGGTTGATGAATACGCAGTTTGTTGAGTTTCCAACACCACGCAATCTCAACTATTTGTGGACCTTTGGCGGGATTTTGACGTTCTGCCTCGTGGCACAATTGGCGACCGGCATTGTTCTCGCGATGCACTACCAGCCAAGTGGCGCTGAGGCGTTCGATTCCGTGGACACGATCCGCCGAGACGTGAACTACGGCTGGTTGATTTCCAAGTTACATGCCGTGGGCGCCTCGATGTTCTTCGTCGCGGTCTATATTCATCTCTTCCGTGGCCTCTATTACGGCTCTTACAAAGCGCCACGTGAGATCCTTTGGATCTTGGGCGTCTTCATCCTTTTAGCGATGATGGCGACAGCGTTTATGGGTTACGCACTCCCTTGGGGACAGATGAGCTTTTGGGCTGTTACCGTGATCACCAACCTGTTTTCCTCGTTGGACAGCATTATTCCCGGCCTTGGCACATCAATTGTTGAGTGGTTGTGGGGTGGATATGCGGTGACGGGCAAGACGCTTACGCGCTTCTACTCGCTGCACTATCTTCTACCATTTGTGCTTACAGGCCTTGTTGTTCTGCACATTTGGGCGTTGCACGTCGTTGGTCAAAGCAATCCAACGGGTCTTGAAATTAAGACCAAGGCTGATGCGGTGCCGATGTACCCATATGCTGTGTCAAAGGATGCCTTTGCACTGTTCGCGTTCTTGTTGCTGTTTATGTGGTTTGTATTCTTTGCTCCCGACTACCTGGGTCATGCAGACAACTACAAACCCGCCGATGCATTGGTGACGCCTTCCCATATCGTGCCTGAATGGTACTTCTTGCCATTCTACGCCATTTTGCGCGCTATTCCGGAAAAGCTTCTCGGCGTTTTGGCAATGTTTGGTTCGATTGCGGTGCTGTTGTTTGTGCCGTGGTTGGATCGTTGTCGCACTGTGCGTTCGGCGCGCTACCGTCCTGTTTATAAGTGGTTTTTCTGGCTGTTGGTTTTCACCTGCATGGCGCTTGGCTATCTCGGTGCAAAACCAGCCGAAGGCGTTTACGTCTTTTGGGCGCGTATCTTTACCGCCTACTACTTCATCCACTTCTTGTTGGTGCTGCCCATCCTCGGGCTGATTGAGACGACGAAGAAGCCACCGGCTTCGATCGCTGAGTCGGTTCTCGGTGACGTGGCCAGCGCAGATCCAAGCAAAGCAAGCTAAGGGGCAGGGATATGAAACATCACTTTAAAATGCCTGCCTTTGCGTCAGCCATCGTGTTGGCAACAGCATTGGCGAGCGCACCTGTTCATGCTGCCGGTGGCGGTATTGAAATTGAGCGCCAAGACTGGAGCTTCTCAGGACCGCTTGGTCTATTTGATCGCGCTCAGTTGCAACGTGGTTTCCAGGTTTACAAAGAGGTCTGTTCGGGCTGCCACTCCATCAATCGGGTGCGTTTTCGCAACCTTGTTGAAAAGGGTGGTCCTGAATTTCCGGAGGAAGCCGTCAAAGAGTTGGCTGCCGGATGGGACTATCAGATCGATGCTGGTCCCAATGATGATGGTGAACTGGTCGATGATGACGGTGAGTTTTTCACGCGATCACCTCTGTTGTCTGACGCGATACCAGGTCCGTACAAAAACGATAAACAAGCACAAGCTGCTCAAAATGGTGCTCTGCCACCTGATCTATCGTTGATCACTAAAGCGCGTAACACAGACTACACGGGGCCGGTTTGGTTCCACCCGATCCACATGCTGAAAGATATCGTGACAGCCTATCAGGAAGGCGGCGCTGACTACCTGTACGCGTTGCTGACAGGATATAGCAGCCAAGCCCCTGCCTATAAGCGCGATAACAAGGGCAAGTTGCTACCTGTTAAAGAGGATGATGTCGGATCCGATACAGTCGAGCGCTGTGCAACCGTCACGCATGAGCATGACGAAGGCAAAAAAGATGTTTGCACACCGATGCAGGAAGGCATGAACTACAACGCAGCTTTCGCAGGTCATCAAATTGCTATGGCGGGTCCGTTGTCTGATGAGGGTGTTGATTATAAGGAAGATGCCTCGGGCAAGCCTGTCGCACCGCTGACAACAGACCAATATTCACGCGACGTGACAGCGTTCCTCGCCTGGGCTGCTGACCCGTCTCACGACCAGCGCAAGCGTATGGGTTGGCTGGTGATGCTCTATCTTCTGATTACGACGGTGCTGTTGTACTACGCAAAGAAATCAATCTGGAAGCGTTTGAAAAAGCACTAAAGCACCGCTGACGTGGGCCACTTCAGGTCCCTCTGACAGGAACAAACACCAAAAGGCCTCGCATGCGGGGTCTTTTGCATTTATGGGTGTTCACTTCAATGGCATGGCTTGCGATGCAAAAGAGGGCCGGATGACGGATACAGTTCTTGGGTTCATGGGCGGTAGCGGATTTTATGACCTACCTGGTCTGACAAATGCCAACTGGCAGAAAATAGCCAGTCCGTGGGGTGCGCCGTCTGATGAGGTTCTGTTTGCCGAAATTGACGGACGACCTGTACGGTTTTTGCCGCGCCATGGTCGTGGTCACAAAATTCCACCCTCTGCCATCAACTTCCGAGCCAACGTGGATGTGATGAAGCGCGCAGGTGTGACGGATCTCATTTCCATATCCGCATGTGGGTCGTTGAAAGAAGCCTATGCGCCAGGTCACTTCGTGCTTGTTGATCAGTTTATTGATCGCACTTTTGCGCGTGAGAAATCGTTTTTTGGCCCGGGCTGTGTGGCGCACGTCTCTGTGGCAGACCCTGTCAGCCCTCTGCTACTGGATCACTTGGAACAAGCTGCCAATGCGGAAGATATAGCCGTCACGCGCGGTGGTACCTATTTGGTGATGGAGGGTCCGCAGTTTTCAACGCGGGCGGAAAGCAATCTTTACAGGAGCTGGGGCTGTGAGGTGATTGGCATGACAAATATGCCAGAGGCAAAATTAGCCCGCGAAGCTGAACTTCCCTATGCCACGGTTGCTATGGTGACAGACTATGACTGTTGGCATGATGACCACGAGTCGGTTGATGTCTCTGCAATTATTGCAGTTATGAAGGGCAACACGGAAAAAGCGCAACGGCTTGTCGTGGCGCTGGCAAAGTCGTTCCCGCGCCAACATCCGACCTGTCCAATCGGTTCGGATACAGCATTAGAAGTGGCCATCATTACGCCGCCTGATGCGCGTGATGTAGACCTTATCAAGAAGCTGGACGCGGTCGCAGGACGCGTATTGTCGAAAGATTAGATTGCGACAGTACCGGGCTTCAACGCCAGTAGTTTAACTACCAGTGTTTAACTACGTGTCTCACCAGGGAAGCTGATCAATATTTTCATCTGCACCAGCTCTGGGAAGAACGCTTGAAGAGCTTGGCCGGCAAACCATAAAACGACTGCCAGCAACAGTAGCGCCGGGATGGCGGCGACAACAGCCTTCATCAAAAAGAACATGAGCTGGAAAAAGGGGACATTGATGCGCTCAACGGAGGCAGGTGCTGGTTCGGGTTCGTAGCCTTCGTCGTAACCACTCGTTGAGATTTCAAACGGAGGCGCTGCTACTGCAGCTTGGCGTTCACGCTCACGGCGCAACGTGCGGGGCAGATCATCAAAATCATCACGATCTGCGGTGAGTGGAATATTTGTATCGGTCATTTTTGTCCGGCTCTAGTGGGCGGCAAACCGGGCCGCATCCCAAAGCCCCTCGAATCAAATTTAGCTCTCCCCCTTACTACCCTCAGCCGTCCTTTATTGCTAACTTGCCGCCTGATTTTGACGGGGAGGTGACGTTGTCAGACCTAAAAAGCTTGATTCGGACGATTCCAGACCATCCTAAGCCCGGAATTCTGTTTCGCGATGTGACGACGCTGTTTGGCGACGCTCAGGGCTTTAAAGCAGTGATTGAACAGATGGCGGCACGCTATCGCGGTGTGCCAGTTGATGCTGTGGCGGGTATTGAGGCACGTGGCTTTATTCTGGGTGGTGCGATTGCTGACAAATTGGGCTGTGGATTTATTCCGGTGCGCAAAAAAGGAAAGCTACCGTGGGAAACAATCGGACAGGAATATACCCTTGAGTACGGTACGGATGTTATCGAAATCCATGCCGATGCGGTTGCCAAAGATGAACGTATTCTAATTGTCGACGATCTTATCGCGACCGGCGGTACGGCAGAGGCGGCGGTCAAACTTATCAGGCGATGTGAGGGTGACGTTGTTGGAGCCTCGTTCGTGATTGATCTACCCGATATCGGGGGCGGCAAACGCCTTGATGATTTGGGTGTGACATGGCAAGCCGTGATGGCCTTTGGCGGACACTAAAGGCGTTCCAAAGAATGTATTGATGCACATGTCAAAGTGGAGTGGGTGATGGCGGTGACGCCACAGGAAAAGGCTGATGAGTTAGCAAAGGCCTTGCAGAAATGGCGTGCAGATGGCGCGTTTCCATGTTGCCCTGTCTGTGGCGCTGCAGGTTTGGAGATAAAAGACCTTTCAGTGCGACCTCATACGGAATGGTATCGCTTTACATGTACAGATTGTGGGCTCAATGAAACGTTGGCTGTGCCGCAAGCCGCTCCTGGACAAAGTGGGATCAACTAACTCGTGAAAATTAACGGCAAACCAATGCGCACCATCTGGCTGGCTGAAAATGGCTGGGCGGTGGAGATTATTGATCAAACAAGTCTGCCGCATGTGTTTGAAACAGTGACATTGAAAACGGTGGATGATGCAGCCTACGCCATCAAGGCAATGCTGGTGCGTGGTGCGCCACTCATTGGTGCCACTGCTGCTTATGGTGTCTGTTTGGCGCTTCGTGAGGATACCTCAGATGAAGCGTTGGAACACGCGAACAGTTTGCTCGCCGAGCAACGCCCAACGGCTGTCAACCTACGCTGGGCCCTGAATGAAATGGTAGTGGCCGTTCGTAATCTGCCTCGCGAAGCGCGCGTTGCTGCCGCCTATCAACGTGCCCAAGAGATTTGTGATGCTGATGTGGAGACCTGTCGCATGATTGGTGTGCACGGTCTTGAGATCATCAAACAGATTGCTGCAAAAAAACCAGCAGGCACACCCGTTAATGTGCTCACGCATTGCAATGCGGGTTGGCTTGCCACTGTTGACTGGGGCACTGCAACCTCACCCATTTATCAGGCACATGATGCTGGGATACCAATACATGTCTTTGTTGATGAGACGCGGCCGCGCAATCAAGGTGCTGCATTGACCGCCTATGAGTTGGGAAGTCATGGCGTGCCTCATACCCTTGTCGTCGACAATGCCGGTGGCCACCTGATGCAAAAGGGGGATGTGGATCTGTGCATTGTTGGTACTGATAGGACGACCGCCACTGGCGATGTTGCCAATAAGATTGGGACCTATCTCAAGGCGTTGGCAGCCAAAGACAATAACGTGCCGTTCTATGTGGCGTTGCCGCATACAACGATTGACTGGTCGATGACTGATGGCTTTGCCATCCCGATCGAAGACCGTGGGCCAGACGAAGTATTGACGATGCCGGGACGTTTGCCCAATGGGACCGTGGTAACGGTGGAAATAGCTGCGCCAGGTTCGCCTGCCGCAAATCCAGCATTTGATATTACACCGGCACGCTTGGTGACGGGATTCATAACAGAACGCGGAGTTTGCCCAGCAAGTGCTGACGGTCTGTTATCGCTCTATCCTGAACAGGGCAAAACGCCCGCAATGACGTGAGCCCAAAATGGCAAAAAAAAATCATGATGGCGATGACACAGGCCAACCGACCGGTACAGCCAAGCTGCGCAAACAGGTGATCGCGATAGCGCGAGAAATGAGCGAGACGGGTTTGTCGCCTGGGCGCACGGGCAATGTCTCGTGCCGATTTGAAGGTGGCATGTTGATTACCCCGACAGGAATTGCCTACGACGAATTAAAGTCAAGCGACATTGTGTATGTCACTTCAAAGGGTGATGTGCCGGGCAAGCAAAAAAAGCCATCAAGCGAGTGGCGGTTCCATCTGGCAGCGTACCATGCGCGTGAAGACCGTCATGCTCTGGTCCACACGCACTCCATGCATGCCACGGTATTGGCCTGTGCTGGCAAATCAATTCCACCGTTTCATTACATGGTTGCGGTTGCAGGAGGTAATGATATTCCGTTGGTGCCGTATGCAACATTTGGCACCGAGAAATTGGCGGAGGATGTTGCAGCGGCGCTTGAAAGACGTGATGCCTGCTTGATGGCAAATCATGGTGCCATTGCACTTGGTGAAACATTGGATGGAGCGCTCGAATTGGCGCGCGACATTGAAGTTTTGGCAGAACAGTACTTCAAAGTTCTGGCAATTGGACCACCAAACTATCTTCTGCGTTCTGAGATGGCTGATGTGCTTGAGAAGTTCGCGACGTATGGGCAAAAGGCGCAGGATGAGAGTTAAGTTTCGGGTGTCTCATTTATAAACTGTTTGAGCTCAAATGCACGTGACACCACAGAGAATATTACTAATTGCGCTCGGGAATTTGTCCCACACACACATCACATAATGATCACTGTTTGATGATCAGTTGTGATTGTTGTGTGCGTCTGTTTGTGTGCGAAAACCAAACTAGGTTTCACAAGAAGAGGATTGATACATGAAACGTATGGCACTTTTCGCAACCGCCTTGATGATGGCTTCAAGCGTTGCTGTTGCTGATGACAAAGTCTCAGATGCTGATGGCAAGAAAATCCAAGAGGCGTTGGCCGCGTGGGGTTGTTCTGGTGGTGAAATGGAAAAAGAGTCTGAAGGTTCAGGCGTTTTTGAAGTCGATGATGCAAAGTGCAAAGGCGGTCAATATGACGTCAAGCTTGATGCAAACTTTGCCGTTACGAGTATTTCCCGGGACTAAATAAACGACCAATTGGCGTCTTTCCAGATGCCGTGACATTCAGGTGCGCGCTTTCGAGTTGCGCACCTTTTTTTTGTGCTGATAAGGCTTTGCCGGAGAACTGCTCGCAGGAATAAGTCCTGATCTGTTGTGCGAGCGCTCACGATCACGTGAGATGCATCATTTTCTATTGCTTGAAATGTAATAACATACCATTCTAAACCCCTCCGATAGAGGCTTTCGTCCAGGTCAGCCTCAAAATGGAATGGTTTGAATAGGATCGCCTCCCGCAACCGAGATGTGGGGCCTGCTTAAGCCATGAACGATTATGGGTCTCAAGGGGTTTTATGCCGTCCTGTCTTCTCCTCCCGGGCACGGGCATAGCTTCATAGACGACTGTCGTTCGCCAAAGTAGACGCAACGTCGTTTGCTGCAGCGAATGAAACCAACAACACCCGGATTTTCGTGGGGCTCCCGCTTCCCATGAAAATTCGGGTGTTGTTGGTTTTGGACGTGTGTTGTCGTTGAGGGGCTGGCGCAAGCCATTGCATTCCCGGTTTGCCACCGGCGCGCGCAATTTTGGAGCACATTAAAATTCGTATTCAATGCTCCATTTCAACGTATGGTCTGGGGTGTTATTATTGAGTCCAAAAAACCAGCCGATGCCGATGTTCAATGTTGCACCCTCCGCTGCATGATCGTCATCCCCGTCCTGATCCTCTAACGCGGATAGACCAAGCGCTGCACGCGGGGATGAGCCTGTATCAACCGTGTAGTAGACAATCGGGCCGAGGCGATGCTGGTCATGATCACCAAATAGCAAAGCTTCTTCGCCGCGTGTGCCGCTTGAGCCAAGGCGGTCCACAGTGCCGTATGCTTCGATTGCATAACCCCAGTTCTTAGACTGTTGATAAAGCAAACGCAGGGCATACTGAAAATCAAACTTGCCGTCATCTTCGCCACCACCAAAATGATAAACAGCGTAGAGGTCGGCAAGTGCCTGCCAGCGGCCAAAGTCATATTGTAAGATGGGCCCGAAAATGACGGACTTTGATTCATCTCCCCCCTGCACAGGGAATTCAACTTCTGTCAGAAAGCCAAGGCCTGGTTGATATTGTTTGGGAGCCACAAACACGGCAACCATCTCAAAGGCAACTTCCATCAATTTCAGGTCGTCGAATGAATTCGCAAGCGCTGCGGAGCCTGGGTCATCAAACCGCTCTTTTTCAAACTCGATACCGACACGTGCGCGCATGAAACTGTTGACACCCACTTCAACCTCTAGGGCGTGGCGCTGGCGGGTATATTCATTGTCGTCGAATTCAAATTCGCCGCCGTCATTTTCAAATTTGCGATTGGGTTGGCCGAAGGCATGCGCGTTTTGACTTTGAAACTCAATGGCACCGACTTCGACCTCAAGGTCCTTCATTTCGAACTGCCCGATGGCGGGACCGGCAAGTGCTGCGTGCGCGTTAAGGCTTAACGTCAGGCCCGCCAACAGCGAGATACGAAAACGTGACAAGGCGTTAATCCCTTCAGTCTTTTTTTTGGCTCGACGATTGCCGTGCTTTTTTTCTTGGATCGACCAGGAAAAATTCCCGGAGTTGAAATTTTCTATCTATGGGAATTTTTCCTGATCCCGTTGCCAAATACAAACGCCTTATGGGTGTTGGGGATGTGTGGCGTGTCGAGTGTGTCCAATGAGCCAACAAAAACAGGAGTTTTTCCCAGATCTGCGGCGGCTTTCATTAACGATGTCCGTTACAACCTAAACCGGCAACGTTTCCTGAGCAGCCGG
Source organism: Hyphomicrobiaceae bacterium (assembly GCA_021775735.1). Classification (GTDB taxonomy): domain Bacteria; phylum Pseudomonadota; class Alphaproteobacteria; order Rhizobiales; family Hyphomicrobiaceae; genus JAHZKN01. Next base: position 11,164 of record JAJFHG010000007.1, read on the forward strand.
TCCGTAGAGATGCGGGTTACCAGTTTGCTGCTTTTAGACGACAACAGACTTGCGCAGTTGGCAATTTGCGCCATAAACAATCGACCTGTTCTGGCCCTTGGGGTTGGTCGGCCACTTCGCTGCCTCACACTGTCCTATTTGTGATGACAAGTTGATCGGCGCTTAGTGTAATAAAGATACTGGTTGTGGGCCCAAGGGTCGCTCTATTGGAGGTTAATGCGTGAAGCAAAGTGCGTATCGGGTAGGCCAGGCTAGACAAGCAGTTGTCGATCTACATCAACTCCGTACATGGCTGAATTTTACCGCTGTGATCGTTGCAGCGTTGTTGGTCGTGTTGACCGTTTTCGCGAGCGTTGCTTCAGCGCGTGCTGATGCCGGTGCGGTTAAAATTGAACTCAACAAACTTGAACAAACTGACAAAGGCTGTCGCTTTTATTGGTTGGTCAATAATCAATCGGGCCTGGATCTGAAAGCACTGGATCTGACGTTTTATTGGTTTCAAAGCGATGGTGTCATTGGCGGTGATTTGAAATTTGCTTTTGCGCCCGCAGCCTCCAAGAGCTTGAAAGTAAAAAAGTATATGCTCGCCAACAAAACCTGCACTGACTTTGCAAGTTTGTTGCTGAATGAGATTAATCAATGCACCGCCGCTGAGGGGCCAGTCACGGAGTGCGCCAATCACCTTAGTTATGCCTCGCGGACTACAGTCGAATTCTTGAAATAAGGACGCAACGTTTTGTTCATTGCTGCTGTTACAACGGTCGGTCGCGATTTTTCCATCTGGGGTTTGGTGATGCATGCCGATCCAGTGGTCAAAGGCGTGATGTTTATCTTGGTTCTGATGTCCGTCATCTGTTGGGCTATTATGATTGAAAAGACATTTCGTCTGATGGGTCTTGGTCGTGATATCAAGCGCCTTGAGACTGTCGCCAAAGGTGGCCCAAGCGATGGCGTGAAGCCAGAGCACTTGACTGGCAAGTTGCTGGCAGCTGCGCGTGATGAGCAAGGACAGGGGGCAGCACATGGCGAAGGCCGTAACGATGTGCGTGCACGTCTTGAAAAATCCATGCGCTCTGAATTAAAGGGCCATCTTCAAGGGGCAGAATCCGGTTTACCGTTTCTCGCAACCGTGGGGTCAGCTGCACCGTTCATTGGTTTGTTTGGGACGGTTTGGGGGATCATGAATAGTTTTACCTCGATTGCCCAGTCGAGTGATACCAGCCTCGCCGTTGTTGCGCCGGGTATTGCAGAGGCTTTGTTTGCAACGGCGTTGGGTCTTGTTGCTGCTATACCTGCTGTGATGGCTTACAACCAGATTTCGGTGTCACTGGGCCGAGGTGCGGCGCGGGCCAACACATCCATTGCAAAAATTGCTAAAGCGTCGTCGCAGCCTACAGACACACAACCTGGCGCTCAAAACGTAACCCCCATACACTCGGGGGCGGCACATTAATGAGCATGTCGATCAACCAGTCCGGCGCCTTTACCGACGATGATGACCATGTTGGCTATCAGCCTATGGCTGAGATTAATATCACCCCGTTTGTCGACGTGATGCTGGTCCTGTTGATTATCTTCATGGTCGCCGCACCCTTGATGGTGGCGGGTGTTCCGATTGATTTGCCTAAGTCGTCTGCTGCAAAATTAAACGCGCCGAAGAAACCTCTGGTTGTCACCATGACAAAGGACGGCCAATTCCAGATCCGGGATGATTTCATCTCTGCAGATAGCCTCGTTACGCGCCTGATTGAACTGCGCAAGGCGGAGGGTGATCGCGTTGTATACGTTCGTGCAGATAAGAGTATGGCTTATGGTGATGTGATGTCTGTTTTGGGCCGGCTTGGTGAAAGTGGCTATGGCCGTATTTCGCTTTTGTCGCACAAAGTCCCCGGTGGAACGCCGGTTGTGACGGGTCAGTAGAGGTACGCGTAGATGATGATCTTAAAGTCTGCATCCTTCATTTCATCAGCTGTTCTGCACAGCACCATAGCGCTGTTCTTTTTGGCGCCGTGGACAGGCGGCAGCGCGTTGGAGATGGGTGACGGCGAAGATCAATTTATTGCTGAGCAAGGTATTTCGATTGAGGGCGTTGGGTTTGGCTCAGGACTGGTAACAACCGAGGCCGTTGAAGAAACGCCGATGGAAATGAGTGCTGCGCGTCCTGAAATTGAAGAGGTCAAGGCACCAGAACCGGTTGAAGACCAACGCGAAGAACCATTAGAGGAGCTGCCTGAAGATACCGAGGTCGTCACCTCTGACTCAGAGACGGCTTTAGCGCTGGAAGCAGAGCCTGAGCGCAAGGAAGAGGTCGTCAAACGAGAAAAGCCGCAGGAAGCGCAAGTGGCGACACTTGAGCAGCAGGCACGTGTGGCTGTGATGGAAGAGCGCCAATCAGGAGCTAAGAAGCTAGGTGGAGATGCAACCAAGTCAGTAAAAACCGTTTATAAAAGTGCCCTTTGGAAAAAGATTTTTGGTCGCTCCGTCGGTGGGCGCAATGGTCTTGAAGGGCGCGTTGTTGTCCGTATTACCATCAGTAATTCAGGCGAGCTGTTAAAGTCTGAGCTGGTTGAAAGCTCTGGACACAAAAAACTCGACAAACTGGCGTTGAACAATGTGCGTCGTGCCGCTCCATTCGAAAGTTTGCCGAACGAGATGTCCGATGCCCCCTTCGTTGCAACGGTGCCTTTTAATTTCTCAGTTCGAAAAAGAAAAAAACGCAGACGTTAGTGTCTTTTTTTGAACCGGCCACGGCGGTTGCTTTAAGCGTGCGCTAAAGCCCCATCAATTCTAAAATTTCATCGACCGCCAGTGTCGGCAGGAGTGTGCCCTGGCGCACCTGGGTTTCAATCTCAGGCAAGCGGGCTGCGATGCGCGGATCGTTTTTAACCCGAGCCATCAAGTGATCGGACAGCATGTCCTGCATCCAAGCTACCGCCTGGTTTTGGCGACGGCTTTCAAATTCGCCCGAGCTTGTCAGCTTTTCACGATGGTTAAGAACGTTCGTCCAAAGACCATCAAGGCCTTTGTTGTCTTGACCTGAAATGGTGATCACAGGGGGAAACCATGTAACATCTTTGGGCGTGAAAATAGAAAGTGCGCCCTGGTATTCGCTTGCCGCGCGTTCTGCGCGCGTGACGTTGTCACCGTCGGCTTTGTTGATGGCAATCATGTCGGCAATTTCGATGATGCCTTTCTTGATGCCCTGCAAATCATCGCCGCCACCTGAAAGCAGCAGCACCAAAAAGAAATCCACCATATCCGACACGGCGACTTCAGATTGGCCAACACCGACGGTTTCAACAATCACAACGTCAAAGCCTGCAGCCTCACACAGCACCATCGTCTCGCGGGTTTTTCGTGTCACTCCACCAAGTGTGCCTGCTGTCGGTGATGGACGAATAAACGCGTCGCGGGCACTGGCAAGGCGGGTCATGCGCGTCTTGTCTCCGAGGATTGAACCTCCGGTGCGCTTTGATGTTGGATCGACCGCCAACACAGCGACCTTGTGGGCCTGCTCAATCAGGTTAAGACCCAACTGATCAATCGTCGTTGATTTTCCGACACCTGGTACGCCGGTGATCCCAAGGCGGACAGCGTTGCCGCTATCGGGCAAAAGCAGTTGTAGCAATTGCTTGGCCAGCGTTTGATGCGCGCTTTTCTGGCTTTCCACGAGGGTAATCGCGCGCGCAAGGACCGCTCGGTCGCCGCTCTTCACGCCAGCTGCCAGATCTTCAGCGCTGAGGCCAGCATAGGAAAGTGGTGGTGAGGTCAAAGCTTGGTCCTTATCAGGCTGAACGAACACTGCGTCATATGCTCAAGGGTTGTTAAATGCAATGTTTCACGTTGCTCCCTGTGGGAATGGCTTAAATAGAGCGGATTGCGTGTTTTAGCCCCATTTCCTAGGTCGTGCACGGTGAAGTTTGGCGTGCGTTGCGTCACGATGGAAAGGTGCCTAAGGTCGCGGCAAAACAAAGGCTCATAACGTACATTGAGGGTGGCTGAGGCATGTCAGATACTGGAATTATCATTGCGCTTGCAGTTGCCGCTCTCCTGGCGATTGCCATCTATATATTTGCATGGCGTGCGAGTGCTGGTGCGTCATCCTTGTTCAAGGGGTTGGTACGCATTGGGGTGCCAGCGGTGGTGCTCATCGTCGGTGCATTGGCAATTTTGACACCACAATTGCAATCCGAGAAGAAAGCGGCCGCGCCTGAGGATACCAGACGCTTCGAATACCGCCCTCCAAGGCCAAAGGCCACGGCACGCCGGTCATCTCGAGATCGTGAGCGCGCCGATGCCAAAGCTGCACGCACGAAGGATGAAGCCGCGCGCAAAACACAATCAGCTGAACAGGATCGTGCGCGCACCAAAGCGGCTGCGCGCGAGCGGCGTAGAGAAGGTGATCTCGAAGAAGCAGAGCTTGAGGCGCTTGGAGGATCTGAGCCAACAACAGGTGGTGCGCCAGGTGGCGGAAGTTCTGGATCGAGTCGTGAGGGAAAAGGGCGCGGGCTTAATATGGGTGTCGGAAAGACACTAGAAGACGAGTTTGCAGAAGAGGTCGCGCCATCTATCGCGCCACCTATTGTGACAATGGAAGTGCCTTCAGAGCCACCTGCACCACCACCACCTCCTAAGTCTACCAAGCCAGCCAGCGCAACACCTGAAGAAGACAAAACCGATTGGGATATTGTGCCGGTATTTTTTGGTACGGATCGCCAGCGCGCCGATAACGCAATACGCCTGGCCTATGACGGTAACCGCGGACGTCGGTTAGAGTTGGGACACGCGTTAGTCAGTGTTCCGAAATCACACCAAGTGCCAAACATTGAGCGCCCGTGGGCGTTGCGTATTCCCTATTTTGACGTGACCATTTATGAGGAAGCGGAGGATCCGAAGAAACACTTTACGATGCAGGAAATCAAAGCGCTGTCGCGCACTGATTTTCTAAGTTTGGTGCGTGCTCGTCTTGCAAAATCCAAAACCTTTAAAGATCAGGCGTTTGTGTTTGTGCATGGTTTCAATACGAGCTTTGAAAATGGTGTCTATCGCACGGCGCAGATTGCTTATGACCTAAAATTTGATGGCGCCCCTTTTCTCTATAGTTGGCCGTCAGGGGGCGGTGTTGCAAGCTACACCTATGACCGTGAGAGCTCAGGCCAGTCTACGCCCTATCTCAAAGACTTCATGAAGTTGGTGATCAATGAAACCGGAGCGCGGGCGGTGAGCGTGATTGCGCATTCAATGGGCAATCAACCAATCCTTCAAGTGCTCAAGGATCTAAAGAACGCAACTCCGGACGGAGTCATCATTTCGCAGATTATTCTTGCAGCCCCCGATGTGGATAGAGATAATTTTGAGAACATTGCGAAAGAGATCTTGGGCCTTGCCAAAGGCATTACGCTTTATGTGGCAGCTAACGACCAAGCCTTGCAGTTCTCCAGACGTTTCCACGGCGGTGTGCCGCGCGCAGGTGATGTGCCCGCTCGTGGTCCTGTGGTGATCAACGGCATTGATACAATTGATGTGACGTCTGCCAGTACGGACAGCCTCGGGATTAATCACTCAGGCTATGCAGAAAACAATGCCTTGTTAAAAGATATTGAGCGTTTGATCGCAACCGGGGCTGGACCTCAAGATCGTCACCCGCCCAAATTTGAGCGCGTAGATCAGGGGCAGGGGAGCTATTGGAAATATCCAACGGCACCATGATCCAAACCACACCTGAATGCGGGGGTGCGATCAGCCCGTCAGGCTTGGGAATTTCACGCAAGTAAACACTTCCTAAACGGATGTCTCATTATGATGCGCGTGAGATTTTCCTGAGAGGATTGTGGACCATGGCTCACAGCTTGCGCCTAATGATAATTTCTATTGGTTTGTTGCTTGTTTGGCCCCCTGTAACGGGTGCAATTGCGGATGAGCTTTTCATCTGCGATGGCAACAAGAATTTGCGCGTTCCACTTGAAAAGCTCGACCATATGAAGCGCACCAATGCCTGCGTGGCAGCCCACTATGGCCTTGAAGTGAAAGCAAAAAAAGAGCCTGCGACCACAAGCAAGGCGCGCTTGCATAAATTGCTATCGGGCCCGGTTCGGGTTCACAAAAAGCCTGCGAAAGCAAAACCTGTTGCCTCTAAACCAGCGACCACGATGCGTACGCTTCCAGCCAAACCAACCTCGGCACAGGCGTCCTCAGAGGTCAAAATTTTTAGGCGCGGAGAAGCTCTTCCTATTGAAGAAATTGCAGCGAAGCCCTCAGATCATCGTAATATCCGAGTGCTTAATGCCAAAACCAAGCCCGCTCAATGGTATCACCACGTTTACTAATCGCCCTCGCCTGAGACGCAAAGCGTACTGAAATATTGTCGCTTTTGAGCACGTGGCAAGGTTTCGTTTACCACCGTCTGACACAGTAGCACCGCTAAACCGCCAGGGTCCTGGGGGTTGGTGTGTATCCGTTTATCAGTTGGTGATGCGTATGTTTGCCCTCAAAGATCTACTTACAACTCTGTGTTCCGTGCTGTTCGCGCTTGCGGCGATGGCCAATTCGGTTTCGGCCGATAACAAAACTTCCTCTGAGCCTAAAGCGGCGTCTAGCAAAAGCGCCTCCACGAAGACGGCAAAGATTGAAGACAGCAAAAAAGAGGTTGATGAGCGTGATTACTATACGCGCCGTGCCCAAGAGCTGTTGGACGCTGATCAAGCTGCAGATGCCAAGCCGCATCCATTAGCTGAAAATTACCCTGAACATTATGTGGTTGTGTGCACCGGTGGCTGCAAAAATCATCAAGCGCACATTGTTGATTTTGAACCGCGCAAAAGCCTGAACGAAACCGAAGTTGGTGAGATGATTCCAACAGCTGCAGGGGGAGCGGCTGAACCTGGCGTCAATGTTGTGCGTTGTGTTGGAGGGTGCCCTAAGGGGAACTCAATTTACTTCGCTGCAAGCGACGTTGGGGCAGATTGGGATGGCACAAGCTCTGCTGCTAAGTCTGGCACAAAGACTGAATCTGGCCGTTGGATGTCAGACCAGAACTAACGCAATGTGCGGTTCGTCAAAGGCAGATATCCTGGCAAGCGTATTCAACACGCAAGATTAGCTTTTTGATCTGGAAGCAGCGCTGGCATCAGCGCTGCTTTTCGCGTCTTCGCTACCCTCAATGAGTTTCATCACTTCTTCGAGTGAGGACACCTTGTGTACCTTGCCGCCGCGAATTAGGTATAGCCAATCCAGCTTATTGCTGGTCGCGAGATCATGTGGTGTCACCGCCTCAAGCGCTTCTGCGTTTTGCGATCTGAATAGTTTGGCAGACTGGACGGCAAATTTTCCAAGACGGCGCCAACCCCGCGCAGGTGGCAACCACTTCTCAGAGCCGGGTTGGAAGACAACGTCGTTCAATGCTTCCGGCGGCAACAGACCTTTCTCGATGTACTCGAGTGCGGCTTCGACAAATCCAACTTGGACAAGGCCAGAACAGATGTACTCGCTCGGTGGTTTCCAGGCATTTTCGCGATATTGACGAATAACCCGCTCACGGGATGTGCGCTTCTTATCGCCGATGCGCAAATTGTTCTGAAAACCAAACCAAATGTTGCGTGCAATGCGCCCGATTGCCCAATAGTTGTAATTGGCTTTGATTTTGTCGAGCAGAATGCCACGCACACGGGCTTGTTTAAGTTGGTCGAACCACGGTCGATTGAAACGTTTCAGCGCGATGAATGAGCTTTTGTCTGACACGTAGTCTGTGATGTTGGTCAGATCGACACCACCGGTGCCAGCTTCAATAACAAATGTATTGGAGATTCCTGAGGTTTGATCAGGGCGATTGAACACAAGGGCAGCGTGAGAGAAAGGTGAGTCAGTTGCCCAGCGGATGAGATAGGATGCGAAGTCATAATCACGGCTGGTCAAAACGACATCAGCGCGCTGCAAATATTCGCCTGCCAGAAATTGTTGGATTGGCATCGGCCAAACTTCCGGTAAGGGTTGTCCATTGCGCGCCAGTCCCTCTCCACTACCACGCGTTTTACCGCTGATGGCGCGTGTATCGGCAGTGCTTAATGCAACCATCGTTATGATGAGAAAAAAGCTGGCGATTTTGCGCAACATGAGTCGCCTCCTGGTGTGGCTGTGCCGCAGTCTTTGCTGGCTGATTATGCTAAAGACGCTGGTGTCGTCAATGGAGGCGCGCCAGGCGCTCCACAATCGTCTGTCAATCCAGCGCTTTGGTCCCGCCAGTCCGCCTAAGTCTTTGCCAGCGCAGCTTTAATTTTTTCGGCATGCGCCACCAAGACATCCTGGTCTTCCATATCACCCGAATGCGGCTTGACGGCGACACCGTCGTGACGCGGGATGACATGAAAATGCAAGTGAAAAACGGTCTGACCGGCTGCAGCTTCGTTGAATTGTTGAAGGTGAACACCGTCCGCAGCGAAGGCAGTCTTCACAGCGTGTGCAATCTTTTGAACGGTCGGCATCATTTGTGCCAAATCGTTTGCGTCTGCATCCAGAAGGTTACGTGAGGCGGCTTTGGGGATCACCAGCGTATGGCCAGCAGCTTGTGGCATGATGTCAAGAATGGCAATCGCAACATCATCCTCGTACACTTTGTGGGCTGGAAAATCGCCGCTTAGAATTTTGGCAAAGATATTGTCAGGATCGTAGGACATCTGGCTCTCTTTTTAAGGCTTTATAGTCTTAGGTTTCTGTTTTGCATTATCATAGCTGACCATTATGTGTTCGTGCCCTCTTCAGAAGTTTTCTTGTAGGGGCCAAAGTCAGATAACATTTTAACCGAACGGAGGACATCTCTGCGTTCTTGCGTGAGGTGACGAGCGATGGCTGCCCGAAGCTTTGGGTCTGCGATCCAATGCGCCGAATAAGTGGGCGTTGGCATGTAGCCCCGTAGAAGCTTGTGTTCACCCTGTGCACCCGCTTCGACACGGGCGAGACCATGTTCAATGGCAAAGTCCATGGCCTGATAGTAGCACAGCTCAAAATGCAAAAAGGGGTGGTATTGGGCACAACCCCAATAGCGGCCATAAAGGCAATCGCCACCAACAAGGTGGAGAGCGCCAGCGATGGCTGTGTCTCCATCCTTCGCCAACATCAACACACACGCATCGCCCAAGGTCTCGCCAAGAGATGTAAAGAATGCACGATTGAGGTAGGGGTCGCCCCATTTTCGATCGCCAGTATCGAGGTAGAAGGCAAAGAATGTATCCCAATCGGTTTGCGTGATCTCATCACCGCGTAGCGTGCGAAACACCACGCCGGACTGGCGTGCTTGACGGCGTTCTTTACGAATGGTTTTGCGTTTGCGCGATGAGAGACCAGCCAGGAAATCTTCAAACGCGCCGTAGTTGTTGTTGGGCCAATGGAATTGTTGATCGATGCGTTTGAGAAACCCAAGGTCACCGAGGCGGTGCCATGTGGATTCATCAAGAAACGTCACGTGTGCGGATGACGCTTCAATGCGTTGAGTGAGCGTGACCAGGGCAGATGCCAACAGCGTTTGCATCTGGGGTTTATCTTGGTCGGAGCGTACGAAGAGCCTTGGACCTGGCACTGGTGTGAACGGCACAGCAACCTGTAACTTGGGATAGTAGCTGTGGCCTAAGCGATGGGACGCATCTGCCCAGGCATGATCAAAAACAAATTCTCCGCGGCTGTGGAGCTTTGCGTAGGTGGGTGCAATGGCGACTGTCGTGCCCGTTTCATCGTCAAGGGCGATGTGTTGCGGTAGCCATCCGGTTTCGGTTGGCCCGACACAGTCAGCAGCCTCAAGCGCGTGAAGAAAAGCGTAGCTGACGAATGGGTTGTCGTTTTTTTGATCTTCACCGAGGCAGGCTGTCCATGTGTCAGCTCCAAGGTCAGCAATCGCAGGTACCGCTCTGGCGATGAAGCCGGAGTCCGTATCGGAACCCTTTTGGGTCTGATCAGACACAGTTGGATTGCTGTTCATGGCTTAGGATCAGGGTCGCCTTTGGGTGATGGGGCACTATGCTTTTCGGTTTCAAGTCTGATGTGAGATCCGAGCATCTCTCAACGCGGTATGCCCTCAAAAATAGCCGCATCAGCATATGTATGACACATCTGCCAGTCCTCATCACTGCGCACAGTCCAGCTGAAAATGGGCAGGTTCTGTTTTTGGCGCGCAGCTTGAAGGGATGGACACGCAAGATCTTTGACATGATAAGCGATAAAATCAGGCCGCACCGTGTCGATGTCGGATAGGTTTGACAATGCAGCAGCGCGCTCAGGCGTGATGAGTTCCGGATACCAGGGGTCTCTTTCCGGGTGGCGGTACATGCCAGACACCAATCCTCGGGGCAGACCCGGTGCGATCTCCTGAATGGTGCACATGATATCCGGGTCAAGGGACATCAGCGCCAGGGGGCCTTGGTAGTTTTGCGACAAGACACAGATGGCTTTGAGCCACGCAAGGTTGGGCGCGCTCCAATGACTTTTAAGGTCAACGAGTAGCGGCGTACGGCCTGCAACGCGTTCTAGAAGTGTTGCAAACGAAAGAATGGTCTCGCTTTGATCTTTGTATGACAGCGTTTTGATCCGCGCATGGTTGATGTCGGCAAGCCGACCTGACCCTTCCATCAACCGGTCCAATGTAAAGTCATGAAAAACAACCGGAATGTTGTCTTTGGTAGATTGCAAGTCACATTCAATGCCGAACCCGCCTTTGATCGCGGCATCAAAAGCAGGCCATGTATTTTCGATCACGCCGCAAGACTCGTTATGCAGGCCGCGATGGGCGGTTGGACGCAAAAAAGTACTGCGCTCCCACATGACGCTTAAGTCACTCTAATTTTCAAAATGGCATCAATCTCAACAGCGCATCCGAGCGGTAGGCTGGCAACACCAATCGCTGCACGCGTATGACGGCCTTTGTCTTCAAAAACAGAGACCATCAAATCAGATGCGCCATTGATCACCTGTGGATGGTCTTTGAAGTCTGGTGTTGCGGAAACGAATCCGTTGAGGCGCACAACCTGTGCTACGCGATCGAGTTGGCCAAGGGCCGCTTGTGCTTGAGAAAGAATGTTGAGTGCTGAGGCGCGCGCAGCTTCCTGACCTTCGTTCACATCCAGCGTGTCGCCAAGATGGCCTGAAATTAGTGTTCCGTCAGGCGCCTTTGAAATTTGCCCCGAGATAAAAAGAAGATCGCCCGTAATCTGAAACGGGACGTAGTTTGCAACCGGTGCTGCAGCATCGGGCAAATGAAGGCCAAGACTTTCTAAACGTGCCTCAATTTTGCCGCTCATCAGGGTCTTTCCTTTTTTCATGCTAACATCGTAAATGAACACCTTGTGCGGGGAAAATACAAATTGTGCAATGCTTGCACAATCCATAAGTCAAACATTTCAGGTGTTGAGAAAAATGTGGGGCTGGCCATTCAGTCCACTTGAAAGGACCTAAAACCAAGTGCTGGTTCACGTTTGTGTGCATAGGCTTTTGTGGCGAGCGCTGGCGATCATGATTGTGGCAAGCCTTGGGTTCGCCCGACCTGCTGTCTCAGGCCCGGTCACGGTTGGCAAGCAGGAGATCGCACCTGGTGCTCAAAAAGATCTTGAGAAAATTATTTTTTGGCCTCATCGCGCCGTTTATGAGGTCTCGTTAGCGCGTGCATCTGCAGGTTCTAGCATCGCCAGCCTTGAGGGGCGCATGGTGTATGAACTGAGCGGCAATCCCTGCGATGGATACACTCAGATTTTGCGCTTCGTCACGCGAACCACCAACCAAAATGGAGATGCTCAGGTCAGCGATTTGCGGTCTAAAAGCTGGGAGAATTCTGAGACGAACGCCCTGCAATTTGACGTTCAAAATTTCCACGGTGCAAACTTAGCTGAAGCGTCCAAGGGATTAGCCGAACGCGATGCGCGTTCGGGTGAAATTCACATCGCGCTGAAGAAACCAAAGACAAAACAAGTGACCATCTCTGGAAATACACTGTTTCCGATTGCACACTCAAAAGCCGTGCTCACGGCAGCACGCGCTGGCAAAGCCATTTTTCCATCGGCATTCTATGACGGGTCAGAAACGGGTGAAAAAGTGTATCAAACGACGGCAGCTATAGGAAAACAATCAGCAGCGGTCGATGTATTGAAGACCACGAACAACCCAACGCCTCTCGACCTTGCGAAAACAGCAGAAAGCTGGCCGATCGCAATGAGTTATTTTGATGCGGCAAAGAAAAACGAGGATGGCCAACCCTCATTTGAGATGTCGTATCGATTTCATCTCAACGGCGTCACCAGCAAATTCTTGATTGATCACGGTGACTTTGCATTTCAAGGTACGTTGAGCCAATTGATCTTCAACGCGCCTGCTGGCTGTGGAAATGGCAAAGGGACGGCGCGATAGAGCTTCCTTTGGCGAACGGTCTTACGCTTGATCTGGAACCCATAACCGTGCGGCACCGCGCACACCACTGTCATCACCCCAACGCGGTAGGCATATATCGAGTGCAACGTGATCGCTAAACAGGTGTGGTGCGATGGCAGCCGGCAGATCGCGCACAAGATGAGGCATTTGGCTCAATCCGCCACCCATCACGATGACATCAGGATCAAGAATGTTGATCACCTGAGCCATGGCGCGACCTGCCCGTGATAGATGGCGTTGAAGCGTGGCTTTTGCCGCCGCATCACCTGCAGCTGCTGCAGCACCAATGTCCTCTGCAGATTTGAGATTGCCGGTCGCGTGCTGGTGGTCGGCGCTGAGTGCAGGGCCTGACAGCCATGTTTCAATGCAGCCGGACCGTCCGCACCAGCACGGGTCAGCGTTGTGGTATTCGTTCTCCGTCGGCCATGGCAAAGGGTTGTGCCCCCATTCACCTGCAACGCTGAGCGGTCCGGAATGTAAACGGCCGCCAACGACAATGCCGCTCCCGCATCCGGTGCCGAGGATGAGGCACCAGACAGTCCTTTTACCGCGCCCTGCGCCATCAGTTGCTTCGGAGATGGCAAAACAATCAGCATCGTTTGCAAGGCGAACGGGTCGGGCCAGGAGGTGTTCTAAATCCTGTTTGAGGTCTTTGCCATTGAGACATGTGGAATTGGCATTGCGGATGAGGTTGGTGGCCGGTGAGCAGGACCCTGGGATGCCGATACCCACCGAAGCGGGTCGCCCTTCATTTGTCTTATCAAGGGTTGCAACCAGCTCCTTGATTGCCGCACAGGTCGCGCGATAATCATTTCGAGGTGTCGCAATTCGCAGGTGTTTGCGAGTGTTGCCATGGCCATCAAGTAAAATGGCGGAGATCTTACTGCCACCGAGATCAATGCCGATCATGCTGTTTTGAGAGGCTGACGACATCGTTCACCTACGCCGCTGAATTAAGGGGTATCATCTGGTCCGCTCCCTTTGGCAGCGTCAGCAAGCAAACGATGAGCAGGACCGATGTCGTCGGGCGCAATTGCATTGAGGCTGCAAAACACCAACAGCGTAGATTCATCGCTTAAGATGTACTCCAGTACACCTGCGAGAACCGCTGGCGTGCCAGCGTGTGAGCGCAATTGTCCAGGCCCAATACCCGTTAAGGCGATGAAGCGCCCCAAACGGTCGGCATCCTGCGCCAGATAATCCAACCCTTTAAGCGCAATAATTTCAGCGTTTTCCAAGTTTGGAAGGTGAGATTTGGTCGCCATTTCATGACCTCGAATCGCATCAACAACACAGCTAATCTTAAACAAATCCTTACGGCTTTGTGGTCCAATTGCACCAAGCCTGCCCAATCCGAGGCGGTGTTTGCGTTGAATACGCCGGTTTTCCAAAGCCTCAACGCCTGGAAGTATCGAGTGCGTTCTTGGCTCCACCGAATCGGTGCACATGGAGTTGGCGTTAAGGGGCAGGACAGCAGATCATGACACAGCAGGAGACGACGACAGAGGTCGGCAAACGAGTGGCAGCCACACCAGATAAGAGCAAATCTGTTTTGATTGTTGAGGACAACGAACTCAACATGAAGCTGTTTCACGATCTCCTCGACGCGCACGGCTATCGTACAATCCAGACCCGCAACGGTCTTGATGCACTGGCATTAGCACGAGAGCACCGTCCTGATCTTGTGCTGATGGATATTCAATTGCCGGAAGTTTCTGGTCTGGAAGTGACGCGTTGGCTCAAGGAAGATGATGAGCTGCGCAATATCCCGGTTGTTGCGGTAACGGCATTTGCGATGAAGGGTGATGAGGAACGTATTCGTTCTGGTGGGTGTGAAGCTTATGTGTCGAAGCCTATTTCTGTGATGCTGTTCTTGGAAACAGTGCGCAAATACATTGGTGACACATAAGGTTTTGAGTTCTGTGGGTGTAAAGGTTCAATTATGACCGCGCGTGTTCTAGTGGTTGACGATATTTTGGCAAACGTGAAGCTTCTAGAAGCACGCTTGTCAGCTGAGTACTTCGAAGTTCTGTCTGCTTTCAGTGGTCAAGAAGCACTCGATGTATGCGAACGTGAACGTGTTGACGTTGTCCTGCTTGACGTCATGATGCCGGGCATGGATGGCTTTGAGGCCTGCAAACGCATCAAAGAGAATCCCAAAACACACCACATCCCTGTTATCATGGTTACGGCTCTCGATCAGCCTTCGGACAAGATCCAAGGTTTGGAAAGTGGCGCTGATGATTTTCTCACCAAACCCGTTGACGACATTGCACTCATCACGCGTGTTAAAAATATAGCGCGCTTAAAGATGCTCAATGATGAAATGGTTCTGCGTGCCTCGACAAGCAAGCGTCTTGGTATGACAGAGAACGATGCCTTTGCCAAAGCCTTGTCAGGGCACAGTGGGCGCGTTCTTGTTGTCGACGACCATCCGCGCTCGGCTGCGCGTCTGTCCGAGGCGCTATCAAAGGTGCATGAAACAGTTGTCGAGCAAGATCCGCAACAGGCAATGAATCGTCTTCTAACCGAAGACTATGACCTGCTGGTTGTCAGTTTGAGCCTTAATGATTTTGATGGGCTTCGCTTATGTTCGCAAGCCCGCAGTCACGAGCGCTCCCGTCGTCTGCCGATTGTGATTCTGGTGGAGCCTGGTGACGATGCCCGGTTGCTGCGTGGGCTTGACCTTGGTGTAAATGACTACGTGATGCGGCCTATTGATCGCCATGAGATGATGGCGCGGGTCAAGAGCCAGATTAAGCGTAAGCGCCATGCAGACTTTCTGCGCCACTCCCTGGAAGAAAGTGTTGAGGCTTCGGTGGTCGATGCCCTGACGGGGCTGCACAACCGCCGTTATATGGAAACTCACATACAGACATTGCTGTCGACGGCAAAAGAAAGTGGGCGACCTTTGTCGGTTTTGTTGGCTGATATTGATCATTTCAAGAAGGTCAACGATACCTACGGCCATGATGTTGGTGATACGGTTCTGCAAGAATTCTCAAAGCGTTTTGCCCGCAACACCCGTGGCGTGGACCTTGCCTGCCGTCTCGGCGGGGAAGAATTTATGATCGTTATGCCGGACACTGACATTGCCCTTGCTTACCAAGTCGGTGAGCGCTTGCGGGCGTGCATTGCGGCCGACACCTTCACGATTTCGACCGAACAATCGATCCGCGTGACGGCGAGTGTTGGTTTGGCAACGTTGGAGAGCAAAGACGATACCGCCCAAACACTGTTCAAAAAGGCGGATCAGGCGCTCTATGCGGCAAAACGCAGGGGCCGCAACCGCGTTGCAGCAGACGCGGCGTAAGGCCATCAAAATTCAGCGATTAACGTGCACTGAACACCCCTATATTTCGGGCCTGCGTGTGGCTGGCGTTAAGGATATTGCACGGCAGTTCTGCCGAGGGCCTTTCGAATCGAACGCGCGCGTCATATGCTTACCACAAGTCAAGTGCAAACTTGCATGTCAGGACCACTTCTGACACAATAACCGGTGAACTGAAGGGGTCTCTCGGTCCTGGTGCGGAAATTTACGACTTTGTCATGCTCTGTTTTTAGCGTGCGCGGTCGCTTGGTGATGCATCAGTCCGGAACAAAGAATTTGGGTTCCCGCTTGCTATCAGGTCCGCCGCATCTCCTGGTGGCGCGGGGAACGTAGTTGGGTCAAGGCAGCCTGGGAGGCCTCCTCCTCTGGCAGGCGTTTTCCGGGCTACGACACCAAGCGTTCTGTCTACGCCCTCTTTGACAGGCGTTTGGTCACCAGGCCAAGGGTTGTGACGAACTCGGATTGCTTACCCCGCTGCCGAGCAGTAGTTACAGTCCTTGGCCGAGTTTTTTTAAGCGACATTGATGATGAGCTTCAAACGGTTCTTAAGACTGTCCACAACTCGCTGTGTAATGGCCTGTTGCACGATTTGAATCATGACGCAGGGCCACTATCTCATGGCTGTATTCAGCCCCCGTAGAAAGCACGAAATTATTTGATTTTTGCTTCTTTAAAATCTACGTGCTTGCGTGCGACGGGGTCGTATTTCTTGAAAACCATTTTTTCTGTCGTGTTGCGCGGATTTTTCCTCGTGACGTAGAAAAACCCTGTGCCAGCGGTCGACAGAAGCTTGATTTTCTGGGTAACGGATTTGGCCATGATTGCCCGCCTGAAAAGGAGTGTTCGCAAGATGAAGCGGCAACATACTTGGGTTGCTTGGAGTGTCAAGCGATGCCGTCTTGGTGTGACAACAGCACCCTGTTAAAGGCGTTGTTCTGGTAGAGATAGAACGGAATGGTGGCCTGATTTGCCACACTTTCATGCGGGGCAGTCAGGCGCGCCAGATCAGCCAGAATATGGTGCGTGATGTTGGCGATGTTTCTGTCCCTGGCCTCGTCCAAGGAGACCCAGCCAATATCATCAAGTTCGTCATCAATTGTCGCAACACGCGCACTGATATGATGTGCTGCGACACAAAAAAATCGTGTGTCATAGCGTCGTGGACGCCCGGGCGGTGTGATGGCACGGGCAAAGAAGTGAAGCCCGGATGGATCGGGCTGATGCCCGGTATCGAAGAAGCGCTGCCAACTTGAGGTTGGTGCCACGTTCTTGCTTATGCGCCGGCCGCCTATCACAACGCCTGTTTCTTCGAATGTTTCGCGAATAGCGGTAAGGGCAAGGGCATGCATGTTTGCTGGGCGCGTGTCCTCAGGCACAGACAGCATTAAATGATTTTGGCTATGCGTTGGGAGCGGTCCGGCAACGGGAAGTTTTGTGTCGCTGTGCTCAAAACGCCCTCCTGGGAAAACATACTTGTTGGGGAGAAATGCCGTATCGGGATGACGCCGGCCCATCAGCACTGATGCTGTACCATCATCATCAGTTTTGACGATGACAAGGCTTGCTGCATCATGCAAGTCCTGCGCGCTCGTGTGAGGCGTATCGGAGGATGATGACGGGGGCACCAAAGGCGTCATCGCCGAAAGCCTCCGCTATTTGTGGAGGGGGTCGGGTATGGTCGCCAATTCGAACGGGTCAGGTGCTGCTTTTTTGTCAAACCCGTGCATGCCGAGAGCCCATTGCAGACCAACAAACAAACCTTTGATACGAGGCAGAATAGTCAAACTGAGAATGAGCATCAATGGCAACCAGATCACGTAGTGGATCCACGTTGCAGGTGCGTAGACTTTCTCTAAAATCAAAATGCCGGGAATGATGATATGCCCGACAATGAAAATCGTGATGTAGGGCGGTGCATCATCGGCGCGCTGATGATGCAGCTCCTCTTTGCACGTCGGGCAGGTGTCATGCACCTTGAGATAGCTTGAGAAGAGTGCGCTATCGCCACATGCTGGGCACTTTTGCGCAAGTCCACGGCGCATGGCCTGCCACTGATTGCGGGGCGGCGTAGTGTTCACTGCGCTATCATTTTCGATCTCGATCATGCCTGCATCAGACCGCGGGACGGTGCATTGCGTCAAGGGGCGAACGGTCGCGTCGCATATGCCTGACTTATTTCGCCCTGCGTCTCATCTTTCGTTGTGTACGCCGGCCTGTACTGCCGTGTGGGGTTGAGCGTGATGATCGTGTTGGCATCAATCGACTTTTCTTGCCTTCGCTCAACATTTCAAAACGCAGCGCACCCGCCGTCGGGATGGCCTCGACAAGGCGCACCTCAACATCATCACCGAGGCGATAGGCGAGCCGCGATGTTGTGTCGATCAGAGCCATAGCCGTTTCAATGAATTCATAATAGCCACCATCAAGTGTTGAGATCGGCACAAAGCCATCGGCTCCGGTGTCTGCCAGGCGCACGAACAATCCTGCACGCGCAACGCCTGAAATGCGGGCCTTGAATTGCACACCAACGCGATCTGCTAAGTGTGCTGCGATTAAGCGGTCGATGGTTTCACGCTCGGCTGCCATCGCGCGGCGCTCGGTTTCAGATATTGTTTTAGCAATATCGCCAAGTTCACTGAAGTGTTCGTTGCGAAGGCCATCGTCACCACACTTGAGCGCGCGGATCAGCGCACGATGGACAATCAAATCAGCATAGCGGCGTATCGGTGACGTGAAGTGCGCATAGCGCGCCAGATGCAAACCAAAGTGGCCGCGATTGTCGGTTGCGTATTCGGCCTGAGCTTGGCTGCGTAAGATCATTTCATGGACAAGGTCCTTTGAGGGCAACTCCTTGGCCTTCTTCAAAATTGTATTCAGTGCCTTCGGTGTGATGTCTGACGTTGGCGGGATTTTAATGTCCAAGGTTTCCAAAAACTCGCGAAGCGCTTTTATTTTTTCCTTGGAAGGTGCTTCGTGGACGCGATAAATGAGCGGCGTTGTATGACGCTCAAGCGTTTCAGCGGCGGCCACGTTAGCCTGAATCATAAACTCCTCGATGAGTTTGTGCGCGGTCAGTCGCTCTGGCACGATCACGCGGTCAACGCGCCCTTTTTTGTCGAGCAGGATTTTGCGTTCCGGTAATTCAAGCTCAAGAGGGCTGCGCTTTTGGCGCGCTTTGAGAACGGCCTTGTAGGCGGCAAGCAAGGGTTTAAGAACATCCTCTGTCAGATCCGAATGCTCAGGCGCGGGCTTATTATCAAATGCAGCTTGGGCTTGTTGGTAGCTGAGTTTGGCGTGCGAGCGCATCAAGGCGCGCACAAAGGTGTGTGAAATTTTGCTGCCATTGGCGTTGAACACCATTTTGACCGCAAGGCACGGGCGCTTTTCATTCTCGCGCAACGAACATAAGTCGTTTGAGATCCGTTCGGGCAACATGGGCACGACGCGGTCTGGAAAATAAGCGGAGTTGGCACGGAGGCGCGCTTCCCGATCCAACCTGGAGCCCGGCCTGACATAGTGCGCAACGTCCGCAATCGCAACAACAACGATGTGGCCGCCTGCATTTTTTGAATTTTCGTCCGGCATAGCGAAAACAGCGTCGTCATGGTCGCGCGCATCTGATGGATCAATTGTGATCAGCGGCATGTCGGTGAGATCGGTGCGCGCCTCTTGAGTAGGCGGTTTAAGTTTTGGCACTTCCTCCAATACAGTTTCGGGAAATGTGTCAGGAAGGCTGTGGGCATGGACCGCAATAAGTGAGATCTGCTGTTGGGCATCTGGGTTGCCTAACGTCTCTGCAATGCGTGCCTCTGACACGCTGTGGCGGCCTGATCGCGCAAGTTCAAAGCGCACGAGGTCGCCATCTTTGGCGCTGGCCTGATTGTCAGGAGAGACACGCCAGCTTTTTAACTGCTTGCGATCAATAGGTTCGATCATGCCGCCGCCCTTGGCATGGGCACGAAATATGCCAAGGAGGCGACGATCCGATCTCGGCAAACGACGAATGGGCGTTGCCTCATAGGCAATTGTCAGTTGGCTTCCTCTTGTGTCCCCAGTGCTGGCGTCCTCTCCAGAATTGGGCAGCGCATCAATGCGTGCGAGTACACGGTCGCCAACACCAATTGAAATGGCGTGTCTATCTTTTGGATTGAGCACCATTCGGACTTGTGGTTTGGGACCTTCGCCAAGATCCCAAACGGCGGGTTCACCAATGACATCCCCGTCTGCATCGGTCCGCACCATGTTGAGTACAGCAACATTTGCCAGCGCACCGCGTCGGCGCAGTTCTTTTTTGTTGCCCGCTAGCAGGCCCTCGTCTGCAAGTTCGGCCAGGAGGGCCTTAAGACCTCGGCGACCATCACCGCGAATTTGAAAATGGCGTGCAATGTCGCGCTTCGAGACTTTTTGTGCTGACGATTGAATAAAATTCAAAATGTCAGATTTCGAGGGCAGCTTGGGCGCAGTTGCTTTGCGAGACGCTCTTGTTTTCTTTGCCACGCCAGCCTCGATTATGTTGCAGACTTAGCTTTTGTCGACTTCGCTTTTGTCTTTTTTGCAGCTGTCTTCTTAGCAGGGGATTTCTTTTTCGCCGCCGGTTTTGCTTTTGTTTTCTTAGCGGCTGCTTTCTTCTTTGCTGGCGTTTTTTTCTTGGCTGCTGCTTTTTTCTTCGCGGGCTTTTTAGATTTCACTTTCGAAGCGCGCTCTGCCAGAAGAATAACAGCTTCATCAACTGTGATTTTAGCAGGATCAGAACTTTTCGGTACTGTCGCATTGACCTTGTTATGCGAAACGTATGGCCCATAGCGGCCATCAAGAACTTCGATTTTGCCGCCTTCGGTTGGGTGTTCGCCAAGGTCCTGGATAATTTTCTTGGCGGCTGCACCACGACCAAAGCGTTTGCCTTTGCCCGCGCGCTTTTCGGCCAGCAATGTTACGGCGCGATTGATGCCAACAGAAAAAATCTCATCGACAGTTTCAACATTTGCATAGGTCTTCACGCCTTCTGCATTTTCATGCAGCACAAACGGGCCATAGCGGCCAAGGCCTGCCGTAATCATATTACCATCTTCGGGATGCGCACCGACTTCGCGGGGCAACGAGATGAGTTTCAGGGCATAGTCTAAGTCAACGCTACCGGCATCAATGCCCTTGGGTATGGAAGCGTTCTTTGGTTTTTCGCCCTCGCCAGCCGCAGCTTGTTGGATATAAGGGCCGAACCGTCCTGTGCGGATTGTAATTGTCAGGCCGGTGTCAGGGTGGACCCCTAACTCTGTGCCATCGATCATGCTGGCGTTGTCATCGCCGCTGGTTGCCAGTTGGCGGGTGAAGTTACAGTCCGGATAGTTCTCGCAGCCGATGAACGCGCCAAATTTGCCGGAAATCTTGAGGCTTAAGCGTCCTGTGTCACATTTCGGGCATTTGCGCGGGTCTGAAACCCCTTCCTTTGGAGGGAAGATGTGAGGTCCGAGCATGTCGTTTAGAGCATCAAGAACTTCGCTGACGCGTAAGTCTTTGATCTCGCCAATGGCGGCCGTGAAGTCACGCCAGAAATCTTTGAGAACGTCTTTCCATTCCAACGAACCATCGGAAATGAGGTCGAGCTGTTGTTCAAGATTGGCCGTAAAATCAAATTCGACGTACCGCTGGAAGAAGCTTTCCAAAAAGGCAATGACGAGGCGGCCTTTGTCTTCCGGCACCAGACGTTTGCGGTCTGAGCGGACATAGTCACGGTCCTGAAGCACAGCAAGTGTCGAGGCATACGTGGAGGGTCGGCCAATGCCGAGTTCTTCCATGCGCTTTACGAGCGTTGCTTCGGTGAAACGCGGTGGCGGCTGGGTAAAATGCTGGTTGGCGTCAATGCCTGTGTCGGACAGCTTTTCGCCTTCCTTTAAGGCTGGGAGGCGACGGTCGCCATCATCTTTTTCAGCGGGGTCATCGGTGCCTTTGCTTGCTTTTTGACGCTCGTCACGACCTTCGTCGTAAGCCTTTAAGAAGCCGTCAAACACAACGACCGATCCGGTGGCGCGGACGGTGTAATCTTTTCCATCTTTGCCCTTAACAGAGATATCTGCGCGGGTCTGAGCAATTTCAGCAGACGCCATCTGGCTGGCGATGGAGCGTTTCCAGATCAAATCATAGAGTTTTGCCTGGTCACTATCGAGCCGCTTGGCAAGGTCTGCCGGTTTGCGCGCGATATCTGTTGGTCGGATGGCTTCGTGTGCTTCCTGTGCATTTTTTGCCTTTGACTTATAAACGCGCGGTGATTGTGGAATGTAGCGTGCGCCGTAATCAGCCGAAACTTGATCGCGAATGGTCGCAACCGCTTCAGGCACAATCTGCACGCCGTCGGTACGCATGTAGGTGATGAGACCCACTGTTTCACCGCCAATATCAACACCTTCATAGAGGCGCTGTGCGACCTGCATCGTTTGCTTGGCAGAAAATCCTAGCTTGCGTGATGCGTCTTGTTGCAGAGTTGATGTCGTGAACGGGGCATAAGGGTTACGCCTGGTCGCCTTTTCTTCGATGGAATGAATGGCAAATGTGCCGCCTTCAATCGCGTTCTTAATCGCTGTAGCCGCAGCCTCTGACTTGATGTCAAGTTTTTTGAGCGTCGTCTTGTCAATCTCGGTCAGGCGGGCTTCTACATTTTCGCCTTTGGCCGTTTCGAGATTGGCGATGATGCTCCAGTACTCTTCTGATTTGAAGGCTTCGATTTCTGCTTCACGATCACAGATCAGACGCAACGCAACCGATTGCACGCGTCCGGCAGAACGCGCGCCTGGAAGTTTGCGCCACAACACCGGCGACAAAGTAAAGCCAACGAGATAATCAAGTGCGCGGCGGGCGAGGTAGGCCTCGACCAAGGGCTGGTCAATTTCGCGTGGGCTTGCCAACGCCGCCAGGATGGCTTGTTTGGTGACGGCGTTAAATGCAACCCGTTCAATTTCCAGCGTCTTCTTAAGAGCTTTGCGTTTTGCGAGAATGTCGAGGATGTGCCACGAAATGGCTTCGCCTTCGCGATCAGGGTCAGTTGCTAAAATTAGTTTGTCGGCAGATTTTACAGCGTCTGCGATCTCTTTGACGATCTTCTTTGATCTTGTGTCGACGTCCCAGTGCATCGTGAAGTCATTGTCAGGTTCAACCGAACCATCCTTCGATGGCAGATCGCGGACATGACCGTAGGACGCGATGACTTTATAGTCAGCGCCCAGGTATTTATTGATGGTTTTGGCTTTGGCAGCCGATTCAACAATGACGACGTTCATATTTTCCGATCCGAACCGGGCACGCTTACCGGCCCTTGAGGGGAATGGGATATAGGGACTTCAGGCATCGGGATCAGCCCGGCACCAATGGCGCGCGAAAATGGTTGAGAAGGGCCCCGCTGTCAAACGGTCCTGTTAAAATGGGTGAGGTGGCCGAGTGTTTTGGCGGTTTTCAGCCTGTGGAGATCGGTCTTGAGATAAAGTCTCATGACCCATAAAAACAAATCACCTGGCTGATCGGGGCGGTTTGGCCAAGATCAACCAGGTGATCGAAACTTATAGTCAATAGTGACTGTGATCAGCTATTTGCCAACCAAGCCCGCGACTTCATCGGCAACAGATTGCGCCTCAGCAAACTGTTTGGCATCGCAATGACCTTCCAATTTGCCAAGCAATTGTTCCACTTTTGCTTTTTTATCGTCGCTCAAGCTTTCTGCTGATTTGAACAACTCAAGAGAGGTGTCCAGGCAACCGTTGACGTCTTTAGGTACGCTGACTGCGAAAGCACTGGTTGCGAGCACCGCAACAAATGCACCTGCAAGTGCGAAACGTTTAAGCATTGAATTCCACCTCATTAGGTTTCTTGGAGTTTGGCGTGATCCGTATAAGTCATGTTGAAAAACGCCGACATTGTGTCCAGCGAGGCATGACGTGGCGATCCGCCCGATAGTATTACACCAGAATGTGACAACAAGAGACATCTAAAGAATAGCTGTGATGCCCTGGATCGCGCAATCGAGATCGTCAAAATGGCTAATAACAGCATCAGCGCCCAGTTCTTCGATCGGCTGGTCCGTATAACCGTGTGTGACGCCAATAACCGGAATACCCGCTGCTTTGGCCGTTTTGATGTCGGTGATGCTATCGCCAATCATAAAAGCGCGGGCGGGGTTGCCACCGGCCATTTCCAGGGTGCCTGTCAGATGGCCAGGGTCGGGTTTGTTGACCAAGAACGTATCGCGTCCGGTGATCGCGGCAAAGCGATCCGCCAGCTTCAGTTCACGCATCAGTTTTTTGGCAAGTGCTTCGCTCTTATTGGTGCAGATCGCAAACCTATGGCCTGCTGAATGCAGTCGATCCAGAGCAGCGATAGCGCCTGGGAAGGGCACGCTTTCAAGTGCGATATGAGCGGCGTAGTAGTCCAGAAAATCAGTCAGCAGTTGATCAGTTTTCTGCTCCGATAGTTCAACACCGCCATCAACAAGTCCCTCAACAATCATGCGCCGTGCACCAAAGCCGACCCAATTTCTAAGCTTGTTCATCGTGACGGGCGCTAAATCAACGCTGGCCAAGACATGGTTTGTGGCGCGCACGAGATCTGGTGCGGTGTCAATCAACGTGCCATCGAGATCAAATATGATTGTGAGCGTTTCGTTATTGTCGGTTGGGAGTTCTTCAGATGTCATAACAACCTATGTGAGATCAGGGCCCATCTATCGCCTTTAACACACCGTGCTGTGAAGCACGCGACTAATAATCCAAGTTTTGGATTTGCTCAGTGCTTGAACCTATCATGGCCCAGCCCTAAACAAGGGATATGGCGTGTCTAAACACCTCTTGGAGTCTCAATGGATAACCGGTCCGATAGTCTTGTTCGTAGCCAATCTTATATCAATGGGGAATGGGTCGGAGAGCCGACCAGCCCGGTGTACGATAAGGCAACGGGTGAGGTCATTACAAAAGTTGCGGATCTTGGCAGAGATGAGACACGCCAGGCCATTTCAGCAGCGCATGCTGCTCAACCGCATTGGGCGGCAAAAACCGCTAAAGAACGATCTGTCATTTTACGGGCTTGGTATGATCTGATCCTCGCCCATAGTGATGAACTGGCACACATTCTCACCCGCGAACAAGGCAAGCCATTGGCGGAAGCGCGCGGTGAAATTGTTTATGGTTCAGGTTTTGTGGAGTTTTTTGCCGAACAAGCCAAACGCATCTACGGTGAGACCATACCTTCGCCGAAACCTGAAAATCGCATCATTGTCATCAAGCAACCGATTGGTGTGGTTGGTGCGATTACGCCGTGGAATTTTCCAAATGCGATGATCACGCGCAAGGTGACACCTGCGATCGCCGCGGGTTGTAGCGTGGTCGTAAAACCTGCCGAAGATACACCGCTATCAGCGCTGGCCCTTGCTGTGTTGGCCGAGCGTGCTGGTATTCCTGCAGGCGTTTTAAATATTGTAACGGCACAAGACCCGGCGCCTGTGGGTGCGGAGTTGTGTGCCAATCCAGATGTGGCGATGATCACATTCACAGGATCAACGGAGGTTGGAAAAATTCTCCTAAGGCAAGCCGCCAGTACCGTCAAGAAAACCACTATGGAGCTTGGCGGCAATGCACCGATGATCATTTTTGACGATGCTGATTTGGACTGCGCGGTCGCGGGTACAATGGCGAGTAAGTTTCGCAATGCTGGCCAGACGTGTGTCAGCGCCAATCGTATTTTTGTACAAGCGGGAATTTATGAGTCCTTTGCAGACCGCCTTCACAGAGAGGTCGCCAAGTTTCAACTGGGTGGCGGATTAGAGGATGGTGTCACGATGGGCCCGCTGATCAGCGAAGCTGGGATTGAAAAGGTTGAGGCCCACGTGGCTGATGCGCGATCAAAGGGCGCTGAGGTCATGTGCGGTGGTGCACGCCACACCCTCGGCGGCACATTTTATCAGCCAACCATTCTGAAATCTGTCACGCGAGATATGCTAGTTGTGAGTGAAGAAACATTTGGTCCCGTTGCACCGCTCATTCGTTTTGAAGATGAAGCCGACGTTATCCAGATGGCCAATGATACGCCGTTTGGTCTTGCCGCTTATTTCTATGCAAATAACCTTGGCCGTGTGTGGCGCGTTGCCGAGGCGCTGCAATTTGGTATTGTAGGTGTTAATGAAGGTATTGTCTCAAGTGAGATGGCACCTTTTGGTGGTGTCAAGGAAAGTGGTTTGGGCCGGGAAGGTTCTCATCATGGCATCGAAGAATTCCTCGAAATGAAGTATATCAACATCGGCGGACTTTAGACGATACACCGTTGAAACCATGCCATTGGTATGACAAGCCATCAGTTCTGGGAGATCAAAGATATGAGTGCAGACGCCTGGAAGCGCGCTGCGGCTGAAAAAGCCATCGAGTATATCACACCGGGCATGAAGCTTGGGCTGGGCACGGGCTCAACAGCGGCGCACTTTGTCGATCTGCTTGGGCAAAAAGTGGCAGATGGCATGACGGTTGTTGGCGTGCCAACATCCGAAGCCACCAAGAACCAAGCTGAAGCGCTGAGCATTCCGTTAGCAACACTGGATGACATTCCGTTTCTTGACCTCACCGTTGACGGTGCAGACGAACTGGATGATCGCTTGCGGCTTATCAAAGGCGGTGGCGGCGCCCTGTTGCGCGAAAAGATTGTTGCAACATCATCGGATCGCATGTTGGTGATTTCAGATTTTTCTAAGCGTGTTGAAACCTTGGGTTCGTTCCCACTTCCTGTCGAGGTTATACAGTTTGGGTTGCGGGCAACCTTACAGCTTATTGAGGTGTTGAGTTCAGATGCAGGTTGTGAGGGTGACATTGCCGTGCGCAAGTCACGAGAAGGCAAACCGTTTATTACGGACAACGGCAACATGATTCTCGATTGCAGTTTCGGGCGCATTGATGATCCAGAAGCATTGGATGAGGCGCTGAAGTATGTGCCGGGCGTTGTCGAGCATGGTCTATTCCTGGGCATTGCGGATCATGCGATCATTTCAGGCCCTGATGGCGTTGTGGTATTGGATGCTGAGCAGATTGAAATTGCAGCGGCCGAAGAACACTGAGAAATAAACAACCTGAATTTAAAAGTTGGTCGAGGGGCACATGTGGATGCTTTAGATGACCACAAAGGATATCTATGACGAACTACGATTTTGACTTCTTTGTCATTGGCGGCGGCTCAGGTGGCGTTAGGGCAGCGCGCATTGCTGCCACCCATGGAGCCCGTGTCGCCAATGCAGAAGAATATCGCTATGGCGGCACCTGCGTCATCCGTGGCTGCGTGCCCAAGAAGTTGCTGGTTTATGCAAGTCGCTTTGCTGATGATTTTGAAGACGCTAAAGGATTTGGTTGGCAGCTTCCTCGGGCAGAGTTTCATTGGTCCGATTTGATTGCGGCTAAGGACAAAGAGATCGCACGCCTTGAGGCCATTTATCAGCGCAATTTGGAAGGGGCCGGGGCAACGGTATTCGCCGAGCGCGCCGAACTTGTTGATGCACACACCATTCGCCTGACGTCCTCTGGCCGCACCGTCACGGCGGATAAAATCCTTATTGCGACAGGAGGCACACCTACTGTGGCTGGTGATGCCGTTGGCCTGGAGCATGTCATTACGTCAAATGAAGCCTTTGATCTCAAAGACAAGCCTAAACAAATTGTCGTTTATGGCGGCGGCTATATTGCCGTGGAGTTTGCGGGCATCTTCCACGGGCTCGGGGCCCAAACGACTTTGATTTATCGCGGGCCCAAGGTGCTTAGAGGTTTTGATGAAGATTTGCGCGACGGTTTGATGGACGCCCTTGAGGCGCGTGGCCTGAATGTTGTGACCGAGCGTACCATTAAAGGCATCACGTGCTCAGGCGGTCGGCGCACGGTGGAGCTTGATGATGGGACAAAGATTGAAGCTGATCAGGTCATGTATGCGACCGGGCGGCGTCCAAATACCAACGGCCTCGGGCTTGAGGCAGCGGGTGTTAAAACTGGCAAGTCAGGTGAAATCATCGTCAATGACGATCAACAAACGTCCGTTGAAAATATCTACGCAGTGGGCGATGTGACAGACCGCGTAGCCCTGACGCCGGTTGCTATTCGAGAAGGCCATGCGGTTGCCGATACGTTGTTTGGCACGTCACCTTGGCGGGTCAATTATGATCAAATACCTACCGCTGTGTTTTCAACACCAGAACTGGCAACGGTTGGCCTTCCCGAGCATGAAGCTCGAAACCGCTACGACAGCATTGATATCTACAAGTCACAATTTAAACCGATGCGGGCAACGCTTGCAGGCAGCGACGATAAGATTCTGATCAAGTTGATTGTGGATGCAGCGACGGATCGTGTCGTCGGGTGCCACATGATGGGACCTGATGCTGCCGAAGTGATCCAAATGGCTGCAATCGCGCTCAATATGGGCGCGACCAAAGCAGACTTCGATCGCACTATGGCGCTGCATCCCAGTGCTGCAGAAGAATTTGTCACCTTGCGCACCAAGCAATAGCCCTGGCAAATGGCGCGCGAGCACCGCCAACAGCAATAAGAAGCTTGGACGCACATGAAACGACTTGATGGAAAAATTGCACTTGTGACCGGTGCAGGCGCCGGTATTGGGTTGGCAACGGCAAACCTGTTTGCTGAAGAAGGCGCATTTGTTTACGTCACCGACGTCAATGGTGAAACAGCTGACCAAGCTGTCGTCGCACTTAATGCAAAAGGACTATCCGCCCGCTCAATGACGGTCGATGTCTCTCGCGGGCAGGATGTGACCCATTTCGTACGCACTGTCGAGGAAGACCAGGGTAAGCTTGATGTTGTGGTCAATAACGCGGGCGTAAACGTGCGCGAAGAATTCCGTCATATGTCCAACGCGGATTGGGAATCCTTGCGCGAGGTCAATCTGGATGGCGTTGTGCGCATCGCACGCGATACATTTCCGCTGATGCAAGCTGCTAAATCAGCTTCCCTCATCAACATCGCCTCAATCCTCGGTCATCAGCCGATGCGTCAGGTGGCAGCTTATGCCGCTTCAAAAGGTGCGGTTGCTTCACTGACGCGCGCGCTTGCTGTCGAATATGCCAGCTTTGGTATTCGTGTGAACACGGTCTCACCAGGTTTTATTGAAACGGAACTCACCAAACGCATGCGCCGTAATCCCCACGTCAACAAGGCGCTGATGGAGCGCACGCCGATGCGCCGTTTTGGAACACCTGAAGAAGTAGCCAAGGTGATTTTATTTCTAGCGTCTGATGATGCCACGTATGTGTCTGGCGCTGATCTCATTGTCGATGGTGGCACAACGGCTGGCGTATAGTCGCGACATCAACGGGTTTTATGGACCAAGGTCGGCGCGCGTTTCCTCGATCAACAAGTCAGTGACACCCAGCATCGCCTCTTGGCGACTTTGTCCAGCGGAAACCATCACGTTATATCGGTTGATTTGGCGATCTGCGCTGGTACCGCCTTCGGCAATTTTGCGCATATGTAAAATCTCAGCTTCACAGCCGAAGGCTTCAGCGTCTTCACGGGTCAGCTCGATCAATTCCTCAACCAACTGGTGGAATGCGATGAGTTGGCCACGGCCAAAATCAAACAATGTGCCATCAGTGCCGTAGCGCTGGGCGCGCCAGCAATTTTCCGCCAATAGAAAAGCTGGATATGAGCGCCACTTTT
Source organism: Hyphomicrobiaceae bacterium (assembly GCA_021775735.1). GTDB lineage: Bacteria > Pseudomonadota > Alphaproteobacteria > Rhizobiales > Hyphomicrobiaceae > JAHZKN01. The sequence goes on from JAJFHG010000007.1 coordinate 40,570, forward strand.
GATTTTTGCGACGAAGTCGATAAAGCATGCGCAACAGACAGCGAAAGAGTGCGGCGATGGCGAGTGCATCATCCATGCGCGTGCATACATCGCTGATCCGCATTTCAAGAGTTGGGAACCGCTCAGATGGTCGCAAATCCCACCACACCTTCGTGGCATCTTCAATGACGCCAGCGTTGAGTAAGACCTCAAGAGCTCTGCGGTATTCACCATGGCTCTCAAAGCGCTGCGGTAATCCTGTGCGCGGTAGTTCGTGCAGCACAGCAAGGCGATAGCTTTTAAGGCCCGTATCATCGCCTTCCCAAAACGGTGATGAGGTTGATAACATCAACATGTGGGGCAGGAAGTAACGCACCTGGTTCATCAGATCGATGCGTAGCTCGTCGTCTTCAATGCCAACATGAACGTGCATCCCACAGATTGCTAACCGTCGACCAATGACACCAAGATCGCGCGCGAGGGTAAGGTAACGGTCTTTCTCTGTCGTACGGAGAGAGGATTTCTGCGCGAAGGGATGCGTGGACGCCGCGATGGGTGCCAATCCCAGCTTGCCAGCATGAGTAACAATCAATCGGCGCAGTTGACCTAAGTCGCTGCGGGCCTCTTCAGGTGTCGTGCAGACTTTGGTGCCGACTTCGATCTGGGACTGGAAAAATTCTGGGCCAACCTTCTTGCCAAGCTCCGATTCCAGCGCTTGCATCAAAGCGTCTGGGGCTGACGCAAAGGCACGCGTCTCTGTATCGACGAGGTGGTACTCCTCCTCAATACCAAAGCTGAATGATGGCTCGGTAATACCCATATCTGCCCTTAAGCGTTCCGTTCTATCCTTGCCACGGTCAGACCTTTGAGGCCAGCAAAACTAAATAGGCGGGCAGGCTCTGAGGCCTCCATGTTGAGGCTGTACGAGGCAAGGTGAGCGGCGGGCATGAGGGCCTGCCACCGCTTCGCATTGGGACTGCAACTTAGGGCGCGGGCGTTCCGTCCGGCCGTTAAGCATTTGCAGCGCTGGCGTCTTTTTAAGTGATGTCCTATAAGCGGCCAAAAGCTGTGGTTCTCTCGACATCAATATGGCTGATACCAGCCCGTTGAGAGCGTATAACGATGGAGTAAATGGCAATGGCCACCAAATGGTCACCTCAGAGCTGGCGCAACCTTCCGATTGTCCAGGTTCCTGACTATCCAGACCAAGACACACTCAAAGCGGTTGAACAGAAACTGTCCTCGTTTCCGCCGTTGGTGTTTGCGGGTGAGGCGCGCGATTTGAAGAGTCAGCTTGCTGACGTCGCTGAAGGCAGAGGTTTTCTGCTGCAAGGCGGTGATTGTGCGGAAAGCTTCCTTGAGCATCACGCTGATAACATTCGTGATTTCTTCCGCGTCTTTTTGCAAATGGCTGTTGTGCTGACATATGCTGGTGGTTCTCCGGTTGTGAAAGTCGGACGCATTGCTGGCCAATTTGCTAAGCCGCGTTCTAAACCAACTGAAACAGTTGATGGCACGGAGCTTCCAAGCTATCGCGGTGATATCATCAATGGATCGGAGTTTACCTCTGAAGCGCGTATCCCGGATCCAAACCGACAACTGGAAGCGTACCGCCAGTCAGCGGCAACGCTTAATCTGCTGCGCGCGTTTGCTGGCGGTGGTTTTGCCAATCTAGAGCGCGTGCACCAATGGACGCTTGGTTTCGTCAAAGACAGTCCCCAAGGCCATCGCTACCAAGAGCTTGCGGATCGCATTTCTGAAACGATGGATTTCATGCGGGCCTGCGGTGTGACTTCGGAGACAACGAGTGCATTGCAAGCAACCCACTTTTACACCAGCCATGAAGCGCTACTGCTTGGTTACGAAGAGGCATTGGCACGTCAAGATTCAACGACTGGTGATTGGGTGGCGACATCGGGTCATATGATTTGGATCGGTGACAGAACACGTCAACCTGACCATGCCCACGTTGAGTTCTGTCGTGGTGTGACCAATCCGATTGGCTTGAAATGCGGCCCCTCAATTGATGGGGACGGCTTGCTGCGCCTGATTGATCAGCTGAACCCTCAGAATGAAGCAGGGCGCATGACGCTGATTTGCCGGTTTGGGTTTGATAAGGCTGAAAAGCATTTGCCTCAGCTGATCCGCGCGGTTGAGCGGGAAGGGCGTAAGGTTGTTTGGTCGTGTGATCCAATGCACGGCAATACGATTTCAGCGGCAACAGGTTATAAGACGCGTCCGTTTGATCGCATTTTGAAAGAGGTTGAGCACTTCTTTGATATCCACCGCGCTGAGGGTACGCATGCAGGTGGTATCCACGTCGAGATGACAGGTCAGAATGTCACCGAATGTACTGGTGGTGCGACAGCCATTTCTGAATCGGATTTGAGAGACCGCTATCACACCCATTGTGATCCCCGTCTCAATGCCGATCAGTCGTTGGAACTGGCGTTCCTTGTTGCCGAACGCATGAAGCAAGAACGCGAAGCTGATGCGGCGGGCAGGCAAGCTGCTGCGTCAGCCTAACCTGATGGCCACACAAACTGCCCCATCGCTCAAGATTGCACTGGCACAGCTTAACCCCTGTGTTGGTGATCTTGATGGCAACGTGAAAAAGGCATGCTTGGCGCTTGATGATGCAGCCTCAAGGGGCGCGGATTTGGTTGTCTTTCCCGAACTGTTCATCACTGGTTACCCGCCAGAAGACCTTGTTTTGAAACCAGCCTTTCAAAGTGCAACGCGTTCGGCCCTAGAAGGCCTTGCCAAAGACTACAAGGATGGCCCGGGCATTTTGATGGGCACAATCTGGATTGATAACGACAAACTCTATAATGCGGTGGCGCTCCTCAACGGCGGGCGCGTTGAAACGTTGCGCTACAAAGTGGCGTTACCCAATTATGGCGTCTTCGATGAAAAGCGAGTTTTTGCCAAAGGCCCGATGCCCGGTCCAATCCCGTTTCGCGGTGTCAAAATCGGTGTACCGATCTGTGAAGATATCTGGCGCGAAGATGTTACCGAGTGTTTGGAAGAGACTGGCGCGGAGCTGTTGCTTGTGCCTAATGGCTCCCCGTTTGACTGGAAAAAACCAGACGTGCGTTTGAACGTTGCGTTGGCACGCGTTACCGAAACAAGCTTGCCACTCGCGTATATCAACCAGGTTGGTGGTCAAGATGAGCTGGTGTTCGATGGGGCATCGTTTGTGGTCAACAGCGATCATAAGCTCGCCGTCCAGATGCCGGCGTGGCGTGAGACACTGACCCTCACAGACTGGCAAAAACGTGATGACGAGACCTGGTGTTGTGCCAGCCAAACTCTGGCTGAATTGCCTAGCGGCGATGCAGCTGCCTATCAGGCCTGCGTCGTTGGCGTAAAAGATTACGTTGAAAAAAACGGATTTCCGAGCGTTGTGCTTGGTCTGTCGGGCGGCATTGATTCCGCTCTTGTCGCTGCGATTGCAACCGATGCGCTGGGTGCAAATCGGGTTCACGCGGTTATGCTCCCTCACCACTACACATCGCAAGCCAGCTTGACCGACGCGGCGGACACAGCGGAAAACTTAAATCTGCGCTACGACACCATCGAGATTGCTGCCGCTGTTGCTGGCGTTGAGGGCGCTCTATCGAACCTTTTCAAAGGTCACAATGCTGATGTGACAGAAGAGAATATCCAAAGTCGTTTGCGCGGCGTGCTTTTGATGGCTATTTCCAACAAGTTTGGTTCGATGCTGCTCACAACAGGCAACAAGTCTGAAATGTCCGTCGGCTATGCAACGCTTTATGGCGACATGAACGGTGGCTTTAACCCGATTAAAGATCTGTATAAGACCGAGGTTTATCGCTTGTCTGCATGGCGCAATGCGAACACGCCAGAGGATGGGCTTGGACCCGACGGTGTTGTGATTGCCCCCAACATCCTTACAAAAGCGCCGACAGCTGAGCTGAAAGACAATCAAACTGATCAGGACTCACTTCCGCCCTACGATGTCTTGGACGCCATATTAACCGGGCTGGTCGAAGAAGAAGCCTCTGTTGGTGACATTGAAGCACGTGGAATTGATCGCGATACGATCTTGAAAATCGAGCATCTGCTCTATATTTCCGAATACAAGCGTCGCCAGGCGGCACCTGGTATTAAAATTTCAGCGCGAAACTTTGGTCGTGATCGTCGCTATCCGATCACCAATCGCTTCCGCGAGCGTCATCTTAGCTAATTTCCATTGTGCTCCCAGACCCCCTTGCGTTCCTGCTTGGCGTGGTTAGTGTGGCGCGACTTTTAAAGAGAGCTCCGACACTCCATGGCACCTAAAACGCGTTTTGCGCCGTCTCCCACCGGCCTCATTCATATTGGCAACGCCCGCACTGCAATTTTGAATTACCTCTATGCCCTCAAAGCTGGCGGTACATTTCTATTGCGCATGGACGATACAGATCAGGAGCGCTCTAAGCCTGAATTCGCAGACGCGATTGAGCGTGATCTGGCCTGGCTTGGCATCAAGTGGGACCAGTTGGAACGCCAGTCTGATCGCATCACACGCTATCAGGAGATGGCCGATAAACTCAAAGCGGAAGGCCGCCTTTACCCCTGTTATGAGACCGCTGATGAGTTGGACCGCAAACGCAAGCGCCAATTGGCCCGTGGGTTGCCGCCGATTTATGACCGCAAGGCACTCAGCCTCAGCAAGGATGAGGTTGCAAAGTTTGAAGCGGACGGGCGCACGCCACACTGGCGCTTCCGGCTGGCCAACACGGCGGGGGAGAATTCTCTAGAACCGGTTTCAACCCACATCACCTGGGATGATCTCATTCGTGGTGATCAAACCGTTGACGTTGGTTCGCTGTCTGACCCCGTTTTGATCCGAGGTGACGGCACATTTCTCTACACGCTCACCAGCGTTATTGATGATTGGGACTTTGGCGTCACTCACATAATTCGTGGTGATGACCACATTACCAACACTGGTGTGCAGGTGCAGGTGTTTGAAGCACTAGGTGCACCTGTTCCAGCGTTTGGTCATCATAGTTTGTTAACGGCCGCCGATGGCAAGGCGCTGTCGAAGCGACTTGGTTCGCTGGCGCTTGAGAATGTGCGTGAACAAGGCTTGGAAGCGATGGCCGTTGTCAGCCATGCAGCGCTGATCGGAACCTCCGATGCGATTGAACCACACAAAAATATGGATGGTCTTGCTGACCTGTTTGAAGTCAGCAAAATTTCAACTGCACCAGGCCGGTTCTCCGAAGAGGAGTTGAAAGGTCTCAACGCCAAGCTGTTGCATAAACTTGATTACGCCGATGTAGCAGAGCGCCTTGCCGGGTTTGGTATTCAAGACGCAGAAGCATTCTGGAATGTGGTGCGCGGCAACCTGGAAATACTTGGCGATATTAAGCAGTGGTGGGAAGTTGTCGACGGCTCGATCGTGCCCAACATCTCAGATGCAGCGTTTCTGAAGGCTGCTGCGGAGGTGTTGCCTGATGCCCCGTTTGATGACACCACATGGAAAACATGGACGAATGCTGTCAAAGAAGCCACTGGGGCTAAGGGCAAGGCCTTATTTCACCCTTTACGTCTTGCGCTAACGGGACAAGGCTCTGGCCCGGAAATGAAACAGCTCTTAGCGTTGATCGGCCGAGAAAAAGCGTTGAAACGCCTTCAGGGAGAGACGGCGTAATACAAGATATTGATGGAGACCTGTCGGCCGCAGTTCTATTACGGTTGGGTTTGTGCGCTCCAACCCTCAGCAATAGCTGGGCCTTGGCGTGTGCGTGGATCTTGTGGTGCCAGATCTGAGCGCCGCACAGAATCGGGGCTACTGGCATCAGCTTGGTACTCCGAAGCCTTACACGAACATCCCTTGACGTATTCCTTGCGATAGCGAAATGCGGTTTTTAACTCTGTATAGAGCTGACGGGTTTGGGTTGATACCATCTGCTCTACCGCGCCACCCGGATTTTGATAATAAAACAATTGAGCTGGTGCCGCGCACTTTGATTGACAGCGTTCGGCGTCGCGTTGGAAGTGGTTGGGCAGTGTAGAAAAACTAATTGGGAAGTAATAGCCATCGCACATGCGCACGCACAGTGTGCGGTAGGTGGCATAGGGCAGCGCCGAGTTATAGCGACCAAAGGCACCATCATATCCACCGCGGCTTTCTTCATCCTGCCACAGCGAAGAAAATGGGTTTGGAGTACGACGGCGTGCCTGCTGTACGTAGTTATCACCACAGCCATTGCGCGCTAACGCGCGAATAATATCGTCTTGATAGGACCGCCCACTTGATGAGTTGATCTGACTAAGCTGCGATTCCAGCTGAGCCAACTGGCGTTTGCTGGCATTGCGCGTATTGGCCAATTGAATACAACGTTTGGTGCGCTTCAACGTTTTAGAAAATAGGAAATAGCTGTAGCACTTCTTGCGGTCCAGATTGACTTCAGCCTGCTGCATGGCGCGGCGTGTCTCGCGGATCTGGTTGCTGATCGCCGGGATTTGATCGCGGCCGCGATTGGCACCCTTACTTTCGTTGACGAGGCGCTGTTCAAGTTGCAGGCAGATATCACCTTTTGGTGTCCAACCACGTGGATCATCAAAATCAAGACCACGAGGTTGCGGTCTTGGCCGTGGGCGAGGTTTGGTTTCGGATGCCCAAGGCCATTGGATGCCCTGCGCGAGTAGCGTCGGCGGTGCACTCATTGTTCCGATAGCGAGGAACGTTCCGGTCAACAACAGTGTGAGCACGGGTCGCCTGTTTTTGACGGGCGTGACAACACCTCTGACATTTGTCTTATTGATATATTTTGACTTACTGTCCAACGCAGTTTTCCAACGTCAACAAAGGGTGCAGCCCCAATGGTTTAGGGCCTTAGGTCCCGGCACTATGTCGGTGCTCGCTTAGGCGGTCAATGCGGAGCAATTGCGGCATCCCGCCAGTGGGGGGTTTTATGTGGGAAAAAGGCGTCCATTTCCGGGCGGTTTGGAAATCCACCATGCCTCTGCAACCGGCTTGACCCGGATTAGGTCACACCGCATAACCCAAACCATCACGTTGAGGCGATTTGCGGTTGAACAGGGTTCGCGAACGAGGAGCAGGGGTAGCGTGACGCGCGCACCAACCTGCAGTCTCTGCCATTTGTTTAAAAACCTGTTTACTGATTGCGGCCGGGTAAGGGGATATTCGTGGCACGTACCACACAAAATTTGCAGCTTTACAATACGCTGACGCGGGAGAAGGCACGGTTCAAGCCGCTCGATCCAGCACACATCCGACTATATGTCTGCGGACCAACGGTTTATGACTTTGCCCACATCGGCAACGCCCGCCCGGTGATTGTCTTCGATGTGCTGTATCGCTTGCTCAGCCATCTCTTTGGTCGAGAGCATGTCACCTATGTGCGCAATATCACGGATGTTGATGACAAGATCAATGCACGCGCGCTTCGCGACTTTCCAGATTTGCCTCTCAACGCGGCGATTGCGAAGGTCACAAAGACAACAGCAGATCAGTTTCATGCCGACGTAGCAGCACTTGGCTGTTTGGAACCAACACATGAACCGCGCGCAACTGACAACATTCAACAAATGCAGGACATGATTGCGGCATTGATCGCCAAAGGTCATGCCTACGAAGCTGAAGGCGAAGTGTTGTTTGACACCGCTTCAATGGCGGATTACGGCGCGCTGTCCAAACGCAATTTAGATGAACAGCAGGCAGGCGCGCGCATTGAAGTCGAAGCCCACAAGAGGAATGCGGCTGACTTTGTATTGTGGAAAGGATCGAGTGAAACGGAACCTGGATGGGAGAGCCCCTGGGGTCGTGGCCGTCCGGGATGGCACATCGAGTGTTCGGCGATGTCCAATCGCTACTTGTGGGATGCGGTTGCAGATCAGCTCTCGGACGATGCGAAAGCGCATGCACATGAATTTGATATCCATGGTGGCGGTTTGGATCTCATCTTCCCGCATCATGAAAATGAGATTGCCCAATCCAGATGTGCGCATGATGCAGGCGCAATGGCGCGGGTGTGGATGCACAACGGCTTTTTGCAAGTTGAAGGTGAAAAGATGTCCAAGTCGTTGGGCAACTTCATCACCATCAATGAGCTTTTAGCAACGGACAAATTTGGTGGCCGCAAATGGCCGGGTGAAGTTTTGAGGTTGGCGATGTTGATGACACATTATCGCGAACCGATTGATTTTTCCGTCCGAAAGCTGGAGGAAGCTTCAAACATTCTTGAGCGTTGGTACCAGCTGGCGGGGAAGGCGTTACCAGAGCGTGACGCTGACTGGGAAAACGAGATCGTAGATCAGGCGCTCAGCAATGATCTCAACACGCCGGATGCTATTCGGCGCTTGTCCACTCTTGCAGATGCCGTTCGTGATCAACCAGAGGCTGCGGGTCGCTTTAAGCAGGTCGCCAATTTGCTGGGCTTTCTAACTCAAACCAAGTCCGAATGGGACGCAGCGAAACGCGCTGACGTCACGCTGTCAGACGATGAGATCCTGGCCCAAATTGCAGCCCGCCACGCGGCACGTCAGGCAAAAGACTGGGCAGAAGGTGACCGTATCCGCGATGAGCTGCTTAAGATGGGTATTCAACTCAAGGACGCCAAGAACCCTGAAACAGGTGAGATTGAGACGACGTGGGAGGTGAAGCGTTAGGCTTAGCGCCCGGTATTTCGGGCAATGCGACTTGTTGCTGACGCCGATACCCCCTATCTGACCACTGAGATCAGTCAAAATCTGAACCGAATTCCAGATCAAGTCTTCATGCTGTTAACGCACTTGGATCTAAAATGCGTTACAACTAGAGCTGAAGCGGCTTAAACGTCCCAACCCCTTTTGGAGATCCATGCCTCGTGACCCAGGCTAAGGAACGCCTCTATCTGTTTGACACGACGCTGCGTGATGGCGCGCAGACGACGGGTGTCGACTTTTCTCTGGAAGAAAAGCGACGCATCACCGACGTGCTCGATAACCTTGGTGTCGACTACATCGAGGGTGGTTATCCCGGTGCCAATGCGACGGACACTGCGTTTTTTGCAGATCGCCCAAATCTGAACCAGGCTAAGTTTGTTGCTTTTGGGATGACGAAGCGCGCTGGTCGCTCTGTATCAAATGATGTTGGCCTCCAAGCATTGTTGACATCCAATTCTGATGCCATCTGCCTTGTTGCCAAAGCGTCCGATTATCACGTCCGCGTGGCGCTCGGTATTTCCAATGATGAAAACCTGAAAGCGATTTCAGATTCGGTCAAAGCTGTTGTTGCCTCAGGACGAGAAGCGATGCTCGATTGTGAGCACTTCTTTGATGGCTACAAGTCCGACCGCACGTACGCCCTGCAGGTTGCACAAACGGCATATGAGTCTGGTGCGCGCTGGGTTGTTCTGTGCGACACCAATGGTGGTACGCTGCCGCATGAAGTGGCCGACATCGTTGCTGATGTTTGCGAGCACGTGCCTGGAGATCACCTTGGCATCCATACCCACAAC
>JAJFHG010000061.1 GCA_021775735.1 Hyphomicrobiaceae bacterium
TCAATGGTCCCATAGTCAGTATTAAAAGGGGAATAGAACAAATTGCTGATACCCAGAAACGCTGAGTAAAATCAATTAATTCTTCGTTAGGCTCATCGGTTGGTATGCCTTTTGGCTCTAGAGTCATTCCACAAATGGGGCAATCTCCTGGATGGTCCTGTATGATTTCCGGGTGCATGGGGCAAGTATATTCAGTTTCGGCACCAGCAGTTTTTGTTTTTAGTTTGTGCGCACCAGATATATAAAATTCAGGATCGGCCTCAAATTTATCATGACAATTTTCTGAACAAAAATGATAGGACGTCCCCTTATGGACATGTGCAGGTTTATGCTTATTTTTATCAACACTCATACCACAAACAGGATCAGTCTCTTTGGTATCGTTAACATTCTGATTAGAATGTGTTGCATTATTTGAATGATCACATTTGCTATCTTGTTTGGTCATTGAGGACGTTCCTTTAATTCATTTATTATGCATAATACGGTTTCCGGTTACTGGAAGGTCAAGAGCTTCATCGGAGAACGTTTATTTCTTCGCTAGATATAATAAATACCAAAATGATTTAGTCATGAGAGTTACTATTTAACTGTTATCACTCTGATGAGTATAGTTTCTGTGTAGAAATAAACGTTCTCCGATGAAGATCAGAGCTATTCCGAAAAGTGCAGCATAAATCACCATCAAATCCGTTTGTACTTTGACCATTAAGAAAGCTCCAAGCACAATGACATCAAAGATAATGGCAGAAATTAGCACAAAGCCATTGGCATTGATTTCCTTGCGTAAATAGCGGAACACTCCCCAATGCACGGCGATGTCCATGGTGATGTAGAAAATGGCACCGAGTGAAGCGATGCGGCTTAAATCAAAAAATATGGTGAGAAAAATGGCAATCACCACCGTATAAACCAGTGTATGTTTCTGAATACTTCCCGGCATTCCAAAATGGCTATGAGGTACCAGCTTCATATCGGTGAGCATGGCAAGCATCCGTGATACGGCAAAGACGCTGGCAATCACTCCGGAGATGGTGGCAACAATGGCTAGCCCTACAGTGAACCATAGGCCAAAATCACCAAATGCTGGGCGTGCAGCCTGCGCTAATGCATAATCTTTAGCGGCAATAATTTCGATAATGCTGAGATTGCTAGCTACCGCGAAAGCGACTAATGAATAAACCACCACACAGACGATAATAGAAATAACGATAGAACGACCGACATTCTTATGTGGATCAATGATCTCCGAGCCGCTATTGGTGATGGTAGTAAATCCCTTATAGGCTAGGATGGCCAGTGCCATGGCTGCTAGGAACCCGGTTGCGGAAGTACCTTGTACAGCTGACTCGTTGACTTTAAAATTAAAATTAGCCAACCATAAACCACCCGCTGCAAATATCAGAATTCCAGCAATTTTAATGAAGGCCATAATCAGTGAAAAAATGCCGATCATACGATTGCCGGAAATATTAATCAGAAAAGCAAAAATCAGTACAGCAACACCCAGAGCGGTTACAATCCAGCTGCTAGATGGGATATCGAATAACTGTACGCTGTAAGTGCCAAAGGTACGCGCCACTAAACTTTCATTTATCACCATCGAAAAATACATCAGCAATGCACTGGCAGCAGTTATAGTGCTTCGACCATAGGCCTTTTCTAAAAACATACCAATGCCCCCAGCGGATGGAAAGGCATTGGACATCTTCACATAAGAATACGCACTAAAAGCGGTGACAATGGCTGCAGCCAAAAATGCCAATGGAAATAATGGTCCTGCAAGCTCGGCAATTTGACCGGTCAATGCTAGAATGCCAGCACCAATCATCACGCCAGTGCCCATCGACACTGCGCTAATAACACTCAGGCTATTCTTTTGGTATTGTGCTGATTGCCCGTGATGTGATTGACCCTGCATGCTTTACTCCATATTGTTATTTGTCCGCTGTTCTACTCATCGTGTTTTCTCTTTCAACATCTAATTCCATGCAGCACGAGGGTTTAGCTTCTTTCTTTACCTTAACTTTCGACTTTACTTTTTTCTTTGAGTTGCAGCAGCAACCATCGGATTCTGGCTGTTGCATGGTTTGATTTTCTTGTGTCTTTGTCATGATCCATCTCCTTTTTTAATTGTTAAATAGAGTGCTCCATTTTGGAATAAATCCCGGAACATGAGCTTTGTAATCGTCCCACGCTTTGCCAAATCGCTGTTGAGAATCACGCTCTTCTTTTTTTGCTAATCTGATATACATATAGGTGAGTATCGGAAACAGGACGAGTGTCAGGATCGTTGGCCATTGCAGCAAGAACCCGAACATAATGGCAATAAAGCCGATATATTGCGGATGCCGAATTTTCTTATAAAGCCCCGTCACCGCCATTTTTCCTTCACGTTGCGCTTTATAAAGCACTTTCCACGCCGCTGATAGAACCCAAAACCCACCGCCAATGAAGACAAAACTTAATATGTGGAACGGTCCAAAATGAGGATTACCTTCCCAACCAAACATCATCTCCAAAAGATGACCTGAATCATGAGCGAACCAATTGATATCAGGGTAACTTGTTTGTAACCAACCGGAGAACAAGTAGATGGTCAACGGAAAGCCATACATCTCAGTAAACAGTGCCAATAAAAAAGCCGAGAACGCTCCAAAGCTCCGCCAGTCTGTTTTTGTCTGTGGCATAGCAAAGCTGAACGCAAAAATAATAAATATCAGCGAATTTAAAATGACCAGTGACCAGAGGCCATAGGATCCCACAGCATGTTCCATAGCTTACTTCTCCTCTTCATCATCGGAATGTTTTTGGCTACCATGTCCGCCGTGACTTCCGTGCATAAAGAAGTGCATTAATGGACAGGCCAGTAAAATCAACCATATCCAGTTCTCACCTATATGCGCGCTGTGCTCCTTGGCCAGGAAATATCCTCCGACAAAAAAGAAGAAAATTACGGTCATACCAAATGATGTCTTCCACCATGGCTGTTTGTTTTTTGGCCTGTGATAATCTTCGTGATCTTGCATCATTTAGACTTCCTAATTCAGTGTTCGTGTTTTCCATGACCTTTATCTTTGTCATTTTGCCCATGCATCATGCCTTTTCCTCCCATCATGGTTCCCATCTGTTTCATGTGTTGCATCATACCGCCCATATCAATATGCATTTTTTGCATATTCTTTTTCATAGTCGGGTCTTTCATCATCTCCATCATACCCTGCATATCAGTCATCATACCGCCCATCTTGGTTTGCATCTTTCCCATTTGGTCTGTCATTGAGCATTTTTCCCCTGATGTACACATTTTCATGGAGCCCATTTGCCCATTATCATGGTTACCAGCGCTAGCTACTATCGGTGATGTTAGTGCCGTAGCAATCAGTAGGGTTTTCAATATGTTTTTCATCTCTAATCTCCATTTCTAAGATAATTAATTTGATATTGATCCGAACAAAAATGGTAGGTTGTTCTCACGTGGTCATGATTTGTTTTTATGTGAATGATCATGTTGGCCATCTTGCTTGCTCAGATATGAGGTACCTATAATTTGCTTAAGGTTTCCGGTGACTGGAAGGTCAAAAACTTCAATACAAAATATTTTAAACGTATCCGCCTAAATACATCTCCCTCTCAGTAAGTAAAAGAAACTATGCTGAGAGGTATGATGAAAGTACGCAACAGTTCTAGGTAAATTAACCTCCCTCATCTGTAGATATATCCAGATCAGATATAGAGTCTTCCTTAACCACAATGCTATGATCTATAGTGTTATTTCGACTTGTAAATTTACTAATATCCTGAACGTTTACCGCTGCAATAGCATTTGCCGGGACTAAAATTAGAACAGCAATTATCATCGTTTTAAAGGTCTTGTTCATTTTGAACTCCTATTAATTAGGTTATGTAACTAATACGGTTCTCTAGGAAAAAGCCCTCAAAATATTTAAAATTTTGTTGATTATTTCATATCGTTAAACTTTATATCACCCTTCATTCCGGCTTGATAATGGCCAGGCACATTGCAACCGAATTCCAGCATGGCTGTGTTTTTAAACTTCCAAATCAATTCCTTTTTCTCACCAGGATTTAGATACAATGCATTTGGATCATTGTGTTCCATTTTGTGACCTTCATTTGAATTCATTGCTTCCATCATTTTGGACATTTCCTTTTGATGGGCGACTTGAATTTCAGGAGTGCCAATTGTGAAGTCGTGGGCAGACTCACCTTTATTGATAAGAACAAATTTTATGGTTTCACCATCACTCACTTTCAAAGAAGAGTGACTAAATTTTAAATCATCAGTGGCAATAATTTCTATCGTGCGATTTATCTCTGATGCTTTGCCAGGCTGTCCTCCAACAGTCATATGTGCTTTCTCATTATCATGACTATGATGACCTTCATGAGCTTTGCCAGCAGCATGAATAGGTGAAATCAGCGCTATGGTTATAACTGTTGTTGAAATTAGTGAAATGCCAGATTTTTTGTTTTTGTTCAGTAAGTTAAACATTTTATACCTCATAATACATTGATTTGTTTAAATAAATATCCGTTAATCATTGACTGGATTTACTAGAAAATTCCATTCTCTCTTTGTATCTCCCTTATGTAAGAGATGATTTTTTCTACATCTGAACTAGTTACACCTTTGATCGGCGGCATATTTCCAAACTGCCAATGGTGGGGTCTAACTCCATTTTTTACTGCAAGAAAAAATGAACGATCAGAATGGTGATTGGGCTCATAATATTTATGAATAAGGGGAGGTCCTTTTTGGGTGCCGCTTCCAGACTTACCGTGACAGCCCATGCATTTTTTCTCAAAAATTTGTCGACCCTCGACAGCGACCTTCGAAAACTGTTTAGGTAGTTTTATTTCTACAGCCACATCTTTTTTCTTAAATGTTAAGGATATAAAAAATACCGTGATGAGAATAAATCCCAGAAATACAAACCATTCATATTTATTCATAGTTGCCTCCTATATTTTAATTCCATCGCGATTGAAATCTTCAGTCGTGGCAGGTCCTACCAATGTTCCACTAGGTGGCTCATACCAACCTGGGTCGTCATAGTTTTTAATGTCTTCACGGACTTTAAAAACAGTGAACATACCACCCATTCCGATGTAATCATGAAGACCCTGAGTGCCCACCATAGGGATGCTATTTTCTGGCATGTCCATATGCTGAGCATGCTTACCCATATCTCCCATACCATTTGCTCCCATGGTCATATAGCCAGGCAATAAATCACCAACTTTCTGATCCAGTCCTGTGGTTTTAATACCAACCATATTTGGTAAACCATGTCCCATTTGGTTCATCGTGTGATGTGTCATGTGGCAATGCATTGC
>JAJFHG010000062.1 GCA_021775735.1 Hyphomicrobiaceae bacterium
GTTCTTCTAATACCCATCGCACTTGTCGCCGTCCCATCGCCACAACTAATCACTGCTAACTCGGTATATTTGCTAAACATTTCTAGACCTTCTTCGGTTAGTTCAACTTCGACTATTGCGTTCAGGTTTATTTTATAATGATCACTCATGCTGCTTGCTCAATTTCGATCTGTTTAGCTTTAAGAAAATGGATCGTTGCAGCTAGGCCGTTGAACTTGTCTTCTGTGTCAGGCTCTTTGTTGAGCACTTCTATGTAAGAGTCTGCTGCGGTATTTGCGGCGATGTACTTAATATCGTTGGGTACAAAGAAACTCTGCGAAAGTTCCGCTAAAATTTCTTCGTAAATATCGTGCAGTAGAGTGAGGTGTGGTGTTGGTGCGTTGTGCATTTTGGTAGCTCCATTAGTCGGCGAAAATATAATTAAACTGGGAAAGTTGTAGTTTAAGCCGCAGTATTCGGCGGACACTCAAATAGTGGATCTAAATTTTTACTTATGAGATTGAAGGTTTCCGCATCGATACACTGGTTGGTGTAGAGCGTATTTAACTTGTCTAACATCTCACCCGCTATGTACTGTTGTTCGTCAGTAGTGAGAAATTCACTACTCGTATTATATTCTTGACTTGCCAGAATCGCGGATTCATTATTGCACTTGTTTTGCACGGCCTTAGTAATCGAGATTATATTATCAGTATCGCGGGGGTCGTTCATTTTGGCAGCTCCGTTTTATATAGTTTCGTTTTTTCGTTTTAAAAAGTTGGCCCGGTTTAGCGTTACGCCATAATCGATAAACCGCCAAACCGGACCTAGTAACAAGAGAGATGTGGCAGGTATCAACCAAATCTCAACATTGAAACAACGGCCTAAAGGGAGGACTAAGGAAAGGGTGTTCCGTTGTTTCGATGAAGCTATAATAGTTACAAATTATTTGTAATGTCAACAGGGATTAATGGTATTTTTAAAAATTATTTGTAATTTAATTAATTTTCCCCTGCAAGCTTTTGAAGTAATTAACAAAAAATATTTCACATTAATTACAGTCACAATAAAAACAAATGTTCTTGCTTTGTTCTTTTTTAGAGCCTAGCATAGGCTAGACTGAACGGGGATTATTTTATGAAGGAAATTGAATTGCAAGTGCTGGTATACGCAGCCTATTTAACGGGTTTATCCTTAGATTCATTAATAGAATCAGCGGCATCCATTGGGGCGATAGGGTTATCTGCAAGCGCCTCTTTCATGTCTGAAGATAAACTTGAAAGGCGTCCTAAGTATAAAAAGTCTAAGGTTGTGCCAAAGTTTTGATTAATTAGCAGCGCTCCTTCTATCGACAAGCGCTGTCGTCCGACTTCCCAATTACTAAGGTTAGCCGATGTAGGTAGTCCTAAAATTTTTGAAAACTGAATTTGAGTTAAGTTATTATACTGCCGAACCCACCTTACGCGCTTTCCTACATTCTCCGCCGATGCGACGTCTAAGTGTAACATGATATTATACCTATTATAAATACCTTGTAATTGCTATCTAGGATTTTTAGAATTTGACAAATTCGCTATTATTTGTAATTATTGGAAATCTAAATAGAGTTACACCCGCTTATTTATACGGACCGCTTCAGGACGTATTTAGTTAATACCTATAAGTTGTATTAGATGAACCTCGGGTTAACAGATTGTAATGCATGGGAAATCCGCCCTGGAGGACCGCCGTTTGGGGTTAGTTTGGTAGCTTCGCCAAACGATGTAAATGTGCATTACCTTGGCCCTGCGTTATTCGCCCTTGAGTAACGCAGGGCCTTTACATCAGGAGGGAATTGAGTTTATGCTTAACTCTTGATTAAGCAAAGCGGGTCTACCACCCCACTGAAACTTTGCTAAATAGATGACCCCAGCTGATGCTGTGAATTGACCCACAGTACAACGATAGGACTAGATACAATGAATAAAACCGCTAAAGCACCCCCTCTACAATCTCCACTAAAATTCAATTACCTACACACAATATAAGCCCCTTGGCCTCTTAGATATTTTCGCATGTCTGGAGCCCAACGGCCTTGTATTGCGCTGTAACACGTTCAAACATAAGGATAAATTGAACTTTAACCATTAAAAAATGGAGCTACCACAATGCCTAATTTAAAAGACCCTATAGTTTTTCAACCTGTATACGACAGTACCGTTTTTGATAACGGTGTGGACTGTCAGTGGTATATTTTCTTTGAAGAGCTAAACCTTAGAAGCGTGTATAAGCCTCTGGGTTACTCCTCGGAGTTACAGCCTACTTTCAAAGTATTTTACAGCGAGAACGAAAATGATTACGAGCTTTTCTATACGCAAAAAAGCGCCTGTGATCCTGAAAAAGAAGTATTTGATCTACTAAACCAGTTTTGCTTAAAGGCATTGGAGAGCATAACACTCCTAGACGGTCCTCCTAAAAAAGGGATGTATGTGCGTGTAAGCCACAGGGATCTCGTCGGCAACACCTTCGACCCTAATAGATGGCCACAATCTTTTAACTTCATTAGAGACCTATCGGCAGAACCTGAAAAGAGACAGGGGTATTCTATTTGGTCAGACAAATCCCGAATGTGGTGGGACGATGCTTCTAACTTTTTCGAGGATGGTGGTGTAGGAGGTGATGCAGCGGTCGATATAGCACGGGCTGTATTCAGTGCCGAGGACACCTATGATTCAGCCCTGGATTTATTCATGGCAGAAATATCTCCTCGAAGAAACGAGGTGTAATCATGGCAGTAGAATACTTGAGAGAAGTAGGACCTTCACTAGCTGAACAAGGGTATCATGTGCTGCCGTTAGCCCCCGGCAAGAAGTACCCTTTGATAGAAGATTGGTCTAATGTCGAGGCGACCGCAAAAGAAGTACGCAAGTGGGCAAATAACGGATACCGGGCAAGTGGGGTCGGTATCTTATGTGGGAATGTCATCGGCGTAGACATCGACATTTTAGATAAGGAAATCAGTAAGAAAGTCATAAAATGGTGCGTAGAAAATTTAGGACGGGCACCCCAACGGGTTGGCCTAGCACCTAAAACATTATTCGTATTTCGCACTGAAACACCTTTTAGTAAAATAACTTCAAACACTTATAGCGATTTTTTCGAAGATGTTCATAAAGTTGAGATATTAGGTAAAGGTCAGCAGTTTGTAGCTTACGCAAAACATCCCGATACCGGCAAATCGTATAAGTGGATGAATGGCCCAGGGATTAGTGATATCCCATTCGAAGAACTACCGATTATTACGCGAGAACAAGCGTCAAAACTTGTAGAATACTTTGAGAGCATCGCACCTTCGGAGTGGGAACTTAAGTCCGGCGGGCATAGTGGTAAAACTGTTGGCAAGGCACAGGGCTCTTTTAGCTACAATTCAATGGAGCATTGCAAGCCTAAAGCTGACAAGACTACAGAACAGATAGAGAAGATCCTCAAAGAGATAAGACATGTGGCAGACGAACCAGGGCAATACACGAACTGGTCTAACGTCGGAATGGCCCTATGGCATCAGTACGACGGTAACGATGAAGGTTTCGAGCTTTGGGATAATTGGAGCTCCGGTGGGTACGAGTACGAAACATGCAAAAAAGAAATGCGCAGCAAATGGCGTAGTTTTAGACCTACATCCCCTAATTTCGTTACTTTCGCTACCGTCCTTGGTGTGAGAAACGATCATATAGCTAAAATTAAACGTAGTGAAACAGTCTCTAAGTTACTAGAACCCGGTGAAACAGCGAACAGCAAAGATGCAGAGCCGGAAGAACTAGACGATTTAGATGTGTTTTTAAAGCGATATATTCTCGTTGAGCAAGGTAAACAGGTCTGTGATTTAACTCGGGACGCGGAATGTTGTTTGTCTAAACTAGATGAATTCCAGGCGGCGACGGCGAATGTACGCCATGAAGTTCCTGCGCCTACGCAAGCCGAACCCGAAAAAACTAAACTTGCTCCGGTGGCAAACTCGTGGCTTGTTAACGAGGACCGTAAAACGGCATTCGCTGCAGAATTTGATCCTAGAGAACCGCGTGTTTTTGTTAAAGAGGGGAACGGCCTTTCTTATATTAATACGTATCATGTCCCTGAATTTAGCAAAACAACAGCTTCAAAAGGCGATACCGGTATATTTCATGCGCATATGAATTACCTGACCCCTGATGAGAGTGAACGCGAGTGGTTTATCAACTGGCTGGCGTTCAACATTCAACGCCCGGAACCTCGGTGTAAAGTCACGCCGCTGCATGTCAGCGTAGCGCACGGCACCGGGCGCGGTTGGGTCGTTGAGCTACTTCGTAAATTAGTCGGAGAATGGAACTGCAGTACTACTAAAATGGAAGATTTGGTAGGAGCGGCGAGTACCGGTGCCTATAACGAGTACTTAGATAAGTCGCTAATTTGCACGATTGAGGAAGTTAAAGAATCGTCGAAACGTTATGAAGTTTCAAACAAGATAAGAAGCGTTTTATCGGATTTAAAATACAACGTTAATATAAAATTCGGCGGTAAAAAATCTCAAGCTATATTTACTAATTTTTTTCTAATGTCTAACCATGTTGATGCGCTAGCGCTTCCTGCAAATGACCGGCGTATACAAGTTTTAAGTGGACCTAAAGAGCCCCAAGACAACGAATATTATAATCGTCTCTATGGTTGGGCGGCTGTTAAATCAAACGTAGCAGCGCTTTATTTTGAGCTATTAGAACGCGATATAAGTGCGTTCGACTGGCAACACAGCTCCGACACGCCGGGCCGCGCCCGAATGGTCGATAGTACTAGAACCCCAACCGAAACGGCGTTTCTCGATTATCTAAGGGCGGCGGGTAAGGCGGCGGTTCTATACGCGAATGTCAGTGATCAAGTACAGAATTTCATGGAAGGTGACGCGTTCGACGAAGCCGTTGATACTCGTCAAATATTGAAACTATTACAACATCACTGTACGCATAGTCAGCCTATTAAATTCGAGGGTAAATCAGTACGACCTTGGTTGTTAGGCGAATGGCCTGACGTCGATAATAAATTAATCAGAGAATGTTTAAAAGAAAATGAGAAGGGATTGTGAGGTAAAAAGCTCCGAAATGTAGTTTTTTCTACACTCAGCGATTGAAAAGGTTGCACTAGGTTGTAGAGGGTTGCAGTAGAAAAACGAAGAGTGCAACTTATTTTTTATTAATAAATTCAGCAAGTTAAGTAAAAAAGGTTGTAAGGTTGCAGTATAATAAGTAGTTACACAGAGAATAGTAAATAGTAGTAGTTACTTATTGTTATATTTTTATATATGTAAACTTGAGGGTGCGGTGCAACTTTGCAACCTTTTTGATGCAACATATTGAAACTTAGTAAAAAAAACGGGTTGCACCTAAGAATATTAAGTGAAACCTTAAAAACCGATAAACCGATAAACCGTTGATACGTAAAGAAAATATGAGGTTGCAGCAGCAATTTTTAACGTCAACAACATTGGTCGGGGTTTTTAATGCGACATTATCGAATAACAGATTTAGGACACACAGGCGGACTTCCATCAGACGAACAAAGTACGCAAATCAAAACGAATGATTTAACGTGGTACGTGGTGCAAACTCCGCCTATGCGCGAATTTGATGCAGAGGAAATTTTAACTGGATACGGCTTTACGGTTGTCTGTCCGCTTAAGCACGTTTTTGCGAGAGTTAACCGCAGAGCAAAACGAAAACGAGCTATTCAATTCCCGCTCTTAAAAGGGTACGTACTGGCCGGTTTCGATGGTACGCCTAATTGGCACAACTTCCTCCAGAAGGGCCGCGAACGCGGTGTAGTGTCAAACATCATACGGTTTCAAGGAAAAGCGGCCCCTATTCCGGCGCGGTCAAATCATTGGGTGGATAAGATGCGCGGCACGATAAACCCGCCGACCAAACAAACGAACTCTGAAAACCTGAACCATTTTGAAAAAGGCGATATGGTGACAATCATCGATGGACCCTTTGAAGGCCATAAAGTGCAGATAGAAACTGTTTCGAAACACAAAGTGAAAGTTACGCTTAGTTTGTTCGGACGCGAACAAATTGCGGAATTAGGTGTTGACAGTTTAGAAGAAGTCGCCTAAAATATATGCTTAACGGTGTATTTGTGGAACCGACGTCAGCCAAACTACCGAGCCGAGACGCGCACTATCCCGGGTTCTGGTTTAAAAACCGATAGGACTCCAACTCCAGAAATACGTCCAAAATACTGCCTTTGACTAGCAGTTTCATAGTGTAGAAACCCTCGTTCAAGAAATTGAGCGGGGGTTTTTGTATTTAAAAAGCACTCGAATTAACAGGTTCTACCTCATGGCCGATATTGATCTACAGCGATTAACGCGCTTGACGTCCTCCGGGAATAAAAAAGATCGTATCGCCGGACAAAGATTGCTTAAAGGTTTAGGGCTCTACTCAGGACCGTTAGACGGCAAGGTCGGCGGCGGTTCTACTAAGGCTATCGCTAAACTACGTGCACAAGTTCAAGCCAAACAAAAACAGCAAGCACGTCTTCAAGAAATTAAACTCAACGCCGCAGCCGAAACAGCCCGGATCAATGCCGCAACGCGAAAACGAAAAGATGCCGCCGAAGCTCTTCGTCTCAAGAACAAGAACAACCGTTTAGCGAAGGAAAAGGCTACTAACGACGCGATTGCACAGGTCACGTTCACAGGGGTGGCTCTTGGCACTTCAGTTGCTTTTGCGGCTCACGAAGTTAAAAAGCTCGACGCAATCGATTCTATCGCGGTGAAAGCTAAGAACGCGGAATTAGGTAAATATTCCAAAGAAATTGACGCGATTAAGCGTGAAACGGGTTCGAGAACTAAAGCTAAAACTCTTAAAGCGGCTACAAAGCGCCGCATAGGGGCGGTAGCGGCTAAAGCTAACGCACAAGGCGTAACGAAGTTTAAAGCCCCTATCGGACTATCCTCGGGCCTCCTGTTGGCCGGTAAAGGGGCTTTACTACAATACGCCGCCTCGCAATCGAAAAACGAGTATGTGAGAGACGGACTAAACGCTACAGCTTCTGGTCTTTACGTTGCCGGATTAGGCGTACCCGCTGCACGATTTACTCGTGTTAAGTTTGGTAAGAACCCGCTTAATGGCACTCATATCGCTAAATTAGCGGATGCCGAAGCGATTGGTAAAACAGTTAAGAATACGAAAGCCGGTAAAGCTGCAAAGGACGCGGCCTCATTCGCCGTGAAAAAGACAGGTCTTAAAACTTTGAACGCTTCGGCAGGTAAAGTCGCAGCCCATGTCGGCGCCACAGCAATCGGTCGTGGTGCTCTACGTTTCGCCGGGCCTATAGGTTTAATAATTACAGCGGGCCTAACGGCGCGAGCAAGTTACAACGCTTATCAGAAAACGGGTAGCTTTGCGAAAGCAGCCGAGGCGGGCGCGGACGAGTTAACATTAGGCGGCTACAGCCTAGCTAAGAAATATGCTCTGAACACGCCAAAGAAGCCTGTCAAAACCGCCTCTGTTACGAAAGCGCAAACACGCAGCTTAACACGCTCGTTAAAGTCGAACACGAAAACTGCTAATAAAATCAAGCCTGTACGAGTTTCAAGTGTTCGAAAAGTACCAAGTGTTAGTCAAAAACGTTTTATTAACGTGACGAACGCAAAGGGCACGACCTTCAAACGTAAAAACCGTTACTACGGTAAAACACGTGCAGCTTAGTAGCGTGTTCAACGTGTTCATCGTGTTTTTGAACACTTAGTAAGAGATAAAATACATGATGCAATACTTAGATTTTGAACAACGAGAAAAACACTTTAAACAGCTATTAGTTGAACAGGTAGCCCAGCTTAAGAAAGATCTTTTAGCAACGAAACTCGTAGTCGAGCCGCTCAAAGATTTGGTATTTCAAAAAGACGAACGACTTAAAGTTGTCGAAATCCAAAACAAGAAGCTAATGGACGAAATCGATGTTCTAAAAGCGCGAGCGCGTAATACGACATACGAACCAAGTCTATAAATCCCCCAACTTAAAAACATGTCATAGCGACCGTGAGACACGGTTGCATAGTAATCGAGAGGATTCGGTATGGCGGAAAAGTTAAACCCTGAGCAGGAGATGTTCGCTCAACACTTAGCGCTTCATCAAAACCAAGCAGCCGCGTATCGGTATGCTTACAATACTGATGAGATGAGCCCTGAGACGGTTTGGGCTAACGCATCTCGTTTAGCGAAAAAAGACAAGGTAAAGCTAAGGGTAGAAGAATTATCTTTACGTATCAAAAAACAAGCTGAAGATAAGTTCGATCTAACCGCAGATAAACTTTTAGCCCATATAAAAAACATTGCTTATTTAGATATAGGTGATTTTTTCAATTGGGAAACGGAAACATGCCCTATCTTATTAGGCCAACGTACAAATGTTACGTTAAAAGATCTATCTCAGTTAAGTCTATTACAACGGCAAATGATCGCTAGTGTCAAACAGACACGAGGAGCAACCGACTCTGTCGAGCTTACTTTCGTTAGTAAAGATAAAGCGATCGATAGGCTTGCAACGTATCTCGGAATTAACAATGTCAAAGTCGATGTAGACGTTACGCACATCCAGCAAGAAAAAGACGCTGCCGCAGCATTCGAAAGTGATTTCACGTCGATTAAGGAAAAACTTTTGAACAAGGCTGCAATACTCAAAAACACGCAAGAGGGAACGATACAGTAAACGAAGGGTTGACCCCTTATTAGTATGACCGAATATTCATCTCTTGCGGACATTTATCGGGCGCTACCCATTGAAGAGCAAATCGCCTTTATGCAAGGGCTAGATGAGCGAACCAAAGCCCGACTTAAATATGATTGGCGTTTTTACTCACGACCCGAACAACGACCACCCGAGGGTGATTGGCAATATTGGCTTTACCTTGCGGGCCGCGGTTCTGGTAAAACTCGATCAGGTGCGGAATTCGTACTTGAAAGAGTTAAAGCCGGTTGTAAACGAATAGCACTTGTCGCACCAACGCACGACGATTTCGATAAAGTCATGGTGAACGGCGATAGTGGTATTCTATCATGTTGCCCACCATGGAACATGCCGGTTTATAACGAGAGTAAAAAATCTATAACTTGGCCATGTGGTGCAAAAGCCTTTGGTTATTCAGCCGAGAAACCTGAACGTTTACGTGGGCCAAATAACGACGCCGCTTGGTGCGACGAAATCGCAGCGTGGCACAATAATCGTCGTGAAGAAACATGGGATATGTTGCAATTTACATTGCGTAAAGGTGAAAACCCGCAATGTATGATTACAACGACCCCAATACCGGTTCCTGTAATTCAAGACTTAGTAAGCGCCGCCAAATCAGGTGATCCAAGTTACGCGATCACAACCGGTTCGACATATGCAAATCGCGCCAACTTATCGCCGAAGTTCTTCAGCTCGATTATCACGAAGTATGAAGGTACGCGCCTCGGCAAACAAGAACTAGACGGCGTATTACTTGATGATATACCAGGCGCGCTATTTAAATATAACGACATCCACGCAAACCGTGTTGAACGAGTAACGAGCAATTTAAGCCGGGTAGTTGTCGCGGTTGATCCGTCAGGCTCCGACGAAGTTGATTTCGAGGATAACGACGAAATCGGTATCGTTGCCGCAGGAGTTGCAGCAATTAACGGCGTTGATCACTATTTTATTTTAGAAGATGCAAGTGTACAAGGCGGCCCGAAAACTTGGGCTAACCAAGCCGTGAGCACGTTTATTAAACACCAAGCTAATCTAATCGTTGCCGAAATTAACTATGGCGGCGCGATGGTGTTGAACACGATTAAACAAGCTGACGCAATCGTAAAAGATAATCTGCTTGTTCCATGTAAGAAAATCACCGCAACACGAGGCAAGACGGTTAGAGCCGAGCCTATCTCGTTGTTGTATGAACAAGGTCGTGTTCATCACGTTGGTAAAACTGAAAAGTTTGCGGAAGTTGAAGATCAGCTTTGTAAATTCACTGCGAACGGCTACATCGGTCGCGGCTCACCCGATCGAGCAGACGCTCTAGTTTGGGCGTTATCCGAATTGATAGGACTAACTACTCCGAGCGTTGGGGTTCTTAAGGCTAAAATTTAACAGATGTTAGAAGATAATCGAGTCTCATATCCGCCTTTAACAGAGCCCGACAAAACCGACCCATTCTATAAAGTTATGGAGCCGCAATGGCATAAACTTGAAACTGTCATGGCGGGTTCGCAAGCTTTAAGAGACGCAGGCGAAAAATACACGCCGAAGTTTGTAGGCGAAGACGATGATGCATACAAAGCGCGTTTACAAAAAACCGATTTAACGAATGTGTTATCGGATAGCGTGGACAATGCTACAGCTAAACCGTTCTCTAAAGAGTTTGTTCTTGATCCTGATCCAACGAAGACTAATCCCAAGTTTATCGAATGGGCCGAAGATGTCGATATGGAAGGCAACAACCTAAACGACTTCGGTAAAGAAGCTTTTGAACACGGTATGACTTATGGTTGGTCTTACCTCTTAGTAGACTACCCGAACACGCAAGGTCGTGAACTAACGAAACAGGATGTCGAAGAAGAAGGCATACGCCCTTATGTGATGTTTCTAACCGCTCAATCGGTCATTTCGTACCGTACAGCAAAGGTCGCAGGTCATAAAAAGCCGGTATATATTCGTTACCAAACTTTCGATCATGAGTTCAAGCCCGACGGCGATGCGATAGAAATCAGGCGCGTACATGAGATTAGAGCAGGCGTAATCGGCGGCGAGCCGGGCTATTACCGCAACTATGAATCAAGAGATAAAAACGAATGGAAAGTGGTAAGCGAAGGCCATTACCCGTTTGACGCATTAACATGTGTTCGATTTGAAACAGGCAAACGTCGCGGTAAAGACGGCGCATCCACACCTTTGTTTATGGATTTGTGCGAAAAGAATATCGCGCATTGGAATTCGGCAAGCGATCAAGCCAACATCATGACGCGAACACGTTTCGCAATTTACCATTTTAAAGGTTTGGATTTACCACGCGACCCAAAAACCAACGAACCGTTAAACGTTGTTTTAGGGCCGGACACCATCCTAACGAGCCCCGCAGATGGAAATTCCGAAGTCCAAACCGTGACGCTACCAACCGACGGTATCCAGCAAGGTTGGGTCGATCAAGATCGTAAAGAAGCCGACATGCGTATCATGGGGCTTGATCCTAATTCAGCAGATACTTCAGACACAGCAACCGGACGCCAACTTGACGATAAGAAAAGCAACAGCCTTTTAGAAGGTCTCGCGGTTTCTTTTAAAGATGCAATCGAACAATCGTTTCTCTTTATGGGCGTTTGGGCTGGTTTCGGCGAAGGCCAGAACGTTGTTAAAGCGAATATCAACACTCGTTTCGGCGTAACGAATAAAGAAATCAACGAAATCAAAATGTTTCAGGACATGCAGTCTATGGGGCAACTATCTCTTGAAACTCTACTCGAAGAGGCTAAACGTCGGCAAATGTTTAACCCTGATTTCGATGTTGAAAAAGAGGTCAGTAAGATCGGTGACGAAACTTCAGATACGTATGGTTACGATCTAGAGGAAGATCTTCCTAACCCAAAAAAAGTAAAACAAGCCGCTAAAGAATCCGAGATGAAAGACAAAACGGATATTCCCGAAGCCGCTTAATGAGCCTCCCTGTGTCGATCACACCCGACGACATGGCCAGATAAAGCCCTGCGCAATTAAAAATGCGTGGGGTTTTGTCATTTTAAAAGCGTTGTTGCGAGAGGTAACGACGTGAATTTAACGCGTGAGACACGCAAATTCCGAGATGGAGCAAAATAAAATGGTGATGAAACCAGTTGTGGACAGCCTAGATTCTGTAGACGAAAAGTTTCGCGGTGAATACGTGCCAGAAAAAGGTCCGGAGAACCAAGAAACGGGACGATTTATTTTAGCAGTTGATAGCCAAGATGGTTACGAAGTTGTTAATACGTCAGGATATCGAAAAACACTCGATACGTTACGCGGTGAAATCAAAGAGCACAAAAACACTTTGTCGCAATTTGAAGGCATCGACCCCACGACCTACAAAGAAACGGTTGAAGAGTTGCAACGTTTTAAAGAAGCCGATCCTGAAAAGGAAGAGCATATAAACGAGCAAGTCGCACAACGAACCGAAGCTGCACAAGCCAAAATGCAACAGCAGCTTGAGACGTTTAAAACCGAAGCGGAAAAACGCCAAGAAGCTCTCACTATCGAGCGTGACAAGTTCAAAGGTATGTTGACTCAAGTCAGTGTTACCGACAAATCATTGGCGTTAGCTGCTAAAATTTCAGCATCACCGGACCTATTAGCTCCCCATATCGAACCGCATTTAAAGCTCAACACTGAAAGCGGTAAACCTGTACTAGAAGTTGTAGACGCTAACGGCACTCCGCGTTCTGGTAAAGACTTTAGCACTCCTATGACAATTGAAGAATTGCTCGAAGAGATTTCGAACGAACCAAAGTTCGCACCCCTTATCAAAGCCCCAGCCAACTCAGGGCCAGGTAACGAACCTCCTTCTAAAAACAAGTTCGGCAATCTGCCGAAACCCTATGACCCGAAGGCGTCACGCAAAGAACGAGTTGCGGCTATCGCAGCACGATCAAACTAGCGGCGCTTACGAGTCTTTTTAACTTAATAAGTAAAGAGATGACCTCAACATGCCTCAAACATTTGATTTAGACACCTTCAATGGCTTTATTTACAATACCGTAAGTGAGGTCGTCCAACAAAACACTCAACTTTTTAACGAAGCCTCGCACAATACGATTCGTTTCGTCGATGGCTATAACATCGGTGATACCGATCACGAGACTTTCTTCAAAGAAATTCCGGGTCTCGTTAAACGTCGCGATCAATATGATGACGATACCGTCGTAGCCGCGAAGAACCTAGAAATGGGCGATTTGATTAGCGTTAAAGTCGCAGGTGGTACACCTCCTATCAACATCCCTCCTTCTAAATTCCAGTGGATTAAAAAGAACCCTGAAGAAGGTGCGTTACTATTTGGTGAACAATTCGCCGCAGCTATGCCGCAAGACCAACTTAACGTTGGTATCGCAGCAGCAGTTGCCGCTCTTACAGGCATCGGAGCACCTTCGGGCGTCGGCACGCTCGACGGCGTATTGCTCGACGCAGTGGGTGCCGGCGCAACAGCCGCGAGTAATATCGATCGTATCATGATGAATGACGCGGCTAGTTACTACGGCGACGCGGCTCAACGTATTAAAGCATGGGTTATGCACTCGACACCCTTACATAAACTCTTCGGTGATAATTTAGCGAATACCGAACGTCTATTTACAATCGGGGATGTCTCTGTGATTACCGACAGTTTTGGGCGTGTCTATTTTGTAACGGATAGCCCAGCATTGAATAACGGCGACGGCACATTCAACACGTTGGGTCTTACTGAAAACGCCATTGTTATTGAAAATAACGGCGATCTAGATTCGAACATCGAAAACGCTAACGGATATGAGAATATTAAACGTAACATTCAAGCCGAATGGTCATTCAACATTGGTCTTAAAGGCATGCAATGGTCTTCAGCAGCAGCATCGCCAACAGATGCCGCAATCGAAACTCCAGCAAATTGGGCGAAAGTTGTATCGGACATCAAATCTTGTCCTGGTGTAATGATTAAGCACTCAATTAGCGCTACTGGCTAATCACAGACCGCTAACTAACACACACACAAATATTGGAGCAAACCCACCCTATGCGCGTTTTACTTTACTATACAAGCCCAGACTCATACCAAGAAGCAATGATCAATTTATCCGTAAATCAGAACGACGTTTCATTACGTTGGGCCGACGGATTTAAAGAAGCGCATAAAGATCGTTGCGGGTCGGTTTATATCATGCCCGACGTATCAGCAGTCATGAAAGAACGTATCACGAAACACTACACTGAAACTATGGGCGTTGAAGTGTTTCATATCGACGAAGGTGACGGGATGCCGCAAGGCGAAGAAATCAGTTCCGAAGATTGGACCCTAGAAACAATTGAAACGTATATCTCCGAACTCGAAGACGAACTAGAAAAAGCTAATGGGATTAGAGAAGGCATTCTTGAAACCGATAAAGCAGCCCAACAATTAGCGGATACTGAACGTGCCCGCGAAGCCAAAGCCCAAGCGGATGCTGCTATTGAAAAAGCTAATCGGGAAAAAGCGGAAGCTAAAGCCGCCGAAGAACTAGCGGCGAAAGAGGCCCAAGAATCAGCAGACGCACAAGCCAAAGCCGACAAACTTAAAAAAGAAGCCGAAGAAGCTGCTGCACTAGTTGGCACAACGAACGACGAAAGTGGGGAAGGTGAAACCAACGAAGGTGGCGAGACTGAAACACCGCCAACGCCGGGCTTGTCAATCGAACAGCTTCGTTCGGAACTTGATCTTTTAGGCGTGAAATACACGCAACGAAACACAAAGCCCGAACTACAAGCACTGCTACAAAATGCTTTAGCTCAAAACAACGGTGAATAATGCCCTACGCCACACGAGACGATATCGAAGCGACTTACGGCGTACAAATAACGCAAATGGTTGTAGACCATGGGTTGAACGTTATCGAAGATGCCGAAGACACGCTAAACGATCTCGTGTCAGCCGGGGCCGATCAAGTCGATATTGATAACGCGCAAGATGTTTTAGATTTAGCTATCGCTAACAAAGAGCCAAGCGCAGAAGCTACGATTGCTAAAAATTTGGAAATCGGCGCGGCCAAGATCGACGGTTTTGTTAAAGCGCGTTATCCGCATACGTGGACGACGCCACCCACCTTATTAAAAACGCTCAATGAAACAATTGCTGTCTATTGGATGGCGTTAGCCGCCGATTGGCGAACGGATGAGATGAAAGAGCGTTACAAAGACGCTCTGGAAACTCTTGCAGATATTAGAGACGGTAAAATCGATTTAACCGGCGGTGAAACTGAAGACGAAACCGTCGAACCAGTTCAAACCGGATTAATAACAATGGGCAAATGGAACCGGGGCTAAAAAATGAGTGATAAGTTTATGGAGGTCCGAGACAAAGTAATCTCAACTCTTAAAACGCAATTCCCTCGTTTACGTTCTGTACAACCCCACGGTGGGCCGTTAGATCTAGAAGAACTAAAACGATTTACGTTACGCGTTCCAGCAGCGCGGGTTGCTTGGGTTGGTACTACATTATCAAGAGATAAAATACAGAAAGCCTCTGGTGCAAGTACTTTTGCTGTTTATATCATCTGTAAAGATAGACCCGGCAAACCAGCACCCGATCAAATTGCGAGACTTAGTGAACAGATAACGACTTTTTTAGACGGCAACAAATTCGGACTAGATTATATCGGTACGGCGCGTGTTCATTCTACTGAAAACAAGTATTCAAGTGAACAAGATATAACAGGCGCAGCGATAGCCGAAATACGTTTTGAATGCCCCATGATCTTGGAAACCGCTTCAGGGGATACCGAGCCAGAATACCCGAACAACCAACGCGCGATAACTATTTACAGACGTACTATGGGCTCTACTAATGTCGGCAGTGTTGAAGCGGTTAATGCCTATACCCTAATTCACACTGAACCGGAAGCCACCGTAAAAACTCTTGGCGGACTTAGTGAAATGGCTCAAGTCGCGATGAATACAGCCAGTGCTACTCACGAAATCTCAATACCGTATGTAAATCTTGGTATAGATTTACGACACATCGTTAAAATCGGCTCTAAGGTTTTTGATATTAAATCATGCGAAAACGTAGACGAAGCGAACAGAGTTCTGATTCTTAGATGCGCTTATCGAGGGCTTGATACCCAAAAGGCGAACTAGTGGACCGAGTTCTGAAACAAAAGAAACAGCTAGAACATTTATTAGGGCGACGAATACGTGGAACGATTACGAATTTCATTCAAGAATGGAATCGCGTTAGCCCGCAAGAGCGGGCCTTACTAGTAAACCAAGCATCAACCCGATTAACGGAAATTTTAGAAGGCTATCACAAACGTACAAACGTTTATTACAAATCGGGTAAAGGCCGGAGCATATACGCACCTGATGACGCCTCTTTCATAATGGGGCGAGTCGTTGACAAACTTATAGCAAGTGAAGGCGACGGCACTCGTAAAAAAGATTTCATTTTAAAAATTCGCAAATGGGCGACTGGCACTGCACGCAGAATATCACAGAGAGATGCCGAGAGCGCCCGTTTCGAGAACGCAAAACGTAACGTAAAAGGTGCCGTCTTAAAAGTCTGGACGTCACGCCTTGACGGATTAGAACGACCCGATCATTTAGACGCCCATTTACGTTACGCGGCGCGACCAATTCCGATTAACCAGCCTTTTATTATCGGCAAACGGCGTTTTCAAATGATGCACCCCGGCGACGTGTCTTTCGGCGCTCCGCCCGATCAATTCATGAACTGTAGATGTTCAGTTTCGTATTTCGACGGAAACGGCAAACGTATCAGGTAGAAACATGGCAGTTTTCAGCACATCAGGAGAAGCCCAAGCTTTAGCCGTTTTAGTACAAGGTCCTCACAGGTTTAACCAAGGTTTACAGATCGCAGGTCACAAAGCCGGACACATTCTAAAGCAAACAGCCAAACAACGCATTCGGACCGGTTCTAGGTCAGGGCGTATGTACGGCTCTCATCAAGCTTCAGCACCCGGCGAATATTCAGCGTTTCTAACTGGTGAACATTTTCGTTCAATTGACTACGATGTAAACGGCTCACACTCATTCGATTTCGGGGCCGGCGCCAAACATTCACCTTTCTTGGAATTAGGCACCAGTAAAATGGAAGCCCGCGACGATCTCGGTAAGACCGTTAGCAACGAAGAAGCCCGCGTAAATCGAATATTGGGTCAAGTTCCTTACAAGTATTTAATAGGTAAAAAGTAACCGATGCGCGTTACCCCTTTAGTATACCACGCAGCCGCGACAGTTCCTCAAATATCAGATAAATTTTCAAACACGGTAGGTGCAAACATATCGTCGATATTTGGAGGACTTACGACGGTAACTTGTGAAGCACCTCACGGTTTAACAGTGGGTACAAACCCGGCGGTTTGTATCAGAGACGCTAAAGTCTTAGTCCCAATTACCGATGCGGAATTTTTAAATGAGGACATTCTACTAACTTTTGTAGACGCACACCGCCTAGTCGATAACCCTGATGAAGACCATTTAGAGCCGTGGAATGCGAACATTGAATTAACGGGTTTTATTGATCCACTAGTGAATGCGGTGCATGAGTTCATTGCAACTGTAGGCCCCAACCAATGTTTAATTAAAGCACCTGCGAGCGCTACTTTAGATTTGACAATAGATGCGGCGATGTACGAGCCGACGAATTTTTCATTCACTGGTTGGCATCCGGTCAACGTTATTAGTGATACCCAATTTACAATACCCACACCTACAACCCTACAACACGATACCACAGCGGTAGGCGCGACAGTTGCAACCGACATACGCATAAGCGGCGCATTAAGCTTTGATCATATCGCGGAACTATACTCGCAGGAAAACGGTGCAACGGTTGACGAATTGCGCATGTTTATAAGCCCGCAAGCTACCACGGCGATGTCGAAAGACCGTAGCGCGAAAACAGGCGCGATCGCCGAAATATCTGAAAGCGTTACTTTCAGACAAATGTTGCTAGACGGCTTTCACGTCACGGTCGTTGTACCAACAACGGGCAGTCGTAGCGGTCTATTGGAAGCCGATTTATGTCAAGGCGAGATATTAAAAGTCGTTCTCGCGGTTTTTCAGGGATTAGTTCCCCAACAGCCTGATTTACTTGGTGCAAAACCCTTTGCAGCAGTGCTCAAGACGCACAGCGGACTATTGCACGAACGAGCTTACTACGTTCACGAATTCGAGTTTGAAGCCCCTGTACAGCTTTCAAATGATGAAAACATAAAACCTTGGCAAGCCACTCAAGGTGCTCAAATCGAGACCGTACCTCCCGAGCAAGTCGGATCAACTCAGCCCCTTGGAACAACACCATTAGCCGAACTAAAAATCGACGGGATTTATAACGGCGAATTGGGCGAACCCTTAACTGCGAGTATCAAGTATGAAGATCAAACTTAAAAACTTTTCTCAAGTCCCAGTCGGAGGTCAACTACCCGGCGCAGAGTTTCGTGTAGATGCGATTAACAAAACAACTCCTAAAGATGCGTTTTGGCGCAAGATGTTGAAAAACGCAGATGGTATCGCGATTGTGACAGACCCTGTTAAGCCATCCGAGCGTGAAACCTTAAAACTAAAAAATAGCAACGGCGAGACTACGCCTCCAAAAAATCAATCTAAGAAAGAGGCAGCGTAATGAGTAACGCAATTTCAGCTCCCCGCGTAACACTGGACCTAATCCGTACTGGTGCAAAAGTTGGTCTAGAAGATCAGCGTGGCTTATTAGTCGGTCAGATCTCTGCAAACGCGGCGGCAGACGTTACCGACGGTATGTATATCGAAATCCCTAGAACCGTCGAAGAAATTAACGAGCTTCTAGGCTACGATAGTCACGCCGCTCTATTGGCGCGTTCTTACCGTGAAGTCAACGAATACACTAACTTAAATATGTTAGTACTTGAAGACGACGGCGCAGCAACAAAAGGTGCGGCGACGATATCTTTCGCGGGAGCGGCGACTCGTGACGGCACTTTATCAGTTACTGTTGTGTCCGAATACCACTACACATTTGAACTTGAGATCGTAACCGGCGAAGACGCACAAGACGTACTTGATAAGCTGCAAGCAGCAGTAACAGCTCGTGGCGCAGCTCCGTTTACGTTTGCGCACGATAATACCACCGGCACCTTCACAGCGGTTAACGCTGGTTCTATTTCGAACAATTGGCCAATTAAGATCGAGGGCCGTGTTCCTGGCTTAACCTATACCTTGACAGGCTTTACGGGCGGCGCAACCGACCCTGATCTAACAACACTGTTTGACGAAGTTTCGGACATCCGGTTCCAGGGCACCGTTTGGCCCGAAAGCTACTCAACTGCGGCTCTTAAAAACTTCATCGACCCACGTAAAAACGTAGATAATGACATAAAAGACGGTCAAGCATTTCTCACGTTAACTGAAAATTTAGTAACGGCTAAAACAACTTCGCTTGGTATTAATAGCTCTGAAATTACTGCATTTGTTAATGAACCTGTGAACGATCTAGACTTTTGGAAAGGTCCTGACACCGCTACCGCGCCCGACATGATCTCAGCTTATTTCGCAGCGGTTCGTGCGTTGCGAATTGAAGATGGTGTTTCGGTTAGTGATTACGTATCAACTACGGCCCCGGCAGACCAATTTGGTGGAGCGCACATGCATTCACTACCGTACTTCAATACGCCGATACGTTTTATTGGTAGTAAATGCCCAGGACGCGGTTTTTCAGGTGCCGAACAGTTAGAACTCGAACAAGCAGGTCTATCAGTTTTCGGTAGAAATCGTTCGAACACAGGCTCCATACTCGGCCAAGTTGTTACTACTTGGCAAAAAGACTCGGCGGGTAACGATGATGAGACGTGGAAGTACCTAAATTGGCGTGATACACACGGCGCAATCCGAGAATACTGTGTTCTCAACAACCGCAAACGATGGGCACAATCCCGTCTTTCACCGGGTAACGCGGTCGCAGGTCACGACATGGCGACCGAGGCGAATGTTCGAGCGTATCAAATCGAACTATTCGGCGATTTAGGGGACTTAGTGTTAGCCGTTAAAGGTCCTGAAGCTCGACGATATTTCGAAGATAATTTAGTCGTTACTCTCGAACCTGATAAACGCCGCGTCAATATCTATTCAAAAGTCCCTATGATGAGCCAACTCGGTGAAATCATTGGTACGGTTCAATACACATTCGACACCGCGTAACAACATCCCCGACTAGGCAACTAGTCGGTTTTCCAAACTCTTGCGAGTTTTTCTAGTTCTCGCTTCACAGAGCCGCTTAGGCGGTTTCTCCACGAGCTTAGACGCCGTGCTTCGGCGCAAGATATTTATCGCAGCGTTTATGTCAGCGTGTTCAGTGTAACCGCATTCGGTACACTCATAAGTCGCTTGGTTCTTACGACTCTGAGGGTTTACGGTTCCGCAAGCTGAGCATGTTTGCGATGTATATTTCGGATCAACTTTAATAACTTTACCGCCTTGCGCTTCAAGTTTGTAAGTCAACATAGTTTCAAAGCTGTACCATCCTTGAGATAGTATAGAACGATTTAA
>JAJFHG010000063.1 GCA_021775735.1 Hyphomicrobiaceae bacterium
GCGGGCAGACTGGAATGACCACACGATTGTGTTTCTGGGCTGTCGTATGTAAGTGCGGTCCTTCTGTCTTGTGAGACCTGTGCAACTTAGTGCGCTGCACAGGGATTATGGGGCTAGTGCCCGTATCTAGGCTCAAGTCCTGCTCTAAAATGCTGTCGACAAGCTGAACGCTGGACCTGCTGCGCCTTGTATTTGGCTCGTTTTGCCAACATGGTTCCGCACACGATGGCGATTACATTTATTCACACTGCAGATTGGCAAATTGGCAAACGGTTCGGGCGATTTGAGCCCGAGCTGAGTGCGCAATTGCGATTGGCACGACTCAACGCGATTGACCGCATAGCGGAGCACGCGCGCGCGCAATCTGCGCGTCATGTTTTGGTCGCTGGTGATATTTGGGATCAGGAAAATCCTGAAGAAAGAACGCTGCACAATACTTTGGAGCGGCTGGGACAGGCCAAGGACGTCAGTTGGTGGCTGTTGCCAGGCAATCATGATCCTGCACGTCCCAACGGACTTTGGCACCGCATTCAGTCCAGCCATGCGGTGCCTGCTAACGTTCGTCTGTTGCTGACGCCAGAGGCCATCGCCATTGAGGAAAATGTCTTTGTTTTACCTGCCCCGCTTCTGAGTAGAGATGCGGGCCGCGATCTCACGGCATGGATGGATGCGTGCACGACGCCGGATGACGCCGTTCGCATTGGTCTCGCACATGGTAGCGTCCATGGATTTGGGGATGCCACAGATAGCGCAGCTATCATCTCCTCATCACGCACCCAGTCCGCACGCTTAGACTATCTGGCGCTTGGTGATTGGCACGGCAAAAAGCAGATTGATGAGCGCACGTGGTATTCTGGAACGCCGGAGCCTGAACAATTCCCGCGTAATGAGCCGGGTTGGTGCCTCAGCGTTAGCATTGAACAATCTGGTGCAACGCCCAACGTTACGCCCTTGCCAACCGCAGAATTCAAGTGGTTGAAAGAGGACGTTGTGGTGAACCCGGAGGTGACATCCGCTGAAATATTTGAACGCGCACTCGGGCAAGTTGAAACGTCTCAAAAAACGTTGCTGCAATTGACCTTGACCGGTCAACTCCGTTCCGAGGCGGCAGCAACTTTGAACCGGGACACGCAACGCTATCAAGATGCGTTGGCCTACTTTGAGGTTCGACAAGCAGATTTACAGAGGTTGGTAGAGTCCTCTGACTTGGACCGCCTTGATCACGCGGGATCACTGAGGACTGCGGGCGAACACCTGCTTGCGCGTTCTCAAGATGAAGCCCTGTCAGCTCAAGAGCGGGCTGACGCACGCAATGCCTTAGCGCTGCTGTTTACATTTTCTACCGATCCTTCGAGCGAGGCCGCACAATGAAGCTGCGTGCCATCCGTGTCAGCGATGTCAAAGGATTTAGCGCCTCGGGCAAAGCCATTGAGGGTCTCAGCGATGGGCTGAATGTGCTTGCCGCTGAAAACGAGTTTGGCAAGACAACGTTGTTTGAAGCGCTACGGGTGGTGCTTTACGAAAAACACAAGCATCGCAATGCGCGCATCGAAGCGTTGCGCCCCTATCATGCCAAGGGTGGGCCGACGGTTGAAGTCGACCTAGAAACCGGGGCTGGTCATTTTCGATTGCATAAACGTTTTTTGTCACGGGCCAACGCGTCTGTGATTGACCTGGCAACGGGTCATGCGATTGCATCGGGCGATGACGTGCAAGATTGGGTGTTTGATCTTCTTGGCGCTGACAAATCTGATGATGGTCCGACGGGGCTTTTGTGGGTCGAGCAAGGTCAATCGCTTGATCAACCTAAAGTCACGGAAACATCTGGCGCTTTGTTGTCCGGCCTTATTGAGCAGACGGTTCGTGAAGTAACCGGTGGCGCAAAGGTGCGCGAGGTGCTGTCACGTGCAGCGAGCCAACTCAAAGGTCTGATTACAGAAAAGACCAAGAAACCCACAGGGCGCTATGGTGAGGCACTTAAGGCCCGTAAGGATCTTTTGGCGGACATCAAAGTTTTTGAAACGCGCCTTCACGAAGCAGATGCCGCACGTGTAGAGCTGTCACGCTTGCAAAGCGAACTCGCCAACTTTGAGGCCCCCGAGAAACACTCCGAACAGCAAAAGAAACTCAAGGCCGCAACTGAAAAGTTGTTGGGCGTGCAGCAAATGAGCACGCGCCTTGAAGGCCTCAGCAGCGAAATACGGCTCACAGAGCAGGCGATCACGCGTGTCGGCAAAGACCTTAAGGCGCTTGAAGTAGCTCAATCACAGGCGGGCACCAATGGTGCTGCGATAGATGAGGTTTCCAAAAAGATTAGTCAGCAGGACGCAATATGCAAAAAACACAAAGAGAAACACGATTTAGCCCTGCGCGCCGAAGACAAGCAGCAGCAGGTTACACATCAGGCCAAGGCCGACTATGAGCGCGTGCGCAAGGCAGTACAAGCGCGGGCAGCTGAAGCACGCTTGCACGCGGCGACGTTGAAATTGCAAACGGCGGAGACTGTTGCTGGCGCTTTAACGGCGGCCAGTAACGTGCGTGATGCCATTAAGGTTGATCGCGGTGCGCTTGAAAACTTGGACAAGCTTCGCTCAGCGGTAGATCGTGCAGAAGCCCGCCTTCAAGCCGGGCAAACAACGGTGTCTGTCACATATGCGCAAGATGCTGAAAACCGCGTGCGTGTAGACGGACATGTGTTAGGCTCTCAAGAGCAGCGTGCTGTCGATGGCCGTCTGGTGCTTGATGTGGATACCGTCGGACGTCTTGTTATCGATGCTGGCAAGGGTGCCGACGCTGCAAGAGCACAACGAGAGGCCAAGGCATCTCAAGATGCGCTTGGCCGCGCGCTGGCATCTCTTGGTGTCAGCTCATTTTCAGAAGCACGTGATGCATTGGAGCGAAAACTGCAATCCGAGGCTGAGGCCAGAGCCAGTCAGTCTGAGTTGCAACGTATTGCCCCTGAGGGGGTTCAAAAACTGCAAGCTGAGTGCGCTGAGCTGTCGGGCCTCGTTGCGAGAGCCGCTGGTGAGAGCGTTCCATCGCTCAGTGACGACGAGGCGGCTGCAAACGTGCGTTCTGCCGATGACGGGTTAGAGGCGCGCCGTTACGAACGGCAAACCGCGGAAAAAGAGAGCCGGGCAGCCGAACAGGTTTTGAGCGGGTACAAAGCCGAGTTTGCACGGCTCAACCAGCAAATAGAACATGTACGCGAGCGCTATGGGCCTGATGACACATGGGAACCTCAACGACGTGAGATGAGCGGTGCGCTTGCCACTCACAAAGAAGACCTCGCTCACAAGACGATAGAGAAAAGCACACTTCAAAAACACGTGGCGGGTTACGAGGGCCTGGCAGCCGAGAAGGCGCGGCTAGAAACTGAGATGGCAAACCAAGCGCAAGCCATTCTGGATCTCAAACATCAAACCGGTGCCTTGGTGGGCGCGCTTGGCGAGATTGATAAGGACGGGATTGGTGAACAGTTAGCTGAATCGAGAGGTGCGTTGGAACGCACCGAGGCTCAGGTTTTGGCACTTGAAGTTGAAAAGCGCGCGCTCGAAACGCTGACACTGACACTCAAGACGGTTGAATCAAATGCGCAGGCTCAGTTTTTTGCCCCGGTGATGGAAGAGCTGCAACCGTTATTGCATCAGGTGATGCCAGAAAGTGAGCTTAAGCTGGGTTCTAACTTTTCACCGGATCATATCGTTCGCGCTGGCGTTGAAGAACCATTTGCACATTTGAGTGGTGGTACGCGTGAGCAGATCGCCGTTTTAACGCGGCTGGCGTTTGCGCGACTCATGGCCCGCAAAGGACGACGTATGCCGGTTATCCTTGATGATGCGTTGGTTTATTCTGATGATGCGCGTATCGAACGCATGTTTAAGGCACTACAGCTCGCAGCCGCTGACATTCAGCTTATTGTGCTGACGTGTCGCCAAAAAACATTCAAGGACCTTGGCGGCACGAAATTGAAGTTGGTGGACTGGCAGGGGGCAGAATGATCAACCGCCCAAAACCAAATATGGTTTCAGGCGGTTGATCAGCAAAATTGAAATGTTCATATGTCGATGGTCGCAGCCCGACCTTCGCTTTAATCGCTGCTGCTTGGTGATGATGGTGTGACAGGAGTTGGTGGAGCGCTTGATGATTGTACATGCGGCGCTCGTGGTGGGCTTGCCGAAGCAACGCCTTCTGACAGTGGTTCGCTTGAACGGCGAGACTTGCCTTCAAAGAACGCACCTTGCTCAATGGCGAGAGCTTGGTGAAAGATATCACCTTCAACGTGGCTTGATGTCTGTAGCAGAACACGTTTACCGCGAATTGAACCCATCACTTTTCCACGGATGACAATTTCATCGGCAGCAATCGAGCCAGTGATCAGAGCTTTCTCGCCGACGATGACATGGTTGCTTTTGACATCGCCTTGAATTTCGCCGTCAATTTGAATTTCACCCTTTGAGATCATATTCCCGGTGATCGACAGGTCGTGGCCAATAACAGACGGGGCGCTACGGTCGCTGGCGCGTGCAGCGGTTGGGTTTGCAGGGCGTGGGGGCTGTGGAGCGGTGGCTCGGGTAACGTTTGGTGGCCTTTCTTCACGCTTCGCAGCTTCGTTTTCGGTCTTCCTAAAATTCGGCAGCATACGCCTAATCTCCGCAACAGAACTAACTTGGTTCCGGCTGGTCACCGGATAAAGAACCTCAAGGGATACAATAGGCCAGACTGCGCCCATATTATGGGCGTTGGCCAATGGTCCCCTTGTTCGCTCCTTAGCGCTATGGGTGCTAGCATGTTTCCAGGGCTTGGTCACGAGGCTTTGCAATTGAGGCAAAACAATAGTGCACGAAAGGCTGGGATGTAGGCGCGTCTCAACTCGGAACGGGCTTTTATATCGGCGTCGAATCCAGTCTTAAGCATGTGCTTATAAATCGTGCAGACCGGACTTTCCCCATGACAGAGCACAGGATTTGAAGGCATCTTTGCCCTGGCTCTTACAATTCATTGGCTGCTTTTAGAACCTTTTTGATATGGCCGGTGACGCGGACTTTGCGCCAGATCTCTGCGATTTTGCCCTTGCTATCAATCAGGAAAGTCGCCCGTTCAACGCCCATGTATTTCCGCCCATACATGGATTTTTCGACCCAAACCCCATAGCGCTCAATGACTTTTCGATCTTCATCGGCCCCCAGGAGAACACTAAAGCCATGCTTGTCTTTGAACTTCTCGTGGCTGGCGACGGAATCGGGCGAAATTCCGATGATCTGGACATCTTGAGCGGCGAAGGCGTCCTCGGCGGTTGAAAAGTCGCGCGCCTCGGCTGTGCATCCCGAGGTGTCGTTCTTGGGATAGAAATAGACCACGACCGGGTGCCCCCTTTGCTTTGAGAGCTGGAACAAGCTGCCATCATCTACCGTGATTTTGAAATCAGGCGCTTTATCACCGGTTTTGAGCATCGCGGTCTGCCTTTCTTTTGTCGCTTTTCGCTACCCTGATCAGGGCATCATGTCGAGTGGTCGATTTGCTGCCTTGCTGACTGTGATAAGGTGTTGGCGGGGTTTGTATTTTTCAGTGCGTTTCGGGAAAAGAGCGCTCCTGTCTCAAGGCGGGGGCCATCGGGGTTTGAGGCGACGCAACAAAGCCGGGTAGGAATTAGGGGCGAAACTGGCGTGGGAGACAACGGCGTGACGACGCGCGCACCAACAGGGCCGGCTGGTCGCGATGTGGGCCATCCCCCACCGCGCGCGAAAACCGTTGGCAAAAAGCCGAGGCGTCGACGCACGGTACGATCTCCGTTTCGTCACCGTTTCTCGCGCCCGCTTTTATTTGCGCTGACGCCGCTATTGATCCTGACAGCTCTGACTGTATTGGTGACGTATACACGCTTACTGCAGGGCCCAATTTCTTTGGAGCGGTTTGTAGGTCCCATTGAGCGCAGCATCTCCGACAGTCTTGGTGCGCTTTCAGCCAAGGTCGATGACGTTGCTCTGGTTCTAACAGACGATTACAGTTTTGAATTTCGATTGATCAATTTGAAGCTGTTAGATTCATCCGGGGCCCGTGTTGCCGCCGCACCCGTTGCCTCCGTTTCTCTCAACGCCGGCGACCTCATGATAGGCAACATCGTGCCATCACGGGTCTATTTAATTGATCCGAATTTGTTGGTGACCTACCGCAAGGCTGGCGGCTTTTCCCTTCATGTTGCTTCAAAGCTGATTCAAGAACCGTCGCTCCTCGGGGAAGGCCAGGCAACAGCTGAACAAAGGTTGCCGTCCAGTTCTGAACAAATCGGGCAACGGGTTGGCGCAAACCCCACCCAGATCGTAAAGTCGGGCTCACAGCGCATTAATATTGCGCGGTTGGTTTCGAATTTGAATGCGCGTGCGCGCCAGGGCATGGGGCAAAACTCTCAGATCAAAGAAATCGGTGTGCGCAATGCGACGGTTACGCTGGATTATGAAGGGCTCAAGAGCGATTGGTTGATTGCCGAGGCGGCTGTAGATCTCAACCAAGGTAAAAATGGCAGCGCTATTTCAGGTGCCGCGCGGGTGCAATCTGATCGCGGTCCCTGGGTGTTTTCCTTCCGCACCGTAGATTCTGAACTGGACAATGTTGTTCGCCTTACAGCTTCAGCGCGAGATTTAGTCCCAAATTCAATTGCGCAGGCGGCGCCAGCCCTCAGTCTGCTGAAAACACTCGACATGCCTATTGCACTTGATGCAACGATGCAGGTGACGAATGACGGTGATATGGAAGCTGCAACATTGGCAATTGAGCTCGCCCCCGGCAAGCTTCACTTGCCGAGCATTTCTGGCACCCCGCTACAGCTTGATAGTTGTGTTTTCAATCTGTCTTACGACGGCTACCAGGAGCGGTTGACGATTGCGCCTTCAACCTTGCGCTGGGCAGATAGTTTCCTAACCGTTGCAGGTGAGGCTATACCAAAGATTAAGAATGGCTCTGTCGATGAAATCTGGAGCTATCAGTTTTCCTCTGTCGATGGACAGTTAGCGGCAGAAGAATTTGGTGTTGCTGGCGTAAAAATTGATTCTTGGCAATCAACAGGATCGGTCTCGCTTACCAAAGGAAAGCTCTACATTGACACGTTTGCGCTCGCTGCTGCTGGCGTTGATCTTGTGGCGCACGGAGAGTTACTCGCGGGGCCCGATCAAACCAGCACAAAGTTTGATGCTGCGCTTACCTCTCAAGATCTGAAAATTGTAACCGCCTTTTGGCCACGTGCATTTGCGCCAAAGGCACGGCAAATGTTCGGTCGTCATGTGCAGAAAGGGCATGTGAAATCTGGCACGTTTAAGCTGGTGAGTGGTGGTTACATGAACCAGGAAGCCCCAATCGGCGCGCCGGATCGGCAACGTGTGTCATTGGCCCTAGAGGTTGGTGATCTCGCTGTTCGTCATGATTATTCCGACCAGCCAGCGTATGCCGAGCGCGCTCTGATACGTCTTGAAAATGATGTATTGGAAGTCACCGTGCCCAAGGTTGCGCTCGCTGCCGGAAAATCTGGCTCAATAGACCTAAAAACTGTGCGCATCAGCGCTGTTGACCTGTTTGGCAACGAGCCGCTCGCCGAAATCGCTTTTAAAGTTCGCGCGCCGGTGAAATCTGTCTTGGATTTTGCCGAAAAAGCCAAGCCTGAGTTATTTCAGAATGCGTCC
This sequence comes from Hyphomicrobiaceae bacterium, assembly GCA_021775735.1. Taxonomy (GTDB): domain Bacteria; phylum Pseudomonadota; class Alphaproteobacteria; order Rhizobiales; family Hyphomicrobiaceae; genus JAHZKN01. The sequence continues at coordinate 7,674 of JAJFHG010000063.1, forward strand.
ATCTCCACTTCGCATGTACGTGGGTTGGTGGTCGGTGACTTCAAACTCAACGCACCACTTAATGAGGCTGCGGACACGGCAATCAAAATTGTTCAAGGCCAAGCCAAGGTCAAAGACTTTCGCTTGAGCAAGAAGCTTGGCAATTACTCCATCCGTGGCGGGGCTTTTGATATTGACGTATCCAATCAGGCCATTGATGCCAAAGGCGACCTTCTGATTAATGGCGTTGGTGCGAAGATCAAGCTGCAGCATATCCTAGGCGGTGCAATGGATAAGCAACCGCCGCTGCGTATCACGACCACGCTAGATAACTCAGATCGCGATCAACTTGAACTTGATATCAATGATATTGTGGCTGGTGACATTCCGGTAGAAATTACGGTTGGTGTACGTGATGGTGGGGCGCCGGCGGTACACGTGACTGCAGACCTAACGAGCGCAGATTTGTTGTTTGCAGAAGTGGCCTGGCGCAAACCGTCAGGGCGCAAGGTGCGCATTGAATTTGACCCTGTTTCAGGAGACAGCGGCCGCTTGGAATTGCAAAACATCCAAGTTGTTGGGCAGGGCATTGCCATCGAAGGATTTGCGGCCGTTGGCGCCGACAATATTTTGCGCGAATTTTATTTCCCGGACTTCTCAGTCGATACCGTGACCCGTCTTCGCCTTCAGGGAAAGCAAAGCAAGAACCGGATTTGGAATGTGAAGGCCATTGGCCCGACCTATGATGGGCGTGAATTCTTCAAATCGCTGTTTTCACTGGGTGACCTCAGCAAAGAACGGCCTAAGGCGCGCAATCCTTCAAAGGGGATTGATGTCGATGCGCGTATTGAGAATGTGGTTGGAAGTGGCAATGAAACGCTGCGGAAATTCCAAATCAAAGTTTCTCATCGCAATGGCAAATTGACCGCACTCAATGGCAAAGCCCAACTCGAAGATGGTAAGGACGTTGCCATTCTTCTGAAGAAGGTTGATGGAAAACGTACGCTGTTTGCTGAGTCCAACAATGCCGGAAAAGTTTTTAAGTTAATCGACTTCTATCCTAACATGGTCGGCGGACGGGGCCGTTTGGAGCTTGACCTTGATGGCTATGGTGCAGCGTCACAGACCGGAACGCTCTGGACTGAGAACTTCCGTATTCTCGGTGACCCGGTTGCTTCAGAGGTATTTGCCGGAGCTGAAGGGCATAAAGGCAAACGCCGAGTGACGCGACAGGTCTTTGAGTTTTCACGCCTCAAAATGCCGTTCTCGGTTGGTCACGATCAGTTTGTGATTAAGAAATCATATTTGCGTGGCCCTGTTTTGGGCGCGTCTGTCAGTGGAAAGATGGACTACCGATTGCGCCGCGTGAATCTTGGTGGGTCTTACATTCCCCTGCAAGGCCTTAATAGTGCTTTGTGCGGCATTCCATTGCTGGGCGAAATTATCACAGGCCCCAAGTGTGAAGGCGTGCTTGGTATTACGTTTGCAGTGCAGGGCTCAATGGCCAGTCCACAGGTGATCGTCAATCCATTGTCAATGGTTGCACCTGGTATCTTTCGCGATATTTTCCAGCTCACTAATCCAAGTGTGAAAGTCGTCCCCCGTCAGCAACAACGCCCAAGTGTACCACCAGATCGGCAGGTGCGTTCGTCAAGCTCGGTGACAGGTGCTGGCAAGCAAGACCGGCGTGCGCCAACTGATCGCGGCGCATTGATTGATGGATGGTCGTCTGGTACGCGCGCGCGTCCGTAATCTGAAATGCACAACGCGTCTCGTTTGAACTTTTTGTTTCGGTGACCCGGATCGCTTATTGCGGGCGCATTAGCACATGACGCTTCTTGCCAAATGAAAGCTTGATAACGCCGTCTTCAGTGATGTCACTGTCGGATAATATCTGGCTGTCATCAGTAACAGCAGTATCGTTGACTTTAAGGGCGCCACCTTTGATTTGACGCCGCGCATCACCGTTTGATTTCACAAGACCCGCTTGCACAAAGGCATTGAGGACGCCGAGCCCCTTCGCCAACTCTGCTGTAGAAATTGAGACAGACGGCAAATCATCTGCGTGCACTCCGGCCTCAAATGTTTTTTGCGCAGCGTTTTCAGCTTGGCTCGCTTTTTCCTCACCATGAATGAGACGCGTTGCTTCTGTCGCTAAAACCTTTTTAGCTTCATTGATCTCAGCCCCTTTGAGGGTGGCTAGCTCATTGATCCGTTTCATTGGAAGCGTTGTAAAAAGCTTCAAAAAGCGCACGACGTCTGCGTCTTCAGTATTGCGCCAGTACTGCCAGTACTCGTAGGCAGACAGTTGATCTTCATTGAGCCAGACTGCACCTGAAGCTGTTTTGCCCATCTTTGCGCCCGAGGCTGTTGTGAGCAACGGGCAGGTCAGAGCAAACAACTGATGCGTTCCCATGCGACGCCCAAGATCCATACCCGTTACGATATTGCCCCATTGGTCTGAGCCCCCCATCTGCAGGTTGCAGCCTTGGCGGCGCGCCAGTTCGACATAGTCATAGGCTTGCAACAGCATGTAGTTGAACTCGATAAATGAAAGCTCCTGCTCGCGATCCAGGCGCAGTTTTGCCGAGTCCATTGTCATCATGCGATTGACTGAGAAGTGCCGTCCAACATCGCGCAGAAAATCAATGTAGTTGAGCGGCGCAAGCCACTCTGCATTGTCAACGGTCGTACCTTCTTTTGCGCCTTCGCCAAATTTCAAGAACCGGTCAAAGACTTTTTGGATGCCCGCTTTGTTGGCTTCGATCTGGTCGAGGGTAAGAATCTTGCGCGTTTCATCGCGGCCTGAAGGATCCCCTACCCGTGTTGTTCCACCACCGAGCAGCACAATGGGTCTACCTGCACCCGTTGTCTGCAACCAGTGCAACATCATGATCGAAATCAATGAGCCGACATGGAGTGATGACGCGGTACAGTCATAGCCTACATAGGCAATGAGTTCGCCTTTGCTGGCCAATGCGTCAACAGCTTCAAGGTCCGAGCATTGGTGTATGAAGCCACGCTCTTCAAGCGTTGTTAAAAAAGGAGAGCTCAGTTCTGTCATCAGGGTTTTGTTTTTTTGAGTATTAGTGGTTCTAAGGTTATGATAGGTGGCGCGTCAAAGCCGCCTGTCTCACGATGTGAAGTCGGGCGCGACCATGCACCGGTTGGGGATGAACAGCAAGATGAAGTGCGCACTTGGGCTAATGAGCGGCACATCAATGGACGGCATTGATGTCGCACTTATACGCACGGACGGGCAGATGCAAGTCGAGCGCGGGCCTGCGATGAGCTTTCGATATACTGATGAGCAACGCGCTATGCTCCGCCAGGCGATTTCAGATGCGCTCCTGTGTGAACGCTCTGGCGACCGCCCAGGTCGACTGGCCGAGACTGAGCGCGAGCTGACTGAGGTGCATGGGGCTGCCATTTCCGCCTTTTTACGAAAACAGGGGATTGATCGCACGACCATTGATGTCATCGGGTTTCATGGTCAGACCGTGGCCCACCGCCCTGCCGAAAAGCTCACGGTGCAACTTGGCGATGGGCGCTTTCTTGCGGAGTTGGTGCGCTGTCCCGTTATTTTTGATTTACGCCAGCAGGATGTGCAGGCGGGCGGACAAGGCGCGCCTTTGGTTCCTGTTTATCATCAGGCGGTGGTGGATGCAGGACATGAACGTCCGGTTGCGGTTCTCAACATTGGCGGTGTAGCCAACGTTACGTGGATTGGTGGCGATGGCCACTTACTGGCGTTTGACACTGGCCCCGGTAATGCCTTGATGGATGATTGGATGGTAACAAAAACAGGCAAAGCGTTTGATGATGCGGGCACGTTTGCAGCATCGGGTCAGGTTGATGAATTGGTCCTTGCTGGTTTGATGCGTGATACATTTTTTGCTGCCTCGCCACCAAAATCTCTTGATCGCAATTACTTTCCAGATGCGGCCTACGCCGCGCTTTCTAGTGCAGATGGTATTGCAACACTTTGTGAGTTTACAGCTTTGAGCATTGCGCGCGCCCAAGATTGGTTCCCCAAACCGGCACGGACATGGATCGTCACGGGGGGCGGGCGACACAATGCGTTTTTGATGGAGCGGTTGAAACAACATCTCACGGGTTGTGTGCACTTGGCAGAAGATGTCGGACTTAACGGCGATAGCATGGAAGCTGAAGCGTGGGGCTATCTTGCCGTCCGCTCTATCTTCGGGTTGCCAATCACCTTTCCGGGAACGACAGGCGTCAGCGGACCCCTCACAGGTGGTACGGTTGTTCCATGGCCCCGACCCACTTAGGTGACCGGACTGTTTTTGTGCCAGGTTTTAGACGTACCAGACGGTTTGAAATATGTGGCGGCCTAACGGACCAACCTGCGCACCATGGTTTCAAGGCCCAACGTTATATGGGCGAGACTTTCATAATCGACCGTGTCGGGAAGGTCGTTGATGGTGTGATAATAGGGATTGCGAAACGGCGCAGTATCGGTTGCCATGAGCGCGGGAAAACCAAACTGATGGTAGGCCCAATGGTCAGAGAGACCGACGCCTTCTACAAAGCCAGGAGCCAAACCGCCAATTGACGGAAACGGACTGGAAAGACGAAATGCGCGGGTAACGCGCTCAAGGAAGATGCGTGACTTAGGCAACGCAACGAATGCTACAAAGTCGCCGACATCAGAATAGGCTGCGCCAAATGGAAACAGAAACTGTTGGCTTCCCGGTTCGTTGCTGAAATAGCCGAGTGTTTCCAGAGCAATTGCGCCAGTAATGTTTTGACCCTGCTCCTTCATCAGCTTGGCATGCTGCCAACTTCCCATGTATTCTGTTCTGCCCCAGGGGTGTTCCTCATTGACCCAGAACAACAGCCGTAAACGATCATGTTTGGGCCGCCAATCTTTCAACAACCGGGCGAGTTCAAGAGTGGCTGCAACGCCAGTGCCATTGTCATGCGCCCCTGGTGAGGTCCCGTCGGTGTCGTAGTGGGCACCGAGGATCAATGTTGCAGGGTTGGGAACTTTGATTTGCGGTTCGAAGATGAGTTCAATGTTGCGGACATATTTGCCAGCAACGGCAAAGTCTTGGACGTCAGGCTTGTGTCCAAGCGCATAGAGCGTGTCTTGAATGTACGCCGCAGTTGATTCTAACGACGAGAAGTGCGCAATGTTGCGCGGTTCTTGGGCAATTTCTGAAATATGAGCGGAGAGACAAGATGCAAGACGGCGGCCTTCTGGATCAAGTATTGGCAACGGCGATGGTTTGCTTCGTCTCGGAAAAACGATGCAATACCAAATTAGGCTGCCAATGAGTGCCAGACAGGCAAGGCTGACAAGTGCAAGGACTGTTGCCAAAAGAGAAATCCCAGAAGCCAAAGATTGGGCAATTTAGCAGATGGACTGCATTTGATTAGCGCACAAATAATAGTGGGCACCAGAAAAAGCCATTACAGCATAAGAGAATTGAATAGAATTATATTGACCTGCTCGCCATCTCACGGGTGCAGGCCATTGAGCAGCGGGAGAGTGGGCCCGCACGCGATAGCGCTGGCCTTTAAAAGCGCATCCCTCAACTGCAATGCGTATGTCGTGTCTGGGCCGGAACAGAGTATGGACGGTCTCGGGATTATTCCGTTTACTTATTCTGCTCTGCCTCTTGTTGCGCTTTTAGTTCGGCAGCGCGACGCTCTTTTTCACGTTCTTTTTCTTTTTCAAGTTCTTTGGCCCTGGCTTTTTCTTCTTCAGCCATGGCAAGGCGCATGTCGAGATAACCACCAACAATGTTGTTGAGGGGCTCGATTTGATTTTCGAAAAAGTGGTTTGCGCCCGGGATCACTTCATGATCAATGGAAATACCACGCTGGGTTTTTAGTTTCTGCGTCAATTCAGCAACGGAGCTTGTTGGCACAACGCGGTCTGAATCTCCATTGACCATCAGACCCGACGATGGACAAGGCGCTAGGAAGGAAAAGTCATAGAGGTTTGATGGCGGGGCAACGCAGATAAAGCCATCAATCTCAGGACGGCGCATCAACAACTGCATGGCGATCCAGGTGCCAAAAGAGACGCCAGCAATCCAACAGTACCTGGCGTCTGGTTTGACCGTTTGCATCCAGTCGAGGGCGGATGCGGCATCAGCCAATTCACCTGGACCCCCATCCCATATTCCTTGACTTCGGCCAACGCCGCGAAAATTGAAGCGTAGAACTGAGAAGCCCCGCTCAACGAACGCGTAGTACATTGAGTAGACGACCTGATTGTTCATTGTGCCGCCAAATTGCGGGTGCGGATGCAGGATCAGGGCGATTGGACTGTCACTGCCGGCATCGTGGTGAAAACGTGCTTCGAGGCGGCCAACCGGCCCGTTGATGATCAATTCTGGCATAAGTTTTAGGTCTCTATCTGCGCTTTTGCTGGTCAGCCTGTTTGGTTGCCCTTGTGCCCCTGACTGGTCCACGAGGTCATCACAACATCGTGCCTTCAAGAATACTTGACTTGAGCGCTCGGAATTTTCATATTCCGCCCAAGTTTAGAATAATTCGAAAAAGTAGATGGTCCGTCCTCGCCCCGGCTGGGTATCGAAGGGGTTCTTAGCACAAGTCCGGTGGCTAAAGGCAAGGGGCAGATCGCGCCAGGATCAGATTGACTGCTTTCGTCAGCGTTAGGTGTGTGGAATTTGGGGTTTGGCCCCACGGTGGAGTGTGATTTGGAGCTAAATACCAGAGGTCGTTATGCGGTGATGGCAATGGTCGATCTGGCCAAGTACGGGTCTGCCGACTCGTTGCCATTGTCCGTTGTCGCGCGGCGTCAGGCGCTGCCCATGGCCTATCTGGAACAGATTTTTGCACAGCTGCGCAAAGCCGACCTGGTTGTCAGCATACGTGGGCGCGCTGGCGGCTATCGGTTGGCGCGGCCTGCGACTGAGATCAGCATTGCTGATGTGATGGTTGCGGTTGAAGAAGCGACGCAGATGACACGTTGTAGTACGACCAAAACGGGATGCAATGGCGAAAAACGTTGTTTGACACATGGGCTTTGGAATGCATTGGGCACGCACATTGAAGGGTTTCTGACTCGAGTCACGTTGCATGACGTTGTTGCTGGTTTGCCGATGGATGATGGCCAGGCGCTTCACTCTGTTTCTTTCAATGTACATGAGGAGGCCCATAAGTCATGACCAGCGCCTACCTCGATTACAATGCGTCTGCACCGCTGCGTTCTGAAGCGCGCGACGCGATGGGTGCAGCCTTAAGTGTGAGCGCCAACGCCTCATCTGTTCATGGGCCTGGGCGCGCGGCACGTGCGGTTGTTGAAACGGCACGTGACAAGATTGCCGCGTTTGTGGGCGCGAATTCATCTGAAGTTATTTTCACAAGTGGCGCTACAGAATCCAACAATTGGATCATGACGGGTGGAGCTTGGGGTCGCATTATCCTGTCACCCATCGAGCACGAGTCGATTTATGTGCCAGCGCACAACAGTTCAGCTCGTGTTGATGAGATCGACGTGAGCCAGGATGGTGTTGCAGACGTTGGGCAGATCGCGGACTTAACTTTTCTGTCCAATGTTAATCTGGCGAATGGAGATCTAGGTCAGACGGCGATCACGTTGCAAATTGCGAATAACGAAACCGGGGCGCTTCAGCCGGTCGCAGAGACAGCAGCCTTTGCCCGTGAGCATGGATTTTTCATGCACACCGATGCGGTACAGGGTGCAGGGCGTGTGCCGCTCAACTTTCATGCACTGGGTGTCCATGCCATGAGCCTTTCAGCCCACAAAATTGGCGGCCCTAAAGGTGTCGGGGCATTGGTTCTGAAAGATCATGTTGCGCTGCCAGCATTTATCCAGGGCGGTGGCCAGGAACGGCGTCGGCGTGCTGGGACAGAAAATGTTGCTGCGATTGCAGGGTTTGGTGCCGCCGCTGAAGCAGCGGGTCGCGATCTGAAAACAATAGAGCGTATTGCAGGCTTGAGGCAAGAGCTGGAAGTCGGCCTCAAAGGCATCGATCCGGGTATCAAAATATTGAGCGCGGATGCACCCCGGCTTGCGAACACGACATGCTTTGCAACACCGGGCACGCAGGCAGAAACAATGTTGATCAATTTGGACCTGGCAGGCATTGCAGTGAGTTCTGGCGCTGCCTGTTCATCAGGCAAGGTCGGCGTTAGTCGCGCACTCGAAGCGATGCGGGTTCCAGAAGATCTAGCGCAATCTGCCATCCGTATCAGTATTGGTCACGCAACGACAGAAAACGAAATCATGCACTTTTTAAAAACATGGAAGGTGCTTCACCGCAGCGACAAGGTCGCAGCTTGAATTTCAAACCACTTACGAACACGCCTTAGTTTTAGAAAAGGCACCAGGAGAGTTCACGAATGCCAGCGGTACAAGAGACCATTGATCAGGTTAAAGAGATTGATGTCGATCAATACAAGTATGGATTTGAGACCAATATTGAGTCGGTGAAAGCCCCGAAGGGTCTCAACGAAGACATCGTCAAATTTATCTCTGACAAAAAAGGTGAGCCGGAGTGGATGCTTCAGTGGCGTCTTGATGCCTATAAGCGTTGGCGTGCGATGACAGAGCCGACGTGGGCCAAGGTCAGCTATCCAAAGATCGACTTTGAAGACCTGTATTACTATTCAGCGCCAAAGAACACGGAAGGGCCAAAGACCCTTGATGAGGTCGACCCAGAACTTCTGGCCACCTATGAGAAGCTTGGCATTCCCTTGAAAGAACAGGAAGTTCTGGCGGGTGTTCAAGGCTCAAAAGTTGCCGTGGATGCTGTCTTTGACAGCGTCTCCGTTGTCACCACTTTTAAAGAAGAGTTGGCAAAAGCTGGTGTCATCTTCTGCTCAATCTCTGAGGCGCTGAGAGAGCACCCGGATTTGGTGAAGAAATACCTGGGCTCGGTTGTGCCTCAATCTGACAACTACTACGCGGCACTGAATTCGGCTGTGTTTTCTGACGGCTCATTTGTTTATGTGCCTGAAGGTGTGCGCTGCCCGATGGAGCTTTCGACTTATTTCCGTATCAATGAAAAGCAGACCGGGCAGTTTGAGCGCACACTCATCATTGCTGATAAGGGCGCTTATGTCTCTTATCTGGAAGGTTGCACGGCGCCGATGCGTGACGAGAATCAGTTGCATGCAGCTGTTGTCGAGTTGGTCGCGTTGGATGATGCTGAAATAAAATACTCAACAGTTCAGAATTGGTATCCAGGCGATGCAACGGGCAAAGGTGGCATTTATAACTTTGTGACCAAGCGCGGAGACTGTCGCGGGGTGAACTCTAAGATCAGTTGGACGCAGGTTGAAACCGGCTCTGCAATTACCTGGAAATACCCAAGCTGCATTCTGCGTGGTGATAATTCGAGAGGCGAGTTCTACTCGATTGCGGTCTCCAACGGCTACCAGCAGGTTGATAGCGGCACCAAGATGATCCATCTGGGTAAAAACACTTCAAGCCGGATTATTTCGAAGGGTATTGCAGCAGGTAAATCGCAAAACACCTATCGCGGTTTGGTGTCAGCCCATCGCAAGGCAACAAATTCACGCAACTTCACGTGTTGCGACAGTTTGTTGATTGGCAACCAATGTGGCGCTCATACCGTGCCCTACATTGAAGCAAAGAATTCAACTGCGCACTTTGAGCACGAAGCAACGACCTCAAAAATCTCAGAAGACATGCTGTTCTATTGCCGCCAGCGTGGGCTTTCTGAAGAAGAAGCGGTGGCCTTGGTGGTCAACGGTTTTGTGCGCGATGTGTTGCAGCAACTGCCGATGGAATTTCTGGCTGAAACGCAAAGGCTGATTGGTATCAGCTTGGAAGGATCGGTGGGTTAGCACCTTCGACCTGAAGCGAACGACGCCTCGAGAACCAAAACAACGCAATTTGAATTTCTAAGGACACGACTAACATGCTCGAAATAAAAAACCTCACCGTAAAGCTGGCAGAGGAAGACAAGGAAATCATCAAGGGCCTGTCTTTGACAGTGCCCAAAGGTGAAGTGCACGCCATCATGGGTCCAAACGGGTCAGGCAAGTCGACCTTGGCCTATGTGCTCGCCGGTCGAGACGATTATGAAGTCACGGGTGGTGACATTCTTTGGAATGGTGAGAGTATCATTGACCTGGAGCCGGATGAACGCGCTGCCAAAGGCATGTTCCTGGCATTCCAGTATCCGATGGAGATTCCCGGTGTTGCAGGGTTGACGTTCCTGCGCGCTGCCGTCAACGCGGTGCGCGCAAAGCGTGGCGAGGACGAACTCTCTACGCCAGATTTCATGCGCCTTGCACGCGATAAGGCTTCAAGTCTCAACATCGACATGGAAATGCTGAAGCGGCCGGTGAATGTTGGGTTTTCGGGCGGCGAAAAGAAGCGCTCGGAAATTTTGCAGATGGCATTGTTGGAGCCATCGTTGTGTGTGCTTGATGAAACAGATTCAGGGCTGGATATTGATGCATTGAAAATTGTTTCAGAGGGCGTCAATGCCCTGCGCTCGCCAGACCGCGCTGTTGTGGTCATTACTCACTACCAGCGTCTGCTCAACCATATTGTGCCCGACAAGGTGCACGTGTTGGCGCACGGCAAAATTCAAAAGACAGGCGATAAGGGACTTGCCCTTGAGCTTGAAAAATCTGGCTATGCCGAGTTTGGCGATGCGGCCTAGGGGTCGTCACCAGGACGCTTGGTAAGATTTGATCAGAAAGCACGAGATATGAACGTGGTGACAACAAAGAATAAGGTCGAGCAAGGACTCGTTGAGGCCTTTCAAGATGTGGCCGACAGGCTTGTTGGTGGCGCAGAAGAGCGCGAGGCAGCGATTGCGCGGTTTGAAGCAACAGGCTTTCCACATCGGCGTATTGAGGAGTGGAAATACACCGACCTGCGTAACATGGTGAAAGAGGCGCACACACCTTTCATGCCCGGCGGTTCCAAGACACTTGATGAGGGTGTGCTTCAAAAAGCGCTCGGGCCTTTGTCGGCAATTGACGCCACGCGCATCGTGTTTGTTGATGGCCAACATCAATCTAGTTTTGATCAGTTGGATGAGAGTGCTGTTTCTGTTGCTACCCTGGCGAACCAACTTGCGTCGCATAGCGATGGCGATCAGAGCCTCCTGGCCGACCGTGAAGCTACATTCCGTGGCAGTTCTGTTGTGGATCTCAACACGGCCTTAGTGACCGACGGCACTGAGATTACGATTGGACCCGGCAGTAAACCGGCAAAACCCATTCTGGTCGTACACGTTGCTCAATCTGCAAATCCTGCGATGACAACTATCCGCCACAAAATTTCCTGTGGTGCTGGAGCTGAAGCCTCCCTGGTGGAAGTCTTTGTGCGCGCGCCCGGTGCAGCAGATGCGGGATTAATCAACACGGTGAGCGAGGTTGACGTTGGCAACGGGGCGCAGTTCGCGCACATCAAATGTGTCAGCAATGTTGCCAAGACGAGCCAACTCGCCAACTGGCACGTTACGATAGGTGCAGATGCCAATTATCGCGCGTTTCACTTTACAGCCGGATGTGGATTGGCACGCTCAGATGGTTTGATCCAATTCCGTGGCGAACGAAGCAAGCTTGATTTTTCTGGAGCCTTTTTAGGTCGCGATACAGATCATATCGACACTACGCTGGTGATTGAGCATTTGGTGCCGCACTGTGAAAGTCGTGAGCTGTTCAAGGGTGTGCTGGATGATCGCGCGCGCGGCATCTTCCAGGGTAAGGTTCTCGTAACGCAAGATGCTCAAAAAACAGATGGCAAGCAGATGGCTCAGGCCCTTATGCTGTCGCCAGATTCAGAGTTTGATTCCAAGCCTGAGCTTGAAATTTACGCCGATGACGTGTTGTGCGGCCATGGCTCAACGTCGGCGGAGCTTGATGAAGACTTGTTGTTTTATCTGCGCTCACGCGGCATTCCCAAAGATCAAGCGCGCTCCCTTTTGATCGAGTCGTTTGTTGGTGAAGCGTTGGCGTGTGTTGAAGTTGACAGTGTCCGTGAGGCATTGACCAAATTGGCACGCACATGGCTAATGGAAGTTTAGTCAGGCAGGCCTTGACAAGGATTAGGTATCAATGACGACGACAACACATCGTCCGAAAGACAAACCGCAAGGGCCGTCGTCAAAGACTGAGGCACCGGCGGCACCAATGTCGCATGCATTTGATGTGCAGCAGGTGCGCTCAGATTTTCCAATCCTGTATCGTGATGTCTACGGAAAACCTCTGGTTTATCTCGACAATGGGGCTTCGGCCCAAAAGCCAGTGCAGGTTATTGAGGCGATGGATCATGCCTATCGTTTTCAATACGCCAACGTGCATCGAGGCATGCACTATTTATCCAATGCTGCGACCACCGCGTTTGAAGAAGCCCGCGAGACGACACGGCGCTTCCTCAATGCAGAAAGTACTGATGAAATCATCTTTACCCGCAATGCAACTGAAGCGATCAATCTTGTCGCGCAGTCGTTTGGTGGCATGGTCATTGGTGAGGGTGATGAGATTGTGCTTTCCATCATGGAGCACCACTCTAATATTGTGCCCTGGCACTATCACCGTGAACGCATTGGTGCCGTTCTGAAATGGTCACCTATCCAGGATGATGGAACATTTCTGATTGATGAGTTTGAACGGTTGCTGACGGATCGCACCAAGATAGTTGCCATTACGCATATGTCTAACGTGCTGGGAACCGTGGTGCCAATAAAGGAAGTGATTGCCCGCGCGCATGCCCGCGGTATTCCAGTGTTGGTTGATGGCAGTCAGGCGGCGGTGCACGGTGCCGTCGATGTGCAAGACCTTGATGCAGATTTTTATGTGTTTACTGGCCACAAGACCTATGGCCCGTCGGGCATTGGCGTTCTCTATGGAAAACGTAAGCACCTAGAGGCGATGCCACCGTTTCTTGGTGGAGGTGAAATGATCGATACGGTGCGTGTTGATGATGTTACCTATGCCAAAATACCTCATAAGTTTGAGGCGGGGACACCGGCAATTGTCGAAGCGATTGGCCTCAACACAGCGCTCAACTATATGATGCAGATTGGGCGAGATGCCATTTCGGCGCATGAGCACGATCTTGTGACCTATGCCCAACAAAGACTGGATGAACTGGATTGGGTGACGGTGTTTGGCACGGCCGCTGGTAAGGGTGCAATTGTGTCTTTTAACATTGACGGTCTGCATGCCCATGATGTGGCGACCATTGTCGACCGCTCTGGTATTGCGGTCCGCGCTGGTCACCATTGCGCTCAGCCGTTGATGGAACGTCTCGGCGTTACCGCGACATGTCGTGCTTCTTTCGCAATGTACAACACCCGCGAGGATGTGGACCTGTTTATTGCAGCGCTTGAAAAAGCCAAAGAATTTTTTGCCTGAGCGAGACCGATGCCATGGATGATCCCAAGACAGAAGCTGCCCCAAACCCGGATACGCCTGCAGGCGCTGCAAGTGATACCCCAGGCGCGGACCAGCCGGAACAAGTAACAGCCGTATCATCGGCTAAAAGCGTTTCTGACGGTGGTACGCCCGTTGAAGGATCCGTTCTTTCTGAACAAGAACTGGATGCCATGACGGCGGACATTATTGCAGCCTTGAAGACCGTGTTCGACCCCGAAATCCCATCTGACATTTATGAGCTTGGATTGATCTACCGTGTCGAAATTGATGATGATCGTTTTGTAACGGTTGACATGACCTTGACTTCGCCCGGCTGTCCGGTGGCAGGTGAAATGCCCCAGTGGGTTGAAAATGCCGTGGCCGCAGTGCCCGGTGCCAGTGGCGTCAAAGTCAACCTGACGTTCGATCCGCCTTGGGACCAAAGCCGTATGTCGGATGAAGCTCGTTTAGCGTTGAATATGTTTTAACGTGTCATAAGGAGCCTGTGATAGGCTCGACAAACGCGATTTTGCACCTATTTAGGTATAGAGTGCCAACAGTCGTACTCTGAGACATTCTAGTTTGACCCGAGAAACAATGAATAATCCCACACCCAAAATGAGACCAAAACCCAAAGTGATGACGATGACGCCCGCTGCTGCTCAGCGCGTGAAAGAGCTGATGGCGGCAAACGGCGAAGATATTTTGGGACTGCGCATTGGCCTTAAAAAAGGCGGCTGCGCTGGTATGGAATACGACATGTCATGGGCCGACGAGGTCAAGCCTTTGGAAGATGTTGTCGAGCAAGATGGCGCGCGCGTTATCATAGACCCACAAGCAGTTCTTTATCTCCTCGGCACGGAACTCGATTACACGGTTGATAAGCTGTCGGCGCAATTTGTGTTCAACAATCCGAACCAGCAAAGCGCATGCGGTTGTGGCGAGAGTGTTAATCTGGCACCTGCAACAGCGGCGGCGCCAGTGACGTCTGGGGCACGCACATCAGATGACGACGTAAAGGCGTAGATAACCGCGCCCGCATCTAAACGCTTTGCGACCGAGATAATTCCAGCAAATCCAAATGAGACGCTGCCTTAGTGCGTTGATCTTTTCTTGCACGATGTTGCGCTCAGACCTTTGGCCGTCGCTAAAACGGCCGATGCAGACGCCCAATAACGCGCACTGCGTTTTGCAGCAGAGTGTTGGCGGCGAAACGCGCGCTGCCATTCTTCCATCAATGTTGGATTGCTCGCCGCGAGTGCAGCCAGATCTTGATGGTCTTTTGAAAGAAGCGCTTTCGCCAGCCGTTCAAGCTGAACGGATTCGATCGGATCTGTCGAGTTGGCAGGAGTAGCGTCTGTCGCCGCGTCTTTGCTCTCACGCGCAGGCCGGAGAGCCTGCGTACCATCGTGCATCAAATCGTGGTTCGCATGACATGATTGAAGATCTGCGCGCGGTAGACTGTTATCACCAACAGGTTTGACCTGGGTAGATTGGTGGCCGTTAGGGGCTATAACAAGTTGCTTCATGTCGAAGTACTCCCCGTCAAGCGATCAGTTTAACTGCCAAAACCGAAAAACTGCACGTCTAAGGGCTAGATGTCCACAGGTGAAGCCTACACAAACGCGTGCGCACGCGGCACTAATCTAAATTTGTCAAGCGTTGCAATATCTGCTGGAGTTGATTTCAGATCATGGTCACGCATGAGGGTGCAAATGACTGTTAGTTCTGAGTTTATTGATTTCTTACTTGAAAATTTAGCGCCACTTGGGCCGGTATACGCGCGGCGCATGTTCGGTGGAGCTGGCCTTTATTGTGATGGATTGATGTTTGCGCTGATCGCGGACGATACCGTTTATCTCAAAGCGGATGACAAAACGAGCCAGGATTTTATGAGCGAAGGTCTAAAGCCGTTTACCTATCACGGCAAAAGTAAGCCTATTACGATGTCGTACTGGCGTGTTCCAGAACGCTTGTTTGATGACCAAGACGAATTTGTCGCTTGGGCAGACGTGGCGTTGCGTGTCGCGAAATCTGGGCTCAAGCCAAAGCGAACGACGGCTGCAAAGAAAAAAGCAAAAGCTAAATCTAAACCCAAGCCGCGTGATGTTAAAAAACCTATGCCAAAGAAAAAGGCCTCGGTTAAATCCAGGTCGGTAGCCAAAACGCAGCGTAACGCGAAGGTCAAACGTTAAGGCGCTGGTTTGAGTGTGAGGAAAAAAACAGCATCACGTCATGTGCAGTCCAATTGTATGGGATCAGATATTGGGTGCCGACATATCAATGACAGAGGGGACAAGAGATGTACGGACTGGTCGGAAAAAGTGCGGCAGCGCCAGGCAAAAGGGATGAGTTGGTTACAATTCTGCTTGCACGACTTCGCGATATGCCAGGAAATCTTTCCTATGTGGTTGCCAACGACCCAAGCATGCCGGACATCATCTTGGTGACGGAGGTTTGGGCTGACCGCACAGCCCACGAGAAATCTTTGTCTCTTCCATCAGTACAAGACGCCGTCCAAAAAGGGCGGCCACTCATCGCAGGCGTGGGCAGGCATGGAACGCATTGCCGAGACGGAACCGGTTGGCGGACATGGTTTGTAGATCAGTGACCTCAGCTAGTCCCTAGCCATCTGCATCAGATGCTGAACGCGCTGGCTTACGTAGGAATGCTGGGACGTTATCAGCAAAGCCACCATCAGCTCCAGCATCACCTGACTTTGTATTGCGTTTGGCCGGGCGTCGTTTTGGCGGTTTGGATTTGCGTTCGCCAGCATCGTCGGGGCGTACCGGGGCTGGCGTTTTTCCGGCTTCAGTTTGATGCGCGCTTTGTGCCTCTGTCGTTTGTTCGCGATTATTACGACGAGGCTGACGGCGCCTCGGGCGACGACGCGCTGATGCTTCATCCGTTGTGGCGTTCTCTGTTGAGGGCGTTGGGTTCACGGATGGTTGGATCGCCTCTTGATCAGGTGCCGTTTGTTGTGTTGCGTCAGGCTTTTTTGGACCGCGACCGCGATCACTGCGTCCGCGACCACCACGCTCTGCACCTCGCCCACGTGTGTTGCGATCACCGCCACGTGCTGATGAACCACCACGTGCCCGACCGCCGGCACTGCTTCTGCGCTTTTTAGCTTTGCTATCTGCAAAATCTGACTCAGTCGGTGCGTCGCCGACCCAGGTAATCGTGTCGCCTGTGACCTTCTCAATGTCGGCAAGGAAGTTCAAACTGTCGTAGGTGACGATAGACACGGCAGCACCTTGTTTGCCAGCACGGCCTGTGCGTCCAATCCGGTGGACATAGTCATCAGACTGCCACGGCAGATCAAAGTTAAACACGTGACTGACGTCAGGAATATCGAGGCCGCGGGCCGCAACATCACTGGCTGCCAACATTCGAATCTCGCCATTGCGGAATTGATCCAGCGTCTTCATGCGGCTGGTTTGATCCATGTCGCCATGCAAGGCACCGGCGCTAAATCCGTGCTTTTCAAGGGACTTGAGAAGAATGGCAACATCGCGCTTGCGATTGCAGAAAATGATGGCGTTTTTGACATCGACCTCATTGATCAAGGTGCGCAACAATTCCCGCTTGGCCCAATCTTCACTATCGGTACAGTAGTGAAATGTTTGCGTGATGGTTTTGGCAGTTGTTGCAGGTCGCGCCACTTCGATGCGCACAGGGTCGGTCAGGAACGTGTTGACCAGGCGCGTAATTTCTGGCGGCATCGTCGCTGAGAAGAATAGCGTTTGGCGCCGGGGTGGTAACAGTTTGCAGATTTTTTCAATATCGGGGATGAAGCCCATGTCGAGCATGCGGTCGGCTTCATCAATCACCAGAATCTCAACACCCATCAACATCACCTTGCCGCGCCCGAAGTGATCAAGCAGTCGTCCAGGTGTTGCGATGAGTACGTCCGCACCGCGATCCAGTTTGCGAACCTGATCAACCATAGAAACGCCACCGATCAACAGCGCAACGTTAAGCTTGTGGTTGACTCCATAGCGCTCAAAGCTTTGTGCAACTTGTGCGGCCAATTCGCGTGTTGGTGCCAGAATAAGTGAGCGCGGCATGCGCGCGCGCGCGCGGCCCGTTTCAAGGCGGGTAATCATCGGCAAAACAAATGATGCCGTTTTGCCTGTGCCGGTTTGGGCGATACCCAATACATCCCGGCCCTCGGTGGCAGGCGGAATGGCTTGCTCTTGAATTGGCGTGGGCGTGGTGTAACCGCTGGCCTCTACGGCGGCCTGGACCTTGGAGCTTAATGGCAGCTCCTGAAACGTTTTAGGTGTCGACAAGCACTTGATCTCCGTCTGCGTGTGTCACCGCTCCTCCGCGCTGTTTGGAGCACGGGATAAGCGGCAGAGGGAGCGCAGGGAAGGGTAGTAAATCGAAAAACAGGAAAAGCGGACCTTCAAGCAAAGGGATCAATAAATCAGGATCCCCTGCGCCCATGCCCGCTTGCTCGCATATCGTTTTTAGAAAGGCAAGGAAAAGCAGGGGTTTTTGCTGGTTCTTCTGTCGCAGTGGTTGAAAAAGAACAAAGGCGAGTAGCTGAAGAGCCACCCGCCTTTGCGGTCAATCTCAGTGAAATGATGGGGCTGTTTAGTCCTCGCCAGCGACCATCCAATTGTAGAGGAGCGCGCCAAGGACGCCGCCTAGGATCGGTGCGACCCAGAACAACCAGAGTTGCGACAGGGGTTCGCCAGTTGTGGCAAAGATAGCTGAACCTAAGCTTCTGGCTGGGTTTACAGAGGCGTTGGTAATCGGAATGGCGATCAGGTGAATGGCCGTGAGTGACAGGCCAATGGCCAATGGCGCAAAACCGCTCGGTGCTTCTGGCCGTGTTGCACCCATAATGACGATTAAGAAGAACATGGTCAAAACGACTTCAACAACAAACGCTGGCACCATGCCCGCGTTGATCATCGATAAGCTGCCCCAGCCGTTCGCTGCAAAAGTTGCTCCGGTTGAGCCTATGTAGCTGAACATGCAGCATGACACGATGGCGCCGAGACATTGGGCGATAATGTATCCAGGCGCATCACCCATTTCGAACCGACCACCGGCAACAAGGCCGAGCGTGACCGCTGGATTGTAGTGTCCGCCGGAAACATGTCCGATGGATCGCGCCAGCACCATCACCGTGATGCCGATTGAGAGTGCTACGCCCAAGATCCCGGCAGCGCCCGATACGCCTGAAAGTCCGCCGAAAGAGTAGAAAGCTGCACCCAGAACCGAAGTCATGAGCATAAACGTGCCGAAGAATTCGGCGGTCAAAGCTTTGAGTTTCATGATTTGTGTCTCACTGCCTGTGCTGAAAGTTTTTGATCTACCGCACGCACATGAGAGGGGCGCAATCGACTGTTGCGCTAAAGACTTTTTGTGCCCACCCACAGTCACTACGAATCACTTAGCGCATTACGTTAATCTATCGCAGATCAAGACCTAATCGTCAAACTCCAACAGAAAAATGGGCTGTTTTCTATCTTAGCGCGCGCACAATGATGGTGGATATTTCGCTTAGGTTGCACCATGCGTGTCCGCCGCTTTATTGCGCGCTGCTTGAGACCAATCGACACGAAGCGTCATAAACATCACGGTGGTGAGGGCAGCGAAGCCAAGCAGTGCGCCTGTGAGCAAGGCATAATCTTCTAAACGTAAGATCATGTAGAGCAGACCGTAAATCAAAATAAATAGCGCGGCTGCTGCGAGCCCAAAACGCATACTTTTAAAGGCTTTACTGAAATAGATAGCCAACATGCCACCCGTTGCAATGGAGGCTGCGGCGTAGGCCTTGGCAAAACCAATGTGTTCTGCAAACGACAGCAATAGCACATAGAAGAAGATCATCGACAGGCCAACAAATACGTATTGCACGGCATGGATGCGTTTGCCGGCCAACATTTCCATGACGAAAACAGCCATGAACGCAAATGACAGGAACAGAATGCCATATTTTGCAGCGCGGGAGACGAGGTCATAAAAATCAACTGGCGCGTAATAGCGGACACCAAAATTATGGCTCCCGAAGCGGTCAAGTTTCCCGCGTTGAGCTTGATAGGCTTGCGGAATTGAGCGCGCCAGATGCGGGACTTGCCACGTCGCATCAAAGCCTTCATCTGAAATGCTGCGTGTTGCCGGCAGGAAACCACCAGCAAAGCTTGGATGCGGCCAATCGGATATCATGTGTGCCTTGGTAAGGCGACCTGCAGGTGCCACAAACAAAGCTTGTGAACCTGTGAGCACAAGATCAATTTCAAATGCAAATGCATCAGGGGTTAGGCCGAAACTTGCGCCCGGACCGCCAACGTCTGAAATGGGTCTGAGGCGCGCATGAATACCACTTTGGCGCCCCTCAGAGATGCCGATGCTCGGTTCAAACTTGAGCGCTGTTTGATTATCCAACTTAAGTGAAGCTGACTCTTTTAAACCAGATACATCACTGAGTGCGACAGCCACAATGGCATCGTTCCATCGGACGTCAATGGCGTTGGGGTCAATGGTGCGGATGTCAGGAGCTGCAAAATTGCCGCTCAGTTTCATGTCCGCGGTGTACACATTGACATCAAAAATTGAGCGCTTGAGAACCTTGGATTTGGTTTTGACATCAAAGCTGAGGTCTTCTGGCAGGAAGACACCGTAACGTTGATCCTTGCGTTCGATGCGTTCCTTGCCTTTGTGCGATTCCACCATCACCGCATAAGGGACAACAAGGTAGGGCCCGGACAGGTTTTGCCGTGCTCCCCAAGTGCGCGCCACCTCATTTTTGACCTGACGCGATCGACCTTCGCGCTCGGAAATCAGTCCCATGACCATGAACAGTGGGATGAGGAGCAGTAGAATGAGAAAGCCAATGAGAAAGAATTTAAAGCCAGGACTATAGAAAAGCTGGCGCAGTGACGCTGTAAGATCAGACATAAAAGACCCACCGAATAGTTATGCTTCACGGTTCAGGTATCGACCGCTCGTGGCAATTGTATGGCAGAGTACTTTGCATTGCAAAGTACAATTTCTGGAGGGGTTAAAATTCGAAATAAGGGGCAAGGTTCTCTAAATATCCAGATCTTCAGCGAAGGCGGCGTTGTCTTGAATGAAGCGGAAGCGGGCTTCAGGTTTTGAGCCCATCAATGCATTGACGGACTGGGTTGCGCCTTCGCGATCTTCCGTATCAATCTCGACCCGCAGTAAAATGCGCTTTTGGGGGTCCATCGTCGTTTCTTTAAGCTGGCTTGCATTCATTTCGCCAAGCCCTTTAAAGCGTGAAATCTCGACTTTGGCGTTGGCTGCAAATTCAGATTTCAAAAGTTTGTCTTTGTGATCGTCATCACGGGCATAAACGGACTTCGCGCCATGGGTCAGCTTAAAGAGTGGTGGTGCGGCCAGAAAGAGATGGCCGTTTTCGATCAGTGCGGGCATTTGCTGGAAGAAGAACGTGATCAGTAGCGCGGCAATATGGGCGCCATCAACATCAGCGTCGGTCATGATGATCACGCGCTCATACCGCAGATCATCATCAGAGTAGCGCGCACCGATGCCAACTCCCAAGGCCTGAATGAGATCAGAGAGCAATTGGTTTTGGGCCAGCTTGGTAGGTGATGCGTTGGCAACGTTGAGAATTTTTCCACGCAACGGGAGAATGGCTTGGCGTTCACGATTGCGCGCGCTCTTTGCTGAGCCGCCAGCGCTATCACCTTCGACAATAAAGATCTCAGTGCCTTCAGCTTGTCGGATAGAGCAATCAGCGAGCTTGCCAGGCAGACGCAACTTACGTGTTGCACTTTGGCGCCCGATCTCTTTTTCACGACGACGTTTAAGGCGGTGCTCGGCTTGATCAATCGTCCATTCGAGAAGTTTTGTGGCTTGTTGCGGGTTGTCTGCAAGCCAATGGTCGAATGCATCGCGGACCGCATTTTCAACAATGCGGGTGGCTTCGGTTGTTGCCAACTTGTCTTTGGTTTGACCTTGAAATTCTGGCTCACGAATGAACACAGACATCATGGCTGCGGCTGTGCCAAGTACGTCATCGGCCACAATTTGTGCTGCTTTTTTGTTGCCGACCAATTCGCCATAGGCACGAAGCCCGCGAGTGAGCGCTTGGCGAAAACCATTTTCGTGTGTGCCGCCGTCGGCGGTTGGGATGGTATTACAATAGGAGCGGCAGAACCCATCTGCATCTGAAATCCAGGCGATCGCCCATTCGACCGTGCCGTGTTTGCCATCGCGCTCGACGAGACCAGAGAACACATCTTTGGTGACGTGTGTCCGGGCTGATATTTCAGATAATAAGTAATCTCTAAGACCGCCGGGGAAATGGAACGTCGCTTCAAGTGGTGTGTCGTCCTTGACCAGGTCAGCATCAACACGCCATCGAATTTCAACGCCACCAAACAGGTAGGCTTTTGAGCGCGCCATGCGGAAAAGCCGTGCTGGTTTGAACGCCACACCGCGCCCAAAAATCTTCTCATCCGGCTTGAAGCGAATTTTCGTACCGCGTCGGTTTTTAATGGCGCCGAGCTTTTGCAGTTTGCCTTGCGGCGCGCCACGCGCAAACGACATGCGATAGAGCTGCTGACCGCGTGCCACTTCCACGTCCATCTCTTCAGCAAGTGCATTCACGACTGAAACACCAACGCCGTGTAGGCCGCCTGACGTGTTGTACACTTTGCCGTCAAATTTACCACCCGAGTGCAACGTCGTCATAATGACTTCAAGTGCACTTTTGGTTTTGAATTTGGGATGCTTGTCAATCGGAATGCCGCGCCCGTTATCGGTGACATTCAAAAAGCCGTCAGCGTCGAAGTGGACGTCAATCCATGACGCATGGCCTGCAACGGCTTCGTCCATGGAGTTGTCAATCACTTCGGCAAACAAGTGATGTAATGCTTTTTCATCGGTGCCACCAATATACATGCCCGGGCGGCGGCGCACGGGTTCAAGGCCCTCAAGGACTTCAATATCAGCAGCGGTGTAGGCATCAGAGGCATCCGCGCCTTTGCGGGTGCTTTTTTTTGGCTCGGCCATGGTGTCCGTAAAGTTTGAAAAGAGATCGCGTGCCGTGTTGGCCATGGGCCTCGTGTCCGTGTTGGGCTTGTTCAAACCGCCGGCACAAGACGCGAGCACATAGGCGCGCTGGCGAATCTCAGGAAAACAACCAGATTGCTTCACCTGCCATGGGTGGGCGCGGTTGGCAAGGATTGAGGGATGGGACACCGGCGCAGGCGGTGTGAAGCGGGATCTTTAGGTGCGTTCTGTGCCCTATACGGCGCAATTGTCGATAAGTCGCGTTTTGCCAAGCCAGGCGGCAGCGAGCACACGGCCACGGCGCTTTGTGCCAGCTTTGTAGGGCCCCAGCGTTTCAGCGTCGCGCACTGCAACGTAGTCGATCTTGGTAAAGCCTGCTTTGACCAGATCGCGTGCCGCTTTGTCTTCGAGAGATGAAATGCGCGCACCCTCTTTGGCACGCTTTGCCGTTGTTTTCAGGATATCACAAAGGGTCGGTGCTATTTTTCGCTCAGGGCCTGTCAGATACTGATTGCGGGAGGATAAGGCGAGGCCGTCTCGCGCACGCAGCGTTTTTCCGCCAACAATTTTTACTGACAAATCAAGATCCCGGACCAATTGTTTGATCACGCAGAGCTGTTGGTAGTCTTTTTCGCCAAAGACCGCGATATCCGGCGCCACTTGATTGAACAGCTTGCAGCAAACAGTGGCAACACCTGCAAAGTGTTCAGGACGAAATGCGCCTTCCAGATCACGTGCGGCACCGGCCGGTACAACGGTCGTTGCACAGGTGTCGCCATACATCACCTTGACGGAGGGGGCCCACACGACATCCACATCAAGGGCGCGCAGTTTCTTCAAGTCGCCTGCTTCATCTCGTGGGTAGCGGGACAGGTCTTCCCCCTCTGCAAATTGGGTTGGGTTGACAAAAATTGAGACCACAACCCGCTCGGCCCGCTTTTTGGCGAGCGTCACAAGCGATAGGTGCCCGTCATGCAGCGCACCCATGGTGGGGACCAATGCGATGCGCGCGCCATCATGCCTCCAGTCGGCGGTTTTGGCCCTGAGCGCGCGCAATGTG
The DNA here is from genome assembly GCA_021775735.1 of Hyphomicrobiaceae bacterium. GTDB lineage: Bacteria > Pseudomonadota > Alphaproteobacteria > Rhizobiales > Hyphomicrobiaceae > JAHZKN01. The sequence continues at coordinate 31,102 of JAJFHG010000063.1, forward strand.
GTGATCTTTCGCAAGGACGTCCTCGTCAGCATGAAACTGCGTGCGTGCTCTGATTTCGGCACGCCCGCTCGCAAGGCAGATGCAACCTTTTGGTGAGCCGGTCAAGAGCGTGATCGCAGTCTGGCTGTCTGCGTTGATCAATTTGGGTGTCACTTGATAGCAACGGGATGAAATGAGCCATCGAAGCGAATCAATTGTAGTGTCAAGGCTGGACCGTGACCCAAGTGGTCCAGGTTTGAACCACGTTGATCCACCGTTGGTCGACGGGTCAATTGTTGTTTTGAGTGCTTTTAGTTTTCCCAAGTTGCGTGCGTTGGTGCAGTAGGCACGGGCGGTCCGACCGCCCCTGTCAGCCAGGCAAGTCAAACGACTTTGGTCGTAACGACTAGTCTTTGAAGCATAGGATAAAATGGCAACGCGGACCGAAACAGCGCGAACGTCAATTTTTGCTGGCAGCGAAACCCTCGTTGAGGATTTAGGCCCGCCATCGCGCGATGAAATTTCGAGCCATCATCTGGGTGATGAGCCGCGTCTCGTTGGCGGGCTGACGGAGCGTGCCGTTTATACCGAGGACGAGCGCCGTCGTACGGCCTCGATCGCACGCCGCTTGGTTGAAAATTCGCGGGGCGCAGGCGGCAGGCCCGCTGATGGCATCGACGCGTTTATGCGCGAATATGATCTGACAACCGAAGAGGGCGTTATCCTGCTGTGCTTGGCGGAAGCCTTATTACGTATTCCGGATCAGGAAACAGCGGATGCGTTTTTGGCTGACAAGTTGGCAGGTGGAGATTGGCGCCGTCATCTCGGTCAAGCCGATAGTGTGTTCGTTAATGCATCGACCTGGGGATTGTTGCTGTCCGGGCGTGTGATGAAATTAAAGCAGCGTGTTGGTGAAGACCCGCTGGCCTCGATCTCGCGCTTGGTCGCGCGATCAGGGGAGGGTGTTGTGCGCCGCGCGGTCCGCAAAGCTGTTGAAGTGTTGAGCCAACAATTTGTTATGGGGCGTGACATTGCAGGCGCCATTGATCGTGTGAAAACCTACGCCGGCAAAGGCTACCGCGTCTCTTATGATATGTTGGGAGAAGAAGCTGTTTCAAGCCGTGATGCGAAAATCTACTTTGATCGCTACATGGCAGCGTTGGAGGCGATCGGAGAAGACACTGGCGCGTTCACGATGCCCTTTGCTGACGCGTTGATGGAACGCCCGTCGGTGTCTGTGAAACTGTCAACGCTACATACAAAATTTGCGCCTGGAAATGAAAGCCAACTCATGGATGAGTTGGTGCCGCGTGTGCTTGAACTGGCGCGCGCTGGGCGTGCATTTGGTTTGCCGATTACGTTCGATGCGGAAGAGCAGGACCGTCTTGATACCACGCTGCAAATTTTTGGAGCGGTATTTGCTGACCCTGAATTGGCTCATTGGAATGGGTTAGGCATTGCCGTTCAAGCTTATTCAAAGCGTGCGATTCCGACATTGCGCTGGTTGCGTAAACTGGCGCTCTTGCATGGAAAGCGCCTGCCCGTACGCTTGGTCAAAGGTGCGTATTGGGATAACGAAATTAAATGGGCCCAGGAACAGGGGTTGGCTGACTATCCTGTATTTACACGCAAACTCCATACCGATGTGTCTTACCTCGCCTGCATGCGCTTTTTGTTTAGCGATATAAGTGTCTTCTACCCGCAAATTGCGACTCATAACGCGCACTCGGTCGCGGCCGCCATGACGGCAGCCGGCAATTTGGACTTTGAATATCAGCGCCTGCACGGCATGGGTGAAGCCATTTTTGACTCGGTGCTCGGTACGGAAGGATTGGGGCGCCCTTGCCGTCTCTATGCGCCGGTTGGCTCGCATGATGTGCTGTTGTCATACCTCGTGCGCCGCCTGTTAGAAAACGGCGCCAACACTTCGTTTGTTAATCGCCTGGCTGACCGAGATGCACCGATTTCGCAAATGGTGATGGATCCGGTTGCGCGTCTTGAGCAAGAGCGCGAACAGCAGACACCTGTTAAAATGCTGGTCCGCCCGCGCGATGTGTTTTGGCCTGATCGTAAAAACGCAACAGGCGTCAGCTTTGCGGACCCTAAGACGCGGGCCGATCTCGTTGCCGGTCTAGAAGGTGCCATCGCGGGTGAGCATCAAGTTGGTCCGATCATTTCAGGCAAGACCCACTTGGAAGGTGCGCGCACGACATGGATGCTGTGTCCGCACAATCGTGATCAACGTCTTGGGTCTGTAAGGGCCGCCAATCTAGATGACGTTGAAACAGCTCTTGCTGCTGCCACCAACGCGGCATCGGAGTGGAACCGTCTTGGTGGAACAGAGCGTGCGAAGATGCTGCATCTGGCGGCGGACCTTTTTGAGCGTGACCGCACGCAGTTGATGGCTGTCCTTGTCCGCGAGGCAGGCAAAACCATTCCTGCTGCGCAACGTGAAGTGCGCCAAGCCGTTGACTATCTGCGATACTATGCTGGCGAAACACGTGAAGTTTTTGCAGAGCCGGTTTCGTTGCGCTCGACGACGGGCGAAACGAACCGCATGCGCATGCAAGGTCGCGGTGTGTTTGCAGCGCTTAGTCCCTGGAGTTCACCGTTAGCAATATTCACAGGTCAAGTGGCAGCCGCACTCGGTGCGGGCAATGCGGTTGTCGCAAAATCTGCACCGCAAACGCCGCTCAGTTCTTACCTCGCCGTATCTTTGCTGCATGAAGCTGGTGTTCCGGTTGATGTGTTGCACTTGCTGACAGGTGGTGAGCGCATCGGTGCAGCGTTAAGTCGAGATGCGCGGGTTAGTGGGATCGCTGTTACCGGTCGCAATGACACGGCATGGGCTATTCAGAAAACGCTGGCCGGCCGACGCGATGCAATCCAGCCGTTGATCGCCGCGACCGGCAGCCTCAATGCAATCATTTCAGATAGCAGCGCATTGGCAGAACAGCTGGTTCGCGACGTGATGTATTCAGCATTTACAAACGCTGGACAATCATGTGCTGCGGCGCGGGTTTTGTTTGTGCAGGAAGACACTGCAAGCCGTATCATTGAGATGTTAGTGGGGGCTACCGAGGATTTGATAATTGGCGACCCTATGTCGTTCACCACAAACATCGGCCCGGTGATTGATAGCCAATCCCAGGACCGTCTTGATGCCCACAAACTGACCATGAAGCACAAAGGCAGCGAACTGGTCGATTGTACATTGCCGACGGAGTTGCGATTTGGCAGTTTCGTGGCGCCCGCAGTTTATGATGTTCCCGACATGGCGGTGCTCAAGGATGAAGTGTTTGGACCTGTTTTGCATGTTGTACGCTACGAGCGGGGTTCGTTAGACAGAGTGATTAGTCAGATCAATGCGACAGGTTTTGGTGGTTCTGTATCGGTGCACAGCCGCATTGATGCAGTCGCAGATTATGTTGAAAATCATGCCAACGTTGGCAATCTTTACATCAATCGCCAGCAGATCGATGCCGTGCCTGGCGTTCAGCCGTTCGGTGGTGTTGGTAAGTCTGGAACTGGTCCGCATGCGGGCGGGCCCAACTATGTGCGCCAGTTTGCACAAGAAACAACACGCACGGATAACATCACCGCCACAGGCGGCAATATTCGCCTGTTGGCACATGACCTCTCAGAACCCGATTAACCGCGCTTAGCAGCGGTTTGACTGAGACCTTGTCAGCCTGCTCATTCATCGCCATCTCTATGCTAGACTTATTGCACAGACGTGCTGCATTTTCTCAAGCGCAGTGCATTGAACTTGAGGCGAGTGGTTAGGCAATGGCAAAACACAAGGACCCAAGAACAGATACGAACTCAGTTGCCGAAAGCGCTGTTGGCCAAGGTCGCGTGCCGCAACCCCGCACCACCCAGGGTGCACCTCGTGTCTCATCTCAAAGCGATGTCGCGGCATTTGTAGAAAAGCTTAAATCCATAACACCGGTTGCGAGTGTGGATCGTGGGCGCCTTGTGTTTGCGATGGATGCAACCATGAGCCGCCAGCCGACATGGGATCTGGCGCTTGCTGTTCAAGCTGAAATGTTCGAAGCCGTCCGTGAAGTGGGTGGTCTGGATGTTCAGTTGATTTATTTTCGTGGTTCGGGAAGCTGTCGCGCGTCCAAATGGGTGTCGCAGCCTGATGCACTCAAGGGATTGATGATGTCGGTTTCGTGTCAGGGTGGTTTGACGCAGATTGGCAAAGTGTTGACGCATGTGCGCAAAGAGGCGGATCAAAAAAAAATCAATGCCGTTGTCTATGTCGGCGATGCCATGGAAGAAGACATTGATGGCGTATGCGCCCGCGCTGGCGAGTTGGCATTGTTGGGCGTTCCGGTGTTTGTGTTTCAAGAAGGCCATAACAGTCAGGCGGAAACTGCCTTTCGCGAGATTGCGCGTCTCACCAAGGGGAGTTGGTGTCGCTTCCAGGCAGGAGCTGCAGATGAACTGCGCACGTTGCTTGAGGCCGTTGCGGTTTATGCGGCTGGCGGGCGGAAAGCGTTGCAGGCGCTTGGGCAAAGAAATGCACATCAAGGCGCACGTTTGTTGCTCGCCGATATGTCAACTAAGGAATAAAATACCGTCATGCAGTTTCTCATACTTGGTATGCTGGCTTTGGTTGTTGTCTTATACCTGCTTGAGGTAAAGCGGGGGGCACGCTCAGGTGTGTGGGTAAGGCGGATCCGTATTGCCGTTGGAATTCTGGTTCTGGCCGTGGCTGCAGGGCTCTTTGTACGCGGGGCCGCGGGACCAGCGTCTGCATTGTCTGCATTAGGATTTTGGTTGGTGAGCGCAACGGGTTCCGGCGTTTTCGGACTTCCGGGTGGCAGTAAAACGCCAGGTCAAACATCGCAAATCAACACAGCTTATCTTGAAGTCTCGCTCGACCACGACACAGGCGCGTTGACAGGTCGTGTGATCAAAGGCGCGTTTTCAGGGCGTGCGCTGGAGACATTAACCGCTGCAGATTTAATTGACCTTCTGCAGGTTTCCGCTAGCGATGACCCTCCCTCGGCTCAAGTCATTGAGGCGGTTCTTGATCGCCAACATCCAGATTGGCGAGACTGGTCACAAGAAAATGGCCTCGGTGACGATGCCCATTTTGATGCCGGGGCTTCAGGTGATGACGGCATCATGAGTCACGCACAGGCGTACAAGGTTTTAGGCTTGAAGCCTGGCGCGTCAGAGCTTGAGATCCGTGCAGCCCATCGCGATTTGATGCAAAAAGTCCATCCCGATCACGGTGGCTCAACGGTTCTGGCCGCACAGATCAACCGGGCGAAGGATGTATTGTTGGGATAAGGGTGGGATCAAACCGCTTTAGATCGGAAAAAGTGGTGTGAAAAAAATCAGTTTTCTGATGGTTTTAGAAATGGCGCTCTATACGATCAAACGTAAGCCCTGCTCTAGAAATCTATGGCTGGGCGACAAAGCAATCAATATTGTTTCTGCGGAGTTCATTGCAGGTTTTGCTCGCTTGCGATGAGGCGAAGCCAGCAAACCTTACGCGCCACAATTTCTTGCCGCGCACCATCACCGGCATGGTGAGCGGACGATAGCCATTGAGCACACCTGACATACGTGCACGGACATCGCGCGCGTGTTGCTCTGCAAGAGCTGCGCTCGGTAGGGCACCGATTTGAATTTGATATGGGCCGTTTTGCGGCTGTACAGCGTGACGCGGTGCGGTCCGGTTGGAGCGCGGCCCATTGAGATTCCATCTCGTGCTTGCGGGTGCGAGCCCTTCACCATAGTTGCGTTGATTGGCCAGGCGCGCGGCTTGCTGATTCAACGTTGATGGCCGGCGTCCGCGCTTAATAGTAACGACAGGTCCTGTTTGCTTTAAGCGCGCGGGCGGTGTTGTTGTTGCGCGTGCAAAGCGGACCGGTGTCGGCGGCGATGGAGGGGCCGCCGTTGTTACAGGGGCCAATTGTGTACGCGCCGCGCGCTGTGGCGCTAAGACGGACACTGGACGTACACGTGCCATAGCAACACGCGGTTGCGCCGGGCGTGATGGCGCAGTTTTGGCAGTTTTGGCAGGTCTGAACGGCAGTGGTGCAGGAGATGCTGGAGGTTCGGAAATGACTGTTCTTTTAGGTGACCTTTGTTTGGAACGAGTCGTGCGCTTCGAAGTCGGCGCCGAACGCGCTGCAACGCGTTGTTTGCTGGCACGTGGTGTCAGAGTTGGTTTTGCCAACAGCATCGGTGCACGCTTGCGAGTCTTGCGTGTTGAAGCTTTGCGCATGCCACTATACAGCAACGAGCGCATGCGGGCATTGCGCGCGCGCGCTGTCTTGCCGCCAAATACCGCTGCAACCAGATGCTTTTTCCCATGGCGCATCGACGTCACGAGATTGAATCCAGAAGCGCGCGTGTAGCCGGTTTTGATCCCGTTGACGCCGCGCATGGAGCGCAACAGCGTGTTGTGATTACGATAGGTCTTGCCGTGGTAGTTGAAAGCGCGTGTTGAGAATAAATAGAAGTGCTGCGGATAGTCATCCTGCAGACGCAGCGCCAATGTGATCATATCGCGCGCGGTTGTGACCTGACCGTCGTGGGTCAGCCCAGAAGCGTTTTTAAAAGTCGTCGAAGACATGCCAAGGCTGCGCGCGCGCCGCGTCATGCGCCGGGCAAAAGCAGCTTCTGAGCCTGCAATGTGTTCTGCAACTGCTGAGGCGACATCGTTAGCAGATTTTGTGACCAGCGCCCGTACAGCATGCTTGAGCAGAATAGTTCGGCCAGGCTTAATTCCTAATTTGGAGGGTGGGCGCTTGGCTGCGCTTTTTGTCATTCGGATGGGCGTTTTGAACGAGAGCCGGCCCGCCTTGATCTCATCAAAAACCATATAAAGCGTCATCATTTTTGTGAGAGAGGCTGGGTAACGTCGGGCATCACCGTTGCGGGAATAGAGGACCTTGCCCGTGTTGGCGTCTAAGACCATGGCCGCTTTTTTATTGGCAGCACTCGCAGGGCTTGCACCAAGCGCACCGCCACACACCAGGATTGCTAACATCAGGCTCAGACTAGGTGTCGCCAAAGAGCTGATGCGCGCAGTGGGCACGCGTAAGACGGTAAGACACCATCGCCAATTCTTATGAAAGACCTGTACCATCAACCCCGTCTACGCCTTCAACACCGGACGGCACAGCGAGGGGTGTTAAACCAAATATGGTTCAACTAGTGAGCAGACTCATTTCTGACTTTTTATATGAAGCCAAAAAACCTGCTCGAACATCAAGAGTTTAGAAACTGGAACGCACGCCGGACTTTAACTAGCCGCTGCGATGTCCCTCTAATCTCTTACCCATTGCGCCTTTTATTGTCTTTGTCTTCCGATCAAAGACCATGTGTTTGGGGCGTCTTTTGGGCATTAATGTTTTCGCCATCCCATTCCATTGAATATTGAGTTTACGCAAAAGGCTCTGAAATTCAGTTAAGAGCCTGTGGGAATAGCCACAAAGCCAGAAAGATTTGTTTGAATGGTCTGTTAACGAGCGTTATAAAATTGGACCAGGGTGTATGACGTCATTTCCGTGCACCCTCTTAAGGTCTGACCCGACGTTGACATCGTGACCAATACCGTCGTGACGCGTGCGGGTTAGCCCTCATCTTGATCCTAACAGTACTGAGTATGAGCCATGAAAAACAATCTGGAAGACATCCAAAAGTTGGGCCAGTCGAACATGGATACAGCGGTCAAAGCCTTTGGGGACTGGAACAAAAGCGTGCATGCCATCGCCACAGAGATGGGCGCTTATTCCAAGCGAACATTTGATGAAAGCACGTCAACATTCGAGCGCTTGATTGGTGCAAGGTCCGTGGAACAAGCACTGGAAATCCAGGCTGATTTTGCAGTGCGGCGTGTTGAAGACTATGTGCAAGAGATGACTAAGATTGGTACGCTATATTCTGACATTGCACAGGATGCTTATAAGCCGTTCTATGACGCAATGAACGCGAAGCGCGATGCGCCAAAACAGATGAAGCGCGATGCGCCCAAACAGATAAAGCAACCTTAGGGCAACGCGTGTCCTTAGGCACCCCCATGCAGGGACCGTCGTAGTTGCGGTCGCGACAAAACGCGTTCAGTTTGTGAGCCAACCCGCGTTGGCCACCAACACCGAAGCAGGGCTTTGTCTAGATTGTTGCAAGGAGCACACGGGTCGCAAGGAGCACATGGGTCGCTCTGCGGCCCCCTCTTGTATGTGCGGTGGTCGGCGTAGGTTGGGTATCGATGGGGTCTCGCGCCCGAGCTTGCACGATTGGTCCAAATCCGTAGACCTTGCCGTTGCACCCGCGGCGCGAGGGCGGTCGTCCCTTGCAACCCGTCGACACCTTGCCAAAGCAACTTAAAATCTGAAAATCAACGTATTTCAGCTTTTAAAGGTGAGAAATCAGCTCCCATGTTCCCGTTTTGGACTTGAAATATCCACGCACGGGCCAATCTTAGGGCCTGGTTGGGTTGTCACGCATTTTGCTTCTCCAGATAGCCTTAAAGAACCGTGAGGTTCAGATCATCGGCATCCTTTGGATGGACCGAGTAAAATGGTAGTGTTTGTGGCCTGGTGGAGATTAAGAAATCCACTTGGTCGGGAATGCTTGGTACAGTTTTGATAAAGGACTGCGAACGCAAAAAGATGCGCGCGATGGACGACAGAACCGAGATGCTGCCACTGAAAGCGGCAGGTGACGATGATGGCTTTGACGGCAACGACGAGGAAGGTAAAACCGGTCTCGTTACAAAAACGCGTCCAAAGACACGTAAACCTAACCTTTATAAAGTCTTATTGTTGAATGACGACTATACACCCATGGAGTTTGTTATTTTGATTTTAGAGAAGTTCTTCAACAAGCGTCATGAAGAGGCAAGCCGCATCATGCTGCATGTCCACCAACGTGGCGTTGGGGTGTGCGGGGTATATACGTTCGAGGTTGCGGAAACAAAGGTCACGCAAGTGATGGACTTTTCGCGACAGCATGACCATCCACTACAGTGCACCATGGAAAAGGAGTAGCCCCGCTTTGCCATCGTTTTCAAAAACTCTTGAACGTTCCCTGCATCGTGCACTAGAGCTTGCCAATGAGCGTAGTCACGAATTTGCAACGTTAGAACACTTGCTGGCTTCGCTGCTTGATGATGAAGATGCAGCCGGCGTCATGCGTGCATGCAATGTTGAAATTGACCAATTGAGAGAACGCATCAACGAATACCTCGACACAGAGCTTGAAACTTTGGTGGCAAAGAATGTCAGCGAGGCGCAGCCCACGACTGCGTTCCAGCGCGTCATCCATCGCGCCGTTGTTCATGTCCAGTCATCTGGCCGCGAAGAAGTCACAGGCGCCAACGTGCTGGTTGCGATGTTTGCTGAGCGTGAAAGCCACGCCGCTTACTTCCTGCAAGAACAAGAAATGACCCGCTTCGATGCCGTGCAGTATATTTCTCATGGCATTGCCAAGCGCGCTGGCATGTCAGAACCTAAGACTGTTCACGGAACGGATGAGGATTTAGGCGACGGCGATGATCGCAAATCCGGCCAGGACGCATTGCAGAACTATTGTGTAAATCTCAATGCCAAGGCTAAGGACGGCGGCATCGATCCATTGATTGGTCGCCAAGACGAGGTGATGCGCACGATCCAAGTGCTGTGCCGTAGGCAAAAAAACAATCCATTGCTGGTTGGTGAGCCAGGTGTTGGCAAGACGGCCATCGCAGAAGGTTTGGCGCGCAGGATCATCAAGAAAGATGTGCCTGATGTGCTGCAAGATGCCACCATCTTTTCGCTCGACATGGGCTCGTTGCTGGCTGGCACGCGCTATCGTGGTGACTTTGAAGAACGCCTGAAGGCAGTGATGAAAGAAATCGAAGGCTACCCAGGCGCGATTTTGTTTATTGATGAGATCCACACCGTTATCGGTGCCGGCGCAACCTCGGGCGGCGCGATGGACGCGTCGAATCTTCTTAAGCCTGCGTTGCAATCGGGAACGGTGCGCTGCATCGGTTCAACAACATACAAAGAATATCGTCAGCATTTTGAGAAAGACCGTGCATTGGTGCGTCGCTTCCAAAAGATTGATGTAACAGAGCCATCTGTTCCAGACACCATTGAAATCCTCAAAGGTTTGAAGCCTTATTTTGAGGATTTCCATGACCTCAAGTATGCCAATGAAGCGATTACGGCGGCTGTAGAGTTGTCGGATCGCTACATCAATGATCGCAAGTTGCCTGATAAAGCCATCGATGTCATCGATGAGACAGGAGCTTCACAAAAGCTGCTTGAGGAATCAAAACGCAAAAAGCGTATCAATGTTGAAGACATTGAAGCGACGGTTTCGACAATGGCGCGCATTCCGCCGAAGACGGTTTCCAAGTCGGATGCTGAAACGTTGTCCAACCTTGAGCGTGACCTCAAGCGATTGGTGTTCGGTCAGGGTCCAGCGATCTCTGCGCTGACCAGTGCCATCAAGCTGTCGCGCGCAGGTTTGCGCGAGCCTGAAAAGCCAATCGGTTGCTACCTATTCTCTGGCCCAACAGGTGTGGGTAAAACAGAAGTTGCCAAGCAGCTTGCTAGTTTGATGGGTATCGAATTGCTGCGCTTTGATATGTCGGAGTACATGGAAAAGCACACAGTTTCGCGCCTTATTGGTGCGCCTCCAGGCTATGTTGGATTTGACCAGGGTGGTTTACTTACGGACGGTGTGGATCAAACTCCGCACTGTGTGCTGCTGCTTGATGAGATTGAGAAAGCGCATCCGGATCTGTTTAACATTCTGTTGCAGGTGATGGACCATGGCAAGCTGACCGATCACAATGGCAAAAAGATCGACTTCCGCAACGTCGTTTTGATTATGACCTCAAACGCGGGTGCTGCCAGCATGGCACAAGCGCCGATGGGCTTTAATCGTGTTCGCCGAGAAGGTGATGATACCGAAGCGATCAATAAATTGTTCACGCCAGAATTTCGCAACCGCCTTGATGCGACCATTGCATTCTCAGCATTGGCGCCAGACGTAATCGCCAAAGTTGTTGAAAAATTCGTGTTCCAGCTTGAAGCGCAATTGGCTGACCGTGGCGTGACATTTGAACTGTCTGATCAAGCACGCACTTGGATTGGCAAGAAGGGTTATGATGAAAAGTTTGGTGCACGCCCCTTAGCGCGCATTATTCAAGAACACATCAAAAAACCATTGGCGGATGAGTTGTTGTTTGGTCGCCTTGAAAATGGTGGCACGGTGAAAGTTGTCGTCAAAGGCAAAGAGCCCGATGCCGAGCTTGATTTTGAATTCATTGCGCCAGCGACCAAACGAAAGTCGAAAAAAGCGCTCAATGACGAGTCTGGTGCCAGTGGTCGCAAGGCCCTTGTCGGTGCGGGGTCAAAAAAAGCGCTATCAGGACCGAAGACAAAGAAAGCCAAATCGGATGACTCTGGGTCCTCCGTTCCGGGCGTGTCGCGCAAAAAAGACAAGTAGCTCAAATGACCAGTAGGTTTGTCTTGGTCGCGGAATAAACGACTAAGACGAACTTTGCGCTTTATTACGTGTGCTCACGTCATCCATTGCCGCTTTTAGAGTTGGGTTGTTTTGTGCCAACCCATCGCGGCGCTCGCTATAGCGGTCGGTTAGATAATCAGACCGGTCCCGCACCAGAAGTGTAAACTTATACAACTCTTCCATGACGTCGACGACACGTTCGTAATAGGCCGACTGTTTCATGCGGCCTGCGTCATCAAACTCATTGTAGGCCTTGGCTACAGAAGATTGATTAGGGATCGTGACCATGCGCATCCAGCGACCAAGAATGCGCATGTTGTTGACGGCGTTAAACGATTGAGAGCCACCACAGACCTGCAACAGGGCCAAGGTGCGCCCTTGCGTCGGCCGAATACCCTTGTAAGCAAGTGGCAGCCAATCAATCTGCGCTTTCATCACGCCGCTCATCGCGCCATGCCGCTCAGGTGATGACCAGACGTGGGCCTCAGACCAAACGGACAGCTTGTTAAGTTCCATAACTTTGGGATGCGTTGGCTCGGCATCATCGGGTAACGGTAGGCCGTGAGGATCAAAGAAACGCACTTCTGCGCCAAAGCGGGTGAGAATGCGTGCAGCCTCTTCCGCTAAAAAGCGGCTATAGGACCGCTCACGCAATGAACCATAGAGAATAAGGATACGCGGTGGGTGGCTTGAGACCTGAGGTGCGTTGAGCTTTTCAAGACCGGGAATGTCAAAGGCGGCTGGATCGATATTGGGCAAGTCACGGCAATCTGACATCAGGTTCAGGCCTTGGTTAGGGTGGTGCCTGACGCCCCCGCGGCCCAGGTCTTTGTGTTGGGGTGATGCATAGAGCATGTTCAGGAGAAGTGTGAGCAGTTTTCCGCCTCGAACATACTCAAAATCAGCTGGGTTTGATCGTATTTGCGTTTTCAAACATGGAGACGGTCTAGCGGAACTCTTTGCGTGTTTGCAAGCGCAACACAGAAATCTCGACCACGCTTGCGCCAGCAACTGAAAGACCATTGAACCCAAGACAAGGTTTGGGCGTCAAAGAGATTATGTGGCCCTTGTTCGCTCAGGCGGACCGCTCCAATGGCTGGCCGCATGGGCTGGCTTTGCATGCGGCGTGCAGAGCCGGCCAGTTGGGCGAAACTGCGGCAGATCGGTCGCAAATCGTTGGAACAGCGCTTTAAATCCCCAAAGCCGGGTCCGACGTTACCATAAAATTAGTCATATTCGCCCTATATCTTCAGTGGTCTGGAAGAGTTGAGTACATCGTCATGCGTTTTCTAGTTGGCTTAGCAAGTATCATTTTAGGCGTCACATTGGCCGTTGGTTATGTCTACCGCGACAATCCAGATGCCCAAATCGCCAGTGCCCCTCCTGTTGAGTCTGGTCTTAAGACGAGCAGCACGCCCGAACCCGTTCAAAACAGCTCCTTCGTGCCAAAAATTGTGGCGCCCAGGGTTGTGGCCGAGATTGCCAGCGAGCAACCCACCGTCCTCAATGCAGATAGAAGCCATTTTGATAGTGTTGCGACAGCACCAAGACCTGCGCCGGTTACGCAAGCGGATGAAGACCGTGCGCGACGTGTCCTCGTCATGGCGCTGCAAGGCGAGTTGCGCCGCGTGCAATGCTATAAAGGCGCGGTCGATGGCGCCTGGAGCACATCCTCCAAAGCGGCCATGTTCTGGTTCCTCAAGCGCATGAATGCCAAGATGGCGGTCAACGTACCTGACCATGCCCAACTCAGCCTCTTGAAATCAGCGGCTAACGATTTTTGTGCAGAAAAAGAAATACCCTCTGACTTTGTCACCAAAGTTAAGCGTGAAGACAATGTCGCAGCTGGAATCCCCAACCCAACGACATCTATTCAAGACACGTCATTTTCTGAAGCCCGCCAGCGTGCAGGCTTGCCAAGCAATGGGCGTATCGCGTCTGATGGCTCAACAACAGCGACCGCCGATGTTGCATTGCCAGCTCCGATGACTGTTGGAGCTATTGAGGCGAACAAGAAACGGCGCAGATATCGCGCACGCAATCGCCGCGTTGAAAACCTGTTCAAGCACCCGCTTGGGCGTTATTAGAACCCGACCTGGTTCTTAGGCCCGACCCCATTAAGTCAACCTCGACATTCGCCTGCGAATGCGCTCAACTTTGCCTGTCTAAACACATATTTGGTGCTGGGGACCTCATGCATGACGGGACAGCCTCTTGCAATTCGTGCCTGCGTCTTTGATGCCTATGGCACGCTGTTGGATTTTGCATCCGCCGCCGAGCGGTGTCGCGATGTGCTAGGGGATCAAACGTGTCAACTGACGATGTTGTGGCGCGACAAGCAGTTGCAATACACGTGGATGCGTGCGCTTCAGGGCGCGCACACTGATTTCTGGCAGGTGACACAAGACGCGCTCGATTTCAGTCTCGAGGCGCTGGGTATTGACAACACCGAATTGCGCGCACGTTTGATGGACCTTTACCGGACGCTCGATTGCTTTGCCGAAGTGCCACCGGTTTTAGAAACACTGAAGGAGGTCGGTCTCACAACCGCAATTTTATCAAATGGCACGCCCGACATGTTGCAGGCCTCGCTGGCGCATTCCGGTATTGTCCATCTGATTGATCCAGTGCTGTCTGTGGAAGAGGTGGGAGTTTATAAAACGGACCGCCGCGTCTATCAGCTTGCCGTTGATCGCTTAGGCGTTGCGCCTAGCGATATTGCATTCATGTCCGCTAACGCCTGGGACGCACATGCCGCCGCCAACTTTGGCATGACTGTGTTCTGGATCAACCGAACCAAGCAACCGTGTGACCGCCTACCTGGACTGCTGCATGCCGAGCTTTCTGATTTGACAGCGCTTCCGGAACGGGTCTGCCTGCGGGTGTAAGAGGCTGGTTCGTTTGCTGGAGAGGAATGACCTTAGCACCGCGCACCAGCCGACGTTTGATCACAACCGAAAGCGGATGTTGATTGGCGATGGTGCCTCAAAAATCAGAGGTGTTCATCAGCGCGGTATCGGCGAGACGCCAAAAAGATAGGGATGAGCTGCAAAGAAGATTGCAAATATTACCAACCCCGTAACGACCGGACGAACCTCAGCGCTGAGCGGTTCCGGATCGGGCTTCTTCCAAGCGCCTTCGCGCTTGTTGATCAGCGGCATCTCAATGAGCGCCCACAAACCAAGACCACCAAACAATAACACAGAGAGATTGTCACCGTTGGCAAGCAAGTGTCCAACGGCCCAGGCAACGAGTCCCGCCAATTGCGGATGGCGGATAAACCGCTTCACGTTCGTCTTTGCATGTGCCAGTCCGAACAACAGAAATGCAATGACAATTAAGGCACTGCCAAGTGGACGGCCCCATGTAGGAGGCTCATATACGCTCCACTGATCCCCAACGCGCCAACCCATCACCATCAGAACAATAGAAGCGACGACTCCGATGGAGAACGCAATCCGGTAGCGTCCATCTCCCATGCTCTCAATCAAAGCGCTGCGCAAACCTTGAGCTAAACTTGGGATGAAATGTAAGCCACTCCAAACCAGGAGACCGATCACTAACCATATCATGTAGAGAACTCCCGTATTGAAAAGCCGCACCAAGATTTAAACATTCGACCGAGGCACGGACAAACCAGTTACAACTGATGTTGCGGGACTTTCTCACGTGTTAATTGCGCCGTGCGCAAGGTCTCAAATGAATGTTTGGTTTGGGCCCGACTTAAACACTCCCAGGGTGGCATGCAAATCGTTTATTACAGACGAACCACACCATTACCGTCAATACGGATCACTGGCCGCACCGTTTAACCCGCTTTCGACATGGGTTTGCGGGAACGACGCTTGGCGCGGCTGGGTTTGGCAGCATCGCGTGGTTTATGCCGCTTCGACTTGGACTGGTGTTGTTTTTGTCCAGTGTGTCGTTTCTGACCGTGTCGCTTTGGACCAGCATCGCGTTTGCCAACGTGTTTTTCAAACTGTTCAACCGTTTCGTTGCTACGGTTCTCCATTGGGATCGACTGCCGGGTCAGGCGTTCGATGGCCTTCAGAAGATGATGTTCGGATGTATCACACAGAGAGATCGCAATACCTGAGGCTCCCGCCCGTCCTGTTCGTCCAATGCGGTGAACGTAAGCGTCGGGAACTTCGGGCAACTCGTAATTGATGACATGGGAGACAGCGTCAATATCAATGCCGCGGGCGGCGATATCTGTGGCAACCAGGATACGGACTTTACCATTGCGAAACGCACCAAGTGCCTTTTCGCGCTGGCCCTGACTCTTGTTGCCGTGGATGGCTGCAACCTTGAAACCCGCTTTATCAAGATGTTTGGCAACCCGGTCCGCGCCCCGCTTGGTGCGTGTAAACACGAGGGCACGTTGCAATTTTGGATCAGCACATAGTTCGGTCAGAACCGCGCGCTTGCGGGAGTGCTCAATGTAGATCACCCGTTGGTCGACGCGTTCAGCCGTCGTGGCAACCGGTGCAACGGTGACGCGAAGAGGATCGCGCAGAAACGCGCGGGCAAGGCCGGCAATCTGGTCGGGCATTGTCGCGGAGAAGAACAACGTCTGGCGTCGCGTTGGAATGCCACTGACAATACGCTGAATGGGTTTCAGGAAGCCAAGATCAAGCATTTGATCAGCTTCGTCGAGCACCAAAACCTCAGTGCCTTTGAGGCTGATGTGGTTTTCACCGATATGATCGAGCAACCGACCGGGCGTCGCGATCAAAATATCAACGCCTTTGGCAAGGTCGCGAATTTGTTTGCGCGGTGGTGCACCACCTACGACGACCGCAACGGAGAAGCCAAGGTCTCGACCGTAAGTCTTAAAGCTTTGTGCAATTTGGGCGGCAAGCTCGCGCGTTGGCGAAAGAACCAGCGCTCTGCATCCCTTGCGAATGGCTGGTTGGGGTTTTTCCTGCAGGCGATGCAAAATCGGCAACGCAAACGCTGCCGTCTTGCCGGTGCCTGTTTGGGCAATGCCAAGCAGGTCAGAACCAGCGATAACGGCTGGAATAGACTTGGCTTGGATGGGGGTTGGTGTTGAATACTCTTCGCGCTTCAGCGCTTCAAGGATAGGCGCGGCAAGGCCGAGCTCGGTAAAATTGGTCAATAGTCGTCTTTCATAGTTCGTCGGCGTCACATAACGCGCGACGTTCATCTGTCTGCGGGGTGCAGCACAGTTGATGTAGGTGGGATGCCCTGCGTGACCGGGGCTATCGATGGGGAAGTTATCTGGGGTGCTTAAGACTGGCGGATGAATAGGGCGGTTGATTGAGAAACCAAGTCGCCGACACAAATCCCGTCACGCGGTCTGAGCACAATGTATCGCTTGATGATCCGCAGCGTTGCAACGCATCAGCGTCGCTTTGTCATTGCCTGATCGTAAGCTGGCCTTGCGTCGCATGCTGCAGCGCACAAGTCAACGCATTTCAACGATTTAGTGGTTTGCCGCGTCAAACTGCGACGGGATTCTATTCCGCAGCATCCTTGGCATATCCAAGCTTTTGACTGAGTTCTTCGATCAGTTTGGCAGCAGCTTGCGGAATGTTGGTGCCAGGGCCGAAGACGGCTTGCGCTCCAGCCTTATGCAACGCGTCATGGTCAGAGGGCGGGATGACACCGCCGACAACAATCATGATGTCGTTGCGCCCTTCCGCTTCCAAGGCTGCTTTTAGATCTGGCACCAGAGTCAAGTGACCCGCGGTGAGTGATGATACACCAATAATGTGGACATCATTTTCAACCGCCTGGCGCGCGGCTTCATCTGGCGTCGCAAACAACGGTCCAATATCAACGTCGAAGCCGAGGTCCGCAAACGCGGACGCGATGACCTTCTGCCCGCGGTCGTGACCGTCTTGGCCCATCTTCGCAATCAGAATGCGTGGTCGGCGCCCATCGTTTTTGTCGAAGGCTTCAACCAGGCTCTGAACCCGTTGCACATCGCTGTTCATGTTTCCAGCCTCTGATCGATAGACACCTGAGATGGTGCGGATTTCGGCGCGGTGACGTGTAAATACAGATTCCATAGCGTCCGACATCTCGCCAACCGTTGCCATTGCCCTCGCGGCTTTGACGCATAAGTCGAGCAGATTGCCGTCGCCCGCCGCGCCATTGGTGAGTGCTGTGAGCGCGGCTTGAACCTTGTCTTCATCGCGCTCCGCACGCAATCGCTCAAGCTTGGCAAGTTGTTGATTGCGCACGGACTGGTTGTCGACCTTCAGCAGTTCAATATCAGCTTCATCTTTGACGCGGAACTTATTGACGCCGACGATGGTTTGCGCTCCAGAGTCGATGCGGGCTTGCGTGCGGGCTGCGGCTTCCTCAATGCGCATCTTAGGGATGCCAGCCGCGATGGCTTTGGCCATACCGCCCAGCTCTTCAATTTCGCGCATGTGCGTTTGAGCTTTTTCCGCCAGTTCGTAGGTCAGTCGCTCAATAAAGTGGCTGCCGCCCCACGGATCAATGACACGGTTGGTACCGGTTTCCTGTTGCAACAAGAGTTGTGTGTTACGGGCAATGCGGGCGGAAAAGTCCGTTGGCAGGGCAATCGCTTCATCAAGGCCATTGGTATGCAGGGACTGAGTATGTCCCTGTGTGGCCGCCATGGCCTCAATGCACGTGCGGACAGCATTGTTGAAGATGTCCTGTGCGGTCAAAGACCAACCAGATGTTTGGCTGTGCGTACGCAGCGAAAGTGAGCGTGGATCCTTCGGCGCAAATTCCTCCTTGATGAGTTTGGCCCATAGCATGCGCGCTGCGCGCATCTTGGCAATCTCGGTGTAGAAGTTCATGCCGATCGCCCAGAAGAATGACAGGCGCGGGGCAAACTTATCAATATCAAGGCCAGTATCGACGCCAGCACGGGCATATTCAATGCCGTCCGACAACGTGTAGGCCAATTCCAGGTCTGCCGTCGCGCCAGCTTCTTGCATGTGGTAGCCGGAGATCGAGATGGAATTGAACTTCGGCATGTTTGTAGACGTGTAGGCGAAAATATCCGAAACAATGCGCATCGATGGTGCTGGCGGATAAATGTAGGTGTTACGCACCATAAATTCTTTCAGAATGTCATTCTGAATGGTTCCGGCGAGTTTTTCGGGCGGGACGCCTTGTTCTTCACCTGCAACAATAAACAGCGACAGGATCGGCAGTACAGCGCCGTTCATCGTCATCGAGACAGTCATGTCCTGCAGCGGAATGCTATCAAACAACGTGCGCATGTCGTAAATGGAATCGATGGCCACACCGGCCATACCAACATCGCCCTTCACCCGCGGATGATCGCTGTCATAGCCGCGGTGCGTAGCAAGGTCGAAGGCGACCGAGAGACCCTTTTGGCCAGCAGCAATATTGCGCCGATAAAAAGCGTTCGAGTCCTCAGCCGTTGAAAACCCAGCATACTGGCGGATTGTCCACGGCTTGGTGACATACATGGTCGGGTAGGGGCCGCGCAGGTAAGGCGCGATGCCGGGCCATGTTTCAAGATAGTCAAGGCCGTTGCTGTCGCCAGCCCGGTAGCTCGGTTTAACAGCAATACCTTCAGGCGTTGTCCAGTCCGACCCATTTGGCGCGCGCGCCGGAGCCGCACCGGATGGAGCCTCTGTGCTGTTTAATGAAACCTGAGTGAAATCTGGCAGGGTTGTCATGGGTTCTTCACGTCGCTTTCGTTCGTCTCAGTGTCCATTGAGCTGACTATAGGTCTATGAGATGGTCAGCGCGTTTCATTCGTGTTGGCTCAAGTCTATCCGGTTTTGTTCAAGAGGTCTTGCAATGTGGCAACCATATCTAGACCTGCATAAAGGAATTGATCTACGCCAGCGTCCCTGTAATCAGCTTCAGCGTCGCCTGGCTTGCCCGCCATCAAGACGAGATTTGCGCCTGCCGCCTTAAGTGCTTTTGCTGTCGGTCCCGCATGCTCGGTATAAAGGGCGTCAGAGGAGCAAATGCAGGCGGTTTTTGCACCAGAGGTTTTGAATGCCGTTACGGCAGCTTCGCCATTCTCAAAACCATCGTTTGACAACGCTTCAATGCCACCTGCTGCCAGAAGGTTCTTAATCCAGGTTGAGCGGGTGTTGTGATCTGCAATCCGACCGATGTTGGCTAGAAAAACCTGAGGTGCATTGCCATTGGATCGCGCGAGACGGTCAGCTTCATCGCGGAGTGCTTCAAAGGCTTCGGCAAAACGATGCGGCGTAAGTGGTGTGATTTGTGTTGTGCCAGATAAGGCCTCAGTCGCCGGCCACGGTTCAGCGGTCACCCCATCAGCACCAAGAATTGGGAATTCAGAAACTCCGGTGAGCGCCTTTTTGCGTTTGGCAATATCGTTATCGTGTTTGGTTCGCATGTCAGCGATGTCAGTTTGCAGCGCGCCCGTTTTCAGTGAGGCTACCAGGCCACCTTGGCGTTCAATATCTTGAAACTTTGTCCAAGCAACCTCTGCTAAATCATCGGTCAGTTTTTCAACGTACCAAGACCCACCTGCAGGATCGACAACACGACCCAATGAGGACTCTTCCTGACACACAATTTGTGTATTGCGTGCAATGCGGCGCGCAAAGACGTCAGGTTGACCAAGTGTCCAGGTGAAGGGGTGGACGGTAATTGCTTCGGTTCCTGCAAAGGTTGCGGCAGCACAAGCAACGGTCGTGCGCAAAATGTTGGTCCAAGGGTCCCGCTTGGCAAGCATGCGTTGGGATGTGCGTGCTGTGATATGCAGCGTTGCAAGCGTGTCTTTGTCAACGCCGGACGCCTCGCCAATACGGCAGATCATGCGGCGGCTGGCGCGCAGCTTGGCAAGCGAGGTGAAGATGTCGTCGTCGGTTGCGAAGGTGAAGGCGATTTGCGCAAACGCTTGTGTGGGAGATACGCCCGCCTGTTCAAATGCCTTGAGGTAGGTAACGAGGCAACTTGCAGCGTAGCTCAGTTCCTGGCCTTCACTGGCACCTGCTTCGTGAGGTATGGTTGCATCAATATGGACCGTGCGCATCTTTGGCGCTGTTGTTCGAGCCTCTTTGGCAATGGCAATGGCCGATTTGACTGCGTCGTCTAGATCCTCATTCAGTTGACCAAAGCGTGCCCAATTGCCAATGGGGTCGATGTTGAGATGTGCGCACACGTTTTGTGCATCTGTGCCAAGGCCCGGCAGTGCAGCCAGGAGCAACTTGGCCGTTGCCACATCACGGAGGCCTGCGTTGAATTGGATCGGCGCGTAGTCGAGATAGGCACCGGTGAGCGCGGTAACTACATCGCCGCTTGAGGCGAGCTTCACGCCGGACATGCCAGGGCTTGCAACCTGCAAAATAATGCCGTTGCTGCCAGCTTCTAACTCTTCCAGGATGACGCGGTTAGCGCTTTGCGGATCAGCGTTAGTGACCAGTTGATGGATTTGCCAACCAAGACCCTCAACATTGTGTTTGGTACCGCGTGTAAATGGGGCTTCACCCGGAGCCGTGTCTGCGGCCTGATTTTTGTCGCGGGCATAAATCGGTTCGATACGAATGCCATCAGCGGTTGTGCCCACCATGTGTTTTTCAAAATCAGCACCCTTGAGTGCCTTTTCAACCAGGGCGCGCCAACTACTACGGTCGGTGCTGTCGAAGGCGCTCGCCAAGGGCTTAAGGGTGGTGGCTGGTGTCGCGGAAGTGTCGGTCATGCGGATCAGAAATGCCTCAGTGCTTTAAAAGTCTGAATTCACGTTTTTATAGAGTCTTGAGGACGTTAACGCACGCAGAAAAAGGTCGTGCAATGTCGCGGTTCATACCCCGTGAAGACAGGCTCGAGAAACCGGAACTCGGATGCGCTGCTTGGCGCATAACAGTTATCCCCACACTTGCTGGGCAATCGCGCAGTCGCATGGCAAAACTTGGGTGCATTCAGAGGGGGAATCGGGTGATTCCTGCCCATATGAGGCATGGCCCCGTGGGCCACGCCAGTACGGCCTTGGGGGCACGACCTTCAGGCCAAGGGTTAATACGCCTTCGGGCGGAGGGATGGGACACATGGCTGAGTCAGTGCTTCAAGACGGCAAAATTTTCATCGGCAAGAGCACAAAGTCAGAGTATCTGCAGCTCAAACTTGCCAATCGACATGGGCTTATCACGGGTGCGACGGGTACCGGTAAAACCGTCACCTTGCAGAATTTGGCCGAAGGATTTTCATCCGCTGGCGTGCCGGTGTTTGCTGCCGACATCAAAGGTGATCTGTGTGGCCTTGCCGCAGTGGGTAAAGAAAAAGGCTTCATCGCCAAGCGCTCAAAAGTGGTTGGTCTTGAAAATGACTTTCAATACCGCGCCTTCCCGTGCGTATTCTGGGATGTGTTTGGCGAACTTGGTCATCCTATTCGCGCCACCCCATTGGACATGGGTCCATTGTTGCTTGCACGCATGTTGGAACTCAATGATGTGCAAGAAGGTGTTTTGAATATTGCCTTCCGTGTCGCCGCTGATGAAAAAATGCCGATCCTTGATATGAAGGATGTGCGTGCTTTGATCGTCAGCGTTGCCGAGCGTTCAAAAGAAATCAGCAAAAAATACGGCAACGTAGCAACGGCGTCAGTTGGCGCTATTCAACGCCGTCTGTTGGTGCTTGAAGATCAGGGCGGTGATCTCTTCTTTGGCGAGCCAGCACTTGATATTCAAGACTTCATGCGCGTAGCTCCAGATGGACGCGGCGTCATCAACATTTTGGCGGCAGACCAGTTAATGCAAAAGCCGCGCCTCTATGCAACGTTTCTGCTGTGGATGCTGACGCGGTTGTGGCAGACAATGCCAGAAGTGGGTGACTTGGATAAGCCTAAGCTCGTGTACTTCTTTGATGAAGCGCATTTGTTGTTTGATGGCGCGCCAAGTGCGTTGCTTGATCAGATTGAACAAATTGCCCGTCTCATTCGTTCTAAAGGCGTTGGCGTGTACTTCATCACACAGAATCCGCTTGATGTGCCCGATACGGTTTCAGCCCAGCTTGGCAACCGCATTCAGCATGCCTTGCGCGCTTACACACCGCGTGAGCAAAAAGCTGTTCGCGCTGCAGCGACAACATTCCGGCAGAATCCTGATTTGGACACCGAGGAGGTGATCAAAGAACTTGAGGTTGGCGAAGCCCTTGTCTCAATGCTTGAAAACAAAGGCGAACCCTCCATCGTGCAACGGACACTCATCCGTCCGCCGGAAAGTCAAATTGGACCTTTGACATCTGATGAACGCCGCGGCGTGATTGAGTATTCCCCGTTCTATGGCAAATATGAAGACGTCATTGATCGCGAAAGTGCGCATGAAATTTTGAAAAAGCGTACGGATGCAGCGGCGAAAGCCGCTGCTGAACAAGCGGCGCGTGAAGCCAAGGAGCGTGGTGAAGAAGCGGAAGCTGATGCAGGGGGTGGCAGTTGGACCGATGTCATTATGGGTGGGCCCAAGCCAAGATCTCGTCGGCGTAGTCGTGGTCGACGACGTCAAGGCATGGGTGATATGATTGGTCGTGAATTGCAGCGCTCCATCTCACGCACGATCGCCTCAACGATCAAGCGCACGATTATGAATTCGTTAGGTGGACGGCGATAAACGTCCTGTGGCATCGGCCGAAGTCGACCGTACGCGCACGACAGTGTTTCAAACAAAAAGCCGCGCCAACCGAATTGGTTGGCGCGGCTTTTTTACAATTGAATTGAATGTCTGCGTATTCACGCCGACGGACTTAAGACTGCGCACTCACCATCTGTTCTACGTAATCCCAGTTGACGAGATTGTCCCAAAACGCTTCGAGGTATTTCGGGCGCGCATTGCGATAGTCGATGTAATAGGAATGCTCCCAAACATCGCAACCAAGGATGGGTTTGGCGCCATGCATCAGCGGGTTTTCACCGTTGGCTGTTTTCATCACTTCTAACCGGCCATCTTTAATAGCAAGCCATGCCCAGCCTGAGCCAAATTGACCAACGCCAGCATTGATAAAATCCTGACGGACTTTATCGAAGCCACCTGCACCGTCGATTAGGGTTTGCACACTGGCGGGAACGCGGCTGCCGCCTCCATCCTTCTTCATCCAATTCCAAAAATGTGTGTGGTTGTAATGCTGGCCGATATTATTGACGACCGGCGCATCGCCAGCTGCAAATGCGGCTTGGCAAATGTCCTCAAGCGATTTGCCTTCATATTTTGAACCCGCTCCAGCAAAATCATTGCCTTTAGAGACATAGGCTTGGTGGTGTTTGTCGTGGTGAAATTCAAGTGTTTCAGCCGACATATAAGGCGCGAGGGCATCATATGCATAGGGTAGGTCAGGAAGTTTGAAGGTCACGATGAAGCTCCATCAGCATCTGGGGAATTGAACATATCAATGGGCAATTGGCCTTGACGGAAAGCCTAAAGGAGCCAGGTCCGTTCGGGCTTGTCCTTGGCCCCATGCCTAACGACTTGCACCGATGCGTTCAAGGGCGCTTCGCCTTCCAAAGATCGCAAATGTGCAGATTGCGGATAAAATGACAGGGAAGAGGGTATTTTATCAGTTTGCACCGTGGGCGGTGCATGACCCCAGCTTATGGGTCCAAAAACGGCTGAAGGCCGAGCGACCCTGAACGCTCGGCCCTCTGGATCACGCCGGGGAAGATAGGATCTCAGGGTGATTGAACCCTAACAATCAGCCATTGAACTCATTCTGAATGCGGCATTCATGTCCCGTTCATCTACCAAAAAGGCGTGTGAGCGGGCTGACCCGGCCCCTATATTGAGGGCAATACTATTCATTTACGGCTCTTGGTGATTGTGGTTTTAAGATCAGCAGCATGATGAATAATAATAGAAAAGCCGACAGTTTCTTGGTCTGCTTAATTCCCAAATGAATATGACCTCTATTTCAGATTAACTCTGCATTGAATTGAAATAAATGGACAATCATCCGTGATTGCCTGTGCAATTGAGGGGTGCTATTTGTGCCTTCATCTTTGAGTGTATTGCGAGTTGGGGGTTTCAGTTGGTCAAAAAGACAAAAACAAAGCGTAAGGCAGCAAAAAAAACACCGCGGACGAAGCGTGCGCGCAAAGCGAAAGCAAAAAAGCCTGCCGCAAAGCGTGCTAAGGTTGCCGTTGATGGCCTCTCACTGAAGGACATCAATTCTCTTGAACAAGAGTTGCAGAAAGCCAAAGCACAGGTTCGGGATCGTGAACGTAAAGCCTTAAAAGAAAAGATAGATAAGCTATTAAAGGGTACAGGCTTTACAATTTTTGACATCTATGGTGTCGGCGGCAAGAAACGCGGCAAGTCGATCAGCGTTGCTCGCTTTGCCAATCCCGATGATCCATCCGATACCTGGACGGGTCGAGGGCGTAAACCAAACTGGGTTTTGGCGCGCTTGAAAAAAGGCCAAAAACTTGAGGACTTTGCGATTTAGAAAGCACGGTTTGCATATTGTATTATGAGAATACAAAAGCCACCCATAATTCAATTGGGTGGCTTTTTGCTTATTTATTTTTCGTGGGCGATCAGTGGCGCATTTTTTTTAGATTTCAAGGTCATGCCAAAAAAGCAAATCCCAAACCCACATTGTCAATGTATTGGCCGTGCCAAGAAACAGGAAGGCGTTGGCAAGTGATGTTATTTCCGCCGGGTTGAGGCCTGCAAAGCCAGGGCTGAAATGGATAAAAATGGCAAAGGCTAGCGATCCGAGCGCAAGGGCCGCAAAAATGCACTGAACCGAGCGCCTAGCCCGGGCCCGCAAGGCAATCATAACGTCTTCATCTGTCTTGGACATAACGCAACCACTTCAACTCAATGCAACGGACAGCACTGCACAATCAGCAATACTCGCGCAGCAATACTCGGGCCAAACCCACGTCTGGGGCGTGACCAACAGGTTGGAAAGCCCAAGAGGAGGACACTCTAGCGGGCGTTTGCCAGACTCTGAAGCAGAAATTTAGGATTTGGTAACCTTGGCGATCTCGCCCAAGCGTTTTTTGAGGCCTTCTGGGTCATCCGGGAAGCCGTGGCCCGCCCACCAGGATTCAAGCTGGGAGAGAATGTGGCCCACAGACGGGCCGGGCTCAATGCCCAATGCCAATACATGACTTCCAGAGATTGGAAGCTGTGGGGCGCGCCAACGGTCGGGGAGAGTAAATCGTTGATGCCAGGCTGTATCGTCGGGAGCGGCGTTCAAACGGGCCCATGAGAACAGCAGTGTATCATGAAAGGCTTCAAGCCCGTGATGATAGAGATGGGTCTTGGCCTCCAACTCTGGTTTGCTTGGAATGGGCCCAGAGCCATTTTGTGCGATCAGCGCTAACCGCCCAGATGCACGCGATGATATGCGGAAGCGTTCAGACAACCAAACGGCATCTTTGATATCGGAAACACATAGAGCGGCAAGGCGTTGAATTGGGTCACCGTCTTTTTGCAAAGCGGCGTCGATGGCGACTGCTCGTTTGTAGCAACCAACATCACAAAGTGGTTGAAAGAGTTGGGTGAGGATCTGGTTCTGGTCCATTGCACACAGAACATCACCCGCATGGGGTGCCACAAGAAGCTTTGTGAGTTCCGACCAAATGCGTTCGCCAGCAAGTTTGTTCAGGCCAGCGCGTAGTTTATTACAATTGCTAAGCCCAACCGGGTCGCATTTCCCGGTGCCGTAGGTGGCGGTAAAGCGGAAGAACCGCAAAATACGTAGATAGTCTTCTTTGATACGTTGTTCAGCCTCTCCGATAAAACGAACGCGTTGCTGCTTAAGGTCCTCAAATCCACCAACAGGATCAAACAGGACACCATCCTTGTCGCAATACATTGCGTTGATCGTAAAATCGCGGCGTTTGGCGTCTTCTGTCCAATCGTCTGTGAAGGCAACCACGGCATGACGACCGTCAGTCTCGACATCTCGGCGCAGGGTTGTCACCTCAAACGGCTTGTTTTCCGCGATAACGGTTACAGTGCCATGGTCTATACCGGTGGGGACAGACTTTAGACCGGCCGCATCGGCGATGCTTATAACGACGTCAGGGTTCGCGGTCGTTGCAATGTCAATGTCGTGAACGGGTTCTCCCAACAGCGCATTGCGCACAGCACCTCCAACCACACGCGCTTCAGCCCCGTGTGTTTCAAGCATGTCCAGGACAGACCGCGTGCG
Organism: Hyphomicrobiaceae bacterium; assembly: GCA_021775735.1. GTDB lineage: Bacteria > Pseudomonadota > Alphaproteobacteria > Rhizobiales > Hyphomicrobiaceae > JAHZKN01. The sequence goes on from JAJFHG010000063.1 coordinate 57,685, forward strand.
GAGGTCTTTCAGCCAATGAGTGTCACTGAGGTTTGGCAAACTGGTTTTGGTTTTAGGTGTTGAACGCGGCACGGGGGACACTCGTCAGGTTATTTGAAATGCCCGGGAATCTTCACGCCATCTTTGACGACCGGTGGATAATAGGTTTGCCCAGGTTTGCCGCCGTCAGTTGATCCAAATGCAATCAGTGTCGCGAGTACCAATCCAGCGCCTGCCATAAACAACCAAAGAAATGGTGCGTCATTGATATCCTGACCTACAGATTGCTGGTTTGTCGCCGTACCATCCTTGTCGTGGCTGGAGCGCACAGTGCGTCGGTAGGCAATGTAGAGTACCGCTGGCAGAAGAAACAGCAGCAGATTTTCGATTATGACGCGGATCATGAGCGATTAAGCCTTGTGTAGAGGTTTCTCAGAATGCCTGCGGTTGCGCCCCAGATATAGCGGTTCTCAAATGGCATAGCATAAAATTTGCGCGTTTTCTTTTTGTATTCCTTGCTTTCGACCTGATGGTTTTCTGGGTTCATAAAGAAGGACAGAGGCGCTTCAAAGACCTCAGCAACTTCTTCCGTATTGGGTCTGGGTGTAAATGAGGACGAGATAAGAGCCACGACGGGTGCAATCAGAAATCCAGTCGCGGTTTGATAACCATCCAGAAAACCCAAGATCTCAACGTTCTCCTTAATCAGCCCAATTTCTTCATGCGCTTCTCGCAACGCAGTTGCTTCGAGGCTTGCGTCGCGCGCATCAACCTTTCCTCCTGGAAAGGAAATTTGTCCGCTGTGTTCTGCTAAGTGCACCGGGCGTTGGGTGAACAGAAGTGTTGGCTGATCGCGTGCGATCACAGGTACCAACACGGCAGCCGGACGTCCTGCCACGCGCCCGCGCGCCTCTCCGAGAGCGTCCGGGTTCAGGTCAAAGTCGCTTGGACTTTGAAAGGCGCCTGTTACCAAAGTAGGCGGATGCGGGGCCAATTGAATCCTGGCCAATTTGGCAAAGGCCTGTGCCGTATGTGGATCATCACTGGGGTGAGAAAGGTCTTCCATTACAACACACTATCACACTTGTCTTTGGCGGTTCGCGGTCCGTTGGGGCGCAAATTCCTGTTATAAGTTGGAGATTCGGTGTCCCACGCCATCATTTGGTGCTGAACGCCATGGTACCGCCGTCGGCGTTTCTGTCCGATTTAACCCGAGCTATCAAGAAACGATCAACAAGGGTGCCTCAATGCTGTCCGTTCGCCGTCTAGTCCATTCCGACCTTCCGTTAGCCAACCTCATGGTGGCGAGCCTGCTGGTGCTCGTTGTCAGCTTGTTGCCAACGGGTTTATCAACTGCAGCTAAGGCTTCTCCCAAAGCGTCTGCATTTGCGGCCACGTTGTCAACGAAGGACCGTCGAGCTTTTGAAAAATATATTGCGGCACGCACACTGTATAACTTTAAACTCGACAAATATTGGCGCCGTGTTGAAGACCGTCGCGCTGTGCGTCGCCGGAAAAAATCCAAAAAGATAACGTTAACCAAGGCCGACTATGTGTCGTCCTACCCACCTAAGTATTCTGGCTCTAGGCTTTCAAAGCGGCTTTCGCGTGCGTGGTATAAATTTCGCACCAAGGACCAGTCAAAGAAGAAAAAGAAGCGTAAGACAATGGCGGATGTCTCCGACTTTTTAGCCAATGCCAAACGCTTTTATGGTTTTGTCCCCGAACGCATCTCAGAGCGTGAATTCAAACGCCGCTATGCACGTGAAGCGCTGCGCCTTGGTTTGACACCTGAGCAGGTTGTGCGTGTCTATGCGCTTGAGACCAGTGGCCTTGGCACCGCGGATATGCAGGCTGGAATTCACCCCATTCGCAAAACTGGCAGGCCAATTTCAAGCGCGCTGGGGTATGCGCAACTGTTGGCGGCTAATACGATCAATGAATTGGTCATGCATGGTCGTAAATTTATACAGCGGCTTGATCGCATGGCTGCGCGCGCCAATTCGCAATCGCGCCGCAAGAAGCTGAAATATAAGGCAACCGCTTTGCGCAAGATGTACGCAAAGGCTAAATCCATTCCCAACAAGTGGTCACGCCAAGTCAAGCTGTCACGAACACCACGTGGCAATGGTATGCATGCCATCAACATTGATGGAGACATCGGACCGTGGCTCCAGGTGATTAAACTGCACGGCTTGAAAGAAATTGCACGCCGGGCTGGGCGGACGTCGCTTTCGAGTACTGAAATTGAATTGATGAATTTGGCGGGGCCCGGTACAGGGCTTGAAATGATGCGACCGGTTGGACGCAAAATGCCGACAACCAATTTCTTCTCTCGACGTGGTTACAACCGCAATACGATTGTGCGCGGCAAAACCTCAGATGGTTTGATGCAGGCGCTGTCAAAACGCATGACTATAAATATGAAAAATTCAGGCGCGAGAGAATTTGTCTCTATCTTTGGTGAGCTGAGGGGGAAGCGCAGTTCGGCAAATTGAGGCCGTTCCTGGGCGAATTTTTCAAATTTTTCCGCAGTCCAGTGACGTTACGGTATGTCCGCGCCGGGCGGCGGTGGCAGAAACCGTCGGCAGCGGAACTTCAACCGTTCAATCAATGCAATATGCGTTTTGATTTGGTCGAGTTGGGTTTTATTGAGGCGTGTGCGCGCACCCTCAGCGCCCATCGCCATCAGCTCGTCGAGGCCATTGCTTTTAGCAGCATCCGTTTGGCGCCAGAGTAAGAGGCACGTGTCGAGCTTCAACGGTTGGGCGCTCAGGTGATAAGGCGTGGCTAACAAAAGCGCACCCACCAGGGCCAAATGGCAAGATGTGCGCACAGCTCCACCTGATCGAGAACGTCCAGCACAGATCATCTTCCAACCCATCATTTCGGTGCACCCTTTGCTGGGTCTTTGCGTGCAGGTTTGGCTGTTGGGCTGCCCGTTGTGGCTCCCTTCGCCTCGAGTGAGGGTGCAACCGGCTGTGGGCCAGGGCACAGCGCTTTAAGTTTTGCGAGCGCCTTGGTTGCTCCATAGAGCGAGTAGCGGTCCTCTAAGATGTCAACAACGCCGGGCTGGCTGACAACAACGACCTGCCGACCTTTGACCATCGCTTTAATAAAGTGTGTTTGATCCGCTTGCCGTGGGATGAAGCCAGTTGTGGTTTTCGTCGTAAGCGCAAAGCTGTCACGGGGTTGTTTGCGTCGTGCAAGTAGTTTGGCGGTGACGCTTTGATAGTTTGATATGTTTCGGCCAAATCGAAATTCGATGGTGTTTTTTGCAGTCGTTTTGGGGTAGCGCACGACATACAAAATAGGCCGTGTTCGGGTTGGCCCACGCGGAAAAAATTGACTGGCTTCAGTTGCTGCATAACAGACCGTAAGGTCGTCACGGACAAGGCGAAACACCTTCCAGTCACTATAGTTGCCGTGGTGGGTGAGAGTTTCGGCGGCGGCGGCCAACTGGGGCGTGATCACCAACCCCAAAACCATAATGATGAGGCCACGTCTGCCTGTCATGTCTCCCCCAACTTTTATGCTGCAACGTTTGTACAGGCCACGACTTTGATACCTTAGATCAAGCAGATGAGCTTTAAGGCCATTTCACCACCGGTGGCATGGATGACAGAATCGAGTCGACGTTACCACCCGTCTTCAGTCCGAAAATGGTACCGCGATCATAAAGTAGATTAAATTCGACATAACGTCCGCGCCGGATGAGCTGTTCTTCGCGGTCTTGCTCGGTCCAGGGTGTTTCAAAGTTGGCGCGGACCAGTTGAGGGTAGACATCTGCGAACGCGCGCCCAACATCCTGCGTGAAAGCCAGAGCGGCATCAAACCCACCGTCTTCTTGCGATGGAGTAAGGTAGTCATAAAAGATGCCGCCAATGCCGCGCATTTCATTGCGGTGCTTGAGGTAGAAATAGTCATCGCACCAGGTTTTGTATTTGTTATAGTCAGCGATAGCATGTGCGCTGCAGGGAGCCTTCATTGCTGAATGAAATGCAATACTGTCTTGATCATCCTGTGTCCGACGTCGGTCAAGGACGGGTGTCAGATCAGCGCCGCCACCGAACCACCACTTAGACGTCATTACCAGGCGCGTATTCATGTGAACGGCGGGCACGTTTGGGTTGTGCATATGGGCGATCAGGGAGATGCCGGAGGCCCAGAATTGAGGGTTTTCTTCCGCGCCTGGGATTTGGCTGCGGAACTCTGGAGCAAATTCACCATGAACCGTTGAGGTATGAACACCGACTTTCTCAAAGACGCGGCCTGTCATCAGCCCCATGGTGCCGCCACCACCCGGTTCACCTGTGTGATCTTGGCGCTGCCACGGGGTCTTTATGAAGGTTCCAGGCGTGATGTCTGGGCCGGGCGCTGATTTTGGCAATTCAGCCTCGAGTGTTTCAAAGCGGGTGCAGATATCGTCGCGTAATGTTTGGAACCAGGCTTCGGCGCGATCTTTATTTGTGGTCATCTGTGTGTCTTGATTGGCTGTCAAAGGAGGCTCCCTTGGGTGCGTTGATGGCCCGGATAGGGGCGCCGGTGGCGTCTATAGCGGATATAAGACGCCACGACTACACCGCTCAGGTGGTCGGGCGACAAAGCTTGCGCGTATAGCATGAGATCCAGTGTGTCGTCAGGCATGCGCATGGTGTCAGGATAGTACGAGACGATGATAAAGCATTTTTTTTCATGGCTGGAGAACAGGCGGGCGCCCTTCCCCGATACGCCACCACGCCAACCGCCTGAAACTCTACTGGCCTTTATTGTGCACTATGCCGAGCCGTTTTGGCCGTTGCTATTGGCCTGTTCCATCGTTGCCGCCGTCGTTGCGCTGATCGAAGTGTCTCTGTTTGCATTTCTTGGCAATCTTGTTGATTGGCTGACGACAGCGAACCGGGCCACATTCTGGGATGATCACGCCACAACGCTCGTGGTTTACGCGGTGATTATCCTTGTCGTCCTGCCAATCTTAAAACTGGTTTATGAGGCGATTGTTCACCAAGGCCTGATGGGTAACTTTGCGATGCGCTCCAGGTGGCTGGCGCACCGCTATGTGTTGCGTCAGTCGTTGGCATTCTTTCAGGATGATTTTGCAGGGCGTGTATCGGCGAAAGTGATGCAGACAGCGGTCGCAGTTCGTGAAGTCGTGCTGAAAGTCACCGAAGTGTTTGTCTATGTGGGTGTCTATTTTCTAGGTGCCGTATTTGCCTTCGGCGCCAGTGATATTCGCCTTACCGCACCGCTTTTGATCTGGCTCGCTGGTTATTTTGCAGCGATGCGATACTTTGTACCGCGCTTAGGTGAAGTATCTGCACGCCAAGCCGACGCCCGCTCCATGATGACCGGCCGGGTTGTCGATAGCTATACCAACATCGCAACAGTGAAACTGTTTGCGCATGCCGCGCGCGAGGATGACTATGCGCGCGAAGGTATGGGTGGATTTCTCGATACCGTGCACGAACAGATGCGGCTTGTGACATGGCTCACAGTTGTTCTCAATATTCTGAACGCGTTGCTGCTAACGTCAAGCACGGGCCTTGCCATCTGGCTTTGGCAACAAGGTGCGGTGGCGGCGGGGACCATTGCCCTTGCTATGGGATTGGTGATGCGTATGCAGGGCATGTCG